>JBBAXA010000042.1:23803-45149 GCA_040396935.1 Pirellula sp.
ATTTGGAGTGCGGTGGCGATTAGACACCGCTTTGGAATACGCGTTGAAAACACGCATCGCTACAGATGAGAGTAAAACCTCCAGACGGTGGTCGATCGTGCCCACGATTGCGGCCCTACCCAGCGTGGATCTCAGGCCCCTTCCAAAGCTGTGCTACAGCACAGCACTCCAAAAAAGAAAAGCACAGCACTCCAAAAAAGATTTGTACAGCACTCCAAAAAGAGCAGCACAGCATTCCAAAAACATCTACACAGCACTCCGTAAAACCAGCAAAGCTTCGCGGAAAAGCACTCCACCCAAAAAACTCGCAGCACTCCAAAAAACGCGACGGACTTCGAAACGAGGAGTACAGCAATCCCGTACGAGGAGTACAGCCATCAAAAAAAGAACAGGTCACGCTCCGTGATGCACAGAGACTATTTCAAGACGATAAGAAGGTCCCCTGTTTCCACCTGACTCCCCGACTTCACGTAGAGCTGCATGATCTCACCATCCCGTTCCGCAGCGATGATGGTTTCCATTTTCATCGCTTCCAATGCGAGCAGCTTTTGACCCTTCTTAACCTTGTCGCCAGCAGCGATAGCCACACCGATCACCATGCCTGGCATGCCGGCACCCATGTGCGTTGGATCGGCCGGATCGGCCTTGATCCGAGCTGCAGCCTTGCTCTCGATCGAGCGATCGACAACCTCGATCTCACGAGGTTGGCCATTGAGTTCGAAATAAACCGCTCGCGTTCCGTTGGCTCGCGGTTCTCCGACAGCGAGGAATTTGACGATCAACCGTTTTCCTGGCTCGATATCGACCGAGAATTCCTCACCCAGTGCTGGCCCATAGAAAAAAATCGGAGAGGGGAGTAGAGACACATCGCCATAATTCCTGACATGGCTCAGGTACTCGTCGTAAACCTTCGGGTAGAGCGCTGAAGTTACCATTTCACGCATGGTTGCATCCCGACCGAGATTCGGCTTGAGCTTCTTTCCAATCTCTTCGAACTGGACCGCGGGTAACGTTTCACCCGGTCGATCGAGAACCTCTGGGTTAGAACGAAGGATCGCTTTCTTGACTTTCTCGGGGAAGCCACCCGGTGGTTGCCCCATCATACCGCCGACTAAGTCGAGTACAGAACCAGGGTAGGCGAGTTCGCGTCTTCCTTCGGCAACGTCCTCAGCCGTCAGTTGATTCGCCACCATGAACAATGCGAGATCGCCGACCGCTTTACTCGTCGGAGTGACTTTGACAATATCGCCGAGTAACTGGTTGGCTTCCGCATAGAGTTTGCAAACCTCAGACCATCGATCTGCGAGTCCGAGGGCTTTTGCCTGCTGGTAGAGATTCGTGTACTGCCCGCCTGGCATCTCATGTTGGTAGAGGTCCCCGCCTGCCACCAAAGCCTCGCTTTCAAACGGTGCGTAGAATTGCCGAACCGCTTTCCAGTACTCGGAGATCTGCGTCAACGCATCGGTATCGAGACGGCTTTCTCTCGACGAAAATCGGAGCGATTCGACGAGGGTATTGAGATTCACCTGCGAGGTCCCTCCGGACATCGAAGCAAAGGCTCCATCGGCGATCTCCAGTCCCTCTCCCGACGCGTTCAGAATCGAAGCGGCCTGGATACCAGCGGTATCATGCGTGTGAAAATGGATGGGTATTCCAACCTCTTGCTTGAGTGTCGCGACGAGCAGTTTCGCGGCAGCAGGCTTGCACAATCCTGCCATATCTTTGATGGCGAGAATGTGAGCCCCTAACTTCTCCAACTGCTTCGCGAGCTCGACGTAGTATTTCAGCGAATACTTTGGACGATTGGGATTGCTGATATCTCCCGTGTAACAGATCGCTGCTTCGCAGATCATTCCGGATTCGACGACCGCTTCCATGGCCACGCGCATGTTCTCGGTCCAATTCAGCGCATCGAAGACTCGAAAGATATCGATGCCTGCCTCGGCCGCTTCTTTCACAAAGGCGCGGACAACATTGTCCGGATAGTTGGTATACCCAACGGCATTGGATGCCCGCAGCAACATTTGGAATAAGATATTCGGAATTCGTGAACGCAACTCGCTCAGCCGCTGCCAGGGGCTTTCCCATAGAAACCGCATCGCGGTATCAAAGGTAGCTCCCCCCCACATCTCCAAGGAAAAAAACTGCGGGGTCAATCGGGCATATGCGTCCGCGATGTGGAGCATATCGTTCGTCCGAAGCCTTGTCGCCAAGAGAGATTGGTGTGCATCCCGCATCGTTGTATCGGTGAGCAACAACTCCTTGGAATTGCGTATCGAATCGCAGAACTTCTTGGCACCCAGCTTCAAGAACTGATCTCGGTAGCCCGTCGGTAGAGGTTGCTTTGGATCGGTAAACGGAACCGGTGCTGGCTCGCGACGCACAGTGGCAGAGGCATTGCCAACGATCTTGTTACCGTTGACGACAGTTTCGGCAATGAACGAGAGGAGTCGCGTCGCACGATCGCGACGTCGGGGCAACTCGAACAGTTCCGGAGTCTTGTCGATCATTCGGGTGGTCGCATCCCCAGCCAAGAACGTGGGATGCGTGATCAAAGAGATCAAAAACGGAATATTTGTTTTGACACCGCGGATCCGGAATTCCTGGAGGCAACGCTCCATCCGTCCCGCGGCTTCACCGAGGTTCCGTCCTCGCGCCGTAACCTTCACGAGTAAGGAATCGTAAAAGGGATTCACAACAGCACCGCTGAAGGCACTACCGGCATCGAGACGAATTCCCAACCCACCCGCGCTTCGATAATGGGTGATTCGTCCATAATCAGGACGAAATTGATTGGATGGATCTTCCGTCGTGACTCGGCACTGGATCGCAGAACCGACCACCACGACATCTTTTTGCAGAGGCAATCCCAACGCTTCGTTGCCGAGCTTTTCGCCCTGTGAAACGAGGATTTGGGCTCTGACCAAATCGATACCAGTCACCTCCTCGGTGACGGTATGTTCGACCTGAATTCGAGGATTGACCTCAATAAAGTAGAACTGATTCGAATCGGTATCGTACAGGAACTCGACCGTTCCCGCGCAGTAGTAACCGACCTCCTTGCCGATCGCGAGAGCAGCCTCGTGCAGTTGGGCTGCGACTTTGCGATCGAGGTTCGGTGCAGGGGCCAGTTCGACCACTTTTTGATGACGTCTCTGAACGGAACAATCGCGTTCATGCAAATGGATCAGGTTTCCATGCTGGTCACCGAGGATTTGAACCTCCAAGTGTCGAGCCTTGCCTACTAGTTTTTCGAGGAACACCTCATCGCTACCGAATGCATTCTTTGCTTCCCGCTGCGCCTGTTCCAGATTGATCGCGAGTTCCTGTTCCGACTCGACGACTCGCATCCCGCGGCCACCGCCCCCCTTGGAGGCTTTGAGCATGATGGGAAAGCCCATCTTCCTGGCTGTCTCGTGGGCTTCCTCGAGCGATGAAACCGCTTGCGCCGAACCCTCCAGAACAGGGACCCCCACTTTTTTGGCGATGGCCCTCGCAGCGACTTTATCCCCTAGCAATTCGAGCGCTCGAACACTGGGACCTACGAAGGTGATGCCGGCAGCTTGGAGCGCTTTCGCAAACTCGGCATTTTCGGAGAGGAATCCGTAACCTGGATGCACGGCATCGATACCGTTCTCCAGGCAAAGCCTCACAATGCCGTCGATATCCAGGTACGAACGAATCGGTTCTCCCGGCTTCCCAATCTGATACGCTTCGTCTGCTTTAAAGCGATGCAGCGCGAACCTATCTTCGTGAGAATAGATAGCGACCGTTCGAATTTTGATTTCGTGAGCGCTTCGGAAAATGCGTGTCGCGATCTCACTGCGATTCGCAGCGAGAATTTTTTTGAAGACCGGCATGGACTAAGGTTTGGTGGGAGGGGGAGTTGGAGATTGGAAGTCTCCAGCGGTAGCGATGACGAGTGTATCCGGATCGACAAACTCCTCGATCGCATCATTCACAACATCGACACTGAGTTTTGCCACAGTCGCTTCGAGTTTCTCGTAATAACCCATGTCGCGACCTGCAAACGCGTTGTTGGCCAACATTCCAGCGAGCATCGCATCCCGACTCCGAGCTAACTGCTGGTTTTGCAAATACCCCTGAACGGTATCCTTCAATTCCTTGGGGGTAATACCTTCTTTGACGAGTTTTCGTACTTCCTCATCGATTGTTTTCACTAACTTGTCCCGATTCTTCGGATTGGCGATCGCCGAGATCGAGAAGACCGTTCGTTCGTCGATCGCGTTGGCTGACAGATTGCTTCCGACACCATACGACAATCCCTCTTTTTGACGAACGCGGTCTCCCAGACGCGAAGATAATGCTCCGCCACCCAGAACCGTATTCCCAATCATCAAAGCCGGATACTTGGGATGATCATCGCGCAACGCATATTGCTGGGCAGCGATGTAAACCGAGTTCGCTTTGTCAGGCGTTTCAATCGAGATGAGCGGCAGCTTCACGTCCGTGATCGCGGTCTGAGCAGCCCTCTGGAAAGGGTATTTCGACTTCCAGTTGCCCAGCATCTTCGAAAGCTTGGTTTCGATTTCCTTCGCATCGAAATCCCCTACGATCGAAACCTCACCCTCGCTTCCAGACAGGAAGTTGGCATGGATATCGATGACATCTGAAAGCTTGAGATTCTTCAAATCCTCAATTTCCTCCTCGATGGTCGGGGAGTACCGAATATCTCCTCGCTTGTAGGGACTGAGGGCTCTGGAGACCGCTCTTCCAGCCAGCACTTGCGGCTCGGTCTTTTGCTCACTCAACTGGGTGAGTCCTTGATCGACTAGCAAGGAGAATTCCTTTTCATCCAAAGCCGGGTTTCGCAGCATGTCCTCGATGACATCGAGAACCTCTGGCAACATTTCTCGTTTGGTTTCAAGATTGACCGAAAGCACTTGTGGCCGAGAACTGAGCCGCACGTTCGCTTTCAATGCATCGAGCTTGTCATTCAGCTGCTGAAGGGTCATGGATTTGGTCCCGCGTTGCATGAGCCCTCCGAGCATCTCGCAGGCAGCAGCCTTACCCATCAACGACTTTTCGTCACCAAAGCGTAGATTGAACGTGAGATTGACGACTTCCCCTCGCGTTTTCTTGGGAAGGAAAACGTACTGCATCCCACTCGTCAGTTTTCCTTTGATCAATCGGGATTCAATATTTCGCGGGGTAGGATCGAACTGCTCTCCCTCGCTCACTCTCTCTCGACCTTGATAGCCTGCAACGAGTTCGGAGACATTGGGCCGATCGGGAATCTGGATCCGCTCCGACTTTTCGGCAGGAACAAAACGACCGATAGTGCGATTGTTTCGTACGAGGTACTTGAGGGCAGCTGCCTGCACTTGATTGGCTGTGGTTTTTTCGATCGCATCCCGGAATACAAAGTACAACTTCCAATCACCCTGGGCTGCCCAGTCGCTCAGGCTGACCGCCAGTCGATCGCTTCGTGTGGCGGCGCGTTCTCTCTGGTTCAGAAATTGCTGCTTGGCTCGGCTAACTTCTTGCTCCGTGATCGGTGCATCCACGAGATTCTCGAGGGTTTTCACGAGGGTCTCTTCGGCGACTTCCAACGATTTTTCTTTGGGTACTTGCGCTAGAAACAGAATGGTACCAGGATCGTGCAGTCCCTCGGCGCCACCAAAAACGCCTGTCGCTATCTTGGTCTCGACGAGGGCTTTGTAGAGACGGCCACTCGGCTCATCGGTCAAAACACTGGCTAACAGATCCACAGCAGGAAACTCAGGATCCCCTCCAGCCGGAACGTGGTAGACAGCACCGACGGCCTGAACGTCTCCAACGCGGCGGATGGTCGTGATCCGTTCACCATCCTGGGGAGGTTCGATCGTGTACGTGGCCGTCAGAGGTGTCTTTGGCTTTTCGAGCGCTCCAAAGTACTTCTGGATGTAGGCGAGTGCTTTCTTTTCCTCGAACTTGCCCGCAACAATCAACATCGCATTATCAGGACGGTAGTACTTTCGGTAGAAAGCTCGCAGACTATCGACCGGAACACGCTCGATATCACTCCGGTTCCCAATCGTTGTCTTACCGTAGTTATGCCATTGAAATGCTGCCGCATTCATACGCTCCCGAAGCACACCAATCGGATTGTTCTCGCCTCGCTCGAATTCGCTACGAACGACAGAAAACTCGCTCGCGAGATCCTCTCCGCGAATCTTACTGTTGACCAGTCGATCGGCCTCCAGCCGAATCGCGTACTCGAGATTCTCGTCAGAGGCAGGCAGGGTCTCGAAATAGTTCGTTCGATCCACCCAGGTCGTACCATTGAAGCTCGCGCCGCGATCTTTCAGTTCCTTGGGGATTTCCGGATTGAGATCCGTTCCCTTAAAAACCATGTGCTCGAGCAAATGAGCCATCCCAGCCTCGCCGTATCCCTCGTGCCTCGAGCCGACGAACACCGTGCAATTCACGGTCACTTTCGGATCGCTGTTGTCGACAAACAACAACACCTTCAATCCATTTTCCAGCCGGTACTCATCGATCCCCTCCACCGAGGCGATCTTAGCGAGAGGTGTCTGAGCATCAGCGGAAGTCATGGATCCGAAACTCGATGGAATGATGGTAAAAGCAAGAAAGCACGAACGCTTGATCTGAGTGAGTACACTTTTCGTGAACATAGGCCCCAAGTCCTCGTATGCGACGTTAAGACAATTTGACTAGCGGTTTCTGTGTAGGGGGGACAGATTGTAATACAATTTGTCGGTTTGGTAGATTCATCTTTGAAACTCTCTCAGATTCCGGACGAACCTCGCTTATGCCTTGGAAAAAAGTTTGTGACTCCCAAAAGCTCGTGGAAGGGGAAGCCATCGAATTGCTCGCCGACGGTGGCGTCATCGCGATTTTCAGGCACCAGGGGGAGCTGTTTGCAATCGATGGAATATGCATGCATCAAGGGGGCCCCTTGGCACGGGGAAAACTGATGGACGGTACGGTGACCTGTCCGTGGCATGGCTGGCAATACGAACTGAGGACTGGCTGCAATGCTGTCACCTGCAAACCCATGCTGAAAACCTACGAAATCCAGGAATCCGATGGGATAATTGAGATTGACTTGGCCGATTCCTAGTTCCTAGCATCCCAGTTGCATGCGGGAGAGTGGAACTCGATTCCCGCGAAGTACGTTAGAGGGATCCAGGTCAGGAGGACCGCGGTGCAAACCATCAAAACTGCTGTTGTTGTCGTCATGCTGCTGTTCGTCATTTATGGCGGATTTATCGCTTTGAATGGAACAAACACAACGCTTAGTCCCGAACTCGAAGGTTTGGTCGATCTCGATCAAAACACACCCGATATCGCTGGCGTGACCGGTCCGTTCACCCCTTCGACACCTACCTCCTCGAGTGGCCCCGCACCCGCCGACCCATGGGCTGCCTTCAGCAGTGCACCATCGCCAGGATTCGGCAATTCCGCGACACCCGCGAGCCCTCCACCCGTAGCGACTCCCTCTCCCACCGCTCCACCTCCTTTGGCGACCAACCCCTCCACCCCAGCGGTCCCAGGTCTTTTATCCATGAACGACGCACCGAAGCCGGCGGCGAACGAAGTAAGCAAGACTGCTTTATCGAATGAACTCCCGCCGCTTCCAACCCTGCCACCGATCCTATCTCCGAACGGAAAGGCGAGCACTCCCAATGCGTCGCTGCTAACCGCAGCTCCAGTCGAGGCGAAAGAAAGCTCAACCCCAGATTTCGGAATCGCGATCCCGAGCACCAAGACAATCGATAAGGAACCGCCCTCAGCTCTGCTCGCATCCAATGCCGACGACTCAAGCAACGAAGCGCTCACCCGCGATCCTTCCGAACCCGAATCGGAAAAGTCGGATTCCGTTCCAGCACCAAAACTAGCGAATCAATCTTACGAAAATGCGAAATCCACGGCGATGGATCAAATCAAACGCAACCAACTGAAGGAGGCGCTCGCCACGCTCACTCTCTTCTACGACGCCCCCGAACTGACTTCGGATCAACGGCAAGACCTTCTCGACCTACTCGATGCCTTGGCACGCGAAGTGGTGTACTCAAGGCAGCATTATCTAGATATCGCTTATTTCTCTGCCCCCGGTGAAACCATGGAGCAGATCGCCAAGCGCTACGAAGTACCCGCCGATATCCTCGCAAAAATCAACGCCGTCAGCCCATCCAACCCGCTCCAACCCGGTACGAAAATCAAGGTCGTTCCAGGTCCATTCCGAGCCGAAGTCAATCTCGAGCGTCACGAGCTAACACTCTTTGTGAACGAACTGTATGCAGGACGCTACCCTGTCTCCACCGGTATCGATCCTGAACCCAAACCAGGTAATTACAAAGTTCTCGGCAAACAAAGAGATCGCAATTATTACGGACAGGGTGCCCCGATCGCCGGGACGGATCCCAAAAATCCCTACGGAGGTTTTTGGGTAGATCTCGGTCAGGACCTGTGCATTCACGGCACCTCCGAAGCAGCCAATCCCCATCAAGGCTGTATCAGCCTATCCCCGGTCGATGCGGCTGACGTTTACGGAATGCTCTCCGCAGGTTCAGAGATAACGATCCGACGCTAAATCGCCGGCCATCGCTGCCATTGCAACTGCTACTGCTACTGCGACTGGTATCGATCGAATCTGTCAGCGATCGCAACTACTCAAAGATCGGTCATGGCGAGTCGCTTCTAAACCTCGAGCGATGTCGCAACCCAAATCGTTGGGTGTCTCGAATCGATATGCAAATCGTCGCTCCCTGCGAGAGAATTTAGCACGACGCGGCTTCGTTTCAGTCGGATGCGACGGATGCAATCGCGCCTCGCAGTTAAATCTTTCGAAGCGTCATCATGTACTCAACCAAATCGATCAACCCTTGCTCGCTCAGGAGTTCCTGGAGATTCTCGGGCATCAACGACTTCTCCTGCTTCTTGAAATCCTGCACATTCTTTCTGGGAATGCTCCGTTCAATTCCTTTTGCGTCTCTCAGCGTAACACCTTCGGGCGTATCCGAGACCAACAGGCCCGTGATCACCTCATCTTCATCGGTTCGAACGGCAAACGCCTCGTAGTTATGGCTGATGCCCGCACTCGGTGAAAGGATCGAAACATACATCGCATCCTTCGAGAGCTTACTCCCTATCTCGGTCAAATTCGGACCGACATTTTTTCCTTCGGTGCCAATCATGTGACATTGCGAACAAGTTGCTGCACCAAAGTACAGCCCCTTTCCCGTTTGCGGATCTCCGGTTCGCCTCACCATCGCTTCGATCGGAGGTAATGGGGACTGGGTCGACTTGACCAGCGGAAAGAGTTCCTCAGCAGCTTTCTTGATCGAGGCATCGGCGGAATTTCGGAGCGATGCGCCGACCAGGACCTTTGCCTCAGAGGGCAACTTA
The DNA here is from genome assembly GCA_040396935.1 of Pirellula sp. Lineage (GTDB taxonomy): Bacteria > Planctomycetota > Planctomycetia > Pirellulales > Pirellulaceae > JBKCUI01. The sequence goes on from JBBAXA010000042.1 coordinate 33,179, forward strand.
TCCTGCTTCGCGATCGCGATCAACTTTTCATGACTCCCCTTGTTTCGGGAGAGTGCCAGCGCTGCTTCGACTCGAATCGCTTTGTTGACTTCCTCCGATTCGACCAACGAACTCTGTAGATCCAAAAGATCCCTGCGATTGCTCAGCGACAGGATCCGGCTCAAACTGAGGGTTCGCTCGTCTGGAGATTTCGCATGTAGCTGGTTGATCAGTTTGGACTTCGCGTCCTCGTCCGCTAGTGCGAGATCCAAAGCCTGAACTGAGTTACTGTTCGCCCCCCACTGGATGGCTTTGTCCAGCAGATGATCCGACATCCCGGAAATCTTGAGCTTGCGAATCACGCGAATCTGACTTGGATCGTCCTGAATCGATGCCAAATAGCGTTTCACCGCTTCCTGCACCTTGGGATTCGAGCCTAGATCGGCATCTTCGAGACGCATGAGTGCCTCCACCACGATGCGATCGCGTCTGGAGCGTTCGGACAGATCACTCCCCAACGCAAAGGATGACAGGACGCTGATCGTGGTGAGGGAGAGGAGAGTAGACTTTTTCATTTCGCAAATCAGAATTTGTGTGAGCTTGATTCAATCGATTAGGAACCCGATCGGCAAAGCGATCACTCGGAACCCGCCAGATTCAAAAGATCCTTGAGCGCTGCATCCCTCGACTCTTTGGTTTGAAAGTCGAGAGCTCGAAACAGTGCGGATATGTTTTCGTCTGATACCCTGGGGTCGCGCAACAACTCGGCTTGCAAAGCTGCTGCGGTCGCACCGCGGGCTCGCCATAAAATTTTGGCTCGAGCGATCGTATCCAACGACTGCGTATTCGATTGGAGTGCAGCCAAACATTCATCCCAGCGATCCATGGCAGCGATCCCGAGGCTTTCCAGATACCACCGATCCTTCCCATCGTATTTACTGGCCAGAGTAGCCCAGTATTTCGGCATCTCCGGTGAAGAGTCTTCGCGGAGCGCGATGCAGAGTTCGCGCCAAACAGCGGGCTGAAGATCCGTACTCAACCGGGGTACAAACCGGCTGGTTGGAATGCGATGCTGTCTGGCTATCCGTATACCGGTAATGCGCACATCCTTGTCCGGATCCGCAACCGCCTGTTCGATCACCTCAGAAACATTTGCAATCCGAGCGAGAACCCAGAGGGCTCGGGCCCTCACCCGTGGATTGGGATCTTTGGCGAGGCCTTGAACAGCAGGAATCGCCGATGCTCCCATCTTAACGAGCGATTGAAACGCCATGTACCTCGCGTCGTTGTTCGGACTCCTCAGAGCAGCGACCGCGCCTGCAGCCGAACTGAAGTCAAAGCGTGGAATCTGGTATCGGCTCCCCGGCGACGAAACCCTAAATAGTCTTCCTCGCTCCATATCGGCCATGTTATGCCCACCGACTCCCGGATCGTACCAATCCGATACGAACAAAGAGCCATCCGGCGCGACACACACATCCGCAGGTCGAAACCATTTATCGTACTCCCCGACAGCTATGTTCTCGATCGTCGCCGAATAACCGGCCCCGTTGGCTTGCGTGACATAGGCTCTCACAACATTCGGGCCGGCGTCGCAATGGATGATTTGATTGTGGAATCGGCTGGGCAGCATCGAGCCTTCGTAAATGGTGATCCCCGTCGGAGACCCCGCTCCCGTGATGAGCATCGTCGGAACGACTCCTGGATCGTTCAAATGCCAATGCCGCTCGGGAACGGTTGCTTCCATGTTGGAGCGTTCCGCTTGCCAACCCGCTCCGGTCAGTTCATCGACATACCCATAGTTGCCAAACTCCATAACGAAATTGATTCGAGTGGCTCGATTGCCATCGTCATCGTTATCCGATTGCCAAAGAGTTCCAAAGGAATCGACGGCGACCTCGTAGTTGTTTCGGAAATTGTGCCCCAGCACCTCCATGTCGCTGAGATCCTCATTGCATCGAAAAACCATTCCGTGTCGGTAGGGCTTTCCGGAATCATTGATCTCGCGTCCCCATCGATCTTTGATCGGGTTCCCCTGAGCATCACAGAGTCGATGCCCTGTATTTCCGTAGTTGAAATAGAGTTTTCCGTCCGGACCAAAAACAAAGGAATGCACCGAGTGATCGTGTTGGGGGTCTCCTGTCTTGGTGAGGATGGCCGTCTTTCGATCCGGAACGTCATCTCCGTTTTCATCGATGAATTCAAAAACGTAGGGAGCCGCGCTGACCAGAACCCGATTCCCCATCACGCATAAACCCAACGCGGAGTCGATGTCACGCCCTTGGTAAAAAACCTTCGACTTATCCACGACCCCGTCTTGATCGGTATCCTCCAGGATCAGGATTCGATCACCCTCGGCTCGATCGTCACGGTGCTTCCTGTAATTGACGACCTCGCAAGCCCAAACCCTTCCCTTATGGTCGATATCGATATTCGTGAGACTTTTCAGCATAGGCTCCGACGCCGCCAAGGAAACCTGCAGTCCTTCTCCGATGACGAGGCCCGCTACAGCGTCGTTCGGATTCCGTTCCCCTGCTTGGCTCTTGGGCCCCTGGAGTGCGATCAGTTTGAAATTCTTGGCGATGTCCTCGGGCTTGAAGTCTTTGGGAATCGCCTCATCTTGATTTTGCTTGAGCTCTTCGACCGTCTTGGGGTCGACCTTTGAACCATCGGCTGGCACCTCCGCCTTGGCGCACCAAAGGATGGCGTTGGCCACGAGCTTCGTAGGTTCAGTACGCCCCCAGTTCCAATGAAAATGACCACCGGTGAAGCCAAAGGATCGTCCCCCATCGGGCCGCTCCGTAGCCCACGCGACATGCTGAGCATCCCCTCTCGCAACCTCTTTTCGCACGGCTGGGTTTCCGCTGTGAGGTCCATCCGGCCGATCCATCGTGCTCGCGGGAGGCACGGCGGATAGGATGGGCGTCACCCCCTTCATCCCCTCCGGAAAGCGCATGTGGAAGTACCACTCATCCCGCGTCGTGAATGGTTTCACACCGCGAGTGATAGGATGCACTGGTAACTTGTCGAACGATGCATCCCAATGGGGATTGACCGACCAATGCGTCTCGAAGTAACCGCCGAGCCATTGCAGGAATTCAGGTCCGCCTCTCTCTTTGGGAACCTCTACGGCATAGTGGATGCAAACGAAGCCAACCCCTCGATCGATATGTTTCTTGAGTTCTGGAAGGTGAGCTAACGACGGATGCCCCCCACCGCCATCGGAGTAAATGACGATGGCATCCGCGCCATCCAAGGCATTCTCTTCCTGAGGCCAACCATTGCGAATCACTTTGCATTTGATCGATGGATCGGTCTTCTCAAGAACCTCCGCGAGGATCCGAGATCCAGCGTAATGCTCATGCGATCCGAAATTGTGACTGGCTTTGCCAGCGATAAAGACAACACTCTTCGGCTTGCTGCTCTGTCCATACGCGGCACTCAACAAACAGGAAGCCAGGACGCCGACGAGGCAAACGTTTCTTAGTAGCATTGGCGGGAGTCTTGCAGAAGGATGGAAAGGACTACGACGGAGTTGTCGCAGCGATTGGGGGGCGATCGACGGTCTTTCGAAAGGCCATACCTCGTCCCCAATCTCCAAGAATTGTCCTCCAAGCTATCTTCGTCCGCAACTAGTGGGCGACCATGAATCGACGACCATGGATCCGGCTCTCGCCGCGGGAGACGGAAATTGTGGGGTACCAACTGGGGCGTCTGCAAAAATGGTCCCGGGGGGACACAGGTAAACAGAGCCGGTCCCAGGGGGACACAGCTAGACAGAGCCGGTCCCAGGGGGACACAGGTAAACAGAGCCAGCAGCCGACGGACGAGTCGCTGTGTCCCCAAACGCCAGCACTCTAACGACACCAGGGTGGCAAATCCCTACTTATTTAAAAGGCTTGCTGATGGTGTACTGCCCGAGCGTCATTCCGCATGCATTCCAAAGCGGCGGCAACGGCCGCCGCACTCCAAAGAAGCGATCACCCAGGGTGGACGGTCCCAGGGGGTCCCAGGGGGACACAGGTAAACAGAGCCAGCAGCCGACGGACGAGTCGCTGTGTCCCCAAACGCCAGCACTCTAACGACACCAGGGTGGCAAATCCCTACTTATTTAAAAGGCTTGCTGATGGTGTACTGCCCGAGCGTCATTCCGCATGCATTCCAAAGCGGAGGTACCGGACAATCCATCCTCCCAAGACGATCGTCGAGAACGTCCGCTCCGCTATTCCCCCCGAACCACTAACCAGAGGGCTTGCGTTCCCGAGGAACCATGCCCCCGCTGCTGCAACTCCCCGTAGAGCCTGCGAGCCAATTCGACACCCGGCAGGTGGATGTGCATTCGCTCGGCCTCCTCCAAAACGATTCCCAAATCCTTGACGAAATGATCCACGAAGAACCCGGGGGAATAATCCTCTTTGAGAATCCTTGGGAGCAGATTCGAAAGAGACCAACTGCCGGCTGCACCCGTGGAAACCGATTGAAGAACCGTCTCCGGATTCAAGCCGCTTTTCCTCGCGTAGAGGAGCGCCTCGCAGAGCCCGACCATACTGGAAGCGATCAAGATTTGATTGACCATCTTTGTGTGCTGTCCAGCCCCCGCCGGCCCCTGATAGACAAAGGTCTTTCCCAGAAGCTGCCAAAGTGGCTTCAATGCCTCGAAGACCGGCTCATCACCGCCGACCATGATGGACAACCTGGCCTCGCGCGCTCCGATGTCGCCCCCGGAAACGGGCGCATCCAAAGCGGCAACCCCTGCAGTTCGGAACGCATCGTAAATCGTGCGTGCCAAAGCGGGTCGACTCGTGGTCATATCGACCACCACGCCCCCTGGCTTCAATCCGGACAAGACTCCCTCCGCTCCCAGCAATACCTGCTCCACATCGCGAGGGAAACCGACAATCGTAAACACGATATCGCTCTGCTTCGCGACCTCCGCCGGACTATTACAAACGACTGCACCTAAGTCTGCGAGACTGGACGTTTTTTCGTGGCTCCGATTGTAGATAGCGACTTTGTATCCAGCACGGAGCAGGTGGGAGCACATGCTCCGACCCATCACACCCGTACCAATCCATCCGATGCGTGTCGTCTCAGGGGTTATCGGTTCCACGGTTTACTCCGTTGGGTTCGACGTACGAAGTCGCTCGTGCTCGAGCACACCGGTGACCAAGGTCGTCAGCCGAGGTTCCGCATCGTTGGCGATTGCAATAATTTTTTGGACGTCAGCGGCCTCGAGGGCATCCGGCAAACACATGTCGGTTACGACCGAGAATCCCACGCATCGCATACCCGCATGCACAGCGACGATCACCTCGGGAACCGTTGACATTCCGACAACGTCCGCACCGATCATGCGCAGGAATCGATACTCGGCACGGGTTTCCAAATTGGGGCCCGCTACCGCCACAAAAACACCTTGGTGGGCGACGATGTCATTCTTTCTCGCAACTTTCAAAGCAGCGCGAATCAGTTCCTGATCGTAGGGTGCAGACATATCGGGGAACCTGGGACCCAAACGGTCATCATTGATTCCAATCAGTGGATTGTCTCCCATCAGATTGATGTGATCATCGATCAGCATGATGTCGCCTGGATGGTAGAACGGGTTCATCCCACCGCAGGCATTGGAGACGACGAGCAACTCAGCCCCCAGGGCCTTCATGATGCGAACAGGGAGCGTGATCTCCTTGAGGGCATAACCCTCGTACATATGGAATCGCCCTTCCATCGCCATGACAGGGAGTCCGCAGAGTGTTCCGCATACCAACCTTCCGCGGTGCGATGTCGCGGTCGACTTCAAGAAGTGCGGGATTTCCGAGTAATCGAGGGTCAAGTCGATTTGGATTCGTTCCACGAGAGGTCCGAGTCCCGTTCCTAGAATGATGCCCGCATGGGGAGTCTTGTTCCAGGCGCTGCGGATGAACGTCACCGCGTCCTGAATCTTGTCGTACAAGTCCAACATAATTTTCTAACTGAGAGATGGAGGGAATCCGCAAAGGGATCGAATTGTACGATCCGCGGCCCATTCTTCGTAGGCGCCTCTCCGCAAAACATCGGCTTAGTAAAGCATTTGGTAGGAGCCCACCGCGGGAAATGCATTTTCGAAATGCCTAATGCTGAGGCAGCCATCTGAATCCTCGAGAATGATTTGGATGACATCGGCCCGGCCAGGCGTCCCCAACAATCGATGCTGTTTCATGTAGACCATCGCGGTATGTGTGATCTTTCTCTGTTTTTTTTCATCGACTCGATCCGCCGGCCCGCCATCGTTCTCCAAAACGCTTTGCCATGTTTTGACCTCGACGAAAACAACCGTGCGTTTCCGCCAAACGGCGACGATGTCGATTTCCCCTGAACGTGTGCGAAAGGATTGCTCCAGAATGAAATATCCTTTTCGCTTGAGGAAGATAGCCGCCAACCGTTCGCCATAATTCCCCAGAGATTCATCGATCAGGCGATCTGGATAGCGTCTATGGAGCCGACGATCGATCCAGGGCTTCAAGAACCAATTTCGCAAAGACTCGAAATGCATACCCCACGAGCACACGGAACTCCCCTCATTAAGAAAATCCTTCCGTCTTCGAGCTCAGTGTATTCCATTCGCGCATCGATAACTACCGGGCTCTCTCAATCCGAAGCGTGAAGGGGGATGCGGATGGACCGAACAGATCGCAGTCGGCTTCCATGATCATGCCGATGGGTGGATAGCAATTTTCAGAGTGTCATGCGATATGACGACGGATCGCCGCATTTTCGACTGCCGTCAAACTCCATCCACCGAAACTCAAGAAGAATACCCCTACGGCAATCGGCAAAATCAATCGGTGGTAGTGCACCCAAACCCTCGGGTTTTGTTTGGAATCGGGTTGGCTCGCCGTGGTAGGCCCAGGCACGGCATGTGCCACCGCAAACGATTCATGGGACATCGATTGCGCCTCGACGACGGCAAAGAAAACCGAGAGGAGCAGGAAGCAAGCTGGAGCAGAAAAAAACCGCGTCATGCACCGACGACGACTGGGGGCCGATTTCATAACACCTCGAACGAAGGCCATAGCAGAGAACGAACATCGTTCGGAATGCAATCGCACGTTTCGTTCCGGATCTCGCCATCGCCCTACAACTTTGCCCTAAACTCCTGACATAGAACGCGTTAGCCATCCTTCACGAAACGACGTGTTGCGAAAAAGCAACGCGGTCATGAAGTGAAATGACAACGCGATAGGCAGCGCGTTGCTAAAGCTCAACGGGTTTTTCGATTCCCCTCCGCTTTGTCTCACGCCCGCATAATCGTTACGAAGGGATTTCCCGACATCCAGTCCTGCATCGAGTGGAAGTATTTCGATTTATTTCGCTTGGTGATTGTTTCTGAATCATACGATTTCCCAGGCCTTGCGCCGAAGCGTTAATGGTAGGCCCGGAAAACCGTATGTATCCACTACAACTCCAAGAGCGAATCACGACAAGATGCAAGGAGCTGTCCCATTTAATCGGGTCGGTCTGCTTGCCCTATTGCCCGAAAACGGATGAAATCTCCGGCTCGGAGAACAAGGGAAGCCATGCTTTAGGAGACGATTTCGAACTGGCCAGGCAAGCATGCCGGGAATCGGAGTTGTTGCAACGCCCCACCCTGATCAGCAATCGAGTCGAGCAATCGATTTTCTCCATCCCCCTCGAATCCGGTTGGTTTGCGGTCGGCAGAGTCCCGTACGCTCCCGGTCCTGCTACCTCCCAACTCATTGAAATCGCCGACCGCGCCGCCCTCCGTGAGACCGAACTAGAGGAGCGAGAGCGAACCATCTCGATTGTGGAAACCGAACTCTATCGCTGCTACCAGGAGAGAACCTGGTTGAGAGAACTCAATTCTCAGCGAGCCGTCCGAAAGAGGAATCCGACTAATAATTCGCGACAAGCGATTGAATCCGTACGACGGTTGACCGACTCGGAAGTGGTAGGAATATTCGTTTTCGCGGATCGAAATTCTCGAAACCAGGGACTGGAGTCTATGGTCACCGCCAGCCCGAACTGGACCGTTGACGATATCCGTTTCGTCATACAGAAAATAGAAAAACCCGACCTGGGAGACTACTACCTGGGGGCCGATCTGGATATCAAGGTGCGGCGCAGCGCCGTTCACTCCGCCGTCGTCGTGCCGATCGGAGAAACCAATGTCCTCGGATATATCGTCGCCTGTAATATCAAAGGAAATCCAAAAGCCAACGGTATGGAAACAGGACAATTCAGTCCCGCAGACGCCTCTGTGCTAATCGATCTGGCAGACTACCTATTGGCAGACGGCTACGCAAATTTGATCCTGGAGGAGAGCGAGCAATTGGTTCTAGGTACATTGCGCGCGATGTCGACGACCATCGAGGCAAGAGACCCTTATACCCATGGGCACAGCGAACGCGTCGCGCGAGTTGCCTCCGAAATCGCTCGAGCGATGCACCTTTCCGATACAGCTTGCCAGGAAATCTATCTAGCAGGAATCCTCCACGATATCGGCAAGATCGGAATTCCTGACCGAGTCCTTCTCAAAGCGGGCTCACTCGAGCCCGATGAATACGAAATCATCAAGAAGCATCCGGAAATCGGTTACAAGATCATCGATGAACTTGGAAAATTGAAATTCACTCTACCGGGTATTCTCTACCACCATGAACGGTTCGATGGAACCGGATACCCTCATAGACTGAAGGGGGAAGAGATTCCGTTGATGGCGAGAATTTTGTCCGTTTCGGACGCTTTCGACGCGATGACCTCGTCTCGTTTGTATCGAGATGCCATGCCGAGCGAAAGAGCCGCCGAGTTACTCAAGGAAGGGATCGGAACCCAATGGGACGAACCGGTCGTTCGAGCATGCTTGGGCTGGATCGAGGAAAGGAAACTCGTCCTTCCCAATGGTGATGAAGACAGCAAGTCAAAGAGTTATGCGAGTCCCGGTCGATTGCTATCTCAAGCACTCCGTGCTATCCAACTTTAATCCCGCTTTCCTCCGCTTCAATCAACCTGGGCGCATCGTCCGTCGCGATCGGGCGAGTGGTAGTTTGCCAGGAATTCAAACACCGATCCATCGCCTCTTCATGGGAATCGGCACCCGTTTCCCAAGACACGCAAATCCAACTGCGTAACGTTAGAAAGCCCATGCTTTAGCAAGTCGCACTATCAGCATTTCGGGAAGAAGGCTATCATATCAATCTGAATTGGCGGTAGTTTTCTCTCATATCTCAACAACGTGCTGCATTCACAAATAGGCCCCATCGCTGTTCACCTGCCTGAGCGTGTGGAGACAAACGAAGAACTGCAAGCGATGAATCCCGATTGGGATCTATCCCTGATCGCCGAAAAGACTGGAATCTACTCCCGCAGGATCGCAGCCCCTGATGAAACGGCGTCCGATTTAGCCGTGAACGCGTGCGAAAAACTATTTCGAGAAAACAACATCGATCGGTCCACGATCGATTACATTCTGCTTTGCACCCAGACCCCCGATTATCCGCTTCCGACCACGGCATGCCTCATACAGGATCGTCTCGGCTTGCCAATTCACTGCGGAGCGATCGACTTCAATCTCGGGTGCTCGGGTTATGTGTATGGCCTATCGATCGCGGAGGGCTTGATCGCGAGCGGGCAATGTAAAAAAATCCTTCTCGTAACCGCGGAAACCTATTCGAAGTACATCCAGACGGACGATCGTTCGATCCGCCCGATCTTCAGCGACGCCGCCGCTGCAACCCTGATCGAAGCCCAGGAAGAGAGAGCCCTTCACGGTTTTGTTTTTGGTACGGACGGTAGTGGTGCCAACACGCTCATCGTTGCAGATGGTGGGGCGCGGTCAGCGAGCTGCGCCATCCGACCTCGAAATCGCAAACGATGGGGCAGCCGTCTCTACATGGATGGTCCCAGCCTCATGAGCTTCACCGTGGGGGCGATCCCACAGATGGTTCGTGAGATGGTATCCAGCGCGGGAATGAGTCTCCAAAACATTCACTTGTTCCTAATGCATCAGGCGACGCGCAAGATGCTCGAGCATCTGCAGGTAGCCCTTCAAACCGACGAGGAGCATCTCCCGATTCGACTATCGGAGCGTGGCAATACGGTTTCTTGTACTCTGCCCATTCTCATCGACGATCTTCGAAAAGAAGGCCGCATCCCTCCAGGTACCCAATCGGTGCTGGTCGGATTCGGCGTCGGTTGGTCCTGGGCAGGATGCCTCTGGAAATCCTAGACTTACCTGAATCTGTCGACGTCGTCGCTGCGCACGCAACCGAACTGAAAACATGTGTCCTTCGACAGACTAGAATCCCACAGGATCGTCTCTTATTCTCGATCCTTTTTTTGGGGCAACTCCGCGTCCACCTCGCGCAACCATGACCTCAAATTCTCCAACATCCCGTTGGCGAAAGCGCTCGACGTTTCGAACAAATCTCGTTCCTCGGCGGGATCTTGATCGAGTTGATAGAGTTCGCTTTTCCCATCTTCGTAATAATGGATGAGCTTCCATGGCCCCTGACGTACCGAACTGCATGGAGTGGTCCGCGGCGCATGATAGTAGTGAGGATAATGAAAGTAGAGCAGGTCGCGGCTTTCGGTTCGGTCTCCAAACAGCAATGGATAAAGATCGATTCCATCCGCGGAGGTGATGAGCCGCTGGTCGATCTTTCTCGAGGAACGGATGAGGGTTTGAAATAGATCGGTAAGTACAACCGTCTGGTCTGTCACCTGCCCAGCTGTGCTCTGGCCCGGCCACCGAATGATCAGGGGAACCCGCAGCCCTCCCTCGTACAGACTCGATTTACCAGAACGCAATGGCCAATTGGATGTGACAGGCTGTTGGCGACTCTCATCGATGCCAATATATCCGCCGTTATCACTACAAAGGACAACCACCGTTTTCTCAAACAAAGATCGTTCTTTGAGATGGTCGATCAATCGTCCGATACTCTCATCGAGAGAACGTATCATGCCCGCGTAACCGCAGTTCTGATGTTTGAATTCAGGCCTTCGTTTCTTGAGGAAATACTCTTCGTCCTGGGGCTTGCATTCAATGGGAGTATGAGGTGCATAGTGATTGAGCATGACAAAAAACGGTTTGTTCCGCTTCTCCGCATACTCCATGACCCGAATGGCTTCCGAGGTCAGACGATCCGTTAAGTATTCATTCGACTCGCCCATCGCCAAATGAGGCACGTACCGGATCTCTCCATTGGGACGACGACCGCGATAGGGAAAGAAAAAGGATGTCGGGGCTCCCCAATGGTTCCCACCCACATTCGTATCAAATCCCTGGGTCTCTGGAGCATGCCCCGCGTCCCCTAAATGCCACTTGCCAACCGACGCTGTGTAATAACCTGCCTCATGGAACAATTCCGCGAGTGTGACTTCACTCCAATCAAGATCGGGCTTCGAAAATCCCGGTCGCAATTTCCGATTCGTCGGAGCCTCGATTGCACCTTCCGACCAGATCGTCATCTTCAATCGCGCAGGATGCTTTCCAGTGAGTAGCGAAGCGCGAGTGGGTGTACATACGGGAGCTGGACTATAAGCACGCGCAAAGCGCAGCCCGCTACTCGCGAATCGATCGATATTCGGTGTTTCGATCAAATCCGCTCCATAACATCCCAGATCGTGAGCACCCAAATCATCCGCCAAAATAAACAACACATTTCGATCCTCGAGTTCCCCTTGGGAGTCGATCGCTGCGCCGGCAATCGTGAAGTCCGTAACGTTTTGTCCCAACCCATAACGCCCCACCATGCAGTACACAACGAACCAAACCAGAGCCACGGAATGCAGCGAGGCAACCTTGGTGAGCACGACAATCAAACGGCGGATGGTTCGAGACTTCATTGATTGATAAAGCGAGTGGCAAGAATGAAGCAATTATAAGACCGGAGTACTCACGCACTACCATGGAAATTCTAAGCGTTGCAGCGCAAGCTGCCCGGTACCAACGCACTTTTTGAGCAGGCGAGAGCAGGCGAGTGCCAGGCAC
>JBBAXA010000043.1:0-44241 GCA_040396935.1 Pirellula sp.
GTTCACCGGACCAGCAGGCAACGCCCCACGGATAATCGGAACAGTGGGTCGATCGCAGTACCGACAACCAAATCAGCAGCCAAAGGCAACCATCACAGAGTGGCCGCGAAAGTAAGTCACCAACGCAAGCGCTGCCGACCGGAAACTTCGGTGCATGGTTTTTGTTCTGGCTATTCTTCGTGATCGTGCTCAGCGAAACGTTGCTCGTACTCGATCGTATCATTCCGTTAAGGTCAACGCGCCGCTCGGGGCAGGGATTTTCGAATGGATACCGGAGAGTTTTCATACACGCAACCGCGTCGATTACGAGCACGAGCACCGTCCGCCACCGCGGACTGAGTTCTAGCACGAGAGGATCCTGTTCCGCAATGGCCGAAACAACTTACTGATAACTAAAACGGTAGCGCGCAGGCTCGCGTTGATACGAGGTCCCGTCCCTATTGGATCGGACTAACATCGACACTTACCTTCAACTTCGTGATCCCACCACCGATCAGGAGTCCTGAAATCGGCGCCACATCTGCGTAATCACATCCCCAGGCAAGAGTAATATGTTCGTTCGTGGGGCATTGATTGTTGGTAGGATCGTAATCCAACCAGCCAAAATCGCCCAGATAAACACTGACCCAAGCGTGCGATGCATCGGCACCGACCAACTTGGGCTGCCCCGGCGCCGGATGGGTTAGCAGGTAACCACTGACATACCTCGCTGAAAGCCCTAAGGATCTAAGGCACGCAATCTGCAAGTGCGCGAAATCCTGACAAACCCCTTGACGCTGCTTGAGCACCTGGAGGGGAGTAGTCGACACGTGGGTGGAGTTGGGGACGTATTTAAAATCCCGATAGATCCGATCGGTCAACTCCAATAAACATTCATGCATCGATCGATGGGGCGAAAAACTTTCGATCGCATACTCTGCGAATGCGTGATCGGCATGTATGTACTTGGAGTCAAAACAGAACTCCTGCGCTTCACGATCATCGATCGTTTCAGGATTTCGCAGCCGCTGCCGCATTTGACTAAAAGTACTCGCTGCTGCACCATGCTTGGACGGAGAGGCACGACGTACAATACAATGCGATGTTACCAGCATCTCACTATGCTGGGATTCAATACTGAAGAACTCGGTTCGATTTCCAAACCGATCTGTGCGGGGACGACGAATCGTAGGCGATGGATGCACCTCCACCTGGTGTTGCTCGACGGTCTGGTAGGACAACTCACGAGGGACCAAACGCATTTGGTTATGACAGAGGGATGCAGGCGACGAATAATCGTACTCCGTGCGATGCGTTACGTTGTACCGTACAAAGTCCGTCATTGATTGGCAGCATCCTCAAGCTGGCGTGCGGCAACCGTGTGCGTCAGAAATCTTTGAGACAGAAAATCGACGAGTTCATTTAAATGGTTGACCAACTGATGCAATAATTCCTGAAGGTGCAATCGAATGGGATACTGGCTATCCTTTTTATCCACTTCCACCGCCAGCGACTCCGCATCATATAGCCTGAGTAAACCGCGTGCATCCATCATCGCACGTCGCTGTTTTGTCACATCGATTTTGCTCACACTCGTCAAAGCTTCGAGATGCTCGACAATTTTAACCAATTGAAAGGTGACGCTCCTAGGATTGGCAGGATCGAACAGCAAAAGATCGAGTGTGGGTGCAACCTCATAATTCATCAAATAGCGGTATCGGTAGGTCATCGAGCTATCGCAGATTTCCAATAGTGACTCCACCAAGGCGCTGATCGGCCTGCCGCCCGGTACAAGCAGCAATTCCTGCAACCGAATCAAGCCATAGGCACGCTCGATCCTCCGCCCGAGCTCCAGGAATAACCATCCGGGCCCCCGGGTCATATTCTCAGACACCAAGCCGGCAAAAGCGGATAGTAGCGTCGTCATTTGATTGAGAAAGACACCGGCATCCCCCAGTCTTTCTCGCCGATCGGTCCAGGGGATGAGATAATTCAAATCCAATTTGCTGAGCAGTTGCCACGAGTCGACACTCAGACGATCCCGAATGATCTCAGCATTGTGCTTGATTCCGACGAGCGCACCATGGAGTGACATCGCGCGATGGTTGGAAAACAGAAACTGCAAAACCTCTTTTCGCATCTCTTCGACATGGCTGCTCGCATCAGGCGGAGGCATTTCGGCCAGTGTTCCATCGCTCGATGAAAGAGCGAATACAACTTGCCAATGAAAGGCTAGGAGTTCTGGCTCCACTTCACCTGCGAGTTGCGAGACACACAGGCGTGCATGGCGCGCCATCCCCTCCGCTCGCTCCGTACTTCTCCCCAACCAAAACAAATGCTCGGCGACACGACTGGGCAAATCGATCGCGCTTCGTTTTACCTCCGTCGTCGTCTTGCTAGGGGACAAAAGCGTGATCGGTTTCACCTTGTTCGATGTCAATACCCAGACATCCTTGCTCATCAAACCGGAGATCAAACTTTCAGTGATTTTCTCCTCCTGATCGGCAACCCTGGCGATCCCGCCAGGCATGACATCAAACCCATTCTTGCCAGCAGCTGCAAAAACGCGGAGGGCTACCGGCCAAGCGACGACTCGGTTGGCGTTCCAAGTCGGAGCACAACTGGGTTTGATGCGCTCCACGGCGACGAAACTCCAGGGCTTGGCCTTGAGTTGCTCCTGAAATCGATTTCTCTCGAGCTCGCTCGAACGATAAAAATGCCAATCGGAACTCGAATGACGAGTGAATGCATCGCGAAAGGAATAGCGTTCGGTGTCCTTCATGACGTCCGCCAGTGTTTCTGGGTCGCCACACCATCGTATTGGGGCATTCTTAAGTATGAGATCTTCATTCAAAATTTGACGGCACAGACTCGGCAAAAGCGACATCAACGCCGGGCTTTCTACCCAGCCACTTCCGAGTTGATTGGCAACCCTGACCTGCTTATCCCGCACAGCCTGACAAAGTCCCGCAATACCCAGCGGACTTTGCGTATTCAACTCCAAAGGATCACAGTCGATATCCGGAATCCGTCGCAGGATCGCGTCCACACTCACCAAGCCACCGAGGGTTTTAAGATAGACATCCCCTCCACGAACCGTCAGGTCGCTGGTTTGGGTAAGCGTGTAACCCAAGTAACGCGCGAGATACGCATCCTCGAAAAAAGTAGGACTAGCCACACCCGGACTTAGAAGAACATTTCGAGACGTCTTGCTACGTTGCTCCGTAGCCGCATTCAGGTGCTGGCGTAAACCAGCAAAAAAACTCGCGAGCCGCATCACGTTCATCGCGCGGAAATCGCGCTCGAGTACTCGAGATATAGCCAAACGATTCTCGACAGCCAGTCCGCCGCCGCTCGGACCCTGGGTCCGATCCGCGAGCACAACCCACTCGCCGGCAGGATCGCGTACGATTTGGGCCGCGTACAGATAGAGCATCCTTTCACCCAGGCAAGCGTTCTGCATCGGCCTTAAAAAACTTTTGGAGCCGAAGAGGATCTCTGGAGGTATCCAACCCTCTCGCACAAATCGCTGGTCTCCATAAACGTCCTGCAAAAGCAGATCCAGCAATCGAACACGCTGCTCAATCCCTCGAGACAATTGCTGCCATTGCAACTCGGGAATGACGAAGGGTATTGGGTCTAGCTCCCACATCCGCGACGCATCCGTTCTCGATAATTGCCCCGTCGACGCGGATGGATTTTCACGTAGGGAACGTTTGATCGACTGCCAACGAAGGTAGAGTTCCCCTCCGTTCATTCTCGGCGAGATACCCAACAGACTGCGGTAATGCTCCCGAACCTCTCCATGCCCAAGCAATTCGTCGTACTGTGTTGTCGGACAGCGGTACGCGGGAAAGAGCTCCGCGATCGGATGTTCAAGCTGTGGTGGCTCAGGCATTCTTTCCCTTGTCGCCGATTCGAATTCCGTTCTGAATGAAGGACAAAATGGTACTATCCGCCCTGCGGCTCGAAAAGGATGCCGCACCATTTACTTTTCCTAGAGCGATCGTCGGTTTGGGGCTTTCGATGCTTTTCCCAACCCACCGAAAATGCTGGAAATCTTAACCGCTTTCCAAAGGCTCTACCTTTCTTACAATAAGGCATCCTTCCTTCAGGCTGAGTGGATGTCCTTCCATTCGCCCGTCAACGCCCCTGCCTTACCCAGTGCTTCCAATGAACAGGAGATGTCATGCGATTCAGTTTTCGAGTTCTTTCCCAATCGATCCATGGGCTGCTTGCAACCATCGCATGCGCATCGTTCGTGATGGCAGAGGGGGATTGGCCTCAATTTCGTGGCCCCAACCGAGATGGTCAGGCGGCCCCTCAATCACTGAAAAAATCATGGCCTGAAGGGGGTCCGAAACTCGCCTGGTCCTACTCCGAAACGGGAGCAGGTTATTCCTCGATTTCAACCGCAGGCGATCGCTTGTACACGTTGGGCAAGATCAATAACCGAGCGACTGCGATCTGTCTCGACCTGAAAACTGGGAAGAAGGTCTGGGCTACCGACTTTGCAGACGCTGAGGTCGGCAAAACATACAACACGGGCTGGAGCGATGGGCCTCGCAGCACTCCCACTATCGATGGAGATCGTGTTTACTGCATCGGTGACTTGGGAACTCTGGCGTGCCTCGACCGCAACAAAGGAACGCTCCTTTGGTCGCGCGACTTCGTGAAGGAGTTTGGCGGAAATGTGCCATCGTGGGGCTTTTCGGAATCGGTGCTGATCGATGGCGACAAGGTGATCTGCACTCCTGGCGGAAAAGCCCTACTCGTCGGATTGAACAAGAATACCGGAGAAACCGTCTGGGAGTCAAAAACTGGCTACGGCGCGCAATATGTCTCGGTTGTGAAAGCGACCTTTGAAGGAACACCCGTCTACCTGACAGCGGTAAAAGAGGGTCTGGTCGCATACGATGCCGCCTCCGGTGAGGAGTTGTTCAAGAATGAAAAAACAGGAAACCGAACGGCGGTGATTCCAAATCCGATCGTTTCTGGCAATCGAATTTATCACTCTTCAGCGTATGGAGCTGGCAACGTTGCTCTCGACGTTTCAAAGGAAAATGGAAAACTCGTTGCAAAGGAGGTGTATGCTTTCAAGACGGATAGTATGGAAAACCATCACGGTGGTTACATCCTTTACAACGGAACCATTTTCGGCTTCTCCAAGAGCTCCGGAGGGAGTTGGCTCGCACAGGATCTGCAAACTGGCAAAACGCTTTGGAGCAAGAATCTGAGGAGTGGAAAATCTGGGTCAATCGCATTCGCTGATGGCATGCTCTATTGCTACGACGAAGCTGAGGGCGTTTGTTTCCTTGCAAAACCATCGACCACAGGCTGGGAGCCAGTCGGTCAAGTCAAGATCCCCGAGGTTACGGGTCTCGATCGAAAGCAAGGCAAAATTTGGGCGCACCCAGTCATTGCCGACAAAAAACTATTCCTTCGCGATCAGGAAAAGCTATTCGCTTTCGACATCGCCGAATAAGCACTCGCCGAATTTCAATAGACTCAAAAGAAAAGGCTCGATGTTCATCGAGCCTTTTCTTTTGCACTGGATTCTCAGTCGTTCAAAAACTTGAACTCTAGCCCATTTCCGGCCGTCTTCGACCGAGTTGTTCTTGCAGACGCTGCACGATGCTCGTGTGCATCTGGCTCACCCGGCTTTCGCTCAGGTCTAGCGTCGCGCCGATTTCCTTCATCGTCATTTCTTCGTAGTAATACAGAATGATGATCAGCCGTTCGTTGCGGTTGAGTCCCTTCGTCACCAGCCGCATCAGATCGCTCTTGCTGATGCGCCGGGTGGGGTCTTCACTCCGTTTATCCTCCAGGACATCGATCTCACGAACGTCCTTGTAGCTGTCGGTCTCGTACCATTTTTTGTTCAGGGAGACCAATCCGACAGCGGCAGCATCGCTCTTCATCTTCTCGAGTTCGTCAATCGAGATACTCATGTACTGGGACAATTCATGATTGCTCGGGGCTCGGCCATACTTCGCTTCCAACAACTTGGTCGCTTCGTTGAGCTTGCTGGCTTTGCTGCGCACCAGACGTGGAACCCAATCCATCGTCCTGAGTTCATCGAGCATTGCGCCGCGAATCCGCGGTACACAATAGGTTTCAAACTTGACTCCACGCTCCATGTCGAACGCATCAATCGCATCCATCAATCCAAAGATGCCCGCACTGATGAGATCATCGAGTTCAACGCCTTCGGGAAGCTTCGCACGAAGCCGTTCCCCGTTGAATCGTACAAGAGGCATGTAGCGCTCGATGAGAATATTTCTCAAATCAACATTTGACGGATCTGCTTTGTACTTAACCCATACGTCAGCAATGTCGATATTCGATGCTACGGTTGTCGCCATCCGATCCTCCGTGATTGCTATGGCAAGGTGGCTCGAAGACTCAGGCAATCTTCGAGATGGAATATGACCTTTGTTCGCGATTGGTCGCGATCGAAGCAGAGTCGCTTCCTGCGGCAATGCTACGTAGGTCGCTATGGACGTCTTCATCCTCGAATTTGCCACAGCGGCCAGGACTCTACCGAGTTGCTGAGGCGAGTTCCACATCAGTTGGCAAAAGAATTGCAGTACGAATTCTCTCTTTTAACCGAATTACCTATTTCACCGAAGTTGGAGAGGCTTGTGGATCATTCGAATTTTTCTGACGCCATCGTTCCACTTTGATACGAAATCGCATTTCGACGCTGTGCCGCACGGCGTAATCTGCGGACTGTCCGATAATCCATCCGAGGCCCGCAAAGGCGACCAACGCGAAAATACTACGTGTCAATACCGGTTCAGCAGATTGAGAATGGATCAATCCATGAAAAATGCTCGCAGCTAATGCCAGGCACCCTAAAGCTGCAGCATAGGAACGACCCATTCATTTCTCCAGTCACCGAGTGAAACGACTCTCGCCTGCGTGGATCTAGATCCATTCAGACGAGACACCGGACCCGTAGGGGAGTCTATCGGCGGGGTTTAATCCGATTCTTCAACCTGTTGCGAAAAAATTCAAGATTCGATCGAATGGTGCATCGTACGTCTTAACTCCCTCATCTGTTTTTACATCTCTCCTACGGAACCATGGCCAAACACCACTCACCTCGTTTTTTGTCTCTCGTCAATTCCTCACGTGAAAACATCCGCGAATGCACCGTCCATGAGTTAAAAAACAAACTCGACTCAGGGCATAAGCTATCGCTGATCGATGTGCGCGAGGAGAGCGAGTACCAAGCAGGCCACGTACCGGGCGCAGTTCACCTCAGCAAAGGTATCATCGAGAGAGATATCGAAGCTGCAATCCCGGATACGGGCACCGAAATCTATCTATATTGCGGTGGCGGATTTCGATCGGCTCTTTCTGCAGATAATCTACGAAAGATGGGGTATACCAACGTTACGAGTGTCGATGGTGGTTGGCGAAGCTGGACGGAATCCAGCTATCCGATCTCTCGCGAATCGTAGACTACAAAATGAAATTGTCTTACCGACATGGGGAATTCCAAGCGGAGGTTCCTTGCAAAGTCAATCTGCTTCTTCAGGTTTGCGGGAAACGAACCGACGGTTACCATGAAATCGACACGATCATGCTAGCGGTCGACTTGGTCGATACTTTGAGCCTCCGCCCGAATCAAAGTGGTAAGTGGGATATCAAACTGCAGTTCGCGGAAAACAAGCCGCTGACTGAGGAGGACCCCGCATGGTCCATTCCTGCAGATGACAAAAATCTGGTATGCAAGGCATTGGCCATGTTTGTAAAGGAGAAAGGAATTCCTCGAGCCGGCGGTGAAATTATCCTTTCTAAATCGATTCCCAGCATGGCCGGGTTGGGTGGAGGGAGCGCTGACGCCGCCGCAGCACTAGCCCTCGCTCAGTTGGCTTGGGGGCACGATGAGGACACAACTCTCATTCGGTCTCTCGCTCGTGCACTCGGCAGCGATATCAACTTCTTTCTGGAATCCAGCCATGCCAACGGGTACTGGATAGCCAGGTGCAGAGGGAGAGGGGAGATTGTCACTCCCATCGAAGCCGAACTCTCAGATGCGTGGTTCGTCATCATTCACCCCCCATTAGGGTGTAGCACCAAAGAGATATTTTCTAGATTCCAAGGCCATCGAGACGTACATGCTGATCCTGAAAAGCTGATACAATCGCTGAAATCAAACCAACTGTCTACTGTCGGAGGAATGTTCCATAACGATCTCGAGCCTGCCGCGAGCTCCCTATGTGACTGGGTTTCTCGTGCGAGAAGGTGGATTGATCGTTATGATCATCTCGGACAAGTGATGTCAGGGAGTGGATCAGCTCGTTTTTGTTTGTGCGCGACTAGGGATCAAGCCGAGACAATAGCAAGTGAGATCAAGGGTCAGTTTTCCGTACGCGCCTACGCGGTGAGGCCGTGGCGTCAGTCGTCTCTGGCTGATCAAATGAGCGGGATACGGAAAAACCTTCGCGAGGAATCCTCGTGATGGAAATCAATGGAGTGGCTGGCAGATGGAAATTACTGAAGTACGCATCAAGTTGATGGAAGAGTCGGAGGATCGGCTCCGAGCATTCTGCTCCATCACGATCGATCATTGTTTTGTGGTACGTGATCTAAAGATCATCGAGGGCACCAACGGACCGTTTGTGGCAATGCCGAGCCGGAAGATGTCTGCACGCTGCGGGCGGTGCGGCAATAAAAACCACCTCCGCAGTCAGTACTGCAACCAATGCGGATCGAGGCTGCGAGGGAGTCAAGATTTACGGGATATAGAGGGTGGAAACCCCAACAAACTCTACGCAGATATCGCCCATCCCATCAACCAGGCTTGCCGTGATCTGATTCAACAGTCTGTCATCGGAGAGTATGCCCTGGAGTTGGAACGAGCGAAATTGCCGGGGTACAAATCACGCTACGACGAGGAATACGACGACAGCGGCCCCGAAGGTGAGGATGTGCCAGCCGCTCAAGGACAGATCCCGAAACCTCACATGCTCAGTCCACCACCCAGCGGGGCACCACGCGGAATGGACAGGAAATCGTTCGGTGACGGGATCTTTTAGAGGTGCTCGGCTCCCTAGAAATAGCTCTCGCACTGCTCCAGTTTGCATCCACCTGGTTCATGGTTGGCCTCATCTGGTTGATCCAACGGGTTCACTACCCTCTCATGGAACGGGTCGCGATCGATGAGTTCTCGACCTACCAGAGCCAGCATCAGACGAGGATCGCTCCCGTTGTGATGCCCTCCATGCTGTGCGAGGGGGCCTCGTGGGCCTGCCTCTGGTGGTACGCAAGCAATGACGTTTTGACCGGACTGCAAGCCTGCGGCGGCCTGCTGTTAGCTATCATTTGGATTAGTACTTTCTACATCCAAGTACCGATCCATCAAAGACTCTTGGAAATCAAAGATACGGATCTCCTGGAACGACTGGTGCGAACCAATTGGATTCGAACCGTTGCTTGGACGATACGAGGTGGATTGGTTGCAGTCCACGTCTATTTGCTAAAGCTTTAAATTCGTGTCCAACCTAAGAAAGCAACGATTGTCGTCCGTGCTGTATGCCATCCAAGCTATCGATGGATTCTCATCCGAAAGCGCACGATCTCAATGCAGAGATGTCTCGCCAGGCTATGTCACACGGTTGATCAATCAATTGACTCGCGAAGGGCATCTCGAGAAATTAGTGGAAAACCAACAGTCCATCTATCGCTGGTCCAAGAGCAAGCCGCTGGATCCTGCGCATTGGATCGAGCGACAGGTACATGGCGAGCAAATCAAGCAATCTCCCGAGCAGGACCGTCCACGCGAGAAACTGCTCATCGGTGGCGCTCATTCCCTCACCGAATCTCAGTTGATCGCGATTTTGATTCGGGTAGGTGTTCCTGGCGATTCGGCGGTCCAAGCTGCCACTCGAATCGCGAATCGTTTTCAAAGCGACGCGCTCGCGAATCTTCCAGATGCCAGTTTGAGCGAACTGCGTTTAATCAGCAAAGCGATTCGCAGAGACAGTTATGCTCAAATCATGGCAGGAATCGAACTAGGGCGCAGAATTGCCCGTATCAAGGATGAGAACTCGCAACCCGTCGAGCGCATTCGAGGATCGGATGATGCAATTCGATATTGCATGCGAATCTTTCAACGCCTGGCAATCGATGGAAAACAAGAGGAATTCCACATCGTCACCTTGGATACGCAATTAGGTCCCATATCGACTCACCACATCACGACAGGCACGCTAGACGCCAGTCTCGTTCATCCCAGAGAAGTTTTTCGCGCGGCGATCCGTGATAGCGCATCCGCCATTCTTCTTGTCCACAACCATCCTTCAGGTGACCCAACCCCTAGCCGTGAAGACAAATCGGTGACCGATCGACTGTCGAAAGTTGGCGAAATCATCGGCATACGCGTCATCGACCATATCATCGTCGCTCGCGAGCGAGGTCGCAGTGTTTTAGAGTCTATGTAGCGGCGGCCCGATGGATACCGAATTCCGATCTAAGAAGAAATGCACCTTCCAGGCTGGACCTCGTGAACTCTCCTTTTTTTCCATATAGCAATTGGGAAAAATATGATTCGACCAGACTCCACAACCACCTGGTTATTCGAAACTCGAGTAGGTTTGACCTGAAAACGAATTGGAATGCGACTGGCTTCACAGAACAATTCCAAGGCTCAAAGTCGAGCGTCCAAGCGTATTTGGTCCGATGCAAACTCTCTCAGTCTCGATCGATCGTCACTCAAGGAGCCGAGGGAGCATGGCCACTACCGCTCACCGAAGATTTTGGCGGCTTGGCCCTCCATCCCTCTCCGTGAGTCAAAGATCTCCACCATTCCTTGAGCCAGGACAAAAGGCTATTCGCTAACCAAAGCGCCCATACCAACATCATCAATCGATAGTACCAGATCGAAACCGTAAAGACCCAGGGTTGAGGCAATTGCTCGCTGGAACGTGGCGTAAACCATTGCAAATAGCCTTCAAACGACTCATTCCCAACGATAAACATGCGAGGTGACCCCAGCAACCCAACGGTCACGACCGAGATCAGTGCCCCCAAGGCGACAATCGTCAACAGCACATGAAACACCTGGAGGGTATTGAACTGCCAGCGTTTCAAAGACATCGGCTCCAAACGCCGCCGAATCGAAATACTGAATAACCAGCCGATAATGAGAAGCGATGCAAAAATACTCACCTGCGTCAGACCGATCGCGAGGAGAATCCATTCCCACGTCTTGAGCGGTGAATCAAACCGACTTCCAAGAATCCATGCGATACAAATCGAGACAGCCAAGATGACCCAAAATCTCACAGCGGGGCCACGCATTGGACCTTGCGCCCACAAAACCCATTGTGAGCTGGGGATCTCCATCGTCGAGCGAACGTTAGCGACCTCATCCGGCATTTGCAAACTGGGAAACGAGACAACGTGACGGATCGGTTCCTCGGTATTCCAATCCATCTTGACCGTTTGAGATCCCGGTTGCACATTGATCAGGCACTGATCTTCTTGCCGACGAATGGGTACCGTCCGGCCGGATATCGAGATATTGGTTACGGTCGAGTTGGGTGGGAGTGGAATCGAGTACTCTCCACCGAGGCTCGATTCCACTTCGAACCAAAGAGATGACTTTCGTTGACGGTTTCCGATTTCCAATCGGTGGACTAACGATTGAATCGTGAGCAACTTACCTGCGACTGCAGCGGGCCTGCGGAACTTTAGCAGTACCGAGTCTCCAGGCCAGGGATACCATTCCGGAATGAGATTTTCCTTTTGCATCCCGAAGATCGGTTTTTCCCCTTCTGATTGCATACTCCACACGGGAGATGTTTCCACAGACCACTTCTCTGAAATGTTGCTGATCGGTTTTGCTGCAAGCGTGATTTGCTCGCTGACAGGCAGCTCAGATTGCCATTCAAACGATTTGTCATCTGCTCCGAAATTCAGCTCCACCGATCCATTCGATTGGTTCACGCCCGAAGTCACAATCCGCTCACCGGTCACTAGCGGTACAGAAATGGAAACCGCTTTTCCTGTTTGACTGAGTCGCTTCACCGTGGTGTAGCTTTTCCAAACCAACCCGATCTCGAGGCGTCTCTCGACCAAAAAAGCTGAACGAAAATTCCTTTGATCGTAACTGGCTACCCCCTCGACGACTTGTTCCTTCCGCACAAAGATCACTTGGTTGTCCGGCTTCCCTTCGCTGCTGAGACCCGTCCATGTCCATTCCGGTGCATCGATTCGAAGATGGCGAGGAGGCAACACGAAAGCCCACGACCATTCGGTACTTTCCACGATGCGACCTTCGGCTCGAACGCGATGGATGCCTTCTGGAATCAAGATCCACAGATGGCCATCGGCCCGTCGCGTTACCGTTGCATCTTGCTCATCGAGTTGGACTTTTCTGGGAAACCAGCTCGGAGCTTTTCCGGGTAGCGGAACCGCCACCGCGCTAGCCGCGTGAATTGTCGCTTCCAATGCAATTTGATTTTGCTCGAGCTGCAGGGTCATTTGAGGGATATCAGCCGCATTCGGAAATGCATCGCTGGCTCGTTCGAATCGTTCCTTCAACACGTTCAAAGTTGGAGCGTCTGGAATCTGAGCCCACAACGAGTGGGGAGCATAACCCACGATCGAGAAAAAGACCGCAAGAAACAGTCCCAACGACGAAACCTTCGGTACCTTTTCTGCTACGAGGAACCAGCGCTTCCAATGGTCGCGCAATCCCTCGAGCAGAATCCCTAGAAGCAGTCCTAGTAGCAGCAACCGTACCATGGTCAAAAGGCGATGGGCATTGCAGGAGAGCAACACAGGTCGAATGGTTTCTTCCGCAGAGACAGGACCTTCCCAACGACAGCGTACGACATTCCCGACCCACTGTGGTTTGGCAACTCCCGTTTGGATACTGGTCTTTGGATCGTATTGCAGATTGGAGACCTGGGCGGATTGTATTTTACTGTTCTGAACACTTTGAGAATTCTCCATACCGCGCGACATTGGCATTTGCGATTGCCGATAGTCCTTCGCTACGTCGGACGGATACATTCCTGAACCCGAGACGTCATTTATTGAGTCCGTACTCATCGTCAGACTATCCGATCTCGTATTCGAAGTCTGTTGCATCCACTCAAACAACGTTCGATTCTGAAATGCAACGCTGCTCGGTTCGAGCTGAGGATAAATCGCATTCTGAATTTGGGCCGCTGCAAATGGGATGAGATTGAAGAGCAAAATCAGCAGAGCTATGTTTCGCCACCACTGCAATCCAACGGATTGTTTACCCGCCCCGACCACTCGAAGTAAAGCAAGGGGGATCAGCAGAAAGAACCATGTCCATCTAGGGGAACCAGGCTCATGGTACGTCAGCGCAAACGCTAGAAAGGCGACGATCCCTGGAAGGACTCCATAGAGACGCAACACGGCAAGGCTAAAGACCAACAACAGAAAGAGGTCCAGCAATGTCCAAGCGGTTAGCCAATCCCCATCAATCCGGTCTGCTCCAAACAGCGCTAACATCCTCCAACCTGGCGGCAAATAGAGTTCTACCTCCAATTGGTCAGCCGGAGTCTGCCACCCTGTAGCAGGGATCGATCCGACCAAGCTCGCTCGGCCTACTGCCTCGATTTCTGGATTACGAATACGCAATTCAAATCCTTGGGAGCCATTCGATGGATTCTCTGTGATCAGCTGCCGTTCGCCCCGAACTCGTACCACACCGAGCTGATGATTCGAAGCGACATCCAAACGGTCGATTTGCTTCTGCTCACCCTTCAACCAATCCTGATAGGTAATCCCACTGCCATCGTCATCCAACCATAAAACACGTTGAATGTTCAGAGCATTAGGTTTCTCGACTCCCATACCGCGTGTCTTTTCAACAAACGTAATGGACGTGTCGGTTTTCCATTGATAGACAGTGAGGTTTCGCCACCGTTCAGGAAACCTCGTCGTCTGAGCATCGACAGGTGCAACCCCCTGCATCTCGACGGTACGCAGATGAGGCGCTGGCTGCCATGCGAGCAGTTCAAACGGCTGTGCAGGTGGCGTGCTCGTAGCATACTTGAGCTCTTTAAAGTCCTCATTTCGGAACGCGTCGAGTACGATCTTCCAGTTGCCGGCACGGATCTGAGCTTTGAGTTTGCCAGTCTCATCGATTGCGACCGGCAAAGCACTCATCACATACGAGAGCTGCCATCCTTCTGGCAAGACGAATCCAAGATCCTCTTCTCGACTTTTACCCGTAGCGGTCAAATCGATCTCCGTTCGCAACCAGATGGGAGACCCATCTTGGATCAACCGATAGATCTGGAATGAATAATTATCCTTCTCGACTTCACCTATGGTGACTCGACTCAACCATAACTGACCGCTCGCGTCCCAGTTGGGTGTGGCGATGACCTCATCGCGGACTTGTAAACGGATCCACCCATAGCTGCGTGGGATCTCCAGTTTCTGGGGGAGAGAATTCCACTCCCATCTTCCCTCCAGCGTATAAGTACCGGGCTTCAATCGAACCGACGGAAAACCATCGTGCTCAACCACGATCGTTTCCTTCTGACCATCGGTAACGGCAATGGGCCAATAATCCTTACCACCCGGAAGCGGAACCCAAGATTCGCGAAACACGTGTACGGGCAATTTCCAACGCCCACTGCGATCGTCGACCTGGATATCTACAAGGGCAGGCCAAAAGTGAATTCGTTCGGCTGGATCGCGATACGTTGATGGAGATTTTCTAGATTGATCATCCCAAAGTGCCCATGGAATCCATGCTCGAAGCACCTCGGGCACTTGGTCCTGACGATCGCCCCCTGATAACGGTAGAGACGATTCCTTGTCGAACGACTTCGACTGCGCTGCACACGGAGCACTAATGAATTGAAGAATCAACCCCGCGATGGTGATGGACCAAACGCCACACTTCCAAAAGCGAATCATGTTTGCACCATCAATGTGAGAGCTACCTTCTCGTTCCAACTCGCCGATCGTTCGGATTGCGTGACGAAATGCTCCATTCGAGCCTAGCCGCAAAGACTTTCCATGCGTCTCCGGCGAAATCGCTCGGCAACTTAGCGCCCAGTGAAAATCTCATCGAACGAACTCTAGCATACTTCAACCTTATCGTACTACCACCCCGAAGCAATGAGCTCAGGACGTGCAACGAACCTAGCGAAAATTCATCAACCATCCTGACTTATCATTTTTTTTTCGATAATCGGTGGATTTAAGGAACTATTTGGAATTTACTTTCCGTAATTCGACGACAGGCCAAGACACATAGACACATGGTCTCGTATCCACCCAGCAGAACGGCCAGCGTACGATCTAACGGATCGCGATTTCATTTGCTTGCCCCGGATACGATCTATCGGAAACGATCCTTTTCGCCAGCTCATGAAAACAGTTTCGATCTTTCGCACTCTACCGCCTCGATTCTTCGTATTCCAGCGGTTTGAAATACACGACGACATGGAGGTTTCTGACGAAAGCGATTGCGTTCAATCGACCGGTGAATGCAAACGATCAACCTCGGTGCGACGTTGACGCCAACGTAGCAGCCTCGCGTTTTGGTGATGACCTTACAGATTGACCTGATACATCATGCAAGTGGGTGTATTTGTACGACGACGCAGTCTCGTCAACCCGAACAGGGAGTATGTCACACGATGGTGAATCTCTTTTCACCTTCGGGTATATTCCAGTAAGTATTTGTTATGGAAGCAGTAAAGGTGAAAGATATGAATCAGCATCGCAAAATACAGTACGATGTCGCTTACGGACAAAACTGCTCCGACGAGCTTGTCACCGAGGTTGCGGGCAAGCGTGTCCTCCTCGCGACCGATCCTCAGCTTTGGGAAAGGTATGGCAAACGATTCGCTTCATTGAAGCCGCAATTGGTGATGACGCGTACGATGGAGTCGCAAATTCTAGCCGAGGAACATGCCGGCTTGTCTGCATTCGATCTCGCCATCGGTCTGGGTGGTGGAATGGCAATGGATATCGCCAAGTACCATGCCTGGAAAGCAGGAAAACCAGTTTATCAGGTTCCAACTGCGATATCCGTCGATGCGATGTTCTCGTATCCGATCGCGCTGCGAGTCGACGGCAAGGTGCAGTATGTGGGAGAGATGATCCCGGAAAGGATCTACTGTGATTATTCGATTCTGCAATCGGCTCCTCCGGTGATGAATCGCTCTGGCGTCTGCGATCTGCTCAGTTGCCACACCGCACTGTTCGACTGGAAGCTTGCGGTCGCTCGCGGGCACAGTCAGATGGACGAATCGCTCTATGAGGAAACGGCTCGGATTCTTCAAAACGTCAAAGACCATCTCCAGGAGATCTATGATGTCACGGAAAAAGGACTGCGGATGTTGATGGAGGGTTTCCGCTTTGTAGCAGTTGAAAACTATCGTATCGGTCATTGCCAATACGAGGAGGGATCCGAGCATTTCTTCTACTATTGCCTCGAGGCTCAAACTCGGAAGCAGTTCCTACATGGCAAGGTCATCAACCTGGGAATTTTTTTGATGAGTTTGCTTCAGGAGAACGACGTGGCATCGATTCAATCGACTCTGAAAGGTGCAGGGGTCCCCATTCATCCGGAATCGATGGGGATCAGCTATGACGATATCCGAAACGCACTCCGAAGCTGCAACCAGTATGTTCGCGAAAAAGGATATAGTTATTCGATCTTAAACGATCGCGAGATCACCGACGACTTCATGGATTACGCGATCGATCGACTCCGCTCCGAATTCGATCCGACGCCCAGCACCTGATTGCGAGCCATGATGCAACTATCCGAAGGTTTTTTGAAGTTCCGACTGGCACACTATCTTTACTGGGCGATGTCCTCAGCGATTCTGGGCTATTGGGTTGTCTACTTCGAGGGTGAAAGGAAACTCGCGACATCGGAAATAGGCTTGATGATGTCGCTCTATGTCGGCACGGCGTTGATGGGACAGTACGCGTTTGGCTATTTGTCAGATAAATTGCAAAGCGTTCGTATGCCCGTGCTCGGAGCGGCTTTGCTGTTTGCAATCGTGGTTGCAGCCATGCCATTCCAAACGAGCACGATGGGGATCCGTACAACTATGGCTTTGATGGGATTTCTGCAACAACCGATCGGCCCTATGCTGGATTCTTGGACTTTGAAATATCTTTACCAATATGGAGATCCGAATCGATTTGGGCAGATCCGTAGTTTTGGCTCGCTCGGCTGGGCAACGATCGCGTTGCTCACGGCCTATCTCATACTCTACGTATCTTGGAACATGCTATTTGTCGTAGCCATAGCCGCCGCAATCCTGCTGAGCTTGTTGGCATTGACCATTCCAGATATCGAGAAAACGAAACCATTGGACTCGACGATGACAGCATCTTTCACGATGGGGAGCTCACTTGTCCAACTCTTTGGGAATGGGAAATACGTTTACATCCTCGCTGTCGTTTTTTTTATGTATCTGGGGGTGCAAACGACTTTCAATTTCCAAGGCTTGCTGATCAAAGGGACCGGAGGTGGAGTGGCAGAGCTGGGTTGGACATTCTTTTTCGGAGTGATGAGCGAAATGCCAGCCATGTTCCTATCGGTTTGGTTGCTACCGCGACTCTCCGCGCGACGGCTGATGATTGTCGCAGGTCTTTTGTATATGTTGCGATACGGTTTGATAATTTATTTCCAAACGTCTTGGATTGTCATGCTAACGGCTTGTCTGGAGGGACTCGCCTTCGGACTGCTGCTTTCATCGCTCCGCAATTACGTTTTTTCAGTCGTCGACAAGGAGATACAAACGCTGGCCATGACAGTCGTCGATGCCACCTTTTTAGGGCTGACCGTGATTGTAGGAGGATTGGTCGGTGGATGGTTGATCGAGCGATTTTCCGTTTTCCATATGCTGGCTGCATGCTCCGTCAGTAGCGGACTCGCCCTCGCATTACTGGTAGCGGGAGCCCGAATCGATCGGCCCCATAGGGCTATCCATAATTTACAATAGGACTCTTCGATTTTAGCATTCCATCTAGCTCGACTTGGTGTATTCAAACGATGACGGTCTTTACTATCCGACAAGGCACAACCCTAGATCAGGCTGCCGCATACCATGTTTGCTTGAAGACCGGCAACCATGGCGCCGACGGCGAACCTTTTTATCAGGAAGACCCAGACGCCTTAGGAAGGATCTTTGTTGGTCCTTATCTAGCTTTCGAATCCGAGTTAAGTTTGATCCTCGAGGACAACCAAGGTGTCTGTGGATACGCGTTTGGAGCCTTGGATTCCAGGGATTTCTATACCCGCTATGACCAGCTTTGGCGTCCGCAACTATGCAATCAATTCCCGATACCAGCGGGGGATCCAGCAACATGGACCAGATCCCAAATGGTTCATTCCTGGTACCACAAGCCATCCTATGATTGTCCTGAACCGTACGAAGACTATCCCTCTCACATGCATATCGACTTGCTGGAAAGAGCACGCGGTAAAGGAAATGGACGCCGCATGATGGAGATGATTATGCAAAAACTCTCTGCCATGGGATCGCCCGGTGTGCATCTCGGACTCAGTGTGCTCAATCAAGCGGCTCTTGCCTTTTACAACAAGTTAGGTTTCCAGGAGTTGATGCGGACAGGTACCACGACCGACGGCTGTATCTACATGGGAAAAAAATGGTTGTAATCGCTGACCGCAGCGACGGGGAAATTCCTTGCAAAAGCGATCGCCAGTGAATCGGGTGCACAACATGGAACCTTTCGGAAGTGACGATTACGGAAGACCTGCATTCCAAAGCGGTGGCAATAGGCCGCCGCACTCCAAAAGGAATCTTCTCTTCAAAAAGAATCTGCACTCAGAAGTAATCACTTTCGAGAACGCTGCCGTCGTGGCGACGGTGAGCGACAAGGCGGCTAACCAAGATGTACATTCCAAAGCGGCGGCAATAGGCCGCCGCACTCCAAAAGCAATCTGCTCATCAAAAAGAGTCTGCACTCGGAAGTAATCGCTGATGAAAACGCTTTTATCAAAGACACGCCGAACGAGGCCATATCCTTTCATCCTCAACGAAAGGTGAAGCTACCTCGCCAATAGAAACGCAACCCTACCGATCCGTACCGAGACTGGACCGCTGTGCGCGTATGCTCTCCATGACCGATGAATTTTTTAGATAGCATCCGCGAACGCCAGTCGATAAAAGATCATGGTGAACTTGCCGAGCTATGTAGAGCCTGTAATTCATTGCAGGCTTCAAAAAGCTACTAGGAGGCCATTCAGAATTCACTCGGACAACTCCACCCCATTTGGATCAATAAAAAAATCACGACCGCGCAGTTCGACCCTCGCTTTTCCATGGTCGAATACCTCCGCATACTCATAAATAAGTGGAATGGCTACTTTTGCATTTTCATCCAGGAACCCATAGAGATCTCTTTGAGCGACGCGAATACGTTTCGTCAGCGGATCATAGGTTCCGACTTCTTCATAAACCAGATCGGTCAAGAGCTGGCCGTTCAAGTCCACGAATCCGCTGAGGAATTTCCCTCCCTCCACCTTCGTAACTTGCCAACACCATGGGCTTTGGGAATTTACCTGGTCATAGTCGAGCTTCGCAACGGTCTCTCCACGTGTATCAAGAATCCGGTACCGCGAACCAACCTTCACTAAGGCTCGATCAAAATGGAATGATTCTGCAAAATCGAAATCCTCTTGGAAGGCCCTTTGTCCATCGCGACGGATATAAAACCAACGATCATTCAAAACAACCAGCGCGAGCTCGCAGCGGTAAGGTGTCGCGTATTGGAACCCAGCCACCTCCTCTAGTTCTTCACGGGAGACCGCCTCATCTCCGAGTGGAATGAATAAGAATTTGGTACCGAACTGTACGAGTGCCAGATCCCCCTCGATCTCGTGCACCAGCAAATTCGAGAGCAGTGGAACGATTTGTCGCTGATGTTTGTCGAGGATTCCCTCGAGGTAATTGCCGTCCTGTCGAACGGCAACCCTTCGAAAACCAAGTGCATTGGGTACATCGACCATCCTACCCTCTTCGGATTCGGATAAAGGGGCGGACCGAATATCCGTCTTCGACGTTTCACTGTTTCGATGGCAAGCTGCCACCACTGCAATCGTGAGGAGCAGCCCCACTGCACGAGTTCGTTGCGTGGCATTTCTCATACGATGGAGTCCGAGGGATCGATCCATCGGCGGAAAGATCGATCCTAAATTTTGGCGAGAGACCTTGGAAAAAACCAACCGCGGCGTGTCTAGGCTACGCGTCTCCAGGCGATGCATCGAGGTCCGTTATCGACGAGCAAAAACGGTTCGTCCCTCTTTGATCGTTTCGACAACAACGATGTCCTTGATCGTGGTTGACTCAACCTTCAATGGATTGGACTGGAGGATCACAAAATCGGCAAGCTTTCCTGCTTCGAGAGTACCTTTTGTCTTCTCTTCTTTCAGCTGGTAGGCCGCCACTGCCGTGACAGCGCGGAGAGCGTCGTAGGGCTCAATCCTTTCGTCGGCCCCGATCACCTGCCCGCTCCCGGAGAGGCGATTGACCCCAGCATCGACCAGTTGCAAAATCGATGGTGTCGGTGACACAGGCGCATCGTGTGAGAAGGTAAATGGCAGTCCCGCGCGGAGGAACGTACGCGAGGCCATCGCTCCCGCCGATCGCTCTGGCCCCCACAGCCTGACCACCGAGTCACCTCCTGGAATGATTCCAGCTGTGAGAAAACTCGGGATTGCGCCGTAATCCTTCATCCGTTGAATCTGATCCAGACGCAGCCACGTGGCATGCACAAAGACAGGTCTATGATCGCGCATTCCATACTTCTTCACCGCTTTGGTGATCGCAGCGAGCGCTTGATCTGCAGCCGCATCGCCATTCATATGCATATGGATTTGAAGTTCTGTCGGCCAATACTTATCAAAAACCCGATCGAGGACTTCATCTGGAATTTGCCGATAGCCCGCGAACGATCCCGTCTTGCCGGGTGGGTTTTGCGTGTAGGGCAGGGTGAACCAGGCAGTATCCAGACTGCCATCCAGCCAAAATTTGACACCTCCGAGACGAACACGATTGACATACCGGCTATCGAGATCGGGACGTGCAGCACGTAGCTTTTCGACGATCCCGCCCGATTGAGGATTGTATTGGGATGCGACGGAATAAGCCGCAGCGAGTGTGTCGTCGAGCGCAGAATCCTTGGCTGCGATGTAGAGATCGATCGGTAGCAATTTCTTGTCGATCGCATTGAGTACGATCCCGATGTCATCATTGCCGAGACCGAGCCCAGCTTCCATAGCTGTTGTCTGTCCATAACTAGCCCATACCTCCGCGGCACCGGATATCGCTTGTGCGGCGAGCTCACCCGTGAATGGGGGGCGTTTACTACGTACCGCGTTGAGGGCAGTCTCTTCCACAGGCCCCAGAAGGGATTTTCCATCTGTTTTTCGGGAGAACATTCCACCGGTCGGATCAGGCGTTTCCGCGGTGATACCTGCAGCCTTAAAAGCCGCACCATTGGCTGACCCAAGATGACCGGAAGAGTCAACAACCATCACCGGCCGATCTTTTGAAATGGCATCGAGTTCTTCGCTCGTAGGTGGTCGACCTTCCTTCATCTGCCGGGCTTGATATCCGAAACCTACGATCCAAGCGTCAGCCGGCGTTCGATCTAGCTGCTTTTTCATCCTCGCAATCAGATCTGGAATGTCCGAGCAGCCAAACAAGTTAGCATCGACCAAATTCTTTCCGAAATAAACGAAGTGACCGTGCGTGTCGATGAAACCCGGTAAGAGCGTCTTACCCTTCAAGTCGACGCGATTGCAGTTGGCACCTGCGAGTCTTTCGGACTCAGCCAACGCACCTGCAAAAAGAATTTTCCCATCCTTGACCGCCAAACTCTCGACATACTCCGGCTTAGTCCCTCGCATGGTCACGATATCGCCGCCGGAATAAATTTGGGTGGCTACCGGAGACGTATTGAGCTGCTGGGCTAAACATACGAACCCGGAAAAGGTCCATGCCAAAAAGGGAGTTGCTGCAAGAAAGCGATTCGCGTTCAACATCAATAAACCTTAGGTATTGAGGAATTTCGCAGTGTGGAATTGCAAAGTATATGATCGATAGTGTAGTGGTCGCGGGCTACGTTCACAACGTGTGAGGTGAGCTCGAATCATGCTGAGTGTTTCCTTTTCGGCAAGCGACGACGCTTCAACGCGAAGATGCGCATGAGAATGACCGCAACTTTCAGAAACGAGGCCAGCCAGAGCCTCCGAGTAGACGAAACATCTGAAACTGTATTGACCAAGTTAGAAACCATCCGCTACTTTGATAGATAGCTGATTGAACCAGTCAGATCCTCCATCTTATGTATTTGAAGAAAGGTGATTTTGTGACGATTACACGAGTGGGAACCAACGAGAAGTATGCGACGAATTGGGAATCTATTTTCGGTGGTCGCAAGAGCAAATCGACTTCAGTGAAGACAGTAACGAAGGAAGCTACAAAACCCGCCAAGAAAGCAGCCAAAGCGGTAAAGAAAAGCAAGACTGCCGCTCCTAAAAAGGCTGCTGCCAAACCAGTCAAGAAGACTGCAAAGAAAAAGAAGTAAATCGAGCCAATTCGAGTTTCTGCAAAGACAACAACGGATTCCACGACACAACCCAATTCCACATCAGCTACCAGGCTTAGGTGGGCTATGGGCTGTTTCTTTTATGGCTTGCTCGAACCGCGTTCCGACCGTGGCCATAGGGCCACGATATTTGCGACAAGGATCAGAAAGCCTCCGACCATCAGATGCACTGTCAGCGATTCGTTCTGATATTCGAGCGTTAAGAAACCTGCCAGTAGACCTGGGACCAACATGGCCCACAGAGAGGCAAATAACGGCTCCAGACTATAAATCACCGATGCCTGAGCGGCCGAGATCGAAGGTTGATATGTATTCATCCCTAGAAACGCGAGCAGGGAACAGAATATCGCCAGGAACAAAACGACCCCCATGAATCCCGGCATGGAAAAGAGAGCCAACCAGTTCCTCAGGCCAATCGAATCGTACTCAAGGGAGGTCATCGATTGAGACACTGCGAAGATCATCGCCGAGACGATGGCTGCTGTCACAAACATCCCCGGAGTGAAGGCTGAGGACCGCAGCGTTTTTCCAAAGTGATCGATTAACAAGACTTGGAAACTAAAAAATAGGGCGCCCAGGGTCGTCCATAGATCTCCCGAGTTGAGCGGGATTATTTGCTGTTCTTGGTGACTGAAATCCGAACTGGAGTAGGGATTCGGAAACAAGTCCGACAGCACGGCAATTCCCAGTAAAGCCAGACCAGCACCCACGATGACATTCGCATTCGGAGCTTTTTTCGACAGGAAGCAAGCAATGAGTGGCGTGTAGACCGCAGTGAGGCTCGTTAAGAATCCACTTCGGGAAGCTGGAATCGTCGAAAGCCCAACGACTTGCAGTACCAATCCAATTGAGAATAGCAGCCCGATCCAAAAACCGGCTATCCATTCGAGACGCGTCGCCCCTCTGACAAGACGAGGGAAAACCGCGCACAAGAACACCATGGCAAACAAGAAACGAATCGCAATCATGCCTGATGAAGCAGACACCGAAAGACTCGTCGACATTGCATCGGAACGAATCTGAAAGTGATTCTCAATGATTTGGCTAATGCCCTTCATCATGGGGAAAGACAATCCCCAAAGGGCGTTGACTCCTACCAATACGCCTATCGCAATCGCGGTACGCCTCGTACGGAGTTGGTTCATCGGGGGGGTCACATTCGACGGGCGGCCGAGGCTTACTTGTCATCCGTTTGGACCATCGGTCCAAACGTCATGTCCTGATCCAACCAAAAGATAAGCCGCAATGATGAACATGCTTACTGTTCCATCCGCACCGCTGCCAGCGACTACTTATCGCATCGCAATCAGTCACCGCGAAGCTTGAGCCCCATCCCCGTCAGCTTTTCGCGCACTTCGGTGAGGCTCGTGACACCAAAATTCTTGCATTCGAGAAGATCATCCCCGGTTTTTCGGATCAGCTCACCGATCGTATTCAATTGCAGGCGGACCATGCATTTTCTGGCCCGAACCGAGAGGTTCAGTTCCGAAATGGGTCGATCGAGCAACATCTGCTGGTCGGGGGTCATGCTGCTCAGATCCAGTGGCGGATCGGCTTCGCGTTTCTCGTGGGCGAACTGACCGAGTTGCAACCCCCTAGCCGTCAACATTTCTCGGATCTCTACGAGAGATGTTTCACCAAAATTCTTACTGGAGAGGAGCGCCTGTTCGGAGACACGTGTCAAATCACCGAGCGTTCGAATACCCATCTTTTGCAGACAGTTGCGGGAACGAACCGAAAGTTCGAAATCCGTCACAGGTACGTTGAGCAGCTGCGCGAGTCTTTCGTTCTTCTTCTGAGAGTCTTCGTCGTAAAGAACATTCCCACCCGCTGCCGCATCTTTGAGGTACAGCCGTGCTTGAGGATGATCCGGGGCGTTTTCTAAAACTCGCTTGTAGCAAGCCTGAGCTCTGCCGAAATCATTTCGGTCTTCATACATGAGCCCGAGATTGATCAACGTGCCAACATGGGCGGGAATCACACCTGCTCCGCGTTGGTAATACTCAAAGGCCTGACTGTCGTTCCCCAGTCGGTCATTCTCGACCGCCATCCCAAAAAGAGCACCAGCATGCCGAGGGTTCACTTGCAGGGCTCGCTGGTACAACGCCAGCACTTCTGGAAGATTCCCTCCAATTGCGGCGAGCGTCGCAGCTCGCTGATACGGATATTCCGCGTGCTGCTCTACCGGTCCAAAAATGTTGTCCAGTAGACGGAGAGCTTCCTCTTTCCTTCCCTGGTAACGGAGGACCTCCGCTCGAGACAACTGACACCATTCGGGCGTATATCCCGCTTTCTCAGCTGCATCGTAGTACGCAAGGGCCCGATCGTATTCTTCCAATTGAAAGCAGGTCTTACCCAGATAATATTGTGCCAATGCTCCCCCATCGGCTTGCCGCAGTGTCGCTTCGGCATCCCTGAAACGACCGATTAGGTATTGGCAAACCCCGAGTCGGGTCATCCCGGCAGGCGAGAGATTCGAGCTCTGTTGCAACTCCTGCACAGCGTCTCGGAGCAATGCGGCTTGTGTGAAATCCTCTTCAACGATCTTCGTGATTCGATCGATGTCTTGGGGGCCAAACGTTTGGTTGGAGAGAACGGTTTCTCGAATATCGATCGTTGAAGCAGCCTGAACCATAAGTCGCAAAATTCCTTAGGATTTGTCTCAGATCCGCGGCCATCGCGTTGGCCGAAAACTTGAAGCCGGCAGTGGGAGTCGAACCCACAACCCCCGCATTACGAATGCGGTGCTCTGCCAATTGAAGCTATGCCGGCAACATCCGTCAACGACGGCTCAAGCCAGTGCCTCTCGAGCAAAAGCTAGACCAATCCTTGTCCGGACAAATGAGAATTCGTAAAGATAATTTTCCTGAGCCGGAATCGTCAAGGGCTAGTTGGCCTAACGGCCAGCGCCACACAGGTCGCTTTTGCGAGCTCACCTCGACCGATTTCTCCGATTCCTTCCCCTGTTTTTCCTTTGAGTCCGACCCGATCGACCGAGATTCCGAGGATATCTGCGATCCTCGTTCGCATTTCGTCTTTGTGAGGAAAAATCTTTGGTTTTTCCATTTCAATCACACAATCGATTTGATGGAGGGCCCATCCTTGAAGCCTAAACGCTCCCATCGCCATGCTCAACATCTCCGACGAATCCCGACCGCGATTCTCCTCGCGATCGTTGGGAAATAGTTCCCCGATATCGGGTAACCCCCCGGCGCTGAGGATGGCGTCGGTGATGGCATGCAACAGAACGTCAGCATCCGAGTGACCCACACAGTGGATGGGATAGTCCAGGCTTATCCCACCCAGGATTAGCGGCCCTCCCGGTTCCAGTCGATGCGAATCCAACCCCAAACCGATCCGCAAAGCCCCATTGAAAATCATGACGAAGCGACACCTGAAGGATTGAAATAGTCGGGCTCCGCCCCGTCCTTCCACTTGATGTTGCATCCGATGCTCGGTTTTTGATCCGCTGGGACCGATTTTCCAGAAAGAATCGCATCGAGGGCTGCACGGAGGTCATGGCCGTTCAAAGGCTTGTCGTTCTTTGGTCGGGAATCGTCCAACTGACCTCGATACACCAACTTCTGTTGACCATCGAAAACGAAAATGTCGGGGGTGCATGCGGCTCGGTAGGCTTTGGCCACCGACTGGTCTAGGTCGATCGCATAGGGGAAACGGTATTGTCGAGTCGCCGCCTCCTCAGCCATTTTTTCCAACGAATCCTCCGGATACGTTTCGACGTCGTTCGAACTAATACCTATGAAGCCAACCTCGCGAGGAATATAGTCATCCGACAATCGCTTTAGCTCGGGTGCGACGTGTTTGACATAGGGACAGTGGTTGCACATGAAGATGACGACCAATGCTTTCTTGCCCTGAAACTGCTGGAGTCGGACCTTGGTTCCATCGACATTGACCAAGTCGAAATCAGGGGCTGCGGTTCCTAGCGGCAGCATGGTGCTGGCGGTGCGTACCATTAACTTCTTCCCTTTCCGTTGTAGACAGCATTTTCGGTGACGACCTTGTCCATGTAGATATCGTGGCTTTCGGCGGGTATTTCGTCGAACATCTGGCATTCAAAGGCTAGGGCAACGAGCGGAGTCGTGCGCTTTGCATGCTGCAAAAGCTTATCGTAGTAACCTTTTCCATGCCCTGTTCGACCTCCATTCCTGTCGAATGCGACTCCTGGAACCATGATCAAATCGAGATCCGTCGGCTGTAATTTTTTCGCAGCCACGTTCCGAAGCTCAGCTTTTGGTTCCAAGATGCGATACATACCGAGCTCCAGCTCATCCATGCTTTCCAACCAAAAAAGCTCCAATTCGCCGTCCACGCAGTAGGGAACGACGATCCTTTTTCCGCTAGCGAGCGCCTGGGGCAGTGCTTGACGGGTCCGGACTTCATCCCGAACGTCAACGTAGAACATCACGGTTTCTGCCTTTGCGTAGTCTGGCAATTCCATGAAACGTTGCACGATACTCTCTGAAATGGAGTCTTTCTCCGGCTGGTTGCGGCGATTCTCGTGGGCTTGCTTGCGGATGGCTGTTTTGCGTTCAAAAAGTTCGGAAACGGCTGGCTGTTCCATGAGGATTCCTGGTGGACTCGTCCCAGATAGGAAAAAGGAGAATGATCATTAGTTCGTATGGTAGCATTCCGAGGCATACCTTCAATGCGGACTGGATTCGAACCGGGAAAACACTTTAGAACTAGCCCGTCGAGTAGAATGGTCTGGACGGGTCGCGTTGCAATCTCTGAAAATGTGCTGAATGTCTAAATCGATATGGCCGGACGGCGAGGTCACGGCGGAATTACTTTTGAATGTTCGCGGGGGAGAGCCCCGCGCCGTCGATGCATTGATGGATAGGCATCGTGAATCGCTCCGTCGGATGATTCAGCTTCGTTTGGATCAGCGTCTGAACCAACGGATGGACGTCAGTGATGTGATCCAGGACGTGTTGGTGGAAGCGAACAGAAGACTTCACGATTACTTGGACAATCCGGTCATCCCTTTCCATCTTTGGATCCGCCAAATTGCCAAGGATCGAATTATCGACGCCCATCGACGGCATCGACTATCTGCCAAAAGGAGCGTCGATCGGGAGCAACCTCAACCCGGCAAAGGTCCTCCAGACCAATCGACCATCGAATTGGTCCATCAGTTTCGGGATGCTGCCTTGACGCCGGCAGCCGCCGCGGCTCAAAAAGAACTGGCTGCTCAAATCGAAGCGGCCATACATCTGTTGAGGGAAAACGATCGAGACATCATCCTGATGCGCCATTACGAGCAGTTGAATAATCAGGAAATCGCGCAGGCACTGGGGCTCACGGAACCCGCTGCGAGCATGCGTTATCTCCGAGCCTTGAAACGCTTGCGAGAGGTCATCGATGGTCAAGCACCCTTTCGGGATTATATCGAGGATTAGTCGCCTTGGTCTCACCATTCTCTCGCTCCACTCCCTCATCGCCATTCTCCAATCCTGACGAGGCGAATCACGCCGAGTCCGAACGCGAGGAACGATTGGCGACGATCGTTACCGAATTGGCTGACAGGCTCCAGCAAGGAGAAGCCATCGATATCGTCGCCGAATGTCGCAAGCATCCAGATATTGCAGAGGATTTAATGGCCCTCTGGGGGACAATCGTTCTCACCGAAGCCGTTGGTAGCGATGATGCCAAGTCCTCTTCTTCGAGCGATCAGGACTCCGGTGCTTGGCAGATGCAATTGCCATGCTTGATGGGAGACTTTGAACTACTCGAAGAGATCGGTCGTGGGGGCATGGGTGTTGTTTACCGAGCCTACCAGCAGAGTCTGCAACGAGAAGTCGCGATCAAGATGATTTTGAAGGACCGTCTGGCATCTCCCCAGGAGAAGCTACGATTTTTTGCGGAAGCACGCGCGACAGCCAAGCTGGACCATCCCGGTATCGTCCCGGTTTACGATGTCGGAGAGATTGATGGCCGCCCGTATTTTGTGATGAAGTTCATCCAAGGCCGAACGTTGCATGAAATGGTGCAGGAAGGGTCGCTCGCGGTGCGAGA
The DNA here is from genome assembly GCA_040396935.1 of Pirellula sp. Lineage (GTDB taxonomy): Bacteria > Planctomycetota > Planctomycetia > Pirellulales > Pirellulaceae > JBKCUI01. Next base: position 28,633 of record JBBAXA010000043.1, read on the forward strand.
CGCGGCGAGGATCCTCGAACAAATCTGCAGGGCGGTCCAGTTCGCGCATGAACGCGGCGTCGTCCATCGAGATATCAAACCATCCAACATCCTCATCGATGAGACCGGACACGCGAGACTCACCGATTTCGGTCTTGCCAAGCAAGCTGACAGTATGGATTCGTTGACCCGAACGGGTGTCGTTCTCGGAACACCCACTTACATGAGTCCCGAACAAGCCAGTGGCCGTCTCGGTCCGATCGGGCCGGCGTCGGACATCTACAGCCTGGGATCGGTTCTTTATAATGCGGTGACGGGACAGCCCCCCTTTGTCGGAAAAAGTCCCGTCGATTTATTGCTCAAGATCCTCGAACAGGATCCGCCTCCGCCGCGTGTTCTCAATCCGAAAATTGATCGGGATCTTGAGATGATCGTGGTTCGGGCCTTGCAGAAACCGCAGGACCTACGGTACCGAACTGCCGAATCGATGGGAGATGATCTACTTTCGTTCCTGCGTGATGAACCGATTGCCGCTCGTTCCGGCCAATTCGCGCAAGTGGTCGCACGTTGGTTTCGAGAAACACACCACGCACCCGTCCTGGAGAATTGGGGATTGCTTTGGATGTGGCATTCGCTGGTCCTACTGCTCGTCTGCATTTTGACTGAGTTGCTGCAATGGAATGGAGCCAGTCAATGGGCCTACCCCTTGCTCTGGACCGTCGGTCTTGGAGCTTGGGCAGCTGTGTTCTGGGCTTTGAGGCGTCGCATGGGCCCCGTCACCTTCGTCGAACGGCAGATCGCCCACGTTTGGGGGGCTAGCATGATCGCGATCGGATCTCTCTTTCCGGTCGAGGGAGCGTTAGGATTGCAACCACTCACGCTAACTCCTTTGCTAGGAGTTATCACCGGCATGGTCTTCTTGATCAAAGCCGGCATTCTGAGTGGTGCTTTTTACATCCAAGCCTTCTCGCTGTTCGCTACCACGGCAGTGATGTGTGCGTTTCCGCAATACGCGCACCTGGTGTTTGGAGTGGTCTGCGCACTCTCCTTCTTCATTCCCGGACTGAAATATTACCGACAGAGCCTGATGTCCGAGGAAGCCTTGCTGAATTAGTGGGATCGGGCGTCTGCGGCGAACCGAGTGCATCTCGAGTCGAAAGCTCGTTTCCCACGTGGGCTCAAATGGTTGGCGCGTGCGACAAACGTCTCGCTTTTGTCAGCACCCCATGCAACGCACCCGGGCAGTATACCGCAATCCCAATGCCGGGATCTCGGCAATATCGATTGCGAGGATTTCTCGATCCTGCGGAGCAGCAGAAGGAGCGACGAAGTAGATCTCGTTTGTAAAGAATCTTGCCACTGAAATGAGTTGAGCTATGGAATCGTCTGGATTGGAATATTGATAGGGTGAACTGTGCGGTTTCGGGTTATGATAAGATCGAGATGGAAATTCAATTCCACTGAACGACCATGCAGCACCCCTCGCGGACCGTTCTACCACCTAATTGATAGACATTCCAAAACCGATGACCATGGATAGGTTCCCATTTTTTTCTGCTCATCGATCTGTTCCAGGCCTCCTGGTTTGGTTTACGTTTTTGATGATGCTGATCGCTCCATCCTCCGCGCAGAAGCCGATCAAGAAACCGAATCGAGCCAAACCACCCACCTGGAAGCCGGAAGATTTTTCGGGGGTCTTCTTTGATGATCCTTTCTCCCAGTTGCGCGGAGAAAAGCCACGAACGAGTGCGACTGCCTTAGCAACGGACGGCGCCAATGTTCCAGTTCCTTCTGCCGAGGATTTGTCCAACGCCGCAGGGAAAGAGGGTGGTCAAGCTGCGTGGAAGAACTTGATATCGAGTCAGACCATCGAAGATCTCATTAAAGAGTCTAAAGCTCGATTGGATAAAGTGGTAACGACTCCTGCCAAGTTTGCCGGCGGAGGTTTGGTCGAGGCCAGGAAGGAATTCACTCTGATCGCATCCTTGATGGGAGTGATTTCCCAATATCCGGAGAATATTCGCTGGCAAAACTCCGCGGCTTACGGGCACCGAATTTTTGCCAAGACGGCGGCGAACTGCAAAGTTGGAACCGACGCCGTCTTTAAGGAATCCAAACAACGCATTCAAGACTTGCAAGACTTGTTGAAAGGCGGAAAACTGGATGGTAACGAAGAAGAGAAAAGTTGGTCGGATACCGCGGATCACGGTCCTACGATGAAATTGCTCGAGTGGGCCCTTCGTGAATCCTTAGCTCCGGCGACCAGTAGTGAAAAGAAATTCAATGAATCGCAGGAGGAGGTTGTCAAGTATGCGGAACTTGTTGCGATGTTCGGGCATATACTCCAACAGGAAGGTATGAATTATGCAGATGAAGAACAGTACCTTGAGTTTGCGCAAGCGATGGTCCAGTCGGCCGGCGAGGTAGCCAAAGCCGCGAGGAAGGGAGATGCAAACGAAGCTCGATTAGCGGTTGGCAAGATCGACCAATCCTGTGTGAAATGCCACGAGAGCTATCGATAGATTATGTTGGGTGAGAATTAAGGAAGTAAGAAATGGGGATTCGATTCGCCTGCCATCACTGTAGTCATGCTGTGCACGTCAAGGATTTCCTTGCGGGAAAGAGAGGAAAATGCCCACAGTGCAAACAGTCTTTTCGCATTCCATTGAGCGATGCGACTTACTCATGGGCCGTGGATGATTCGTCGATGGAGCATGTTCCGGAAAAAGCGGTCCTCGTGGGTGGGGCGGCCCCAAAGGGTGCGACCACCACGACGGTTGCAGATCCACCCAATGAAAAGGCTCCATCTCTAACGGTCCCCGCTCAGGTCGCCATTCCACCAGGCGCTCGCTTCACTCCCTCTGCAAAACCACGCGCCTTTCAGGAGGCACCAGGAGCTGCGTGGTTTGTCCGTCCACCCAGCGGTGGGCAATACGGTCCTGCCAATGAGGAGTTGCTCGCGGAGTGGATTCGTGAGAATCGAGTGACGCAGGATTCACTGCTGTGGCGAGAAGGCCAAACGCAATGGAGCAGCGCGATTGAGCTGTTGCCCGAGTTGTACTCAGTCGCTGCCCCAGTCGCTTCTGCAGCGCCTCCCCGGGCCCCGAGCCCCCTAGGCACGCCCACCATTTCGGAGTTCAGTGTCTCGAATGAAAAATCGAAAGCCGCAGTACTCGCATCTCAACGGAAAGAGAAACAGCGCAAACAGCAATGGATGGTCATCATCTTTTTGTTAGCCGTCTCGCTTCTGTTGCTGGGGGGACTGATCGCGGTTTTGTTCATGAATCGAACCGCGGCTACCTAAATTGCTCCCTACAGAAACGATTCCGCGAGAAATACTAGAACCTTCTCGATAGTTGAATTTTCTAATCCATCGCATGAATGCCTTACGGAACGAACTGGAAGATCTGGGGAGCCAGGTCGTTCTCGTTCCCATGGATCGTTCCTCGTCTGGAGTGTTGGAGGAATCCTTTCACCGCCTTTGATTCTCGAAGGGCTTCCATGAATTTGCAGTTTGCTGCATGGAATAGGTTGGCAAATAGCGGTAATAGACCTCCAGACAGAGGCACCCGATCGACGTCGAGTAGACACGACCTCCATAGGCTCCCCAAACACACGTTGGATTCCAGGACCCGAGATTGGTTCCGGATACAACCTGTGTTGAGCAGAGCTGTTTCTTCATCGCCTCATTCCATCGTTCCCACGCCCGATCCTGATCGAGCGATCCGGAACTCGCTGGTTCAGTCCCTCGCATTTGAAACAACGCGAGTGTCGCGTAGTACCAGTAATAAAAATTTTCTTGCCCCTGTCCTGGCAACTGGGCGAGCAGCGTCTTTTGTGTTTCGGATGCCATCTCCTTGCTTACCGGGAAACCGAGCAGGAGTCTGGAGGCCATCGCTTCCGCGGTCATCGAATTCGTGGCCAACTCCGCCGCGGCATAGGGTCCTCGGCGTGGTCGATAGGTCGCTAGCCCTCCGTAGTTCCCTGCAGCCACCGAATCGAGAAACCGTTGCATCAAGATGCGGCGATCTTGAGGTAACTGGATGACTCCTCCGCGATGGGCGCTGGTCAGCAACATGGCTTGCCAACCAAACTGGCTCGTGTCACCTGGGTCGCTCGTCGGATACTCGTACCTCCATCCGCCAGACGTCGTATTCATGGCAGCGATCGAGTAGTTGCAGGCTGAATGGACCGCAGATAGCAGTGCAGGATCCCTGGTGATCGAGTAAGCTTCGGCGAGCGCCAAGCCTGCCATGCCATGGCTGTACATGCGTGCAAAACGAACCGAATCATCTCTTCCTACTTGATCCAGACCTGCTAAGTCTCCGGAACTTGGGAATTGCTGACTGAGAAGGTATCTCAAGCCAGCCTGGATGGTTGGAGCATATCTTCCGTCGAGATGCGTGTGCCCTGCGCCCAAGAAAGCGAGCAGAGCCAATCCAGTCATCGCCGTGTTCGCTCGAGCACCGGTTCGTTTTCTCAACTCACCATCGGGCCCCACGCGAACCAGGGTTGCTTCGCTCCCCGCCCCATGTTCGGAGGCATACCAGCCGCCATCTTTCGATTGAGCCCTCGCCAACCATTCCAAAGCCATTTGGACTGCCGTCTCCGTCGACTCGTCTCCACCTCCTGCACGTACGAGTTCCATGCGATTGGGGGAAAAACGATTCTGATAAACCGACGGGACCTGTGCCGCGACAGGATTGGGAACCGAGCTGGGTTGCAAAGCGGGATTGAAAACCCTCGCATTGCTAGGAATGCTCGACGATTCCATGCTGGTCGTCGCCGCGGGCTCGGTAGTGTTTTGATCGGATAGAAATTGCTGCAACAGCATCTCATCCGGGACGGTCGCTGGCAACTCTGCTAACGAGACTGGCTCATCGACCGGCCTTGCTTGCGGTTCTGTTTCAGCGAACGACTTCGGCAAGTCTAGATCCAACGCACCATCACCCTCAGTGGAACGGATTGGAGCCTCCCAAGGATCAATCTCCGACCCGCCATCGTTTGCTTGTACGGGCAGATCCGCTTGATGCTCGACCTCCGATTCGCTGATCGCTTTAGGTGCATCTTTTTGTTCTGATTCGATGATAACAGAAATCAGTTGGGATGATGGCGGACCGCCGGAAATCCCTGGCCCAACACCTGGGACGAGGATCCGAGTACCGTAGGCATACATCAACAACCACACATGGGCAAGAAATGCCAAGGCGATACACTTCGTGAGGGATTTTGTCTGCCCCCAACGTGTCCAGGATGCAACGAGCAGCGTGATGGCGACAAGGGCGGCTAGCACCCCAAGGACAATGGCCCACCACCGACTGGTCGATACGTCGCCGATGGCGCCGATCGTCCACGAGTCAACGGCAAACCAAAGGGAATGGCCAGTCATCGTCGCATTCCGGGCATTTCATACTTGGCATGTCGTAGATCGAGGCTGTTGCATCCAGACCTCTTTATCGTTGCAACCACCTCGGAAGCACTCTGATAGCTGCAGGCACCGTCGGCTTCGAATGCCACTTTTAAAGAAGGGTAGTTTCGTGCTGCCTCGACGAGAGTCTGTTCTAATTGCTGGAGTGCCAGTGGCTGGCCATCGAGTCGAATCGTACCATCGGCTTTCAAAGAAACGACTTTGGCAGCCGGCGCTTGGAGCATGGATCCACCATTGGCAATCTTGGGGAGATTGATTTCGATGCTGCTTTCGTTCTCCGAGAAGCGAGTCCCCACCATGAAAAAGATGATCAACAGGAACAGAACGTCGATCATACTTGTCAAATTGATCGAAGGGAGTTCTTCCTGATGAAGTTTGAGAGGCATAATGGTAACTCCGTCAGGCGGCTTTGCGTGTTCGAGATCTTCCTCGCGTTCCCTCGACCTCTTGAAGTCCCTCGGCGCTGATCGTATCGACGAGCCGCTGGGCATGCCGATCCATTTCCATGATCAGTCGGTCCGTGTGCCCCAGGAAGTACATGTACATTAGGTACGCTGGGATCGCGACGAGTAGCCCCGCTGCCGTGGTGAGCAAAGCTTGACTAATGCCCCCCGCTAACATTTCGGGACGGCCCATGGCTTGAGACCCAGCGATATCGTTGAACGACTGAATCATACCCATGACCGTTCCTAGCAATCCCAAAAGTGGTGAGACATTGCTTATCGCATTGAGAAGTCTCATATGCCGACGCAGATTGTTTGTCTCTCGTTCGCCCGCGTCGAGGACTGCCTGTTCAACTTCGACCGAAGGACGACCATACCGCTTGACTGCGGAAGCCATGATCGAAGCGATCGGACTCGGGTTTTTCTCACACAATTCGAGCGCTTCTTCGCGATCGATCTGCTGTTGCTGTAATTGCTCGATCAATCTCTTCACGAATGGACGAGGAATCACGCGTCCCGTTCGCAAATGAATGAACCTTTCGAATGAAAACACCATCAAAACAAAGGAACAGAGGGCGATGGGATACATCATGATCCCTCCGTCGTGAAAGATTTGTAAAAGATTTCGAACGGGTATCTTCCCTTGGGCCGATTCCCCTTCTGAGGGTTGTGGACTGCCGGTCGTGGGTACGGCCGCCAATCGAGCGTCTGGGATCATCCCACCATTTCCACTCGCAGACGTTGCCGGACTAAAAGATTGCCGATTCTGGTTGAGATTCGGCTGCTGGAAACCATTCGGTGCGCCAAACGTAGGCAATCCATTGGATTGGGCGAGACATCTCGGACCGAGGAGCAAGCAGGATCCGAGCAGGAATAGAACCTGAGCGAAGCGCAATCCGCGGTTACTTTTTGACGGCATATGGATGTTTTGAAAACTCATCGCTTCTTCCCTGAACCGACTCGTTCCGCTTGTTTTTGCACTTTGCTTAAAGTCTCTAGTCGCTCTTTGGCTGTCGCTGCAAATGGCGAGCTAGCATAGGACGTGATCACTCGGTTATACCATTCGGCAGCGATCGTCGTTTCTTGGACTAGTTCCAAACAAACGGCGATTTGGAGTGCACATGCCGCATGCCAGTACGTTTGCTCCGATATTCCAAAGACCTTCTCGTACGCGTTCAACGCTTCGGCGTAGCGTCGCTGCATCATGTACGTTTCGCCAATCATCCACACAGCGCGAGCAGCCAGATCGGCTGCGATCACTGGTTCATTCGATGGAACAACGAGCTTCTCCAACAACTGCCGCGCTGCATCGAAATCCGCTTTGGCGATACGACACCGCGCCAAGAGATAATCGACCTCCGACGCTTTGGAGCATTCGGGAAAGTTCGTACGAATCTCCGAAACGATTTTCTCGGCCGCCGACCAATCGTTTTTATTGGCTAGCAATTCCGCCTGCCTGAGGAGAACCACAGGTAGCCAAACGGGTGGCTTGTCCATGCTCTGGCTGCGTTGTCTGAGCCAGTCCAACTGCTCCGAGGCTTTATCCCACGATTGCGATTGGTAGAGAGCTTCGGCTAGATCGTACCGTACAGCAGTCTCGATTTCGACGGATTGCTGCTTTGCTTGCAATGCGAGTTCCAGTTCCCGTATCCCACCGCTCGTATCCTGGGTTTGCAGCAGAGACTTGCCATAGAGGTAATGAGCATAGGCGACCCACTCTGGGGGACAGCCCAATTGAAGCGATTCCTGGGTAAACCGTTTCGCTGTTTCCCAATCCCCTTTTTCCAAAGCCGAGCGGGCGAATCGGATACGAGCTTCGCTTGTAATCGGTGCCGCAGGAAATCGCTGGACGAGGTGGAGCAGCAATGCATCGGATTTATCAGCGAGCCCACTTTCCATGAGGGCCAGGGCGACTTCATAACCGATTGGGGCCGGCACATCCGCCCCCATAGCGAGGTCGTACAGAGCCTCCAAATCGCTGGCAATATCGACTCGGTTCAGTTTGCGCTTGGCATTGGTCTCCAATAATTTCGCCTGTACTTGATGCACTGCTTCGTTCGTCTTGCCGCTGAGATTGCCCGTCTCGCGGATCACCTTCTCCCATTCGCATAGTTTGGCGTAGGCTTGTGCAGAGCCCAACCGAGCCAGAACTTGTAGCTTGGGATCGTTCCCACAACTCTCGCTAGCTTTTTCAAAGCATCGAACGGCACCCGCCGGATTGCTCGGGAGTGTGAGATATCCCAATTCCATCCACGTATTGGGGGCCGGCTTGTACTGGCAGGGCCACGCCTGTGCCTCCGTCGGATTCGACTCCTGCAATTCCGCTTGCTCGACGAGTTTCTCCAAGCGTTTTTTAGCTTGCTCCAATTGCCCTCGCTGAATTTCCCACTTGGCCTGAACCAGGTGTGCGCACTCCAACCATTGGTTCCAGGCTTTGGATTGGATTTGCGAGCCTTTTGATTTGAGCCTGATTTCCAACAGCTTGGCGTCCTCCAGCCAAGTCTCTAGCCCCTTCGCCGTCCGCTCAGAAGATTCTGCATTCCAATCTGCCAACGCGGCAAAGTATTCGCATTGAAGACTGAGTTCCGATCCTTCGCACAGTTTCGCGGCTTCGCGAAATTCACGACCCGCCCGCGGGAAGTCGTTGTCGGCGAATGCCGATGAGGCGCTGCGAAAAAGGGTAGGTAGATCTTGAGGTGAACTAACCGCAGCGGCAGATAGGTGCGGCCATAGGTTTGTGAAAACCGTTACAATCCCCCAGCTCAACAGCAAAATCATGGGAGCTGATTTAGACATGAGCATTCAACGCAGTCGAATAGGATTGAGAAACATCAACCCTAGTCACTACGAAAATAGAACGACTGTATCAAGTGGTCTTTACCAAGTTTTGGAATTGTGGAGAAACTGGGCTAATTAGGGTGGCGGATTCCATTCCCATCGTGCATAAGGACATGCGAAATTACCGAAAGATCGACGTCGTTTATTGGTTCATGAGGAGGAGGAGTACAACTATGGGGATTATCAAAGAATTTAAGGACTTTATTCTCAAGGGAAATGCAATTGACCTGGCCGTCGGTATCATCATCGGTGCGGCATTCGGTTCGGTAGTGAACAGCCTGGTCAACGACGTGATCATGCCCCCCATCGGGGCAGTGATGGGCGGGGTTGATTTCAGTACGATGAATTACAAACTCGTAGACGAAGTCCCGAAAGGTACGAAGCACCCCGTAACGCAATTGGAGGTGGCCAAGGACATTCCAGCCGTTGTCCTTAGCTATGGAAAATTCATCAATGCGATCATCGCTTTGTTGATCCAAGGTTTCGCGGTGTTCCTGATCGTCAAAAGTATCAATTCCATGAAACGCAAGCAGGACACCCCAGCCGCCCCCGCGGAACCGCCAGAAGACGTCAAGCTCCTGCGTGAGATCCGGGATTCGCTCGCAAAGTCATCATCGCGCTAGGCGCGCCGATCGACATGGAGAAACGCATCTCTAGGATTTCAATTCCTCTGAGTGCGACGGTATGATGAGAGCCAACTCATTTCGAGTTGGCTCTGCTTGTTTCGAAGACGGGGGAACGGCGTGCGACTAGATCAAAAAACGGCCCTGGTGACAGGTGGAACTCAAGGTGTCGGTGCGGCTATTGCCAAACGGCTCGCGAAGGCTGGCGCCAACCTGGTCCTTCACGGGTTACGCAAGGATGCGTTCGCTGAGAAGACGTTGATCGATTGCAAAGCCTATGGAACGCGTGTTCATTTGATCGAGTGCGATCTTTTCTCACCCACCAGCGAGGTCTTGGACCATGTCGCAAAGACGGCTCTCGAGCTGGAACCGTCGATCGATTTACTCGTGAATAATGCGGGTGTCTTTATCGACAAACCTTTCCTCGATATGGACATCGAGACATTTCAGAAGACCATTCATCTCAATCTGGAAGTCGGTTACTTCCTGACCCAGTTCTTTGCCAAACGGTGGATTGAGCGTGGCACTCCAGGCAGGGTTTTGTTTACCGGTTCAATCAACGGGTTGCTCGCAGAGTCCGATCACACGGCTTACGACGCATCGAAATCAGCCGTGGCCGGCTTGGTACGTTCCTTATGTGTCGCACTCGCCCCCCACGGAATTCGGGTGAATTCCATGGCGCCAGGCTTGGTAAGGACACCTCTCACGAATCAAGTGCTAAGCAATGACTCGGATGCGTTGAAGTGGATGGAGCTTCACACGCCGAATCGATCGGTCCCCGATGCAGATGCCTGCGGACCGCTGGCGGTATTCCTGCTGAGCGACGAGGCAGAACATATCCATGGCCAGACGATGTATGTCGACGGTGGGATGAGCGCTTGGCAACAACCGGACTTGCCGAGCCAATTGCGAGGAAAATTGTAAGAGGATTCTACCTTGCCGCCCCCGCAACCTTACCGTCCCCACGATCGACCGCGTACTGTTTGACGGGCTGTTTGCGCGCCACCGCTCCATAGCCACTTGGTTACAATACGGGGAATCATTCCCGTAAATCTATGAGTTCCTCGCAAAGTATGGCAGTCATCACAGTCGTAAAAGGGGTCCGAGCCGGTCATCAGTTTGAACTCGGCGAGGTCAAAAAGCGAATCGGGCGCGACAGTCATTGCGAGATCCATTTGAGCGAATCCGAAACATCGAGAAACCATGCTGAGATTGAATGGAGAGATGGGCAGTATTGGTTGAGGGATCTCGGCAGTAGCAACGGGACCTTCGTAAACGATGTCCGGACTACGGAACAACTGCTTCGAACGGGTGATCGTATCCAAATCGGTAAACAGCTGTTACTGTTCACTCGTCGATCCCGACAGACCAAACCCTCGGAACCCGGGGTCGACATTGTTCCATCCTCCTCAGACGACGCGTCCCAAATTGTGGGACGTTTTTTCGCAGATTCCCCGTTAGCGGATCAGACCAGGGATTGGCAAAGCGTCCATCGAGACGAGTCCTTTGCGTTGGATCCTGCGGTTGCCATGGATGGCCGATCCAAGAGTCTATGGGAGATCATGTACCGGACATCGCTCGCCGCGAGTCGGACGATGGACATTGACCAACTTCTCAATCAGATACTGGAGCTGATCTTTCAATGGATCCAGTGCGATCGCGGCTGTATCATGCTGATCGATTCGGACACCGGCGAGCTGCGGCCGAGTTGTCGAAAGAACCGACGGACGTCTGCTGAACATCGTATGTCTATCAGCAAGACCATTTTGGAGTACGTTACCAAACAAGGTGAGGGGGTGCTCACCAGCGATGCCCACGACGATGCGCGATGGAACACGAGCGCGAGCATCTCTGCAGGCGGCATTCGGGAAGCCATCTGCGTTCCGATGAAAGGACGTTATGGTGTCGTCGGAACCATCTACATTGATACGACCACCTCGGCCGGCAACTACGCATCTAGGACTGATCGCGTCTTCGATGAAGAGCATTTGAAGCTACTCGTTGCGATCGGACACCAAGCAGCGTTAGCGATCGAGGACACGAATTTCTACCAAACCATGATGCAGGCAGAAAGACTCGCGGTGATGGGTCAAACCATCGCGACCCTTTCGCATCACATCAAGAACATCGTCCAAGGTCTCAAAGGTGGCGGATTCCTCATCGAGGATGGGATCAAACGAAATGATTTGAGCGCTGTCGAAAAAGGATGGCGAATTTGCGATCGCAATCATGAGCGAATCGAATCCTTAGTCATGGACATGTTGACCATGAGCAAAGACCGTACTCCTGTAAGATCACCGATCGATCTAAGCGAAGTGATCGATGATGTCGTTGTGTTGGCGATTCCTAGGGCTCAGGAAATGCACGCACAGATCGAATGGTGCAAACCCTCAAAATCCGAATGCCTGATGCTCGACGGTGAGGCGATTCATCGAGCGATTTTGAATTTGGTCACCAATGCCGTCGACGCGTGCAAGGATCGAGAAGAGGGCCGGGTTTCCATTCACCTGGAATCCAATCACGAACATAGTTGGGTGAGTATCGTCGACAATGGAGCTGGTATTGCCGAGTCCGATCTCGATCGTATTTTTTCGATGTTTGAATCCAACAAAGGAAGTCGTGGTACGGGGTTGGGACTGCCCGTCAGTCTGAAGATTGCTCAGGAGCATGGTGGTGATATTGAGGTCACCTCGCAGGTTGGTCAGGGGACCACTTTCCGGTTTCGATTGCCTAGAGCCTTGAACGCCGTGCCTCCCAGCGAAAATCAAAATACGGCACCGGAATAGCACCGCAGCCCTTCGGTTCTTCCCACGTGCTCAGCCCGCAAAGACGAACGCCGTCAATATCTAAGAGCCTCCGAATTGAGCTTTGAACCTTCACGATGGATCATACCCGAGTCGCTTCAAGACCGAACGAACCGCTTCGGCACTCTTGCGAAACGACTCTTTTTCCGATGGACTCAAAGAGGGCTGCAGCTGCCTGATCACACCTTGTTGACCGATCAAACACGGGACCGACAAAAAGACATCCTCAACATCGCAGAATCCATCGATCCACGTTGAAACGGGTAGAGTACGACGAGAGTCGTATACAATCGATTCGATAATCAGAGAACATGCGAGCGCGATTGCGTAATTCGTATAGCCTTTGATACGAAATATTTCACGAGCTTCATTCACCGTTCGCTCGAACATCTCCGGTCCCATCGCGATCTCATCGAGCTTCTCTCCACCGGTAGCTGCAATACTGACCGCTGGAAACTGGCTGTCACCGTGCTCCCCTAAAACATAGGCTCGAATATCTTCGGGGTGGATTTGCAAATGATCCGACAGATAGCTTCGATAGCGAGCGCTGTCGATCAACGTCCCTGAGCCGATCACTTGCTGCCATGCCAAACCACTACATTTCCACGCCAGATAGGTCATGGCATCGACGGGATTCGAAACAATGAGAAATACTGCGTCCGGACATATTTTGGCAAGCCGGGGGATCCAGCTTTCAATGATTTGTTTGTTGCTCTCAGCCACCTGCGTTCGAGACGCAGATTCCCGATCCAAGGGTGCACTCATCGTGAAGACAATCACTTGCGACCCATAGGCAGCTTCCGTCCCACCAGCGCGGACCGTCACGTGCCTCGAAGCGAACGCAGCAGCATGATTGAGGTCAGCCGCTTCTCCTTCCGCCTTTGCGGGGGTGCGATTGATCAGCACGATCTCGTCAGCCAATCCCTTCATTAAGACGGAATAGGCGATCGTCGAACCTACATGGCCGACTCCAACGATTGTAATCTTTACCATGATGGCTCTCCCTACGTCCGAAGTATTTCCATGTTTGAAGTCATTATCACCTTGAACTGGAATCGATCGAGCTTGGTCTCGTCATGGATCACTTCCGATCCTTAGTCGGACAGTCAAAGAACGAGTGGAGCCTCCCGGTCGTCGACCTACGATCCGGCACAGGAACCAAGCCGCGGTATCATCAAGCAACAGCATTCAAAAATGCGGCACAGATCGGATGGCTACAATCTTGAGATTGCCGAGATATCTAAACCCGTTCCATGAATAGGTCGGCCCATCCCGAGCCTATGATCTCTCCTCTACCCCATGGGATTAAGGTGTTTCCGCCATGGGAGCCATCCCGCTGCGAAACACAAAGTAAACGGCGCCAAAAACGCATAACGCAGCCCATAGGTAGTCCCACTTGAGCCCTTGCTTCATATAGAAATAGGCAAAGGGCACAAACACACAGAGAGTGATCACTTCCTGGAGGATCTTCAATTGCCCGAGGGACAACTGGGAATAACCGATGCGATTGGCAGGAACCTGAATCAGATACTCGACGAATGCAATAGCCCAACTGACAATCGCCGCAATGAACCAAGGCTTGTCTGCGAGGTCCTTCAGATGACCGTACCAGGCGATGAGCATGAAAAAGTTCGACAATACCAACAATAAAACGGTCCAAAAGATGACCATGATGCAAATCCTTTTGCGAAAGGTTACAAATCATTTTTGTCGAAAGCAGTAAAGTGCCTCGCGAGTACGAATCAACAGATCCCCCTCGACTGCCGCGGGTGATGCCAGACAACCGGCTGGTAATTCGTTCGTCCCCAGCACATTGCCGTCCGGGGCCACCACATGCCCTTTTCCCTTCTCATCCAAGCAGTAGATATTTCCGCCAGCGAAAATGGGTGAACTGCTAAAGTCACCTCCTAGCCGTTTTTGCCACACGATTTCGCCATTTGTCTTATGGAGCGCCGTCAATACGCCGCGATCCTCCAGCGTGTAGACACTATCGCCGATGAGCAGCGGAGAGGGTTTCGCCCCAACGGCCTTGGTGACCTCCCAAGCGACATTCATCTTCGTGATGTCACCCTTTCCAACAGGATCGATTGCCAGGAGTTTACCCTTACTGAATCCAGTAGAGACAAAGAGAGTCCGGCCATCATAAATGGGGCGTAGGGATGCAGAGTGTTCCTCGTATCGAACCTTCCACAACTCCTTGCCGGTTAGAGGATCGTAAGCCAATACGGCCTTAGCGGCCGGACTAATCAGTTGCAACTCTTGATTCGCACCGGTCTTTATTTCAATGATGTGAGGAGTGCCATACGCTTTCTTGTAATCCCCATTATCCGTTCCGTAATCGATGTTGCGGTCTGTTTTCCAAACCGTCGCTCCAGTACGTCGATCGAGAGCGACGATGTATTGGTAGTCGAATCCGTCCATGTGGAAAATGAGAAGATTGCGAAACAGAATCGGAGAAGAGCCAGCACCTCGATAATGATTGCAAGGCAGATCGCGCCGCTCCCAAACCGAAACCCCCGTATCGCGATCCAGGCAGGCTGTCCCGTAAGCCCCGAAGGAAATGAAGAGATGCTTGCCGTCGAGGATGGGGGTTGGAGAAGCGTAGGAATTGAACTCATGGTAGTCCTTTTGTGTCTGCTCATTCGTAAAGACAACCCGTTCCCATAGCAAGTTGCCCGTTCCGCGGTCTAGGCACTGTGCGGACATCTTCAAACCATCCTTGGTCGCATTGGTAAGCCAAACACGATTTCCCCATACCACGGGGGATGACCACGCCTTACCCTCAATCGGATGCTTCCAACCTAGATTGGTCGTTTCGCTCCAAACCGTGGGGGGCTTGGCACTCGAGTCGGCATGCCCATCCCCTCGAGGGCCACGGTATTGAGGCCAAAACGCTTTCCCCGCCGAGCTAGCCTCCGATTCCGACCAAGCCCATTCGACCGTAAGATTCGAGAGGCTCTCCTGAGCGGAACAGTTTGGCAAATGAACAAAGATTACGGAGAGAACGAGGGCAAAAATTCGATGCATATTCGGTTCCTAATACGAGGGAGGATCTCAAGTATACACGGAACACCAGACCACTGGCGATGCAACTTGAGTAAACTCGTCGCCCCATTAGCATCGTCGATACAAAGAAGGTGCTTGCCTCCTCGCGTGCAGCGGTCGGTTCGGCTTTTCGCTCTACGCTTATTACCAACAAGAGACGTTCACCAGCAAAAAAAGAAACGTTCCTGCGCGAGTGCCTGGGAGGTATCGAACTTGAGGCCGATTCAGAACCGCGGTTGGTTCCCTGCGATACTATCGGTCTGCGGACTCGTAATTCCATCCAAAAAAGCTATTCGGCAAACAGTTGACTACGATCAGCGCCTGTCATGGCATGCATCCATGAGTCGTTATACCCCACCGTCTCCGTTGTCACCTTGCCGCGGCAGCGGGGAGCACGACGATTGGTACGACGATTGGTACGACGACGACCTGAGAACCCTAGGTCGAAA
>JBBAXA010000044.1:0-43890 GCA_040396935.1 Pirellula sp.
ACCTTGGGGTGGTAGAGGTCGTGGGTTCGAATCCCGCCGGCCCGATTTTCGGCTCCGCCGAAAATAGAGAGTAGAGAAGAGAAAGTAGAGCAGTAGAGCTTTCACGCCCGAGAATTTTTCCAGGGCGTTGAACGCAACGATCCAATCCACTTTCTCTTCTCTGCTCGGTCTACTTTCTACTGCTCTACTCTCTTCCCGCGGAGCAGCCGAATGACTTTCCAATTCGAAAAGCTCGTCTTCTACCAGAAGTCGGTAGACTTTGCTGACAACGTATGCTCGGCTACCGAGCAATTCCAACATGGCGACGGATTCCTCGTAGACCAACTTAACCGCGCGGCACTTTCTATCTATCTCCGCAAACATCCCAGAGGCTGATGGTCGATTCACCAAGGCCGATCGAAAGAACTTCTTCGGCATTGCGCGTGGCTCGGTCCAAGAATGTTTGCCTCAACTTGAGCTTGCCAAGCGTCGAGGTCTGATCGACGAGTCCAAGCACGCCGAACTCAAGTCTCGGCCCGAGGAGATTTCTCGCATGTTATCGGGCTTGATCAATGATCTTGAAAATCGAGAAACATAAACACTCAGCTCACACACCTCGCCCAAATAGTTAAATTGCCGGGCTGTCGCCCCGATTTTTTTAGCCCTTAGGCCAAAAAACTAGAGAGTGGATGGGGGAAAGTAGAGAGAAGGATAGCAGCGTTACCGGAATCCATATCGGGTTTTTGAATCGAATCTTTCAGCTTTCTCTTCTTTGCTTTGCCTTCTTTCGCATTCGTATTTGGTTCCGACGAGTTAGCCACGCAATACGAGTTAGCCACGCAATACGAGTTAGCCACACAGTACGAGTTAGCCACACAGTACGCAGTTGGCAGACGGCACATGCGTCTTTGGGACAATCTACTAGCCATTGTTCCTTCTGATCGTTAACTTTTAAGGCTTCTGAACAGGCGATTTCGTATGGAGAGGGTCCCATGAAAGTATTTGTAGCTCGGGTTGTTTACTTATTAGCCTTAATTTCGATCATCGGATGTGAGCCAGCCGAGATTACGATCAAGAAAAAGGAATCGTATGCGGATCTTGTGGTAATCTACAACGCTGAAGTACAAGCGCTCGAGCGGCTTGAAAACAAACGCAAAGAAATCTTCACGTTGATTGCCAACAAGAGTCAGGAAGATGCGGTGAAGGCAATCGCGGGTTCGCTCGGTTCGTTAGGAGCAGGTTCTACCAGCGGTAACCCCAACGACGCGCTCGACAAAGCCGTCGCGGCTGCCGAGGCCCAAGCGAAACTGCTCAATCAAGCTGCAAATAGTTCCTCACAGCCCGCGATGAGCGAGGAAGATAAAGCGAAGCTTGCGGAAATCGATACGGAAATCGCGAAGCAGAAAGAACGTGTCGAGAAGGCAAAAGCTGCTCGCGATGCAGCAGAAGCCAATCGATAATTGTCTCAGGGTATGCAGCATGAGGGCGTTGACTCCGTGTACGAACCAACGCGTTTTATGTGGCGCGTTCTTACGACGCCGTGATGGATACCGTTGAGGCGAATCACTTGACGATTTCCCATGTCGTTCCGTTTTTCCCGTCTTGCAAGGCGATTCCAATACTGCTCAATCCATTGCGTACGGCATCGGATGTTGCGAAATCGCGTTTCGCACGCGCGTCGGCTCGCAGTTGAATGACTAGCTGCATCAGTCCATCGAGCAGTTTGGAAGCGTCTTCGTTTCCGCTCGATTGTTTTGGCGGTCGCATAAAAATCCCAAGGATCCCGCCCAGTTCCTTGAGGACTCCGATTGATTGAACAAATGGTTGCACTTTCTCAGGCGTGCGCTTGACGGGCTCATCGAGCCCTTCCTGATCGATAAAGCGATTGATAGCCCGGGCTATTTCGAATAGATCCCCAATAGCCCCACCGGTATTAAAATCATCATCCATATTGCTGAGGAATGCATCTCGCTGCTGCAACACGGTTTTAAGCAAGTCCGTCGTGGGACTCTCGGTCACGAAATCGCTTCGTCGAGTTCGAAGAGGAAGCTTCTCTTTGTCGTAGAAATCGATTCCAGTGATTGTCGAGAATCTCTGAAAGAGTCGATAAAAGGTTTCCAGCGACGCCCCCGCTTCCTCGAGAGGTCCATCTCCAAAGACCGTGGTCGATCGGTAGTGAGAGCGAAGCAGGAAAAAGCGGATCCTCTCGCCTGTGTGTTGCTCGATGAGCTTTGCTAGTCCGCCAGCTCCTTTGGATCGGGAGATCTTCGACGAGGCGCTCTCCTCTACCGATGCTGGAGCGTTGTCTGGCCGATCGCTCTTTCCGCCGACCTTACCTTTGTCTGCGTCCGCCCGCATGAGTCCATTGTGCAACCAATAGCGAACCATCGGAGCGCTGTGACAGCATCGGCTTTGTGCGAGTTCGTTTTCGTGATGGGGGAAGACCAGATCGAGCCCTCCACCATGGATGTCAAATGTTTTGCCGAGGAGACGTCGACTCATCGCCGAGCATTCGATGTGCCATCCAGGCCTCCCCTCGCTCCAGGGACTGGGCCAGCTCGGTTCGCCAGCTTTCGCGCGTTTCCATAAGGCGAAGTCGCCCGTCGATCGTTTACGCGAGGCTGTATCGCCCCCCTCGCCTTGTTGGGAGTCCGCGGTTCGATTGCTCAAGCAACCGTACTCTCGGTCTTTCAATACGTCGAAATAGACATCCCCCTCGCTTTCATAGGCAAACCCCTTGTCGATCAACTCCGTGATGAAGTGGATGATCTCCTCCATGTTCTCGGTCGCGCGAGGCATGTGGTCGATTTGGTCGACCCCGAGGGACTGAAGATTCGACAGGTAGTCTGCGGTCATCTGGGTCGCGAGTTGGAACATCGAGATTCCCTTTTCTCGCGATTTATTGATGAGCTTGTCGTCGACGTCGGTGATATTGACTACCCAGGTTACGTCGTAGCCAGAGTAAACCAGAAACCGTTTGATGGTATCGAAAATGACCGGTCCAACCATGTGTCCAATGTGGGCCTCGGCGTACACCGTAGGCCCGCAGAGGTACATTCCGACTTTGCCGGGTTGCACCGTTTCAAACGGCTCTTTGGTTTTGGTTAGTGTGTTGTAAATGCGAATCGACGATGCCATTTTCCGTGCTCTACTGCGTAACAAACTGGATTCAGAGCACGAATTCTAGCAAAAGTCTATGGGTTTAACGCAATATCGATGCCCTACGAATCCTGGTCGCTCCCCTGGCCTGAAAAAATCAGCAGGAAGTGAATGATGTGATAGGCGAGTCCGCCGATCGATTGAATTGTTGCAGCGACATAAGTCAGGGCGGCCGACGAGAGTACCTTGCTGACGTAGGGTAGTTCCTGGGGAGAAACGATCCCTAGCGATACCAGTTCGTCTTTGGCACGCGAACTTGCATTGAATTCCACAGGCAGATTAACCAATTGGAAAACGACAGTCGCTCCGAAACCGACGATCCCGAGCAGCATCAACGGGAGTGCTAGCTTTGACAGCCCTGCCATCAGCATGAACATTGCTCCCATGATGAAGATGCCAGAGAGCGATCCGCCGAAGTTCGCGGCAGGAACTGCCAGATTGCGTACGACCAAGGGAGCATAAGCGCGAGCGTCTTGGATCGCATGACCGACTTCATGGGCTGCGATTCCCACCGACGACATCGTGTACCCTTGGTAAACTTCGGGACTGAGCCGAACTACTTTGGAACTGGGATCATAATGGTCTGACAAATGGCCGGGTACTTGCTCGACTGGAACGTTGTAGAGGCCGTTTGCGTCGAGAATCCGTCTGGCAGCTTCCGCCCCGGACAGCCGCGCAGGGACTTGGCTCATCGATTTGTAAGACGAATGCACCAGCCACTGAGCCAGCAAGGCCAACAGCATTGGAGGAACCAGACACAGCAGATAAATGATTAGCATGGACCGATCAATCCTCGGAAAACGGGTGACTGAAACTTTGGCAGGAAAACCCTACAATCCTTAATACCTACGCATTTTACGTACCAATCAAGTCCTGCATCAGCCTAGAATAACCGTTTCAAACCCTATAATTCTGTTGGTTTGCAACCTGCTTTCGCGGGTGCGGACTTGCCACTTCGGACGTAATTCGTCAAGCTTCTGTTTCGGCATGGCCAGCTTTCCTGACGAGGGAGGCGCAACAAAACCCCAAACCTTCAGGATTTCGGCATGAGACAATCCTTCAACGTCACCCATTCCATCGTTTGCCGAGTCCTTTCGTGCGCATGGTTGCTCCTCGTCCTCGGTTGCGAAGGGGGGAGCAGGAAAGAGATTTCCTCGTCTACCAGTGGCTATCGACCCTCGGAAACCAACTCGGACCCAGCCGAAGCGAAGGTAGCTGATGCGAAGCCGGCGGCTACCACCCTGCCACCAGCCACGACCCAAACGCCTCCCAAAAACGACAATTCCGCAACCGTCTCCAGGCCAGGAAGTGAAGGAACGCCAAACGGCCTCCCCACGGCCCCCACCCCACCCGATTTCGAACCGGGCAAACTGGATCCAGCGATTGCAAATCGTGACTTCATGAAACTCGCGCTACCGGACTCGAAGGATGCGGAGGCGTTGGTGGCGTATCTGAAAAAGAACAGTCGATCGATGCAGGAATTGATGGCCGAGATGCAAAAGCGGACGATCACACGCGACATAGCGCTCAAACGCGGTATGGAATTGGGTCGCGATCGCGTTTCGGCTGCTGATGCACTCGCAGCGGTAGCTAGCAAGAAAGAACAGAAAAGCATGGCATCGATTGCCAAGCTCGAAGCGCTCGCTCAGATGACAAGCATGGGGGATGTTATCGCGGCTGATGATCTCCGAGCTGCCGCTCAGAAAGAATTGAAAAACGAAGATCCGGAGATTGCAGAACAGGCTGTCTCCATCCTTCTCGCTTTCTCGATCAAGGATTTTCAAAGTGGCAGTACGAAGGAGGAGGATCTAGTCAAAGTGATTGAGCAGACATTGTCCTCCGAATCCCTCGGTCAGTCGGCCCTGGCGAGTATCGGTGGTGCAATCGATGCACTGGAAAGGAAATCCGGAACACCACGATTGGAGCTTGCCAAGAAAATCGAAGCGGCATTTCGGGATCACAAGGACAATGGAATGTCGATGACCGCTTGGCAGCTACTCGCCAACCGCACGGCGAGTCTCGAGGACTTGATGACCTCCTTGGAATCCGAGGATTCGAATAAAGGGGAGTTGATCGATGCGAAAGTCCAAAAGGCATTTGATGATCTTCCTTCCCGTTGGACCATTTTTTACTTCGCACAAATGTCGACGCAATTGGAGTATTCGGGTCGAGTGGAAGCCGCCAAGGCATTCATTCGATTTGCCGAGTCGAAGATCGATACTCTCCCAACCGAGAACGCGAAAGAAGAACTGAAGCAGAACTCTGAAAAGTTTTGGAAGCGTGTCAATGTTCTCGGATCGGAGATCGATTTCTCGGAGCTCGCCGATGTCGAGGGGAAAGCGTTTAGCCTGGACGATTACAAAGGCAAAGTGGTGGTCGTCGATGTTTGGGCAACCTGGTGCAATCCCTGTATCGAGGAACTTCCAAATCTTCGAAATCTCTATAAGGATCAGCAAACCAAAGGCCTTGAAATCATCGGCATCAATGTGGATGAGGACAGCGCGAGGTTAGCCGCATTCCTTTCATCGGAAAAGCTCCCTTGGAAGACCTACGTTTCGAGCAATGCCGAGAAGCGGGAGTTCGAGACACCTGCTGTGAGCAGATTAGGTATCTCCGCGATTCCGTTCATCGCCGTGATCGGAAAGGATGGTAAGGTGGCAGCGATCCATCTGCGCGGGCGAGCCTTGGAGAAGAAAGTCCTCGAAATGCTCGCAGCGCAACCCTAAGTATGCCATGATCGACCGATCACCCAATGAGGATGGCACCTTCACGCTGAAGCCCCACGCCACGGCATTGACCATTGCAGGTTCGGATCCGAGTGGCGGGGCTGGTCTGCAGGCCGACTTGAAAACGTTTCAGCAACTTCAGGTGTACGGCATGTCCGTCGTCACGTTGCTCACCGCCCAAAATACGGTCGGTGTTCAATCGGTTCATGTGATGACTCCCGATCTGGTGCTCGCTCAGTTGGATTCGGTTTTGAGCGACATTACTCCGAACGCGATCAAGACCGGTGCGATGGGAGATGCGTCGATCGTCGAAGCTGTTGCGAACAGGCTGAGGGGGCTCGAACGCCCGATCGTTGTCGATCCTGTCTTGGTGAGCAAGCATGGTCATAAGCTGGCTTCGGACGATGTGGTCGAAGCTTTTCGAAAAGAGTTGTTGCCGCTGGCAACTCTGGTAACTCCCAACCGTTACGAAGCCGAACGATTGACAGGCTTGTCGTTGACGGACGAGAGATCAGCCGCCGAGTCGATCCAGATTTTGCATGAACTCGGAGCCAAATTTGTTCTTCTCAAGCTCGGTGCGGATGCGGGCAAATCGAGCCATTTGCTGGGTTTCGGAGATCAAAATCTGTCGATTAAGACGCCTCTGCTTACCACCAATAACACACATGGCACCGGATGCATCCTATCCGCGGCGATCACTGCCAGCTTTGCATTGGGAGAGAGCGATCTCGAGGATGCCGTCATGTATGGAATCCAGCGCACCCACGAAGCGATCCACGTGAACACGGAAATCGGCAAGGGAATTCATCCGGCAGAAACGCGCGCGATGGGATACGTCTGAGAGATCCATCTCGCATTAGAAAATCACCGATCCACTTACGGTTGCGGAGCTACAAAGGCCGCTCCCGTCGTGAGCAACTGGAAGCGAAGGGCTCCCGCATCGTACGGAGCGCGTTCTCGCAATCCAGGGCTTGCACTCCCTGGCCGATAATGACCCGTGTTGCAGACTTCTTCCAGAGGACGATGGAGATGAACCATGTACGGCGTTGTCACAATCCCCGTATAAAATCGAACGCCGGAAATCAGCGGAGTCAAATGAGGAAATCGCTCCTGGCCGTGCCGCTCGAGCATCGTATCCTCGAAATAGAGAGGCTGGTGGCAGAAGACGGGGGCGGTCCAAGTCTTCAACGAGTAGCTCATTGTCAATTGGCGATCGGGACCAAACGGAAGAGGGATGGTCGCAGGAAGACGCCCCTCGACCCAATCCTCTGGAATCTTTCCATTCCCGATATGATTGAGCGAAATGTCAGGCACCGAGAGAGTGGGTAACTGTATAGGGGTCGTAGGGCGTTCTTGGGAGGGTACCGACCGTTCCTGTCCCTGGACCGGTTGTGGTACCAACTCATTGCTCTGCAGCGCGTTCGGAGCCAAAGCCGATGGAGCCGAAACATTGGGGGACAGATTGATCTCAATGCCAGTCGGCATGCCGGGCTCGGCACCTTTTTCCTGCGCCAATAAAGGGGCACTCGTGCTCAAAATGGAGATCCCCAACCACCAACGAAGGCTCATTCTTTTCGATTGGGACTCCGAATGGCTCGACATCCTGACACCTCGATTGTGTTCCAAAAAGTCGGCCTTAGGGGTTCCATTACTAGGTAATGGCGGCCGACTTGTTGGTCATTTCGGCACTTTCGAAAGGTTCCCTTCATAAGCCAACAAAGGATTTCGCGTCAAAACCGGTCCACAGATCCGTCGTGTTGCGTAGGCGTTAATGTTTCCCAAGCTATTCAAAGACAGCATTTACCTCCAGCGTACATTCCTGAGGGCGAAATCGATCGTCCTGTCGAGGATGGAGCGCTTTGGGGACAAGAAGAGTACTTCAGCACGAGTACCGATGTAGTCCGTTGGGCCACCGTTGGCTAACCTCACTCTCACGATCGTTGATGCCGATGGTGCCTCCCGGTGATCCTTGGTGGACGGTATATCCAAGGCGGTTTTTTGACTAGACAGTGCGACCGCAGATCCGTGAAACAATTGGTTAGGGAATGACAGAAATCGAACGACCGCCTCCGTGCCTACGGAGATGTCACCGACACTAAGATCATCCATTTCGCACTCGATGTAGATTTCTTCTCCGACACGAACGAATCCGATCAAATCGTTCTTTTGTACCAGCTGCCCGTCGGAGGGACCCGAGTCGATTCGATGGGGAGGATGCATCCTTACGTCCCGTTTCCAATGGGACTCGCGAGAACGGGACCGCTGGGAATGCGAGATGTGGAATCGCCCAGTCGCAGGCGCTTCGATACTGCACTGATTCTTTCTCTGTTGGATCGAGACTAGTTCGGTGGAAACCGATGCCAACTGAACTTGGAGCTGGGGGATGCGATCGAGAAACCGGCTGTCATAAAAGGCGAGTCTTGTCGCAGCTGCACATTCCTGTTCCAGTCGCATCTGCTCTCCTCGCCAATGCATTATTTTTCGATCCAACTCAATATTTCCCAAATGGAAGAGGATTTGTCCCTCGCGAATCGGATCGCCATGTCGTAGTCCATCCTGTGCATCGAGGATCCCCGTTTCTCCCGCATAGATCGGCATGCGCGTCCCCGAGCTAGGAAATCCATCGGTCCAAATTCGATTTGGAAGAGGAATGTTGATAGCCCAGAGTGCCATGCTAATGACTGCAATCCAGCCCAGGATCTGCGTGCGTTTCGGCAATTCTTTGGATCGATTACGGTTACGGTTAAACATTTGACCAATCGCCAGGATCAAACCGCTGAAGGCATAAAGCAGGAGCAGACCAATTCCAACGCCCGCCAGTTGCCATTGGCATGCGAGGGAGTATATGAAAATGCATAAACCGATCGTGAGAGCCAAGCGATTCACAAGAGACAGCAAAAAGTAACCTGCCAGCATCGCGGTGCCGAGAAAGGAGTTGCCGAGTTTTCCGCTCCAGATCCCATCGAACGCATCCCAAGATTTCTCACGCAAATGATGGATCCCGCACCAGTCGCATAGCACGAAATACATGTCGTATTTCAAAAGCGGGTTTGCATTGAACAAGAGGGTCGAAACCGAACAAACGAGCATGATCTGAAAAGCTTGGTCATGCAGCCAACCAACGTCGGTCAATGCCCAAACCCAAGCGGCTATTCCAGCCGAGATCCACTCAAAGTAGATTCCACCGAGGGCGATGATCATCCTTTGCCAACGACTAGCCGTTTTCCATGCATCGGTCGTATCGACGTAAGGGCAAATCATTCCAAAGCTGACTAAAACTCCGACGTCGCAACAGCGTACGCCGTAACGTTTGCATGCGACCGCATGTCCCAATTCATGGATGACTCTGGTCATGACAAAGACGACTCCGTAACCGATCAGTGCACTCGGGGAACGCAGTACATTCCAGCCTGGGATGCAAGCGATGAGCTCCTGATAATGAACGACCACGAGGCAAACCGAGGCGAGAATCATCCCCAGTGCGGCAAAAGTGAACCAACGGGCAAAGAGAATTTGGAGTGGTCGTAATGGTCCCTCGAGCAGGGCATCTGGATTGGCGAGACTGATGCGAGCGGAGAATATCCCCTGGACCCATCGTGCGAAGGCAATTGCCCTCTCTCCGAATGTTGATCTCTCTTTCCGTTCCCGATTTCTATCGTTTGCGGCTTCTTGCGTCTGCCGAAGGATGCCCTGATGCCGGCTATGATGAATCAATCGTCGGATGGTTGAGGGGTGGATCGATCGCGGTCGAAAGACATCATTGAATTTGGCTTCGAGCTGCTCAAAGCTTTCCAGTTCCTCCAACCAACGAAGTATTTGGTAGTCTTCTTCCGAGCATTGAAACGGAGTTCGCTTCAGGGGATCGATCGCAATCCAGACCCGTCCGGAGATATCCTCGGTGGCGTGCCATCGAATATCTTTTCTTAACCGGGTATGGTGCAGAGTTCGAGCAGGTTGGTTCACTTGGGACTAGCTGTCAAAATTTGTAGGCTCACAGTCATCCCCGGGAGGAGTATCCAGTTGTCATCTAGTTTTTGGTTTTGCACCATCGCATTGACACGTACTTTTCCTGTTGAGCTCACCTCGGGACTGTATCCACTAATCCGGCCTCCAAAACGATACTCCCCGGAGGAGTTGCGGCCGGTCGATATTTGAACAGATTGTTGCACCAGAGACGATGGGTCGATTTTTTCGATATCGACAAAGAAATCGACTCGGAGCTCGTCCATTCTTACCACTTTCAAAATGGTGGTTCCCGCGGTAACCCATTCGCCGGGGCGATGGTCGACGCGCATCACGACGCCCGTCGCAGGAGATTGCAATCTCAGCCTATCGACCTTGCTTTGATTGACGAGATAGCTTGCCTGGGCCAATTTCGCCTTGAGTTCTCTTTGTACTCGCGCCGCTTTGGATTGAACGAGTCGTGTTTTGGCTTGTTCATACAAGATACGCTTCTGTCGGACTTCGACGATACTCGAGTCCCCTTTGTTGGCCATTTCCTCGTAGGAGTCCAGTTGCAATTTAGCCTCCTCGACCAGGATTTCAGCGAGACGAACATCGCTCTCATCCTGAGCCTCCGCCAGTGCAACCTGCGCTTGGAGGCCAGCGACCTGGCGTTCCAGATCAGCCGATTCCGAGTTCAGTTTGCCAATCGATTGCCCGCGCGCGACGGCGGAGTTCTCGACGACCAGGAGTTCCGCAATGGTACCGGTTTCTTGAGCAGCGACTTCAAAGGATTCCGGAGCGATCACAATGCATTGGTCAAAGGTTGGCCACACCGCATTCCCGGTGGGGCGATCGGACGGAGTCAAGGGTTCTACGGTTCGCCGCTCTCGATTGGTACCGTTTCCAGTTGCGATGCGTGTGCGTTCTTGAGCGTAGGTGGAAAGCATCGCAGCGGCTAACGAACCGACTAAAATCAAGATCCCCAACGTTTTCAAAAGCATAGCAACCCTCAGCGAAACCACATCGTCGTACGAATCATCAAGTCTTGGATAAAGTCTCTGCTCAGGGCCCAAATCAATGGACCGGAGCCGGTATTGATCGCAACGCGAGCCGATGCGCCGGAGATATCGACTCCAGGTGGTAGTGGATCCTCGATTCGAAATGGGACTAGATAGTTTGTCCGATCACCGTACCGACTCTGCTGAATTGCGTCGCCTGACTCGGCAGGTCGCCAGCGATCGGATGGCAAGCTATGGAGGACCAGTTTGGTTTGCGGAGCAGCAACAAACCTCCCGTAGGCCGACGAGGGTTTTTGACTCGCTTTGCGAAGTTCACCTAAGTCGCGTTCTGGGATCATCGTTTCTAACTCCCATTGCGATTGCGTTTCCCGAATGGTGAAGAGCCATTGACCGATACGTACAGGTCGTTCCTGCAATAAGAGGTCAACGTTCCAGGTATCGATCACGCCATCGGTCGTCGCTCGAATGGTTAACCGATCCACTTGCGAACTCAGCAGATCCAATCCCTTTTTCTCCAATTCCAAAATGGACAATAGTGCGGTGCGCTCGCTCTCCAGGGTGTCCCTTTCGGCAGGCATCAAGCCTCGATCTCGCAGCAGACGCTCGTCGATATCCTTCTTGCGTTGCTGCGACTTCGCGTGATTCGCTAGAGCTTGCTGGTATTCCGAGATGAGCTTTTCCGATTGGAGTTTGAGCAACGTTTGACCACGCACGACAGGATCGCCATGTTTGATGAAAACCTTCTCGATGACGCCGTCTGTAGGAGCGAAGCATTCCTTGGTATGGGTAGGAATGAGGGTTGCATTCGTCTCGATTTGAATAGGAACCGGGATAGCCAGGACCGACATCACAACCAGTGATATCAAGGCACCGAGGGTCCAAGTTCTCGAAATCGACGGCCGATAGTGAGAGCCTCGATGGAGGCCGGAACTCCATCGCTGCCACCAGGCAGGGCGAGAGATGGAAAGACCGAGACGCATGAGGGTCGAGCATTGCTCTACATAACGCATCGGCGGGATTTGTTCTCCCGTCCATGCGATCAACACCCCGATGCGATGACGATCGGGCTGCGAAACTGTTTCGCGTAACACAGCGTTTCGTCGTACGAGCGTTTCCAGCAAGCCGAGTGTTTCTATCCGTTCACTGGACGCTACGCCGAGCGGCTTGATCCAACTCGCACGTGCAATGGAAAACATTTGAGTCCATCGATCGATCTCTCGTGTTTTGAGTTCTGTCGATGATGGGGGCGTATTGGATGGATGGTTGATCGCGATGACACACTCGGATGGAAATCTCGCTTCGATCGAGTTGATCGCTTCTTCCGAGCAGAGAATGCCCTCAGCCCGTCGATCCACGCGATCCAATCCAGAAATGGCGACGACCCTCCATCGGTTGGATACTCGAGAACGAATGAGTAGGAAAGCATGCTCCGCCATCGCTACCTCGCGGATGCGCGAAGCGAGAATCGAAAGAGACTTCGACTCCAAAGGACTAGATGCGAGTTGATCGATGAGTTCCTGAGCCATGCGCAGAAAGGCCTGATCCCGCTCCAGTTGTCTTAAACGATGGGATTTTAAGAACTCGCCAATGATATCGGACATTTGGACAGCGAATCGTAAATGTCCCCTCTGCGCGGAGGGTCCACCGCTCGGGCGCTGTACGATTTCCAACCAGAGCTCCCCGTCGATCGCAGGAACCGAAACAGGTATGATTAAGAGCATCGAGTCGCTCGGATTACTCGGACGATTCGAGTTGATCGCGACATCGTGCGGTGGAACCAAGACAGGTTGTCCGTCCTGCCGTACCACATCGAGGACTGCGGCGTGCTGGACCGATGCGTAAATGCGTTCCTTGCAATCCTCATCCACCGAAACATCCATGCCGGAAGGGTTCGGAAGCGACTCCGAGGGCTGGGGTGTCCACGTTTCGGCGATCGCTGCCTCGATATGTGACTCCACGCGATCGAGCTTACGGAGTAGTTCCTCTGGTGATTCCCTCTCGAGATTCCCCTGCGTTAAGGTGAATGCCAGTTCCTGGGGTAGCTGAAACGCATGGATACACTCCCACGGTGAGCCCGATCTCCAAACCCATAGCGCGACACCCTCCGCACCCATAGCCGAGATCATGCGAGGGAATGCAATCGACCAAAACTCGAGAGGTTCGATCGGTGACTGGGACGCTTGGGTGATCTGGTTGACCAGCTCTCGAATTCGATCTTTTGTTTGTTGAACGAATTGCGAATCGAGAGATAACGCAGGGTTCCAGTCGGTTGAGCGCTCGGTAGTTGATTGCGCAATAACACCTGCAAACTCCTGAAAACAGGAGATGCCGGATGCTGATGGGACGAACGAATCTTGGCTTCCAGTGTGGATACTGGAGCGGTGACCTGGACTGCGCATCCCCTGCGGGTACCAAATATTTCGCCACAGAATCAAGCCCACTCAACTCCTGAGAGCTAGCGAATAGGCAATGTTTCCTCGATTTCCTGGATGGCAGACTGAGATCAGAAACCTCTGTTTAGCCGCTTCTGCTTCGCCGCCTGCGGCCGGGTTTTTCGTCCATAGAGTGATTCGTCCTGCAGGTTTCTGCGTGAGACAGAGCGCATTTGGATTGCGGAACGACGGACGGATTTTACCGCTGCTGGACAGCGTGCTACAACTTAAAGCATGGGTGGTTGGTTTTGCTAGCGTCAGCTGAGAGGGGTCGTGTGGATGTCACGTCGAACAATAGGATGCATGATCGTTCAGATCCTCGGAATGTTAGTAGGGAGTGTTTTGGTGGCTGAAGAGACTGTGTATCGTGTTCCTCCCAAGGAAATACTCGACATCATTGATGTGAAGCCGGATCCATCCATTTCATGGAGTCCGGACGCGAAATGGATGGTATTGGTCGATCGCGATTCGATGCCAGACATCGCCGATCTCGCCAGGCGGATGCTGCCGTTGGCGGGTAGTCGAATCGATCCGCGATCGAATAGCGGGTTTCAAACCGAATTCCTGCGAGGCTTGAGTTTACGCCCCAGCGGGAATGCCTCTTCGGAGCCCGCTGTGCGCATACCGATTCCTGAGCCGATACGGATTTCGTCGATCAGTTGGTCCCACGACTCCCAGTCCTTTGTGTTTTCGCGAGTGACCGACGATAGCACCGAGCTTTGGTGGGTGTCTGTCTCCAACCCGACCGAACCGGTACAGCTAACGAGCCGGCTGAATTCCGTTCTCTTTGGCTTTGATTGGATGCCCGATGGAAAACGCATCGTCAGCACTTTAGTACCGACCACTCGGGGTGACGAACCCGCGCCTCCATCCGCCCCGAAAGGCCCCAATGTGCAAGAGTCGTTCGGAAACAAATCTCCCACTCGAACGTATCAAGATCTGCTGGCGAGTCCACACGATGAGAAGCTATTCGATTACTTCACGACCACTCAATTGGCAATTCTAGAGCCAAACAAGCCACCGGTTTTCATCGGAGAACCGTCTCAGCTTGGCAGCGTACAACCCTCTCCTGATGGCAAGTATCTATTGGTCACCACCATCAAGAGACCCTACTCGTATCTTCAAACAGCGAGTTCCTTTCCGAAGCAAGTCGACGTTTGGTCGATGAATGGAAAGTCGATCTATCGTGTGGCTGACATCCCTCTGGAAGAGAACATTCCTATTGAGGGAGTGCGCATGGGAAGGCGTGCGATTGCCTGGGTCCCCGGGAAGCCGGCGACTCTGATTTGGACCGAGGCACTCGATGAAGGAGATCCACGGAAAAAGGTCCCGTTTCGGGAGCAGATACGCTCCCTCGACGCCCCCTTTCAGGCGGAGCCGTCGGATTTGTTTCAGCTCGAACATCGCTTTAGTGGTTTTACGTTTTTTTCTAGTCCCAGCCTTCTGATGACCACAGAAATCGACCGTGACCGGCGTTGGATACGATCGTTGTTGCGGGATTTGGATAAGCCAAAGACGGAACCCAAGGTGATTGTGGACCGGAGCGCGCGCGATCGGTATGGAGACCCGGGCCGGATGCTCACCAAACCAAACTCCGCGGGTTTCGCCGTCGTGCAGCAAACGGGAGATTGGGTATGGATGGCGGGCATGGGGGCGACGCCGGAAGGTAATCTACCGTTTCTCGATAGGAAAAATCTAACCACGCTCGAAACAGATCGACTGTGGAGATGCGTGCCGGGGGTTTTGGAGAGTGTTGTCTCGATGGTTTCGACCTCGAGTCAGGATGGATGTACTTTTGTCACTCGCAAAGAGTCGAGCTTTGAACCGCCCAACTACTTCCTGCGCGACCTTGCGGCCAAGACGGAAACTGCCCTGACCGGTTTCTCCGACCCGACACCCCAGCTGCGACGAATCAAAAAGCAGATCGTCAAGTATCAGCGTAGCGATGGTGTGCCACTTTCTGCGACGTTGTACCTCCCGGCCGATTATGTCGAGGGTACGAAACTCCCGCTCATCGTTTGGGCTTATCCGTTGGAATTCAATGATGCTAGCACCGCGGGACAGATTTCGGCGAATCCGTCTGAGTTCACACGCATCGGCGGTACGAGCCATCTATCGTTGCTGACACAGGGATATGCGATTATGGACGACGCCACGATGCCCGTCATCGGCGATCCGGAAACCATGAACGATACCTTCATCAAGCAGATCGTTTCCTCCGCACAAGCGGCCATCGATCACGCGGTCAGCTTAGGGGTTGCTGACCGTAATCGAGTCGGGGTAGGGGGGCATAGCTACGGTGCCTTCATGACCGCGAATCTTCTTGCACACTGCGACTTGTTCAAAGCAGGAGTCGCGCGCAGCGGTGCGTACAATCGAACGCTCACGCCATTTGGATTTCAATCCGAGCGGCGCCCCATTTGGGAGGCCAAGGACGTCTACATGAACATATCGCCCTTCATGCATGCCGACAAAATCAAAACGCCTTTGTTATTGATCCATGGCGAGAACGACAATAATCCGGGTACTTTTCCCATCCAGTCGCAGAGGATGTATCAAGCGGTTAAGGGGAACGGAGGAACAACCCGTCTGGTGATGCTCCCGTTCGAAAGTCATGGCTATCGAGGTCGGCAATCGGTTTTGCACACGCAGGCGGAGATGGTCGAGTGGTTCAACCGATTTGTCCGCGACGCCCAGCCCTGAGGCAGTCCGATCGCACTGTTGCTTAATTTTTCCTTGGAATACTCGGTTTGAGCCACTGGATAGCGATTCAAGCCAGGCTACGCCTTCTTTCCTTGCGGATGTCTGCTTGCAGGATGGACGAGGATTTGCAAGACTAATGCCGCAATGGTACCGCGATGACCGCGGGCCCCTCCGTCAGGTTTTGAAAGCGAACGAATCGAATGGCTCTATCGGATCCCTCTACTCCATCGTCTGCACCTCCATTGGCAATGCATCATCGTGTGATCCTGTCGATCATGATGTTTTTGCAGTTCGCCATTTGGGGATCCTGGGTGATTGTTTACTACCCATTTCTTCTCAATAAGGGTTTCTCACCCGTCCAGGCGACCTCCATCACGTCGAACATGTTCTGGGGTGCCATCATTTCGACGCTGTTCGCGGGATACCTAGCGGATCGATGGATCAATAGCGAACGATTGATGGGGATTTGTCACATACTGGGAGCCGGTCTGCTCTACGCGATGAGTCAACTGACATCGCCCGATCAGTACTGGATTTTGTTCGTTGTGTCATTGCTCTACTCGCTGATCTTCAATCCGACACTTTCTGTTATCAACTCATTGACTTTCCGCAATGTTCCCGATGGCGAACGCGATTTCCCAGGACTCCGTGTATTGGGTACGATCGGATGGATCTGCGCCGGCTTCTTGATCGATATGCTTTTTTCGGGTTCCTCGCAGGGACAAGACGGAAAGATGATACCCAACACGATTGCAACGAGCGGCCCGTTATTTCAAGCGGCAGTGATTTCGCTCATTTTCGGTCTCTATTGTTTGTTCGTACTCCCGAAGACTCCTCCGACGGGTACAGGTGCAGGCGCATTGGACTTCCTGCGTGCGTTGGCGATGCTGAAGGATTTCTCGTTCGCTGTATTTTTTGTGATCACACTCCTGGCGTCGATTGCGATGGGTATGTATTTCAATTCCGCGGGTAATTATCTGGACAAAGGTGCGAATATCGAAAAGGTTGGATCTACCCTCGCGATCGGGCAGATGGTGGAGCTGTTACTCTTGGTGATGCTGCCTTTCTTCTTAAAGAAGTTTGGAATAAAGACAGTCATGGCAGTCGGTCTCTTCTGCTGGGCACTTCGATTCCTGCTGTTCGCGAACGGTGGTTCTTCCGGAGTTCCCCTAGCTCTCGCAATTCTGGGGGTAGCACTGCACGGGTTCTGCTTTGACTTTTTCTTTGCTGCTGGATTCATCCACGTGGATAAGACTGCACCCAAAGATCTTCGAGCCAGTGCTCAAGCTCTGCTGGGGGTTCTGGTCTATGGACTAGGAACCGGATTGGGTACTCTAGCTTCAGGATTTTTGGCAGATCGCAACAAGGTTGTTAGCGGAGACCAAACATCGACGAACTGGTTCGGCTTTTGGATTGTCCCGAGTGTGGTTCTTTTCGTCGCGCTCGCCCTGTTTTTGGCGTTGTTCAAAACCAAACCTGCAGAGGAAACAACCGTTTGATAGGGGAGCATTCCCCGGCGATCTGGCAACCATGAAAGGAGTTATCGATGCCAATTTATGAGTTCTACTGTCCCAACTGCCACACCATTTTCAACTTTCTCGCACGTTCCATGCAGAATGCGAAAGTGCCGAGTTGCCCACGGTGCAAACGGAAAAAACTGGAGAAAAAGGTCTCTAGGTTTGCGATCTCCAAGGGCTTGAAAGAGTCGGACGCTTCCAAAGATCCCTTTGAAAACGTCGATGAGTCCAAAATGGAGCAACTCATGATGGAAATGGCTCCCCATTTGGATGAAAACAGTGAGGGACCGGATGATCCCCGCCAGATGGCCTCACTGATGAAGAAAATGTTTGATGTCACGGGAATGCAACCCAACGACGCGATGCAGGAAGCCATTCGCCGCATGGAAGCGGGCGAGGATCCGGATCGCATCGATGAAGAAATGGGCGATGCTCTCGACGGCGATGCCGATCCCTTTGCAGGCCCGGAACCCAAACTCAAAAAGTGGAAACGGATGTTCGAGGCACCCGACGTCGATCCTGAACTATACGAGTTGTCCTAGAGGGAATCGAACGTGCACTGCACGTTTTATCTTATGGAGAGGGAGCCGGAGAAGGGTGATCCCCATGGTCGACTAGCAGTTCTGTTCCCAAGGCAGATTCCATGCAATCGTATCTCGCATACGATGCCGATCAACAAAATAGGTACGATCGGTATTTGGAGAAACGTCTGTGCATCCTCTGCCAGAACCATTCCTACGGCCAAGCAAGCGAAGTAGGCAAATCCTCGCCGCGGCTCAGCGACCAGGAGCCATGCGATCGGCAGCAAAAGAATGCAGAGGTCATAGTGGTAGAAGTGAGGGCTCATCAACGCAGTACTGGTGAGCACCAGCATCCATTTGATCGGATCCTTCCATTCACGTCGATCGGTCATAAGACAAATCAAGACGTAAGTACCCAGCGGAAAAACGATTCCCCATCGAGCCCAAGCGATCCACTCCGTGGGCAGACTGTTCGCAAGGGCGAAAAGATTGCAGGACCAGTCGACTCGATACCCTAGATGATTTCCATACTGCGATGGATTTGCAGCCGTCTGAAGAAATCCATTCCACAGTTCCCATGGCAAAATCGATGCGGCCGATCCCCAAAGGACGATGGTCGTGCTCAGCATCCCTGCCAGCATCCGCCACCGTTTTCCTGCGACCATTGCCATCGGGAGTAGGAAGCAAATCGTTGGCTTGATCGTAAGGATCCCCAGGATAGCCCCGGCCAGGAATTCGCTACGCCGAACACAACTCAGTACGGCCATGCTCAGGATAAACAACCATAGAGGGCTTTTTTGCCCCAAGGTGATTGCGAAAAAAAGAGCTGGAAATAACAAGATCGCAATCCAGATCCATTGCGTGCGATGGCCTTTATCGATGTCCCCTGCGGTATGGATTGCAACTTGCTGGATGAAGACCGCTGATAGCCAGGAACAAACAACCAGAATCACTAACCATGCAACAACGGCCCAACGGTACGAAAGCCAACTCAACGGCGTGAACAGCGCATAGTGAGGTGGGGGATAGACCGGGGGATAATATTGGCTTTCATCCCACGTAAAGCCAACCAACTTCGGCGAATGCTGCCACTGAACGAACAAAGGGGAATAGAGTTGCGAGGCATCCGATGACGTCAACAGCTTGGCACCGATCCATTCCTGGAGAAAATCCGCGCCGTAGGGAACGGATGCTCGATCCGTTTGCCACTGATAGTTGGGGCCGAAAAACCAAAAAGTGCTACCCACGACCGAAAACACGATCGCACTCAAGAGAAGCGATCGACGGAGGCACAGAGACCGGGGGGCCTGTTCGCAGATTCGCAAATCTGCAGCGGCATTTTCACTCAGTTTGTCGGACGGGCTCGGATCGGTGTCCGCTAGCATCAA
The DNA here is from genome assembly GCA_040396935.1 of Pirellula sp. GTDB lineage: Bacteria > Planctomycetota > Planctomycetia > Pirellulales > Pirellulaceae > JBKCUI01. The sequence goes on from JBBAXA010000044.1 coordinate 19,390, forward strand.
TAGTTACTCGGTGGTAGAGAGATCCATCAGCATGGTTCGCTCCATGGATATACCTTTTGCATCGTATGGATCAAATCCAGCGACGCCAATTGGCTTCTTTTTACTATCAGGCAAACCCGCTGCAGCTCCTACAATCGTTACACTCGCTGCCCGAGACGATTCGCGAGCCGAAGCAGGGTTTGGCTCGCGTCGTTTTCTTCGAGTTTGGCTTGAATGATGTGCAATTGCTTTGGATCATTCCATGCGTGCTCGAGAGCCGCATCGAAGGCTCCCTCTGTCTCCACGTAGTGCCCTTTGCCGCCTCCATAAACCTCCGGCAATTTCCAGTATTTCCAGGATGGAATTTCGTTGTATTCCCACGTGCCCTCCTGAAGGTATCGTTCTGTACCGTATCCGTGGTTGTCCAGCACGATAATGATCGGTGCATATCGATGCCGAATCAGGGTCGCCATCTCCTGACCCGTCATTTGGAAGGCGCCATCTCCGACGATCGCCAGGACCCGGTCGTTCGGTTTCGCAACGCACGCACCGAGAGCGGCGGGAACCGAGAAACCCATCGACGTGTAATAAGCCGGTGATAAATAATCTGTACGATCTCGTATCACCAATTCCGAGGAAGCGAAAAGAGCATCGCCAATATCGGCGATGACAATCGTATGGGAATCGAGTTGTGTGTTGATTCGCTGGATCATCCTACTGATTTGGAGTGGTCTATCCGGTTCCACGACCAAGGGCTTGGGTTGCTTCAAATGAAGCTGGTCCGGAATGCCTCGTACTCCAGGCTTTGGCTTTGATTGAATCAATCGTTCCAGGAACTCGGCGAGCGGAACGCTCGGAAATTGGTGATAGGAAATTTGCAGTTGTTCACTCGTGGCGTAAATGCAACTTCGAACGTCCAATTGCGCGGTGTAGATCCCCAGGTTGATATCGGTCATAAAGGCGCCGAGCAGCAACACACAGTCGCTATCCTCAACATATTGCGTCACATCTTCACGTCCCATCGCGCCCTCGTAAAGACCGATATAGAGTGGGTGCGTCTCATCGATCACGCTTTTGCCCAGGATCGTCGCAGCGATCGGGATCTGAGACTGCTCGGCCAATTTGATGAGAACATCCTGCAATCCAAAACGATGGATTTCAACCCCTGCGATGATGATCGGTTTCTTGGCAGCATTGAGCCTCTCCACTGCTTCCTTAACGGCCTCCTCCAAGGCATGGGCGTTGTACTCTGTGCTGGGCCTTCGATAGGAATGGGCAATCGGTGGTACGACGTTCACCATGTCTCGGGGCAAGTCGATATAAACGGGACGTTTGTATCGATAACAGGCATCGAGCACTCGATCGATCTCACTGAAGGCTATCAGCGGATCGTTCAATTCGGTCGCAGCGATGCAGAGCTTTTCAAACACCTCGAGTTGAGTCGTAAAGTCTCGGACCTTGTGATGTAGCAAGGGATTATTCACGCGTTCGTTCAGCCCGGGCGAGCCCGTCAACATGACGACCGGAGACTTCTCGGCAAAGGCACCAGCGATGCTGTTGCAGACCGAAAGACCGCCGACGCAGTAAGTAACACAGAGAGCCCCCATGCCTCGAATTCGAGCGTAGGCATCCGCAGCGAAGCCCGCGCAGTCCTCCCGCGTGCATCCGATCATGCGAATGGGACTTTTCTCCAACATGCTGTAGAAATTCAATACGTAATCCCCGGGTATTCCAAAGCAATCCGCAATCCCATAATCCTGCAGTCGATTGATCAAGTATTGCCCGATGGAGAGTTCAAAACTGGGGTTTCGCGATGGAGTCTTGCGATTCTCGGTGCTTTTTCCAAACGAGCTCAGTGGATTGGTCATAGCGGTCCGTTTTTTCTGGGAGGAAGTGATGCAGTCTGTTGCCAAAATTGTAGCACTGCCACCGAGCCTGAGTTTCCGAATTTCAATTGCGTCAACTTGGATTCGCCAGCCGAAGATCGGTTTGGAAGGCTAACTCGGTAGTCCATGACTACGGGCTAGCCCTCTCAAATGCCGTGCTCGAAGATCGACGCCGCGTGAGTCTCTCCGAAAATCACGGCTGGGTAATGATCTTCCGTTTCCCTTTGCCACGTTTCAATGACCGCATTGGCCGCTCGTTGACGACCGCGATTTGGGAACCGATTTCGGAAAAGAAATTTTCTCTGCTTCGCATAGCTTACCCAACCGATACCGATCTCCATCGCTAAGGATTCATCCCTTTTCAGTAGTCCCAGAGGATGAAACATCCTGCATCTCCGGTACCAAGCGGAGGAGTTGCTTTTGATGAAGTGTCGATAATGCCAGGATCGCCAATACACTCCCGATGATTGCCCAGGTAATGTCCCACTGAGCATCCCAAATATCTCCTTGGTGCCCTAAGAAAGCATCTCCGCTTTCACCAGCAATCACCGTGGCGATCCATTCGAGCAATTCAAAGACCGCGCTAAAGGCAATACAACTGACGATCGAAAAATAATTCAGCCACCCCGGACGACGGATTGGTGAAATACGCCAGTACAGCTCACGAAACAAAATCGCGGGCACAAAGCCTTGTAGGAAGTGTCCGAAACGATCGAAATGATTCCGCTCCGTCCCCAACACATTCTTAAACCAGAGACCGACCGGATTCAGTTCGTAAGTCCAGTACCCTCCTGATATCAGCACGGAGGCATGGATTGCGAGCAGCAGGTAAAGAATAGGAGTCAATGGAAACGATTTCCGAGTGGCGATCAACAGCGGAATGCCAACGACGACCCATCCCGCGTCTAGGAACCAATTGACACGGTCCTCCGTCCGGAGCCATGTGTAACACGCCCATGCGAGCACGCCTCCAACCAGAATACGGAAATTTGTTTCATGCATTGGAGTTGCCCAGAGTAGAGGCCTTTTCCGTTTTTGCGATGCGACGAACCCTTTGGAATGCGTCGTCTCCGACAAGCAATTGGTCGGAGATCGAGGGCAGGTAGGTAGCTCGAATCTCCAAACCGCGACCCGCTAGGGCTTGCTGAACGATATCCTCGCTGGCCAAGGTCATGCGTCCCGCACGACTGGTCAACGGAAAAGATAACCCTTCCAATCCATCCATGGAACGATAGATGACCTCCGTGCAAACAAGGCGAGTTGCAACAGCAAAGTCAAACATGAAATCGTACTCTTTTCCTTCGTGCAAGATGGCTCTGCAAATCACCTGATGGATCGATTCCTCGCGAAGCGTCGGTCGAATCACCAGAATCGAATCGGATGCGAAGGGGGATTCGACTCCCCGAATCCGTACACCATCCTTCATCGCCTCCATCACCAAGCCAGCCAGGGGCTTTTCGTGATGTCGCATCGAGGGAAATCGATAGACCAACGATTGCTGTATATCCTGCCCCATCGTTTCCAATTCGTTTTTAGTACCGAGGTATAACGCGGAATGAGGCCAATAGCCTGGAAGAAAATAATTGGTCAGCGCATACTCTTTCCGCACGAGAAGGATATCCGCGGGCTGAAGCAAACCGACAAGTGCCTGTTGGATGGAATCAGGTAACACCGGAACATGTCCGAATTTTAGGTATTTGTCGGCAGCCAGGATTCCTGCACTCTTCTGGATCTGGAACATCGCGGAACCGAGCAAGTCCCCCTTGAGATAACTCCAAAGTTGTCGCACTCGAAATCGCAAACGAACCTTTGCGTAATCCGACCAAGTCAATTGGAGCCTGGAACTCAGCTGTTCGATGATACCTAAAAGGGGTCTCTGTTCGTCATCGATGATTGAGTCCCACCTGCCTCGCAAGGTTGCAAAGTATCGAGCGGCCTCGAACAAAGACCAAATGTGGGCGGGGCGAGTCCAGGAGGATTGGACCGTATCGTATACTCCAGATGGAATGCCGAACGCAGGTTCTGCTTCGTTGAGTTTCTCTCGGATCAGCTTTCGTTGGTGAAACACCTCCCTTAGATAACGAGCTGCATCGAGCAGGACCAACGCTCCGGCATAGCCAGGGAGGAATAGCTCACGATACTCTGACTTGTCATTCGCAGCTCGTTCCCGTAGTTCGAAAACAACCTCCAGGAGCGCCTGTCTTAATTGCCAGTAACTTACTTGGAGCCGACGAGTCGCTTCCTCCTCCGTGGGTGTCAGGTAGGAGCGGTCCAGGCTATCGACATAGGCCAAGAGAGAATTGGCTGCACTTTTCAATTCCGCGAATTGCGAGTGGACGGAAACGACGGTATTTGTCGCCTCCGTCCGAAACACACGCCAATCTTTCAACGATTGCCTGGAACGCATCGGCGGGGACCGCTACAGCCCTTTGGCTTTGGTCCGGATACGGCAAATATAGGTATCGGCTGTGACAAACAATGTCGAACCATCCTCACCGAAACCGCAATTGCTCGTTCGCTCACCGGTGTTGATGCGTCCTAGCAGTTTTGCATCCGGCGAGAAGATATAGATTCCACCAGGTCCACTCGCCCAGAGGTTCCCCTTCTGATCCACGGAGAGTCCATCGGGTAAACCCGGTCGCTTCCCTACCTCGCTCGTGGCATTGTAAAAGAGTTTGCCGCTTCCCAACGTTCCATCATCTTTGACTGGAAAACTCATCCAAATGGCATTCATCGGATCGCTCTGAGCAACATAGAGGGTCTTCTCGTCGGGCGAGAATCCGATTCCGTTGGGACGTTGCAGTTCGGTGGTGAGCAGGGTTAAAGATCCGTCCTTTTTGGAAATACGATAAACCCCAAAGTGATCGAGCTCACGACGAGGATCTTTTTCACGAGCAGGGAGTCCATACGGTGGATCGGTGAAATAAATGTCACCGTTCGACTTGAGAACACCATCATTGGGACTGTTCAGCCGTTTGCCTTGGTAGTTGTCTACAAGCGTTCGTTTGCCACCTTTGGGTGTCAAAACGCTCACACGACGATCGCCGTGTTCACACATCACGAGATTGCCCTCTTTGTCCAAGAGCAATCCATTGCAACCGGGTTCTAATCCGTAATAGGTGACACCCGTGTATCCGGATGGATGCATGAACAATTCGATGCCCCTCGCCTCGGTCCATTTGAAGATGCTGTTGCGAGGGATGTCTGAAAACAAAAGATGGCCGCTCTTGGCATCTCCGACCCAAACAGGTCCTTCGGTCCAAGTGAAACCATCATCGAGAATCTCCAGCTTGGCGTCAGACGCAAGAAGCTCGTCCAACTTGGGATCAAACCGTTCGATGGTACCTAGCACCCGTCTGGATTGCGACAACGCGGGCATACTGACTCCTATCAAAACAGCCAACGATAACAGAAGGTTAAAAAGTGAAATCCTCATAGTGGTTGTTTCAAATCTAAAGGAAGGATTGAGAGGAATGAAGCCGTCTCCGATCTCGGCTGATCCAAAGGCACGCGCTCTGTACAGTCGTCAGGAAATCGGTTGAAAAGCTTCCCGATGAAGTTCCCATCTTAGCATTCGCAATGACGAAATTGCGGAGGGATCGGCTCAGTCCACGACTTTGCGTGATAAAGACGTTCCAAAGACAATGGCATACAAACGAGCTTAATCATCCAGATCGCTGAGAACTCCGTGTCCATGGGAATCCGTACAATCCTGCCATCGGCTGTAGGCGCGTTGAAACGACAGCGTCCGAACGGGAACTGACCGCTTATCGATTTTTAGAGACGCCGGGATTGGGCGCAATCGTCCACAAAAGGAGAGAAAGAAACCAGACAGGAACCAGGAGCAACCACAAACCAGTTCCCAGCTTTTGTCCTCCTGCTCCCGGGGAGAAGATTGAGGGATGGTCAGGAGCTGGCAGTGTTGAATTCGGCAGCGTTGAATTGCCAGATAAAGAGGGGGGTAAAAACGCATCTTTGGCAGATGCGGAAACAGGGAGGCCGTTGGTCGTATACGTCGGCGAGACCCCTGTTACCGGATTCGGTAAGGGGGCTTGCAGGTTCGCGGGCGTCGCTCCCTCCGCCGCTGAATTGGCCAATGGCGGCGGAAATTTCACAACCCCAACCGCTGGAAGCAACAACCCCAAACAACTGGTCGCGCACATCAAGATCAGACTGAGAAACTTCAGAGACTTCATCGCTGGCTATCCTCCTTAGCTCGTGGGAGCACCCGAGGGTAGCAAAAAATCGCGATTCGATGCGATGCGAGTCTCCGCGAAATTCATAAACGAAATAATTGCTGGATCGAGTCTAAAAAACCGAATCTACGAACTCGAGCTGAAAAGGAAGATTGGCATCGATTCTAAATACGGAGGTGTCCCGTTTGCGAACCGCTTGCATATCCGCAAGATCTCGCAACATCTCACAGGTCGGTAGACCTCCATCCAAAAGGACGCCTCTAATCCGCTAACCGAAGGCGGATGTTCTTTTGGCAACGATTGCGATGTGTCTCTTTCGAATAGCTGAAAAGAGAATCGTATACTCTTCATCGCATTCCGATTTGACTAAGGATTTTTGTAGGGCTGGAAGGTCGATTTCGACATGCTTGCTCTTCAATTCCCAAGCTCTCGATCTTCGGGTCCGCGACATGGCAATGAGTCGCTTCTTGTCCAGCGGCAGTACCTCTTCGACTCGAAACCATTGAATCATTGGGTGCGGAATCGGTTGACGCGCAACGAGATAGCCACCCTCCCGATCGAGCAGTTCGCAACCGGTTTTGATAGCAAAGGCGTTTGACATACGAGCGGCTCGAAAGGCTGGATCGTAATCACCTATGAATTCCGTAACGGTCTCCGTAGTGATCCTCTCATGCGATGTCCCGATCCACGATCGTTCGAAGATTTCATGAGACCATGCTCCGTGATTCAAAGAGGAAACGATGCGGGAGCCCACGGGCCATCGATGGGTGTTCCAGATCCAGCGTTGCTGACGGACTCCTCGGCTTCTCGAAATAAAACGAATCACATCCGGTGAATCGTCTGTCGGCGGCTGGGATGCTGGCGCCACTTTGAGGGACGTGCATCTTGCGACACGGATCCATGTTTTGACGGTATCCCAAGCGGGTTGGAATGCGTCGATGGAACAGGTCCTCAGGTTGCCTCCTCTCCGATCTGGGTCGATATTGACACAGGCTCTGGGGTCGAGGCTCATCGATAGGACGTCTTGCTGCATCACTCGTAGATCGCAGCCGTTGCGGCTAGCGTTCATTCGCGTTAGCTCGCAGGCGACAGGATCTTTATCGATCGCCAGGATCTCGAGCCCTCGACGTGATAGCGCGACTGCGTCGGAGCCTGAGCCACAGCACAAATCGTAAACCCTAGCCTCCTCCGGAAAATCGTCCGCTGTTTCCTGGGCGCACCAATAGTCGCTCGCCTGCTCCAAAAGCCGTTTAGTCCAGAACCAGGACTCGTAGTTGGGGGTTTTATCTCGAGACCACGCATGCAATCGCAATTGCTCCAAAAGCAATTGCTTTCTACCGGTAGAAAGAGTGGTCATTCGAAGCCACTGCTCTGGGGAATTTTGAATCCGAAACTCCTCCCAAACTCCGTAGCCAACCTCCGATCCCAACCATGCATAATCCTCAAACTGAATCATGATCCAATCGGTTTACGGAGGATCCTGGGAACGGAGTAGGTTTGGAAATGCCCGTTGTTCCTCCTGCAGTCTTTTCCACAAGGCAAGGCGTTCATCCCGCGCCGTTGGTGACTCGCGAATCGACATGCCGATGCTTTCCGTGAGATAGACTCTCAAGGGATGCGGTCGATACAGAGGAAAGAAGAGAAACGGGTTCTGACGGCTTAACGTGAGTGTCGAGGCAAATGCCATATCCCTTGCTTCCACCCGGTATGTTTCCTCACGAGATTGCAAAGCATCCGGCATCGCGATGCGTTGATACTCGCGGATCGTAAAGGGGTCGCTCAACCACTTCTCGAGTATCGGGAGATCCTCGGCAGTTCCAAATTTTGCGATCGCCTGCATGGCATATTCAAAGGTCTCTGCATCACGAGTTGCATTGGGGTCCGAGAGATACTTGCGAGCGATCAATCCACCGGCCGGGATCTCCGAATTCAGGCAACTCAAGAGGACCTTGGGGAGATCGCGCGCGTTCTCGGACCATTTGGAATAGAGCGACACGAGGGTGGAGCCGATTTTCGGATGTTTACCCGCGTTGGTCGAAAATGGCCTTCGAGAAAAAACTCGGTTGCATGTCTTCTCCAAGCCGGAATCCATCAAATCCCCGGAGACCGTACTGACATACACCAGGGCGATCCCGTCCGCGGTACTGACTTCGCGGGTCGCGGCAATATCCAATCGCTCGGTCACTTCGCCAGCCAGCATCTTTGCTATCCGGAATCCCTCTTCTTTGCTGGGAATCTCCGTTTTCACCAAATCAGGATACTCCTCGAGCAGTTCCAGGAATGTCAGTCGAGCCTTTCGATCGTTGGAACCGAGGGCGCGCGAGAAGCTTTTCCACCCTTGGAACTCGTGAGAATCGGGTATGCTCGAGGCGCGGATGAACTCGCGAATGATCCGTTGCTTCCGCTCTTGCTGGAGGCGAGTCACAATCCCCTTGAGCCTGGCTTTGGCCTCAGGATCCTCCAGGGCCGACAAATACTCTTCCAGTACAACGAGAGAAGACTCGCTCAGCTCGTCTAGTTTTGCCGAAGCCTCCTCGCGTTTGAGGAAGCTGCTATCGGAGAGTTGACGAACCAAAACATCCATCTCCTCCGGAAGCAGAGTGGTTTGACCGCAGAGGGGGTCCATCCAACTGCAAAGGGTGAAGACCACACCGAGGCAACGCAGGTAAAAACTCATTTCTACTTGGACCTGCGATCGAATGGATTTCCGACGGATGCGTTCGATCATCTGCTCGCTATACATTGCTTCGGCTTCCTACCGGCCGCCTCGAAGGACATGGAATCTCGGCCTCTTTCCAGACTACAGACTAGGATTTTTTGCGATCACGTAAAGGTAGCTTGGCTGTAGCAAGGCCGACAAACTCCGCGTATTTTAACCCGAATGGGCGACTTCGTTGAGGTTGAGGCAGGGAATTATTCTTGCTCGTCGAGGGTCTAACAGCTAGACTGAAGGAGTCTTCAGGGATTTGCGGCCGCTTGCAGCCTCACTGCTAAATAGCCACTGTCATCGCGCGTAGGATCTAGGTGCCATGACAGCGACCTACATCGGTGTGGTGTGCACAGTTGATTGTGTACAGTGAGTTGATCACTGTCGGGGGGTCGGAATTCTTTGAACGCGCGGCTCTACGAGTAACATGCTTCCGTAACCGAATCATGATTGCGGTCGATTGCCGCCAGCACAGCGGTTTTTTCTGTCCCCGGGTCAACCTTTGAATCCCAACGCGGCAATCGTGCAATCATCTCTCTCCACCAACCAACCGATCGATAAATCATTGGCTGATACACCCAACAACGACACCCAAGCGCATCGAGCCGGCCCCAGTACGACCAGCGTTCATGCCGGTGAGGCCAGACACAAAGCGAACGATGCGATCACCGACTCGATTTGTTGTAGCAGCACGTTCACCTTCGAGTCGACTCAGAGCATCCTCGATTACATTCGCGAAAAGCAGGATCGCGAGGAGTATGGCCGATACGGAAATCCCAATGAGAAAGTGGTAGAGCGAAAGCTCGCCGCCTTGGATCATGCCGAGGATGCCATTATTTACTCAAGTGGCATGGCTGCGATTGTGGGATTGCTCATGGCCAAACTCAACGCAGGGGACGAAATCGTTTTCTTTGATCAATGCTACCATCGAAGCCGAGAGTTCTGCGCAAAGCACTTGGCTCGTTTTGGCGTCGTTACTCGCCAAGTCAAGACCGGTGATTTTCAAGCGATGGAGGGAGCCATCAATGAGAGAACGAAACTCATCGTGAGCGAGTCGCCGACCAACCCACATCTTACATGCATCGATTTGGAGCAGTTTGTCGCTTTGGGTAAAGCGCACGAGGTCGAAACCCTAATCGATGCCACCCTGGCAACTCCCTTTAACATTCGTCCGATCGATTATGGCGTCGATTACGTATGGCACTCCGCGACGAAGTACATGGGGGGACATAACGATCTTCTGGCGGGGGTGATTTGCGGCTCGAAGGAGCGATTGGAAGACGTTCGGAAATTGCGTGGAATCCTCGGCGGTATCAACTCGCCTCACAACATGTACCTGTTGGAACGCGGACTGAAGACGTTCGCTTTGCGAATGGAGAGGCATAACGAAAATGGCCTCCGAGTCGCTCGTTTCCTGGAACAGCATCCTCGAGTCGAACGCGTTTACTATCCAGGCCTCGAATCGCACCCCAGTTACCCCATCGCCTCGCGAACCATGAAAGGCTTCGGCGGTTTGGTCACCTTTAACGTGAAGGATGCCGATTGGCAACAAACCGCTGCGATCGTTGATGCATGCCGAATACCCCGAATCGCTCCGAGTCTCGGCGGGGTCGAATCGCTGATCGAGCAGCCGCTCGTGATGAGCTATTTTGATTATCCCCCCGAGGAGCGGTCTCGATTCGGAATTCCAGACAATATGATTCGCATGTCATGCGGAATCGAAGATACGCAGGATTTGATCGACGACCTGAAGCAAGCTCTCGAAGTATGAAGTTCCGAACACGCGCGATTCACGTAGGCTCGGAACCGGATGCTGTGACCGGTGCTGTTGTTCCACCGATCCATTTGGCTACGACTTTCATTCAGCCGGGGGCAGGCACTTGGGGAGAGTTCGATTACTCCCGAAGCGGTTCGCCCACTCGATCGAATGTAGAAAAACTGCTTGCCGATCTCGAGGGTGCTGCCGGTGCCCTGGCCTTCTCGTCAGGCATGGCCGCGACGCACTGCGCGACGATGCTTCTGAAGTCCGGAGATCATCTGCTGGCTAGCAGCGACATTTATGGTGGCACCTACAGACTGCTCCATAAAATTTGCAATCGTTCGGGGATCGAGGTGTCACTCGCGCCAGTGACCCCTCTCGAATCTTTTGAGCAGTCCTTTCGTTCAAATACAAAGATGGTCTGGATTGAAAGCATCGGCAATCCACTGATGTCTGTCCCCGATTTACCGGCCATCGCCGAGATCGCTCATCGCCACGGAGCGCTACTCGGTGTGGATAGCACCTTCACATCCCCCGCGATTCTTCGCCCTTTGGAATGGGGAGCGGACATCGCCATGCATTCGGCGACGAAGTATTTGGGTGGACATAGCGATTGCCTGGCTGGTGTCCTGGCAGCCAAGGACCCTTTGGTCCACAAAGAACTTTACTTCGTTCAAAACGCAACCGGTGCAGTGCTCGCAGGGTTGGACTCGTTTCTTTTGCAGCGCGGAATCAAAACCCTGGAGCTCCGAATGAAAGAGCAGTCCCAGTCTGCTCTACAGATCGCGCAATGGCTCGAGTCGCATCCCAAAGTCGAACGAGTGCTGTACCCAGGACTCAAGTCGCATCCGCAGCATGAACTCGCATGTCGATTGATGGGAGACCGATTCGGTGCCGTCGTCTCCTTTGAAGTGCGAGGAAACTATCAATCTGCTAAAACGGTTTGCGAATCCACCGAACTCTTCGGATTGGCTGTCAGCTTGGGAGCCGTTGAATCGCTGATCGAACAGCCTGCATCGATGTCCCACGCCAGCTACGACCCGGCCGCCAGGGCCAAATTTGGAATCCACGATTCGTTGGTCCGAATCTCTGTAGGTCTAGAAGATCCGGACGACTTGATGGCAGATCTCGACCAGGCATTGTGTCGGATTTGATTTGACAAGGCAGCTCATCGAGTAGCCGATTCCTCCTCCGCAAATGCATCGCAAGGAAATTGCATCTCGTGATTTAGGAACGGAGCGACTGCTTCGCCGCCTCGAGTGTATTGCGAAGCAACATCGCGATCGTCAGCGGACCGATCCCGCCTGGGACGGGGGTAATGGCCGATGCTACCCGGCAAACACCCTCGAAATCGACATCTCCTACGATGCCATCTCCGAGTCGATTGATCCCCACATCGATAACCACAGCTCCGGGGCGAACCATACTCGCTTTAACAAATTGCGGTTTGCCAATCGCAACAATCAGGATCTCGGCTCGCCTCAGCACCTCATCCATATGGGTGGTCTGACTATGAACGCACGTGACAGTCGCATTCGCATTGCTGCTCCCGCCAGGTCCACTCTTCTGTAGCAGCATCGTTACCAAAGGTTTGCCGACGATGTCACTCCTGCCGACGACCACGACTTCTTTTCCTGATGTCGGAATGTGGCAACGATGCAATAACTGGAGAACTCCATGCGGTGTGCAGGGAAGATAGCGAGGCCTTCCCTGCGACATCAAACCGACGTTTTCAGGAGCGAAAGCATCGACATCCTTCGACGGTCGAATCGCATCCAACACACGCCGCTCGTCGATTTGCTGAGGCAACGGTAACTGCACGAGGATGCCATGCACCGTTTCATCGAGGTTCAATTCGGAAAGTAGATCGAGCAACGCCTCGGTAGAGGTCGTCGCGGGCAAGCGGTGCAGACGGCTCTCCATCCCAGCCTTGTCGCAGGCGATCTCTTTATTCCTAACGTAGACTTGACTGGCCGGGTCATCCCCCACGAGCACCGCTGCCAGGCAGGGACGGACGCCGGAAGTTTGGATTAGGTTTTCCACTTCTAGCCTGACTTCATGACGAATTTGCAGAGCGATCGCTTTTCCATCCAGAATCTGTGCAGTCATTCCACTTCCGAGTCATTAAGGGCACTTGCAGCATTCAAAGTTCATAGCGGCAGCACCGATTCGGGTTATCGCGAACGGTTAGCTTTTGCTATATTTCCTGGATTGTAGCTGGTTAGCCCACGCCGACCACCTGGGCTTTCAATCCTCCTTTTTGATCCATACGCAATGTCTGTTGCTGAAAACCCCCAAGATAAGCTAAGCCCTGTAGAAGGTATCAAAACCGCGAGCCGTTACCTACGCGGAACCATCGCGGAGGAGCTGAAGACGGATTCGGATCATTTTGGCAAAGAAGACCTGCAACTACTGAAATTTCATGGAACCTATCAGCAGGATGACCGCGAGGCGCGGGGGGGCTCCACCGAGTCTGGAAAGAGCGAAAAAGCTTATAGTTTTATGGTTCGAAGTCGGATTCCAGCTGGGATCATGACATCCGATCAATTGCTAGCCCATCTCGATCTATGCGACGAGATCGGGAATTCAACGCTCAAAGTGACCACTCGCCAGGGGATTCAGCTCCACGGCATCCTGAAGTCCAATCTGCGGCAATGCATCCACCGGATCAACGAGGTCCACCTGAGCACCCTCTCGGCCTGCGGGGATGTCAATCGTAATGTGATGGCTTGCCCCGCCCCCTACCGGGATAACGTGAGACCTGAGCTTCAGAAATTAGCTTATGAACTGGCGATGCATCTGGCTCCCCGTACCAAAGCCTATTACGAACTTTGGATCCAGGATCCGGAAACGGGCAACGAAACGCTCGAGGGGGGAAGCGACGAAGTCGTAGAACCCATCTACGGCAAGGTCTACCTCCCCCGCAAGTTCAAGACCGCGATCGCATTACCTGAGGATAACTGCACCGATGTTTATACGAATTGCTTGGGTTACATCGCTGTGATTCGAGATGGTCAAGTCATCGGCTACAACGTCGTCGTCGGTGGTGGACTCGGGGTTACGCCGAGCGCGAAAAAGACGTTCCCCAGGTTGGCATCGAGGATGGCCTTTGTCACCAAAGAGCAGGCGGTCGGCGTCGGCGAAGCGGTCGTCAAGGTTCAACGGGATTTTGGCTATCGCGACGACAGAAAACGCGCGCGATTGAAATATCTGATTCACGATCGCGGCGTCGAATGGTTCCGGCAGCAGGTCGAACAGTATTACGGTTCGAAGCTAGCCGACTGTACCCACGATGACGTGATCGAACACAATGATCATATCGGTTGGGATCAACAGGGAGACGGACGTTGGTTCTATGGATTCAATGTCGAAAATGGTCGCTTGTATGATGACTCGAATCGAGCTTGGAAAGCGGCCCTTCGCGACATTTGTAGCGAACTCAACCCAGAGATCCGTCTGACCGCACATCAGAGCATCCTGTTCTGCAACATCGAGGAACAGGATCGAACGAAACTCGGTCAATTGATTAAAAAACGAGGCTTGCCGCTGTCGGAGGAAATCTCGAATGTTCGCCGCTGGTCGATCGCCTGCGTCGCCATGCCGACGTGCGGCCTGGCGATCACGGAGAGCGAACGCGTCCTCCCGAGCGTAATGGATGAGATGGAAAAGGTGCTCGAGGAACTCGGTCTGGAAAATGAAAAATTCACAGTTCGAATGACCGGTTGTCCCAATGGATGCGCACGACCCTACAACGCCGAGATCGGATTCGTCGGCAAGGCGAAGGGCAAGTACACAATCTATGTCGGAGGAAGTCGACTGGGGAACCGGTTGGGATTCATTTTCAAAGATTTGATCCCGCTGGAGAGCCTGGTATCGACGTTGCGTCCCCTTTTTGAAGTCTTCAAAAAGGAACAAAAGAACAACGAGTCCTTTGGCGACTTCTGCACCCGGGCAGGACTCGATCAGTTGCTCGCCTGGTCCAATACCCCGGATGCGACAAGTCACTAATCAACCGTTCAGATCCATTGGAACATCCCATCTGGAAAACAGACGAACAGCTGGAAAGGGAGTGTGAACTCACTTTTAAAAGAGCGTCGGGACCGGGTGGGCAAAACAGGAACAAAGTCGAGACGGCCGTCTTCATTGTCCATCTGCCGACCCGCGTGGCAGGCAGCGCGAGTGAATTTCGTTCGCAAGGAGAGAACCGGAAAATCGCTTGGAGCCGGTTGAAAATGAATTTAGCTCTCTACTGCCGCACCACACCCTCGCCGCGCCTGTTTCCCCTCATTCAAAAATATCAAAAGGGGGCCAGGATCGATATCTCTGAGAGCAATGCGGAATGGCCTATCCTGATGGCAGAACTTCTGAATTCGTTATCGCAATCCGAATGGGAACCGTCCATCATTGCATCGGAATGGGAAATAACAGCGAGTCAATTGATCAAGCTGCTCAAGAAAAACAAGGAGGCACTCAAGCTCGTCAATGAAGAACGCTCTCTGCGGAACAAGCACGTACTCCGCTAATGAGTCTAGTATATTAGGGAAATGAAACATTCATCCTCAAAGGTCCAGTACTGGAGAAATGGTTTGAAGTCGTTTTTGCGAATGAGCTTGCGAGAGACCGCTCATCGGCCAGTGCGCACTGTATTGACAGTCCTCAGTGTTGCGCTGGGGACCGCGGCTGTGGTCGCGGTGTTGTTAACGATGGCCTCGGTTCGCAAAGCGCAAGACGCCATGTTTGCGACTTTGACAGGTAAGACGGATTTCTTAATCGCAGCCGAGGGAGGTGCTAGTTTTGATGCCGAACTGCTCGATCGAATTTCCCAAATCCAGGGCATCCAAGCTGCTGTGCCGAGTATCAGTCGATCCACCATTCTATACGTCGGGGATCGTCGCGCGAAAACCCAGGTAGTCGGTGTCGATTTTGCGATCGACAATGCCGTGCGCAGCTATCGAGTCGTTCAGGGGCAGCCGGGTTTGCAGGGGAATCATTTATATGTCGACGAGCGCTTTGCGCAGTCGATGGGGCTCAAGGTGGACGATCCCGTGAGATTGCTGACACGATCCGGAATGCAAGAATGGAAAATCGGTGGACTCGTGCAACTCGAGGGAGCAGCTTCCTTGATGCAGGGTGGCATCCTGCTGGCTCCGATTGCAACCGTGCAATCGCAGTTTCGAGTCAAAAAGAAGCTGGACAAGATTGAACTGGTCATCGACGCCAAACAGGATGCGCCAGGAATTCGGGAATCACTCGCCTCGATGGTTCCGCAGGGGCTGACGGTCAAACAGCCGGTCCAAGACAACCAATTTGCCGATCAGACCAAAAAATCAGCTGAGTTGGGGCTCACTCTAGCAATCGCCTTCGCCCTGTTGATCGCCATTTTCATTATTTTCAACTCCTTTCAGATGTCGGTCGGAGAGCGACGGCGCCAACTTGGAATCCTCCGTGCCATTGGTGCAACTCGGTCCCAGATCGTTGGATTCATTCTCGGCGAATCCGTCACACTCGGAGTCCTAGGAACGCTCCTGGGGTGCATCATCGCGGTCCCTGGCGCGAACTTGCTGACCTCCGCGATTTCTCAAGTTCTGCAATCACCAGCCTTGGAACACCCCATCCAGTTTTGGCCGTTTGCGATTGCACCTCTGCTCGGCATCGGTATCGCGGCCTTGGGAGCAGCGATACCAGCTCGTCGCGCTGGCTATTTGTCGCCAGCCGAAGCCATGCAGCAATTGATCCCATCCGAAATCGGGGGAAGTCGGATTTGGATTCTGCCAGCGATCGGCGCGCTCGGTGTGGCTCTCGGATTGCTCGTGCACGCCGGATGTTACTTCAATCACTTGTCAGCCAGCTGGACCATTCCCGCATCGATCAGCATGTTGCTCGGAGTAGTCCTGATACTGCCGATTTGCGTCGAACCCACCTCGAAAGTCGTTCAATGGCTAATCGCCCCCATGCTTGGAATCGAAGCGAGATTAGCGCACAAGCAGTTGGTTAGAAACAAGAGCCGGACAGCGATGACCGCAAGCGTTTTGTTCATCGCCATCTCGTCGGTTTTGGGCCTGGGAATGACCATTTTAGATAACGTTCGTAATGTCGATGTTTGGTGTTCACGTGCTCTGGTCGGTGATTTCTTTATCCGAGCGGCGATGCCCGATATGACGACCGGACGATCGGCCGATGTACCGGATGATTTAGGAAAACAATTGGCAGCACTTCCGGGCGTTCGGGATATTTCCGCTTTGCGATTCGTTAGCGCGCGATCGGATATCTATTCGGTCATCGTCGTGATTCGCGATTTCGGCTCGACCGATTCGATTGGATTCGATGCGATCGACGGAACCGAGCCTGAACTCCTCCGAGGTCTTCGAGAGGATGGCATTGTGATCGGTAGTGTGCTTGGAGAACGGCTCAAAATCGGCAGAGAGGATCTATTGCCACTCGATACGCTCAACGGAACTCAAAATTTCAAGATCGCCGGAGTTGTCAATGATTATATCGCGGGCGGGCTCACTGTTTATATGGATCGAAAGACTGCAGAACAAGCGTTTCAAGTCGAAGGGCAGGATGCGTTCATCATCAATGCAGACGATGGGAAGCGTTTGGAGTTAGGTACACAAATCGCAGAAATCTGCCGCAACGAAGGCTTGCTCTTTCAGTCCAACGCTGACTTAGTAGAGATGATTCATTCGATGTCGCGAGGGATCAATGCCGGACTTTGGGGATTACTGGCCTTGGGAACGTCCATCGCATCGTTCGGATTGATGAACACCCTCTCGATGAACATCATCGAACAAACGCGAGAGATCGGAATGCTCCGGGTGGTGGCGATGACGCGTCAGCAAGTCCGTCGTATGATTTTTGCACAGTCCATCTTGCTCGGAATCGTCGGTTTCCTGCCCGGAGCCATCATGGGTGGAGTTGTCGCATTTTTGATCAATCTCTCAACCTATGCAGCGATCGGCCATCAAGTCGAACTGGTCTTCAGACCTGGGCTGATGATCGGGAGCGTTCTGCTGGCGATGCTGATGGCATGGATTGCCTCCATCCTCCCCGCAGAGAGGGCGGCCAGGATTCATCTCAGCACTGCACTCGGATATCAGTAAAGGTTCTCTCCGTCCTGGCGTTCGAGAATCGATACGACAGCCATCAGGGGTTCGCGATTTTTAAGATGCGATCGTTATAGCTGTCGGTGATGTAGATTTCGCCGGTTTTGGGATGTACGGTCACTCCATGCGGGCGGGACAGCTCGCACTCGAGTGGCGATCCTTCGAGACCTGCATTCCCCTGCTTTCTCGTCCCCGCGATGCGTTCCATCGTCCTATCGATCGGGTCAAACCTCAAAACGACATGATTCTCCGCATCGGCGATGATGACTCGATCCAACAAATCAACACAAAGGTGTTTGGGGCCATTGAGTCTGGCATCGAGAGCCGGGCCGCTATCGCCGACATTGCCCTTGGCTCCTGTTGAGTTGACGACCGTGTAAATTTTGCCACTGGGATCCACGACTCGCAAAGCGTTCCCGCCACGTTCCAGGATGTAGAGATTTCCTTTTCGGTCCGGTGCCACCGCACGAGGATCGACGAGCGGCGCATCGACGGCTAAAGAACCATCCGGGGGAATCCCCTTTTTTCCATTTCCCGCCATCCGTTTGGAAGTGTTGTCCTTGAGATCTATTTGCCAGACCGAATGCAAATCCGCGATGTAGAGATAACGGCCACTAAAGTCGATCGTGGCGCAATAAGGACCGGATCCGCGAGCTTTTTCCATCGAGACCTCGTATCCGGCAAGGCTACTCACACGGCCTGATCCAGGGTCAAACACACGAATCCGTCCATTCCAAGTATCCGCGATGTAGATACGATCCTCCGCGCCGATTGTCAGATTGTGGGGGCCTCGGAACATGGCAGACAAACCAATATCCCCATCCCCTCGAAATCCCTGTTCTTTTTGTCCGGCGAGGTGTCGCAGAATCCCATCCGAACCGATTTTCAGCAGCCGATTTCCCGCTGCCATTTCAACGATCCACAGGTTATTCGATCGATCAAACGCCGTCCCAAACGGCTCGTAAAGTCGAGCATTCTTTGCTGGAATGTCGGTACGGTCCTGCTGTCCGCCTGCGATAGAAACAATGCGTTGCGCCGAAGCCTCAACCTTCTTCTGCCTGAGTCGTCGAACGCGATGCGATTGACTATCACCAATGAGAATCGATCCGTCTCGATCGACATAAATGCCATGGAGTCGATTCAGCTTGCATTTGGCAGCATCCCCCTCAGGTCCATCCCCCTCGGCTCCTGTCCCGGCTATTACCTCCAGGATCCCGGTTTTTGCATGGATCCTGCGCACGGAGTGGCTTTCCGTATCAGCCAACCAAACATGGCCCTCCCGATCAATCGCGATTCCTTTAGGACCTTTTAGCTTCGCAAGCTTGGCGGGCCCACCATTGCCCTCGAATCCACTCTCCCCCGTGCCTGCGATGTGATGGATTACCTTTTGCTTCATATCCAATCGAAAGACTTGGTTCCCCTCGCGTGTTGCGAGCCACAGATCCCCATGAGTATCAAAATCGATCGAACGGGGGCCTTTGAGTGGGGTTCCCTGGATCGGTGACATATCAGGAGTCGGACCTGGCTTGCCGGTGCCAGCAAACGTCGTGATCAGTCCGGTCTTCCTATCGACGAGTCGAATCACATGATTGCCGATATCGCAAATGTAGAGATTCCCATCAGGGCCGAATTGGATGCTGTGCGGTTGTTTCAACTGAGCTTGTGTGGCAGGTCCTCCGTCCCCTGAGTAGCCAGGAGCTCCTGTCCCCGCAATGGTTGAGATAGTCCCAGTCGACATTTGAATTTTTCGCACGGCATGATTCATCATGTCCACGACGTACAGATCCCCTTGTGCATCAAACCGAATCTCATGCGGTAGATTAAACGAGGCCTGGATAGCGGGCGCGCCATCCCCTGAGAACCCTTTCGAACCGTTACCCGCGATGGTTTGAATCGTTCCATTTGGTAGGATCTTACGAATCCTCTGACCGGTGTATTCGCAAAACCAAATAGCATCATCAGGACCGCGAATGACCCCAAACGGATTATCGATCTGGGCTTGAGTCGCAGGACCACCGTCACCAGCGAAGCCCTGCGTTCCATTGCCGGCAATATTCTCTACAAGCCAAGTTTCGGCTGAAATGTCTGGAGCGGTCGCGACTGCCAAGGTGACGAAAGCAGTCCAAAACAGGCAAGAGCCTAATCGACCAAAAAAATCGCTAGCATACAAACGGAAAAGAGCATCAGACGCATTGAGACGATCTCTGCGTACAAAAGTCGAGTGGAACATTGCAACCTTCAGATACAGAATGGGAGTTGGACGCAGCTCCCATTTTAGCGGCTACAAAATTCAGCAGTACATCGGCGAAAGAAGCTACTTGCGAGGATCTACTTCGAATTCAAAGTTATTCTTCTCCCCCGCTTTCACTTCGACGGTCAGCGGGCTCTTCATGGCATCGTAGTACTTGGTGTCGATTCGACTTTTTTTTCCGTCGGACTTATCAACCCATTCGCCGCTCTCGCTCAAGTAATTTTCCTTAATAGGCCAAGTATCCTTGAGGGCGACTTTATGGCTACCAGGAATGGCACCTGGCTGCGAACCGTCATCGAGCTTGAGGGTGAACTTGCCATTCTCATCGGTCTGGCCGTACGAGCGAGGGCCGTTCGACGACCAGAATTCCAATTGGATAAGATCCATTGGTTTTCCCTTCATCGTGACGACTCCCGTCACCTCCGCCACAAGCCAGATACACGAACTAACCGGAGAAAACACAGACTAAGAAGAATAACGACGGTTGCATGTCAACGAAAAATTGCTCAAACGCGTTTGCACGAGACATTGTCGTTTTTGAAAACCGGTATCTGAGGGCGATCATCGATCCGCAGACGATGAAGAGTCTTGAACATTCTAAGATCGAGAGCGAGATTTGAGGCATGGCCGCGAGCCTCGGGACAGTTAGGAATTGAAAAGGCTTATTCTCAATAACCAACCGAACTTGGTGTCCGCTAACGCGACTCATGACTTGCATGGATTCGCTCACCGAGGAGGAGACCTTTAGTCGTGGCGCTCAACATCAAAGCCCCCCTCGAACAGAGTTGCGACGAGTTACTTGCCTCTCGGGTCAACTTCGATGTCGAAAACGTTCTTTTTGCCACCTTCAACTGTGAACTGCAGGGGCGTTGTACCCATATCGGCGTACTTGACACTGATTCTGCCCTTCTCGCCTTTTGAGTTGTCAACGACGGTTCCACTCTCTTCCATCACGTCATTTCGAGCCGGCCACATGTCTAGCAACGTCACTTTGTTAGCCCCAATAGCCGCTCCTAAAACGTAGGCTTGATCCATCGTCCGCAACTCGTATCGTCCATTTTCGTCAGTCCTTCCTCTCGCGTTAGGTCCAACATCTGGATAAAAATCCACATTAACAAATTGTAGCGGCTTTCCTTTCATCGTGATGGTTCCCGTAACCTCCGCAATCTTTGGTGGTTCTTCGCATCCGACAAAAGCAGTAAGCAACGAAAAAAGTAAGAAGAAGCGTACTCGGTAATCTGTTCCACGATTCATTTTTATTCTCGATTCCATAATTTCGTGAGATATCAACAAATGTTGAGTTGTATGAAATAATCAAAAGGCACCAAATCCTGTTGGTGCACATAAGCTTGTTTGGTACACCAGCCCAACGAGGCGATAACCATCCTAAATGAAGGTAATGTATCGAGCGTTGTATAGCCAGTGGGCAACGCAAAAGTTTTGAAGTTTGGTGCCGCCGAAAGTGCTCATGATGTTCTGGACCAGATCGTTTGCGATGCAGCACGGAAGATGCTCCAAGCTGCCGTGGGGGATGAAGTGAACGCATTCATGAAACAACATGGCTTTGAAACTCGACGCCGCAGGTCGAAGGATACTCGTTCGCATTGTCCATCTTCTGACACGGGAGTTCGCGGCGAGCGCTTTGAGGCGATGTACGAGCCTGGTAACGCAAAGCATGGGAATAGCTCAATAGTGACAAGGATGAGCTACTTGTCTTTGATGACTCTCCTGCTGAGCATCGAAAGCACCTAAATACCATCAACCCAACCCAATCGTCTCGAACTTCAAAACAATTCGCTTGACGCATCGCAAGACCAAGGGGATAGGTAATCGAAAAACGAGCTTGGAGATCATGTCCAATCTGGTCAGCGAAGCTTCAAAGAAATAGCGTCGACTTGACATGCACTTGAACATCATCTCCCTATTGGGAGAAAAGATATTCGTCAACGGCATGCATTAGGTTGTCCACTGATTTAGAAATACCAAAACACACCATCTGACACGAACTCTGAATTTGTCCTTTCGTTTCGTTATTCCGCTGAGCCACAGTCGTCCGTCAGGCGACGACTCTGAACGGATGCGTTTTTCGATGCCAACTAAGAAGTATTATTTTTTTCAAAGGTTGAAACGTAGTCCTGCCATGCAGTTGGAGGGCAAATAACCACCAATCTGCTAAGTCTTGATTTGGAAAAAGAAAAACGGCAATGAACATGAGGTCACCGCCGTTTTAACTTAGTATCAGTATATTTTTTAACTTCAGCTGAACGGATGCAAATTCAATTACTGAGGTTACTCTAGAACGCCTGTAACTACTTCCCCACCGGATCGCGAACCTAGAGAACGCAGGGCCGCTACGGTAATTCCCTGGCTCAGGAATTGAACCGAGCCGTCAACCAACGCTACCTGAGCTCCGCCAGTGTGCATACTTCCAATGGCTTGGATTCGATCATGGTACTCAATGGGACCGGGAGAGCCCTGCCAAAATTGGGCGCAGTTAACCAATCTAAAGTTAATCGGTGTGCTCGTACCAACAAAAATATCTTGACCGAAGAATACCCAACTCCAATTACGAATCATGGTAGTTGAAGGGCGGCCAGAGCCGGTAGGGCCTCCGCACGCATCAAACACGGGATCCCACTGCTGGAACTCGGCAAATAATAAAGTGTTGCTGGTTCCGTCTGTCGCGTCCCTGATGCCGAACTGAACATTTCTAGTCCACATGCCGTCACTTCGAGTGCCTTGTGCTGAACTGGCGCTTCCCGTGGCAGGTCCTGGATAGTCATTACCTGGGCCGAATGGGTACCATAAACTTGGTAGTGTTCCGTTCCAATTACTAGGGGCACCTCTCGTTCCGGCAACTGGCTTGTAGTCCATCCGGGCATATCTTCCATTGGAACCAGCGTCGTGAGACTCGTTGAAGCCTGTCCCAGGATTCGAGGGGCATAGCATGGAAGGGATTTGCAGCTTCACATTAAAATCCCCAGCCCACTGTGCTCCGAACTGACCATTCCCCAGCCATTGAAGTGTATTGTTATTCCAGGGACCGTTTACGTCGTCTTGCCATCTGTTCGCTACGGCTTGCTGCTCCATAAAGGGCATCAGATAGATTGCATAGTTCGAACGGCGGTTCCAAGCAGGCGCTCCCGCATTCCACTCGGGATGGCCCCAGCGGCCGCCATCGCGTCTCAAAGCTCCGTAAGGGAACTTCTTGAAGCTGTCATGAAAATTATGACTGGCCAGCGCCCATTGCTTCAAATTGTTGGAGCACTGCATTCGACGCGCAGCTTCCCTCGCTGCCTGAACAGCCGGAAGCAACAATCCTACCAAAACTCCGATGATCGCAATAACAACCAAGAGCTCAACAAGTGTGAACCCAAATCTACGCCTCATTCTCACAAGACACCTCATTTATGAAAAACGAAAAGAGCCCGTTCACCTTCTGCACACTGACATCCCGGCGAACCAGTTCATGGCACAATAATGGTCGGAGTGTATAATTGTGTCTTCCAATCCAGTGATCGAGACGATTTTATACATTTTCGAAAGCAGGGTGAATGGTGCGGTACCCCCAAGCAGAGTGCGAGATTTTTGGGACGACTCTCGAATTTATCGCGGTCCGTAGGATTGCCTCGATCCGTTCTCAGTCCGCCTCACGAATCACTTGGCACGCGCATGATTGTTTTGAGCTCTTGTTGCTCACCGACGGGGCCACGACGTACGAGTTTCGGGATAACCGGCACGTAGATCTTTCCGGAAGTCATTTTTTGATCATCCCACCGGGAAAAGAACACCGGGGTGTGAAGGATGTCCGTCGCCCGGTCAGTTTAACGGGAATAATGTTGGATTTCACGAAACTCAGCCAGCTGATCAACAGTCCCTTCAGTTTGACAGAGATGGAATGGATCGTCACGCAGCTAGAAGCGGATTCCAACGATTCCCACAAGATGAGCAAGGAGCTCAGTTTTCTGGTCAAGACTCTGCCGCAAAAAATGGTCGAGGTGAGCAACAACCGAGTCGAATCGATCGCCTCATTGCGACTCCGGATCTGTGAGATCCTACTCGAGATTGCGAGGCAACTTTCTCAACGGCGGACAGAGATCAATCGAGATACCGTGGACCGAGCTATCGATTATATGCGAAAGAACCTGGCAGGTTCCTGCTCGATGGAGCACCTAGCCAAACAGGCCAATTGCAGTCGAGCGAGGCTTTTCGAATCTTTCAAAGCTGCGACAGGAATGACCCCCAACGACTACTGGCAACGTATGCGAGTCGATATCGCGCAGGAATTACTTGTAAATACGAATCGATCTGTCACAGAAATCGCATCGGAGTGCGGCTTCAACACGAGTCAATATTTCTCGAGTGTCTTCAGAAAGTATTCCGGGGAAAGTCCTAGGGATTTCCGTCGCAAGATATCTGAAGATGAATCATAAGGGCAGCGGTAGCTTGGAAGGACTCGCGCGAGGAGCCTAGCTATTCTTTGGAGTGCTGTACTGCTTTTTTTGGAGTGCTGTACTGCAAGTACAGCTTTGGAATAGAACTGAGTTCTGTGTCTTTGTGGCGAGAACCTGGATGCGAGAGATAACCGCCTCGGATTCGTGTCGATGGTAGCGCATC
>JBBAXA010000045.1:0-21609 GCA_040396935.1 Pirellula sp.
ACGACGATTGGTACGACGATTGGTACGACGACGACCTGAGAACCCTAGGTCGAAATGAGCTCGACTGCATCACAGAACTCTCCTGGTTCACGACTCCGTTACTTCATCAACTCTTCTCTGAGAAAGATGTACGCGAGCGCCTGCATGAATGCAGACTGTTTATTGTTGGCCGCACCACCGTGACCACCCTCGATGTTCTCGTAGTACCAAACGGTATGTCCCTGGTCCTCCATTTTTGCCATCATCTTGCGTGCATGACCAGGATGGACCCGATCGTCTCGCGTCGACGTTGTGAAAAGGACATTGGGATACTTGGCATCGCCTCGAACATTTTGATACGGTGAGAACGTTTTGAGGTAGGACCACTCCTCTGGAATGTCCGGGTTTCCGTATTCAGCCATCCACGATGCACCTGCGAGCAGTTTGTTGTAACGCTGCATGTCCAAGAGGGGTACTTGGCATACGACAGACCTGAAAAGGGAGGGGTAGAGAGTCATCATGTTTCCGACCAGCAATCCTCCATTGGAGCCTCCTTGGATACCGAGCTTCTCGGACCGAGTGACCTTTCTTTCGAACAAATCCTTGGCAACAGCTGCGAAGTCCTCGTACGCTCGATGTCGATTGGCCTTCAAGGCCGCTTGATGCCACCTCGGACCATACTCGCCGCCACCGCGAATATTTGCAACAACGTAGACACCCCCTCGGGTCGTCCATGCTCGTCCGACCGAAGCGCTATAGCTCGGCTGTAGCGAGATCTCAAAGCCTCCGTAACCGTAGAGCAGAGTTGGATTGTTTGCATCCAAAGGGAGATCCTCTTTGGCAACCATAAAATAAGGAACGCGTGTGCCGTCGGCGCTCTTTGCAAAGAACTGCGAAATCTTTAACCCCTTCGCATCGAAGAAGGAGGGCAGCTCTTTCAGCTTTTTCGGTTGCTGACCGATCGTTCCCATGGCGAGTGTTGTTGGGGTTAGATAATCCGTCGTTGTCATGAAGTAGTCGTTTGACTCATCCGGATCTACCGGCGTGACTCCGGTCGTACCGAAGTCGGGAGCACCGACGAGCGGCTGTCGGCGCCAGCCATCGGTGCTGGGCTGCAGGACAAAAAGTCGATTTTTGACATCATCCAGGATATTGAGAATCGCATAATCTTTTGTGAATCCAACACTAGCCAGCGCCGTTGTTTCGCTCGGTTCAAAAACGACTTCGAGCTTACCGGTTCCCGACAAGTAGTCATCCAGTTTGGTGAACAAAAGCGAACCAGCTTTGTAGATGCGATCGCCGAGATTCCAATTCTCCCGAAGTTCAATTGAAAGAATGCCTCGCGCTACCGACTTATTCGCTGTATTGGGTACATCGATCTTGATGAGTTTTCCATTGCTATCCAAAACGAAGAGCTCGTCGTTGTAGAAAGCGATATTCCGAGACACATAGTTGCGTTCGAATCCGGGCGAATCGTCATGGATCGCCGCGACGGACATGTCCTTCGTTTGGCCTTCATAAATCGTTTCCGCTTCAGCCATCGATGTCCCGCGCTTCCATCGTTTGGCAATCCGTGGATAGCCAGACTCCGTCATCGATCCAGCGCCGAAATCGGTTTGGATGAAAACATGGTCTCGATCGATCCAATCCATGGAACCCTTGGATTCGGGTCTCGAGAAACCATCCTTGACAAACGTCCGTGAAGTCATGTCAAACTCTCGCGTGACGTCTGCATCAGCACCTCCGCGCGAAAGACTGATCAAGGCTCGATCGTAGTCCGGGCGTAACAAACTCGCACTCTTCCAAACCCAATTCTCCTTTTCCTCCTCGGCTAGCTTGTCCAGATCCAGGATGACTTCCCAGGCCGGTTCCCGTTTCTGATACTCTTCGAGAGTGGTCCGACGCCACAAGCCTCGCACATTCTTCTTGTCGCGCCAAAAGTTGTAGAAGTAATTGCCCTTCTTGGAAACAAAAGGGATTCGTTCATTTGAATCGAGAATAGCCAGCAAGTCGGATTCTAGATTTTTGAATTCGTCAGAGTTTGTGTATCTCGCTAGCGTTTTGGCGTTCCTCGCTTTGACCCAATCGATTGCCTTGTCGCCTGTGACATCCTCGAGCCACTCAAACGGATCCTGTGCCGAAACGATGCCAGACATGCTAACCACACATAAAAGTGAAAACAAACAGCCGAATAGATTACGTAAAAACATTAACTCACCTTGAACTTATTTAGGGCCCTCTGATTTGCAGAATTGTATCGTGCTTTCAAGCGATCAACCATGCGCGGTCGATTTCGGGCTGCGTCTCGCACGACACTGGCAAAAGTGCTACCATAAAACCTTTAGTGGCTGTAGCCGTTCGGTCTATCCAGCTTGTATAGGAGCTATCCAGCTTGCTGACGGGTTATGCAATTTCCCATACGCCTCCATGAGACCAGGGTCCAAAGATCCTGGTGTATCCCCTCGGGTGTCCCGTTTCGAAGTTTCGAACTGGATTCCTTTTGATGAATCGAACTTGTTTGAATCTTTGTCTGTTAGGATCGCCCGCGAACTCTGAAACGATTACTCTCTGTTTTCAAAGGTCATGACGATGAATCGAAGCCTGGAATTCCTGTGGTTGAGGTGGTTCATGATCATTCTTTTCGCAACTGGTGCGATGTCGACTGCTTTCGGTCAGACGAACTCCTTTCGATCTCTGCTCGAGCGTGGTGACAACGCCTCCATCTCAGAAGCTTTTAAAAAGCTATCCCCATCGGAGCGACTCTCCTGGTTGAGTGAGTATCGATCCTCTTCGGCGTATCGTCCTGGATCGGAGACGGGTGCGAGTGGTGGAGGCGCGATGGCCGATTACAGCTCCCTCCTGCAACTCATTCAAAACACAATCGATGGCAACTGGCTCGCGAACGGCGGAACCTCGACGTTGACCCCTTTTCCCAACGGTGTTCGAGTTAGCACAAAGGGGGTGATGGAACGTGTCTCGGCCAGCATCGAAGCGTCCCAGTCGCTGGCATGGCGGGACCACGATCGACCACGCTTGGATTCCCTGGGACAATGGCAAACAGCATCCGATTTGCGATGGGTCTCTCTTCATGCGCTGGATCGACAATTCCAGAGAAGCAAATCGCAAGGAACGCGTCCGAATGTCTCGATGGAACTGCTCGGTGGACTCTGCCGAATCGATTATCTCGCATTCGACATGGCAACGAAAGAATGGCTCCTCGGAGGGCCCGCAGGAGACCTTATCCTTCACGAAAGCGGTGGACTGGTGCACCGTCAACTCGGACTGCCTCCTGTGCTGCTCGAGGATCTTCTCGTCGTCGCTCACCATATCTTCAGGAGAGGTGGCGATTTTGGCTGTACGATCGATCCAGACCGGGATCGATTGACAAGAGCTTACAGCATGGCGAGCACCCCAGAATCGCAACGGTCTCTGCGCCGATCTCCCGACCGATGGGTGGAGGATTGGCGACGGGCTCTGGGTCCACAGCGAGCGATTGTGAAAGGAATACCGAGAGATTCACCAACCGGACTGGCGCTTCTGGCCGCAGATGCCCACATGAAAAGATTAGGAATCGGTTTGGAAGCCTTGCCGGCACCTGCTCGATCGTATTGGCAAGAGACGGAACTGCTTCGTCAACGCATCGATAGCGGTTTGGTGCGATGGTGGTTCACGCTATCCAATGAACGTATCGCTATGGATCCAGAGCGACAGCTGTATGCTTTTCCCAAAAGCAATGTGATCGTCCAGAGCGAAGCCCAGTTTATCAACGGACTAGGCGAGCGGGTTGTGGCTCCGACTCCCGATCTAGCGGCCGATGCATTCGCTCGAAATTTCAATTTACACTTCGACGCAATTCAGAAAGCGTATCCTGTCCATGGACGCTTGCGACATATCTTTGATCTCTCAGTCGCGATGGAGATTGTTCATCATGAAATCGAGGCTGGGAATGGAACCCCATTTTCCTGCCTCGATGACTCGTCGATCCAACCAAGGCTGTCCGTTCCACCCCGGGAGATTGAATCGATCGCGACAACCTATCGAGCAACCGATGGAACGACCTTTGCCGTCGTTAGCGGCGGGGTCACGATTTCCTTGAATTCTGTTCGAAAGAATCTCCGAGTGGACCCCATGGTCACCAACCCGGTCGTCGTTCGCAGCGGAAGTAACGAAGCCCCACAAAGCTACGAACCACCTGCAGACTCCTCATCAAAACCCAAACTGGACGAACCGTTTTGGCGAGACTGATGGCCTTCGGTCGTTTGATAGCATTGCGGCGTCAGCAAGAATGACTCGGGCATGACTCCTGCATGTCGGCCGTTCCTGTCCGTTTTCAACCTCGCCCGGATCGGCATTG
The DNA here is from genome assembly GCA_040396935.1 of Pirellula sp. Lineage (GTDB taxonomy): Bacteria > Planctomycetota > Planctomycetia > Pirellulales > Pirellulaceae > JBKCUI01. The sequence goes on from JBBAXA010000045.1 coordinate 4,334, forward strand.
TCAATCGCTTCATGATGCCAGGCATACCGATCTTTACCGATCGATACAGCTTCTCCGATCCCGAAATCGCGAGGCTGACTAAATCAGAGCCATCATGGCTCGGATGGTAAAGACTAAGGGTTTGGCAAATTCGATTTGTTGTAACGTCTTTGTGCTGCTTACCGCTTCTGCGTTCATAGAGCGATGAATATTCCAGTGGTAGCAGGTCCGTCATCGAGCGTTCGTTCGGTTTGGACCGATAGTTCCCAGGGTGACGACTTCTCTGAGAAGTCATTGCATGCACGACTTTCCAGTCATTCGCTGGTTGTCGAGGAAAGGGCTTATAGGGAACGCGGAAACAAAGATGATTGCACGTCAGCAATTAAGGAAGTGGATCGCGGCTAGCTGCATCGGTATATCGATCTTGTCAGGCTGCAAACCCACCGAACGATTTCGTGCCTGGAAAGCAAATTCGGATGTCTCGTACTTCCAGAATTTCGTGACTCAGATCGAGTATCCCGACCTGCAACAAGCGCCCCCTCCGGTGCTAGTGGATACGCCTCGGCCATTAACGATCGAAAATCCGAGCGAGTTGCAAATGGTCGAAATGACCCTGCAGCAAGCGATCCAATCCGCATTGGAAAGCAGCGAAGTCCTTCGAAATCTCGGAGGGAGCGTGGTCAATGCGCCCTTCGCACAAGCCACCCAACTCGACCCCGCATTGACCGACCTGAATCCGCTTGGCGGTGTCGAAGCAGCTCTCGCAGCCTTTGATGCACAAGTGAGTTCGAGGCTCTTTTGGGAAAAGACCGACCCTCCGAGGTTGGACGATACAGACAACGTTCAAAACATATTTATTCTTGGGTTCGGTCAAACGCAGGGTGTACATCAAAACCAAGTGCAAAAACGCAGTGCGACCGGTGCGGTCTATGCGTTGCGATCGAACGTGCGTTACAACCGTTTCGATCGTGGTGGAAGTTTCTTTGCGGGCTCTATTGAGGCTGAGTACCGCCAACCTTTGCTGCGCGGTGCGGGAACTACATTTAATCGAATAGCAGGGAACAGTGGTGTCATCGGTCAATATAACGGAGTTTTGATCGCTCGGATCAATACAGACATCTCCCTTACCGACTTCGAGGCAGGAGTCATTCAATTACTCAACGATGTCGAGACGGCCTATTGGGAACTCTACTTCGCCTATCGCGCTTTGGATGCCCAGGTTCTCGGTCGGGAGAGTGTTTTAGGCTCATGGCAGCGGATTAACGAATTGAAACGCGTCGGTGTTCGCGGTGGAGAGGCTAACGCGGAAGCTCAAGCGAGATCGAGTTTTTATCTCTTCTCCTCTCAGTTGAACGATGCATTGGCTGGAAATGTAGGACTTTATGCAGCCGAGCAGCGACTACGCTACATCATGGGACTTCCTGCATCGGATGGTCGTTTGATCAAACCAATCGACGAGCCTCTTCAGGCAGAAGTGGAATTCGACTGGCAAACTGCATTGTGCGATGCGATTACCCAACGTGTCGAGATCCGAAAACAAGAGTGGACAGTGAAGCGCCGCGAACTCGAATTGATCGCAGCTCGACTCAATCGTCGCGCTCGACTCGATGCGTTATCCCAATACCGCTGGCGTGGAGCTGGCGACCATTTATTCGAGTACAGAGACCCCCGTAGTGGTTTCTTCCAAAATCTCGCTGAGGGGAGATACCAGGAATGGCAATCGGGGCTCGAATGGCAATACGCGGTCGGTCAGCGTCAGGCATCCGCTGCGGTTCGCCATGCACAGCTCAGTTTGGCAAGAGACCTAGGACTTCTCAAAGAACAGCAGTTGAGAATCACGCATGATCTCAGCAACGCGAGTAGACAGGTGGCGCGTGGTTACCTGCAAATGCGAACCAATTACAATCGGACCGAAGCCGATAAACGAGAGGTTGAGGTGTTGCAGCGAAGATTTGACGAGGGACTCGACAATATCAACTTCGTTCTCCAAGCCCGTCAGAGACTAGCCACCAGTACGGTTTCGTTCTATAGGTCCTTGATTGACTACAACCTTTCCTTACGTGATTTCCATCGCGAAAAAGGCTCCCTGTTGATCTACAATCAAGTGAATCTATCGGAAGAGGCTCTCAACGGATCGGCTATTCAAGCAGCCTATGATCGGGGACGCTACTTCACTCCGCGCGACAACCCGGAACGAGTCGAAGTGGGGGGACGTGTGAGCAACGGAGGTTTCAACCCGAGCAGCGTTGGAATTCCGAGCTACAATGCGCAACCCCTGTTCGCACCGAGTGAAGTGCTACCGGAGTGATCACGGGCTCGAGACGAAGCGCTCGGAGTCAGTAGACTTCGGTCAGCCGTCGTAATTCCTCGAGGACTCGCTCAATCTCATCGAGCGTCGTTGTATGCACGATCCCGATTCTTACCATCCCCTTGGCTGATTGCCCGAGAGCTTCACAGATATCGACGGCATAATAGTTTCCATGCCAGCAATAGATTCCTCTCTCCCCGAGATAGCGGGCCACATCTGCCGAAGACATACCCTCTACCACAAAGGCAAAGGTCGGAACCCTTTGATCAAATCGGTTTGCATCTGTGATTCCAAAAACACGTATCCTCGGCAGGTAGAGCAATCCAACCATTAGGAGCTGCGCGAGCTTTGTCTCGTATTCTTGGATCAGCTCAAAGCTGCTGCGCAATCGATCCCTCCGGCTTTTCCGATCCGACGGGTCGTCGTCCAGCCTTGTTCCGATGGATGCCACATAATCGATCGCGGCTCGCACTCCCGCGATCGCTGCAAAATTCTGGGTGCCAGTCATCCATTTACCGGGTGGATGGGCAGGGGAGGGGCGGAGCTTGTATGCTGCGATCTCCTCCAATCGAGCAAATTTACCCCAGAGCATCCCCACATGAGGACCAAAAAATTTGTATGCGGAGCAGACGCAGTAGTCGACATTCCATCCCTTGACATCGATCAATCGGTGAGGCGCCCAGTGCACTGCATCGACATAAACCTCCGCTCCGGCCTCCTTCGCCATCGTGGCCAGCTTGTTTATCTGTGTGATCGAGCCGACACTGTTGGACGCGGCTGTAAATGCGACCAGTTTTACCCTGTTGTGGAGCTTTCGCTGAAAGCATTCCTCGTCTAGCGTTGCATTGGATCGATGCACCTCGACCGTATCCACATGAACCCCGACGTCGCGAGCTGCCAATCGCCAGGGAGTTACGTTTCCATCGTGGTCGAGTTGGGTGACGAGGATCGTATCACCTGCTGACCAAGTACGAGACAGAGCTCGCGAAAATGACAGTGTGAGCGAAGTCATGTTCGCGCCGAAGATGCATTCCCTTGGATCATCGCATCCAAACCAGTCCGCTGCGGCTTGATGGGCCTCAGACATCATTTCATTGGTTTCATAACTGGTTGCAAAATGCCCCGAGGAATTCGCATTGTGGTGCAGGTAATAGTCGGAGATCGCATCGATCACGGATCTCGGAACTTGACTACCCGCTGGTCCATCCAGGTAGACGACTGGTTTCTTCGTCTCAGGATGCTTTCTGGATAGAGACGGGAAGAGATGCCTTAATTCAGGAACAACACTGTCTAACATTCTCATAAAAGTAGCTCCGTACGGCTCAACGAGTGCAGGTTGGATTGGATTGGATTTTCGGAAGTGTTTCAAGAGGATAGGAGGACGCGATCCTGGGTCGACTCGGTAAATCCCCGGCTCAAGTCGCCGGAAAATCGATGATTCCATTTCTCGAGTCCATCGCACTAAATCAGCCACTTGGTGGGATAGGCATCCTCGTGCAGGAGTCTGGGTTTCCACTTTGGATACTGGTATTTCGAAGTGGGGCATCGTGACCCATCGAGAAATAGCGTGTTAGACAAGCCTTTCATGCACTATCCGACGAAAGAGGCAACATGACTCGACGCGTTCTTTCAGCGAGCGCAACCCTGCCGACCCAGCACCTCATCCGCGTTTGAAAAAACCAAGTCCTAACCAAAACGACGCAACAAAACTATCGAGGCAAATGCCAGGCATCAACGAAGAATCACCGTCATTTCTTTTGCTTTCGTCGAGGCCGATCCTCCGTGCTGGCCCCCTGCCCCCAAAGAGGCGTTTCGTTAAGAGAGTTCCATTTTTCCCACTTGGCTTGTAATTCGGTTACTTTCTCCGGCATCGAAGGGGCGAGGTCTCGATCCTCGTGAATATCCTTCGCGAGGTTGTACAATTTGAGATCGGTAACTCCCTTCTCTCGACCCGTCTGGGCATCGGCATTCAAATCGTATTGAACGAGCTTCCAATCGCCACTTCTCACAGCTCGTTGCTGACCAAATCGCCAGAACAATGCATCATGCGGATCGGAGCTATTCGTACCTTTCAAATGGGGTAGGAGATCCACGCCGTCGAGTTTCCAGTCGGGTTTAGGCGTTGCCCCTGCCGCGATCAGAGCTGTTGTAAAAAGATCGATCTGTATGACCGGTTTATCATAGATGGCTGGTTTCAGTTGGGATGGAAAAGAAACGAGAAACGGAACTCGAATGCCACCCTCGAGGGTTGTACGCTTGCTACCTCGCAGGGGGCTGTTTTGGGAACCATTGGTCGTTGTGCCTACCATCGTCGGCCCCCCGTTGTCACTGATGAAGCAAATGAGCGTATTTTCGAGTTGCTTTGTCGCCGACAGCTTTGAAAGAACGGAACCGATGGCGTCGTCCATAGCTGCCATCATCGCTGCATAGGTTCGGCGTTTATTATCCGTGATCGACTCGAATTTCTTGAATCGTCCGTCGGTTGCGTGCATAGGCGTATGCACTGCATTAAAAGCCAAATAAAGAAACCATGGCTCCGATGAATATCTTTCAATAAACGACACAGCCTCGCTTGCAAAGGTATCCGTGGAGTAATCCATTTCACCGATCGGCTTCGTTCCGCGTAGGATACCTACTGGATCGAAATAGCTGTGCGCTCCTCCGAGGAATCCGAGGAATTCACCAAACCCGCGCTGCTGAGGATGTAAAGTTGCATCGCTTCCCAGATGCCATTTTCCGACTAGCCCCGTTTTGTAACCTACAACCTTTAATCGATCCGCAATGGTCTGCTGACTCAGCGGCAACCCATGAGTTCCACTACCGCCAGGATTGTATTCATGTCCGAATCGATTTTGATAACGACCGGTGAGTAGACCGGCGCGCGTCGGGGAGCAATAGACTCCGGAGACATATCCATTGGTGAAACGAACCCCCGACGAGGCTAATTTGTCCAGATTAGGAGTCGGGATATCTTTGCATCCGTGAAACCCCACATCGGCATACCCCATATCATCGCCGACGATAAACAGAATATTGGGACGGTTGGCAGCAAAAACTTCCTGCGATCCCACCGCGAGGTAAATCACGGCCATCAAGCACAGAACACGAATCCCCAATACAAAGGCAATCGATCTATTCATCTTCCTTCTTCCACGAAAGGGTCCTAGGGCCGAGTCCCGATTATAGACCATTTCGATGCATGGGCCTCATGAATCCAAGGGTAAAGGCTCATTGCCGCGGAATCGAGAGAACGTTTGATGCGTAGGATATTCCTCTTGAGATCATTGCCATTTCCTACCTCAAAACTCAATGAATCAAATCGCCTCATCCACCCCAATCCTGAGCCTACGAAAGGCTCACATCCACATTCTAAAACGGACATAGCCTTTGAAATAGCATGGTTGAACAGAAACTCGTTTCCCTGATTTTTCTCTAAAGGACAAAACCAGCGTAACGACCTGCTACGCAGCGCCCTACAGCGATGAGGATACTCATCGAACACGTATTTTAACTTGTTTGAGGCTGCCATTAAACGCGTTACTCGAACCTTCGCCATAGGCCAAGTCGACAGCGGTCCCAGTATCGACTCCCGTGTCTGCCGTATCATCGAGTGAAAAAACATTTGCCTGCGTCTTGCCTATTTTTCCTTCACCGACTGGCTTGTCATCGATGAATATCCTCGCGACCCCACCGGCTCCACGAGCCCCACCTGCCCCCTCGTAGTCGAATGCAACTCTCAAGGAGTGCTTTCCATCGCTCATCGTTTGTGTTCCTACCACTTGGAACAATTGCAGGCCAAGAAAGTTATAGGAGTAAACGGGCTTTCCGTGATCGACCCAGAATGCCCAACCACCGAATCGCCCGCCTTGAGCCAGCAGAACACCATGGTTCTTCCCGCCAGAAACCTCAACATCAGCGACGAGATCGAACGATGTGTTTTTCGTATTTATAAAGGTATTCTCGGCCAAATAAATCATCCCAGGATAGACCGTGAGTTCCTTTCGGCCATCCATCAGGTCGGGTCGACCTGCGACTTTCGGATCGAAACGCTCAATCGTTCGATCGTCGATGGGCAAAACATGATGAGCGATCGCTTCTTCAGTGAAGAGTGACTGCAATTGTTTCAGCCTGCCAGGATCCTGGGACGCTAGATTACGCGACATGCTAAAGTCCTCATCGACGTGATAGAGTTCCCAGACGTCCTGCGTCAGAGGGAGTCGCGGCACAGCCTCCCAAGGAGCCTTGTGCACAGTACCAGCAAACCAGCCGTCATGGTAAACCGCTCGATTGCCGCCTATCTCAAAGTACTGTGTCTCACGGGTGCTTTTCGTCTTCGGGTTATCAAAGCTGTAAGCCATGCTGACACCTTCGATCGGTTGTTGGGGAATACCATTCACTGCCTTGGGTGCAGGGACCTTGGCCGCCTCGTAGATGGTCGGTGCAATATCGATCACATGGTGGAACTGACTGCGGACCTCTCCCTTCGAACGAATTCCCTTGGGCCAATGAAAAACGATTCCATTGCGTGTGCCTCCGAAATTACTCGCTACCTGTTTCGTCCAGGTAAACGGCGTGTTACCAGCCACAGCCCAACCAGCGGCGAAATGATTGAAGCATTCGGGGCCACCCCATTGATCGATCTTGCCCAGCATGAATTCTGTCGTTTCAGGTACGCCATTGAAATAAGTCATTTCATTGAACATCCCGAGCATGCCACCTTCGGCGCTCGCTCCATTATCCCCGACCAAATAAACGATCAGTGTATTGTCGAGCTCTCCCATTTCTTCGATGCTCCGAACCAGTCGCCCCACCTCATGATCGGTGTGGGAGGCAAAACCTGCAAACACTTCCATTTGGCGAGCAAAGAGTCTCTTCTCATCCGCGCTGAGAGAATCCCAATCCTTGATATCTTTAGGCTTCGGGGCCAGTTTCGTGCCGGTAGGAACCACCCCCAGCTCCAACTGTCGGGCGAGAGTCCGTCGCCTTAAGTCGTCCCAACCTCCATCAAATTTACCCCGATATTTCTCGATCCATTCTTTGGGGGCATGATGCGGGGCATGCGTCGCACCCGTAGCGAAATACATGAAGAAGGGTTTATCGGGTGTGAGCGATTGCTGGGCCTGCATCCAGGCGATCGCTTGATTGGTCATGTCGGTGGTGAAGTGATAATCGGGGTCGTTCTCGGGTTTTCGTTTGGATTTCGTCCCCTGGGTAATCATCGGATCCCACTGATTGGTTTCTCCTCCAATGAAGCCGTAGAATTCTTCAAACCCAGAGCGTGTAGGCCAACGATCGAAGGGACCACTAACACTCACCTCCCAAGGTGGTGTTTCATGGTACTTTCCCCAAGCAGAGGTCGAGTAGCCGTTCTGCCTTAAGACCTCGGCCATCGGGGTAATCGATTGCGGCCGAATGCCCGTGTTACCTGGAAATGCGGTTGCGACCTCCATGATCGCTCCGGCGTTGTTGCTATGGTGATTGTATCCCGTCAAAAGGGCTGTGCGTGTCGGGCTGCACAAAGCGGTCGTATGGAAACGGTTGTACTTTAAACCACCTGCTGCGAGTCGTTCGAGGGTCGGCATTTGACAAGGCCCACCAAAGGCGCTGGAATGCCCGAAGCCGATATCGTCGATCAGAATCACCACAACGTTCGGTGCTCCAGCCGGAGCTCTCAAATCCCAACGCGCTGGGGGCGTCGCATTTCTCGCATCGAGCTCCCTGAAGACCGGAGTCGCTGGCTCCCGTATCGGCAAGGCGGAACGATCTAATTCAATCCCGCGCGCCGCAGCGCTTTGTCCTAAGACCGTCGAAGGGACAAACGTAAACTGCGATGCGATTAGTGGGATCCATCCGAGCGAGCGCAATGCCTTGATCAGATACATAGAGATGCCTATTAAACCGTTCAACGAGGAGGGATGAGTTGTCAGTCGCAAGAGGAAAACCGCCTGCAATGTAACCGGTATGCCACAAAAGACAGTCGTAGAGAGTAATCTAGGAATCAGGACACCTCAAGACCTTGAACAAACTCGCCCCCAAGGTCTCACAATGCCATCCAACGCGTACACTCGAAAGAAAATTGGGGCACAGTTGGTAGAGATGAGGCAATACATCGCAGAGCATCCTAGGGAAATGGGCTTAGATGGCACACTTGCGCGCTACAAGTTGGCGACTCTAAAGGATTTGAATCAACGAATAGGATTCCGACAGATGCACCAGGATTCCTAGAAGTTTAAATCGTTGCAACCTTCGCAATCAAATACCCAATGCCGGATCGCTGACGCCTCAATACCTTGAGCGTTGGAGATGAGAAATCGTACTTGGAATTCGAATGAGCCGTCACGAACGTTGGATTCTACTTGGTGCTCTCGCTTTCGGTCGTCGACTGAAAAATTTTCCCGCGACCGCTAGAAGAATTGATTGTCCTCGGACAATGATCTTTCAATGGGCTGGGGGGGCTGCTCACCGATGATACGAGTACCGTAAATCCGTCGTACCAAAAACCGTAATTCCGCTGCTGCCATTACCTCGCGACAGTCTCAGAACCGCCAGAGAAACTGGGAAATAAAGAGAACTCCAGAGCCTCGCTCGAGACTCACGAATCGGGTCTCACGATAATCCACCTCAAAGCTGAGTTGGATACTCTTATCGAAATCCCACACCCAATTGGTGTACCATGTTTCGTTTCTCGCGATACCCGAGGTAGTCGACAGAGCCGATCGTTGCGGTGATTCGATACCATACCCCGAGTGGATGTGCAGCCGATCGGAGAAATAGAAAAACAGTTCACCCCATCCTCCGGAACCCCGAATCGGTGCGAATGTCTCGGGATTGAATGATTGAAAAATGTTTGCTGCGTAGTTTCCGATCGCTTGCCCTGTGAAGAATTCTCCCGCGATCCCGAGGCGATGAGTCATGTTCCATTTGCCATCCACCGAGAGCCCCCAAACATCGATCAATTCCCTCGCCGTCGATGGATCGACGAGATCCTCGATATCGAATGCGAGACGAGTGGAACGCAATTGCCCGACGACACCGGCCACACCTAATTCTGCGCTTCGTTCGCTTCTGCCACCTGCGAACTTAGCTTCTGGTCCAAGTCCTAGTAACAGCCTGGTTTCAATATTGGGCCATCCATTTGATTCCGTTGTCCTTCGCGATGAATCGATCAGAATGGTTGTCAACGGATCACTTAGCGCAAACTGGAGCGTGCCAGCTGAGTTAGAATCCGACCACAGATATCGTTCCAGTCGTAATTGCCCTCGAAACGTACCGGGATTACCAGAGCCTCCTAGCAATACGGATGGAATGACAACGGGGTCTCGTGGTGCAAACAAATCTGGCTGAAGCCCCGCCGACAATCGCCAACGCTCATTCTTCATTTCTCCGAAGGCGACGACCGGCAGCAGTCCGTAGGTGTCCGATGTCAGGCTATCGGCCATAAGATAAACTCGAAATCGTCCACTCGTCGAAGAATCACCTACTTTAGGACCGAGCACCAAACCCTGAATACTACTTTGCCTTGCATGGATCTCCAACGTATTGGTCGATAAGTCGAATGGAGAAGCAGGGAACATGAACAATGGGTTCCAGGGGACAAATGCGCGACTCGTTCCGGCGAGTCCCACCAACGATAGGTTTCCGGAGAGTTGAAGACGACTGGGCTTCGAATTGTCCACCATCCATGTTGGCACCGAGACTCCCGACTCCGGGAAGCCCCCGCTGCTAGCTTCTGCACTGGTACTCTCTGTTTGCAACGCAACGCTTGTCGTCGGATCGAGAGGCGAATCCATCGCCGGGCGAGACGTTTCGGGCTGCACGAGCGGCTGCTCAATTTGCTGACCGAGTACAGGACAGGTCATGCAACCCAACACCCCCCACCATAACCAGCGAGTTTAATATTCGATCCATTCCGCTATCCCCAGTACCATTTTGCTATCCTTCGCGTTGCTCACAGCATCCTGTAAACAACCAGCTGCACGGGTAGCAAACCGCGGCTCCTCAGTCAATTGCACTGTCCATCAAGTGCACTGTCAGTAAGATGCAAACCGTTTACCCATGAGGATCACTGTCTTTCAACGGACAGTGCCATTCGTGCTAGGCACTTGCCTAGCTTGGGGGGTAAGTCGTGCGAGCGGATGGGCGTGAGCGTAGGGTAGCCGTCAGTTGTTGCCTCCCCCGAGGCAAGCTCAGGGGAAGGCGTACTAGCAGATAGGCGTAAGCGGATCTGGGCCCCCCACCGGCTTTATGCCGGGGGAACCCATGATTGGCTGCTAGCAACGGAGCGAAAGGATATATCCCTTCTCACCTGCATCAGGCCTCCCCTGGCTTCATGCCAGGGGAGGCCGAAGATTGGCAGCTAATACTTGTCGGCTGTGTCCTCTCAGGCCCGAATGGGCCGACAGTTCGACTGCCGGGGCGACGAAGTCCCCCGGTCGCTGAGCCCCCCAACTCTTCTCAGGCCCGCAAGGGCCGGCAGTCTAATGGTTAACGCCAGGCAATGTTCATTTGGGGGATGCTTATTGTGTCCGAACTTCTTGCTTTCAGAGCAGACAAGTGCCAAGCACAGTTGGCCCAAGCGCTTACCCGCATCTTGCGTGAACGGCACATGGGATGTGCCCTCTACCTTGACATTTGGCGGCCGTACCTAAGGAGAAAAAACACATTGATCGCTAGCAATCCAGCATCCGGGGCTGGTTAAATTCTGCGGACTGTATCGAGAAATACTACCTTTGGTCGAACTTTCGATTCCGCTGATGCCGATAAAGCCGTTGGTGTCGGGTTTTCCGATCGTTCTTGTTGTACGAAACGATTGTGACGAACCGATTATTCATGGTAACTGCAAGGGCATTGCCAACCATCAGACACACCGTGTCTGATCCAATGGGGGACTTGTAGTACGTCTCAAATGGGGTACTGCAATCGCAATTTTGCGTTGGAGATCATTCGATGAAGTTGCTTAAAGGCTGGAAGATACGTTTACTCGCCGGATTGGCATTAGCCACTGCGGGCGGGCAACTCGATGCTCAAGGCATACCTGGCAGCCCAGACTCCAACGCCATGGGACCTCCGAGTCCTATGATGCACGCCTCCTATCCACAAGATCCGACGGTGGCTCCTGGATCGGCTGTCGATCCCACTCTACCGATGGTCGCTGATCCGAGTATGGCAGGTGCCTACTGCGGTCCGGAGGGAATGTATGGCCCTGGTGGCTGTAGCCCCGAGTGTGGGCCCGGCTGTGGCTGTGGATTATTCGGTGGACCATTGTTTGGCAGGTTCGGCCAGGAACGGTGCGATATCTTTGGCCGTTCCATCACCGGATTCATGAGCAACCTACGTGGATGTCTTTCCTCGTACCGTGGCGCCCTGCGTCCCTATGGCGAAGGCGGTATTTCAACACAGCGCTGGTTCGATATCTCCGCCGAAGCGGTCTTCCTGTCGAGAACAACAGGCGCCGCAAACTTTGACTTCAGCAGCGACGGTATCAACGGCCCACGCGTCCTCACGTCCAATATGGTCGACATGGATACTGTTCGAGCCGGTTTGGGACTGCAAGTCAATTTGCAAACGGGACCTGGCTCCAATTTGGAAGTGGTCTACTTCGGATTGAATCGCTGGGAGGAATCGGCTGAGGTTGGCATCGTCAATGGCCCTCCTCGCTACTATTCCTTCATCAGCAATTTTGGATTGCTACCTGCGGGTGGATTTGACGACTCGGATCGTTCTTTCATCCATAGGATCGATTACTCGTCGGAATTTCATAATGGCGAAGTCAATTTTCGCCGGCGATGGGCTGAACCGTACGGATTTTGGCAAGGTAGTTTCCTCGCAGGGATTCGCAATGTGGACATCGACGAACAAGGTCGATTCACGGCACGCGGACAGAATAACGACACGTTCGCATCGAACGGTCCGAGGTTTTTCGACTACACCGTTAACGTTCGCAACTGCCTCGTCGGGTTCCAGGTCGGTGGCGACCTGTGGTACAACCTGCTACCAGGCGTAAAAGTCGGAACCGAGTTGAAAACGGGTGTTTATAACAACGATACTTCGCAAGACACTTACATCTTCGCGAGCTCTCTTCCACTTTTGGGGACTCCCGACATTCGGGAGAATTTTCAAGCGGACAGAGCTTCCTACGTCACCCAATTCAACACGCAACTCTGGTATCGGCTGAACTACTCGTTAGCGTTCCGAACCTCATACCAGCTGCTATGCATCGACAACGTTGCTCTCGCGACCGAGAACTTCAACGGCACTCCACCCTCTTTGTTCCTGCCGAATTCAGCCCGAGCAGTCGGAATCAACAATAGTGCAGATATCGTCTACCAAGGATTTACCTTCGGTGCCGAATTCATGTGGTAGGCTCACCGCCATAGCTCTTCTGTAAGAGAAAACCTCGCTCTGCGGCGAGGTTTTTTTATTGGCTGACAAGCACTCGTCGATCGCTCTCACCCTCAAGTGTTCCGACAGCTCGATGATTTGACTGGTCTTTAGATGGGTGAGTCCGCAGAGCTACATTCCTAAGACCGATCGATAACGTAGAGGTACGAACTAGAGCGAAGCTACTGGGTTTTGGCACGGTGTTTGGCGTGCATGACCAAGCCCTTAGCCCAGATCCAATAGTGGCTCGACCACTCGGGCTTGGCGGCCAACTCGCTTCGCAAATCGCGACCAGCGCCGCTTCACTTCAAATCGGTTACCGGGAAACGGAGCGACAAGATATACGGTGGCTTGTTTGGCTGCCAATGTCCATAGGTTGTCATCACGAGCATGCCGTCGGGCATCAATTCGATCGCCGGGTAAGCGCAATCCCATTTATGGTGATTATCCTTGAGGCGTATTCGCAACGCACCTGGACGTTGCTGAAGGATGTCGTCCCAGGTTCCGACCCATGCCACCCAGTCCCCCTCGAAACGTGATGACTTCCCCTTGGGGGGAACATCCCGAAACGAAATGATCAATCGTCCATCCGGCAGGTACTTTGCCACATGCCGATCACCGTTGAGTGAGTCGTGAAGCGCTACCGGCTTTGACCATGTGGCCCCCTCGTCGTCGCTCATCATCCAGTGACTATTTTGGACGCGTCGATTTTCACGAAGCAGCATCAACAATCGCTTGCCATCGGGCGAACGGATCGCGCCTGGCTCACAAAGATGGATATTAGCGCTTGAAAAAATCTCTTCAGGTGCGGACCAGGTCAATCCTGCATCCGTCGATCGCGACTTCAGCAAGGTCATGATGCCCGTGGATTTACCCGACAGTTTGAGGAACCGTCCATCGTCATGGAATAGAGCCAGATAATGACCATCTCCGGTTTCGATTGGAACGACGCTCGACATGGCGACGATACCGCCGAAGTCACCTATCTTTTCTAATTCCGTCCAAGTAGCACCTTCGTCAGAACTCAGCGTGGAACGAATGGGATAGAGACCTGAGAAAACAACCAGCCGGCGGTCCTTGGAGTTTCTCATTGAAAAAATAGTCGGAGTCTCTAACGACGTTGCCCAACTCGACGGTGTCGGTAATCGACTCGACCAAGTTCTCCCACCATCCACACTCCTTTTCATTTGGATCGCTCCTTTACCATGCCCCTTGGGATAAACGCACAGGATCGTCCGACGATCGTCCAAGAGAACCGTTGTAGGATGCCCCAGATACTGCCCCTCCTCTTGATCAACGATCGTTTGAATTTCTTGACGACTATCCCAATCGAGCCAGCTCATAGGCTCTTGGGAAAAGATCTGTCTAGCAGAGCCACCGAAAAAGCAAAAAGCTAGAAACAGAATACGAATCGAGGATGGCATATCAAGCGATATATGGTTAGTGGATGGATCCATAAACAGTTTACACACGAGCGGCAGGTAAAAGCCCTACCGAGTCGTTTGCATTGCACCACTGAAAAAATAGCAGCAGTGACCACAAACAGTCTCCTGTTAGAATTACACCAGCCCCTCGCCTTGTTCCGATGGCGATTAAGAAACACCCGCCATCAACGGAGCATGGATTTTACCCCGATTTGGTAACTCGATGCTAGAAGATCTTCAATAGAATCGGTATCGAATAATGCACCAAACCGTGTTGCACAAATCCCGCCATCCAATCTTCTTTCCCTCGTGCCAAGAACGGGGAGAGTAACCAACAGGTACCTCTCGAATCCGGATACCAAGCCGCGAAACCTTGGCCGTGATTTCTGGTTCAAATCCAAATCTGGGTTGCTCGATCATCAGTTGATCGAGTACCGACTTGTGAAAAGCTTTGTAACAGGTTTCCATATCCGTGAGCTTCTGACCGCTGAAAACATTACTCAACTGGGTCAGCACCCAATTGCCGAGTCGGTGAATCACGGAACCATCCTGAGTCGCATTGGCAAGATATCGGGAACCGTAGACCACCTTGGCTTCTCCACGAAGGATCGGATCAATCACATGCAGGATATCGGATGGATCGTACTCCAAATCCGCATCCTGGATGATGACGATGTTTCCGAACGCTTTTCTCATGCCGGTTTGAATCGCAGCGCCCTTCCCACGATTCGATGTGTGGAATTCGTATTCGATTCTGTACTCGTTGGCCAATTGAAGAATTAGCTCTCGCGTCCCATCGGTACTGCCATCGTCCACGACGACAATTTGCTTATCGATCGCCAACGCACCGACCTTGCTCACAATTTGACGAAGTGTTTTCAACTCGTTGAAGGCCGGAATAATGATCGAGAGAGAAACCGCTGTTGACTGCTCGAATTCCGAAATCAACCCGCCCGCATGCTCAAGGGACTGTTCGATGATTTCACCGAGCGGCAACTGAGGGTCACTTGTCGTTCGAGGACTCCGTACGACGATCGCAGGGTCAACGGCAAGTGATGTAATTGGGTAGGTTACGTTTGGCTGCAACATGCAATAGGATCAATTCTCAAGTGAAACGCGAATCGTTGGGTCGCATCGGCATTTCGCTACCATGGCGACATGGAAAAACTAGAAATGACCACCGATCGCGAAATGGAGATCGTTTTGGAACGATCGAAGGAAAAAGCTCGAGCGATTCGAAAGCTCCAAATCCTCACAAACCCTATCACCACCCCCGTCGCCAGTTGACAGCCCGACGCCAAACTTCTTGCCAGAGGGTATTCAGCGTGGTCCCCATCCGTTCATTCGAGAAGTACAACTTTTCACTTCAAAAAATGAGGCATGGAGGGCGCATGGGGGGCATTGAACGTTTGGCAGACGATCCAGCATTCCGGGCGCACTTTTTTCAGCCCAACGGTAATTATCCGCGGGGGTACGTGCGATGGATGGGAAGTCATTCCCGAGAGAATGGGCGGCTAATTGCATGCAGTTAATGACACAGATCCGACTCGACTCTGCGAGGTAGACCGAGAACACCCCACGAAAAGAAAATACCTCTGTGGATTGAATTCGAATTAATGGCTGCCCCCAGCGCAATGAATCCGATTTACCCCGAAGCGTGCCACAGAGGTATCAGTTGGATTTATCGGCCACGCCTGCCATAAAAAATCAGCATTCCTTCGGATTTCCGAACAAGCGAGCCCTTCATCCTCGTACCCGGGGAGGATTTGGGACCATTCGACAGCGACAACCGTTACGTTTTACCAACGGAAACGCGTCGACCTGTTTTGGCGGACCGGTAGATTGCATTGATAAGCTCTACGCTTTTACGACCTTCCAACCCATCGATCAGATTCGGAGTACCCTTCTTGAGCGATTTGACAAAATCCTCGAAGAGTGACTGGTGGGCTTTGTGACCGATTGCAGCCGGGTCAGACGCACCTCCACCCGTGGAATTGGTTTTCATCCCCTCCTTGATCTTCTCATCGGCTTTGAGTGTTTTAGCGAAATCCCACTTGATCAACGCTTCCTCCTCGAGCGTTGCATAGCCAGTCGATCCGGCGATTTCAATTCGCTTCAGCGATCCTGGATAAGCAGCCGTTGTGGCTTCGATCGACCCGAGTGCACCCGACTCGAATTCGAGGGCAGCGACCGCAGCATCTTCGACTTCGATTCGCTCATGAGCGCGGAGAGCCGTCATCGCAGACAAGCTCTTCACTGGCCCCATAAGCCAGAGCAAAAGATCCACACTGTGAATCGCCTGATTCATTAGGGCCCCACCACCATCGAGTTTCCATGTACCGCGCCACATGCCGCTGTCATAGTACTGCTGGGTTCGATACCACTTCACATAAGCGGCGGCTAACGCGATCGATCCGAACCGTCCCGCATCCACAGCATTCTTGAGCAACTCTGCCGATCGATGGAATCGTGAAGGAAAGATGGTACCCAGCCGAACGCCAGCACGGTCACAAGCCTCAATCAGTTTGTCACATCGCGCTGTCGTAATCTCTAGCGGTTTTTCAACGAGCACATGCTTCCCCGCGCGAGCAGCAGCAATCGCCGGTTCCAAGTGGGCTCCGCTGGGCGTGCATATGGTGACGATATCCACTGCAGGATCGGATAGCATCTTTTGAAGATCAGAGTACGGTTTCCCACCGAATTGCGAAGTAAACTCCGCTGCTTTCTCCAGGGCGCGACTATGGCACGCGACGAGCTTGGATCCTTTCATTTCAGCAATCGCTCTCGCATGAAATTTCGCGATCATTCCGCAACCGATGATTGCCCAGCCTGTCATCCCTATTCCTTCTATTTACCTAGACCTGCGAACCAAAGTGATCTCGAACGCCTGAATTAGTGTAGAGATTTCTAAACGGAAATGTCCGGGTGTGCGCGTTTCCTGTTGCGAATTCTAGTGAACTACTCACGTTCCTAAAACGTTCACTGAAAGCCCAAGCGTGGATGATTTCGAAGAATTTGCCGAAACTCGCCGAGGATCATCGCGGTCGCGCCCCAAACAAAATGCTCACCGACTCGAAATCCCGGGGCTTCAAATTCCGATTTTCCACGCTGCATGGTTCCGATCGACATGGCATCGGGGAGTAGGAGATCCTCGAGCTTGAGGAATAGCAATTCTGCTACTTCCT
>JBBAXA010000045.1:21709-34319 GCA_040396935.1 Pirellula sp.
GATGGACGTAGTGTCAGAGGAATTTCCCAGCGTCCACCTGTGCCTGGAATCAGTGCAATCAGTACCGCAGCCGAATGCGCGTACTTCGGCAAAGGGCCGCGATGCCTGCCGTAGGCGAATTGGGGAGCAAACATTCGATACAGATCGGGCTCCGAGTTATCCTCGACTCTCGTTCCCACGCGCAGGTAACCGTCGTCGCCTAACGTTCTCCGAAGCTGCTCAGGTAGATTCATACAATGGGCTCGATAGACAAAGCGATGGAGAAAGGCGAATTTTTACCTGGTGCGGCGGCTCCCTGTACAACATAGTACACGGCATCGTGGTAAAGGAAACACTTTCGATTGGAAAGGATAACCCATCAGATTAAGCTACAAAAGAATTCCGCGATGGACAGAAGAGCTCAGCCTATGGACCGGTATGTCGACTAGTGCAAAGCATGAGGACATCAGTCGTATTCGATCCGAATCCACAGTCTCCAGCGCAATCGTAGGTCGGATCTGGTGGAGTACCGACCTGGGTTTGACGACCATGCGCACGAGGACACCAGTTGACATTTCTATCGGGTCATCCGTCCGTGGATCAACGTAGGTTGCTTTCCATCGGAATGTAATCCGGCCGGGCACGTGTATTGAGCGCTTCCCAGGGCTTGGGATAGTAGTAAGTCGGAATGTAGGCTCCTCGATGGTTTCCGTAATTGCCATTGCAATAGTTGGTTTTCCAAGCCATCGCTTCCTGGCTGGAGGGTTCGATTTTGGACGCGATGTGCCCACCGACAAAACGAGGTCGATTGTAGACCGCACGATACTCTGGCCACGCGTTCCAGAGATGATGCGAGAAGATATCGGGGCGTTGCAGAGCTGGATCCAAGTAGGTTCCGGACAGAAAATCGCCCGACAGCCCCCTCGCGTTGAAAGTCAGCGAGCCTGCGAGCACCAATGCACAAACCAAGAACGGATGCCTCATAACCAACTCCTACGACCGAGGTACTTTTGCGTCATCCCTGACGCGATCAGTATCGAGAGAACCGAGAAAAAAACGCAACAACCTTCTTGGAATTCACAACAGAGCGAATGCTTGCAATCGGTTTATATGTGATTTACGAGGATTGACGAATGTAGCGACCGCAGTGCTAGCGAACAACTTCCCTCTGCATTTCAAAAGATCGATCAATCGATTTCCCTCTGAAAAAATACGAGGCCGCAAATAGTTCTTGATCGAGAGCCATACGAATCCTTACCGTAACCGTCGGAGTTGTGTTAGTTAATACGGCTGGAATGCAATCGACGGTCGCTCGGTGGATTCCGACGGTTCGCAGAATTGCCTGGGTACGGTTGACGACGTCATTTGCCGTTGTGCCTGGCACGATACCCGCCCTGGCGCCTTCGTAAAGAGCGTGTTCGACGGTATGGCGGAACATCGATACGCGGGAAAATTCCAATGCTGCAAAGAACATGAGGAACACGACGTGACTCGTAATGGCGAACTCGACAAGTGCTGCTGCGATTCGGCGGGAATCGTTTTAATAGATAAGCCTGCGGTGTCTTGACTTTTCTCTATTCATCTACGACTACTCCGATTTTGATCGAGTACTTAAGAGCACGCGATTCAAGTCGCTGGCGAGAGTCTGCCAAAAATCGCCGCTTCGAAATTCGACAAGCTGAGGGGATTTTCCATCCGCCAAATCAGAAAGAGTCCGACGTACGCGAATGATAGGACCGGCAAAGCGGTTGGAAAGCCCGATCGCATCCCACATAAATAACGGAAGAAGCGCAAAGGCGACGATGAGAACGGGAGCGAGATGCCCCAACGACATCGTCAACACATTAGCCCACGATTCTAAAGGAGCTTCGACCAACCGAGTCCACAAAATAATGCCCAACACGCTTGCCAGTAAAAACACCACCCAGTGCAGCAACACTCGCCTGGCGAGCGATGTCTGGATCTCTCGATCGATGTATTGTTGTTTCCGTCCTATTGGCATTTGCAAACATCTCCGAGGGGAGTGAATAAAATCATGTGAAGGAGGCTAGTTGCTTGAGACGCTGATGGAGATTCTGTCGAATAGGGGATCGACGCCTGGTTGCTATCCATAGAATCAAGAAAATCGAGAGCCCCAGGCTCAGTGAGCACCACAGGTCGGAGTAGCTCCAGTGACCATGATCGCTCGACAGTGCCCAAGATATCCACCCTGGAACCGCATCCCCTCGCTTGCCGTGTGCCGCGAGGAGGAGCGATATCGAGTTGTGTATGAAATGGAATACCACCGTACACAAGACCCCTCCCGATTTATAGGCGAGCCAACCTAGCAGGATTCCCATGACAGACGCTGAAATGGATTGCTGCAAGACTCCATGCGACAAGCCGAACAGGAAAGCGGAAACGAGAATCGCTCTCACATGACCCTCATTGCGTTGCAAGCCGGAAAAAACAAAACCGCGGAAAACCAGCTCCTCGCAAATCGCAGGAACGAGCGCCAGCACCAATAGAACTCCAAAGACTGGGGCAGCGACCAGCATTCCGTCGAACTGCTGAAGCAACTCGGTCGTCTCCGTACCGAGCTTGAACTCATTACTCACCGCAGCGGCGAACAAGGAATAGGTGGGGTGCAATGCGACAGCCAACATAGCCGCGGCGATCAGATCATTCCAGGAATGGACGCCGAGTCGAAACGCTTTGACAGTCGAACGACAGAGAATCGTCGCCATGATCAAAGCAGGTCCGAGCATCATCCCTAGTTGAATGATCAGCGTCGATTGAACCGTAGACTCCCATGTCAGAGATTGGCCAACGAGACTGATACGTCCGAAAAATAGACAGACCAGAATGAGTAGACCGCAGAGAAGCGATTCATTGGCCGACGGAATATCCTCCCGTTGCCGCCAGGCATCTCGCAGCCAATACCGCATCGAGGATCGACCGCTATCCCGGAACATCACGCTCTCCGATTCAAATTGACGAACGGCCCAGCGCACAGCAAAGAGCGAACAGGTCACGGTTACAGCAAACACCGTCGGGACACAAAGGACGGCAGTGACATACTCGCCATCCATCAGAGCTCTCGACAGAAGAATGGCACCTGTGACGGGAATAAAGCTCGTTCCTGGGGAGAGAACGACCCCGGGCAGCATCGGTAGCATCACCAACGGCATACCCACCAAGAGCAATGGCATAAGATAATACTGCCCTTCCTTGGTACTCCGTGCCAAACTCGCAACGGCTAGCGCCAAGGCACTAAACATCACCGAAATCGGTAGAACGAGCAGGAGAAGCCATGCGATCGAAACGAAAGGGAGCGGACCCAGTGCTTCCAAAACACCTGAAGTCGTAGTTCCCGAAAATTGAACAACGACAATGGAGGCCGTCGTATACATACTCGCCAGGTTGAGCAACGCGGTTCCCAGACTAAAACAGATCACGGTGAGGAGCTTACCCCATACGATCTCTCGTCTCGATGCCGGACTGCAAAGCAGTGTCTCAAGAGTGCCTCGCTCTTTCTCCCCTGCGCAAAGATCAATGGCTGGATAAAACGCGCCTGTCAATGCCCACACCAACAGGACGAACGGCAAAATTTTGGACCAGATCAACGCCCGCTTTTGCGATGGAGGTGAAACGTCAACGACCGACACGTTGGGGTCGTCGATGAAGCTGCCCCCGAGCGGGGTCGTCGATAACTGGCGGCGAATCCATTCCCGATGAAGATTTTGTATTTTTTCCTGCAGTAGCGCGCATGCAACCTGGGAACGTTCCCATCGCTGATTACTGATCACCCGCAGTTCCGATTTCCAAACCTTGACTGGAAAATCCGCGGGTATCAAAACCATCGCGTCTACGGCATTGTCTCGAAGAATAGCCTCTATGCTTTTTTGTTGTGCACCCGCGTGCGCCCCTCGGGTGGGTAAATCCTCCAAGGAGCTCAGTGGCTTTGCATCGGGGATCGCATCGGAAATCGAAAGCCATTTCCACTCGATCTGCGAATCTGGGGCCCGCAACGACTCGCCAATATCAGATGGAATGTTCTGATGTCCAATCAAACCTATCGTGACATGACTGTCCCGGCGGAATTGCGCGACCTCAAACATCACCATCCCCATCAAGGGGTAAAGTAAAAGAGGCAACACAAAGATCGTGAACATCGTCCGCCGATCCCTCAACTGATCCCGAATCTCACGCTGAAAAATCAACTGAATATGAGTCCAGTTCATGAGGGGCACTCCGAATCCTCGGCATGCGCTAATTCACCCTCCAGGAGAAGCTGATAGAACAGCTCCTCAAAGTCGGACTGCTGATGACGATCGGCTAGTTCCTCAAGGGATCCGGTATCGACAATACTCCCTTTGTACATGATGGCGACTCGATCGCAGAGCCGCTCAACCTCTCTCATGATATGGGTCGAGTAGATGATACACTTCCCCTGGTCTCTAAGTTCTTTCACGATCTGCTGTAGAGAGCGGGCGACGAGCACATCCAAACCGAGCGATGCTTCATCAAAGATCAGAACGGGCGGATTGTGGACCAAGGCGCGTGCGATGGAGACCTTTTGCTTCATCCCCGTTGACATCTTCAAACCGGGACAGTCCCGAAAATCGTTCATCTTCAGCTGCGAGAAAAGATCCAGCATTCGGAAATCCAACTCTTCGTCAGAGATCCCGTAGAGCCGTCCGAAATATTCCACCATCTCCCAAGCGGTCATTCGGTCGTAGATCGCGGTGTTGTTGGAGACAAAACCGATCGAATGCCGGACATAGTCGGGTTGTGTCTCCACATCGAATTGAAACACACGAGCGCTTCCCGAAGATGGCTTTAGAATCGTTGCGAGAATTCGCAGAGCGGTCGTTTTACCTGCGCCGTTGGGACCGAGTAGGCCGAAAACCTCCCCTGCAGATGCAGAAAAAGAAATCTCGCTCAATGCACGATATTCCCCCAGAGCTGCATCAGGGTAAGTCTTACTTAAATTGTGGACCTGAACGAGTTCCATGGAATTGATTCGCTAATCGGGCAACATTCTCCACCGCGTAAGATCTAGCTCATCCCGCAATCCGGAGCGGTATTCGATTACCCATAAACCGATTCATGGAACATTTGATCCAAAACGATCGCTCCCATCGATACAGTCAGTACGACCGACCTAAGCTCCACACGAATCGATTTTTAATTTCTCGCAATTCTGAATGCGGATGTTTGCATTCGATAAGTGGCGTCCTAGTCTTCAGCGGATCGTGAGATCGGTTTGATGGATTACCCCTTATTTATCTAGTGATGTAGCGATGGTCAGAGAGCTTAATATTCGTGATCTGGACGAGGTGTTGGCGAACACACAATTGCCCGCCTTGCCAGTAAGTGCAATGAAGTTGCTGGAGCTATCCCACGATCCTAACAATGGACCTGCCGAATATGCCCGTCCCATCGAAGCAGACGCGGGACTGATGGGGCAAATCTTGCGTTTTGTCAATTCGTCCTACTTTGGCTTTTCACGCGAGATTGCGACCATCCCGCAAGCGCTCACGTTGGTAGGCGTCCGAACGATTAAAAATTTTGCCCTCTGGAGCGCCGTTTTCTCACTCGTGCCGAATCCGAAATTTGGACCTTTCGATTTAAAGAGTTTGTGGATGGATTCACTCCGCCGAGCTGTCTTTGCGCGATGCCTCGGCAAAGCCCTGAAGGTACCCAACGCGGAGGACTTATTCGCGGCAGCCCTCCTCCAAGACATGGCGATACCACTCCTGCTGAAAGCATTGCCACAGCACTATGAACAATTGATCCAACGACGCAGTACCGAAAAGCTACGACTCTCGTCTTTAGAAAAAGAAGTTTTCGGATGGGACCACGCCCAGGCCGCTGCAGCGTTATGCCGCAACTGGCGATTACCGGAGGAGTTTGCGGTTTTGATCGAGCGACATCCCGATATCGATGACCTACTGAGTGGCGATTGCGCCAGACGAGATGCGGCATGCGTAGCCATTGCGTCTCTGCTGCCATCTTGCAAAGATCAAACCTGGGAAGAAATCGACACCTTTATGGACGCCCTGGAGCATATCACGGGTGATTACGAATTGGATCTCGACGAAATGATGAAAGAGGTAGACCATTCGTTCGCGGAATTCGCACCGATCATGAAATTAGCCGTTCCAGAAAAAACGCTGACAATCTGGATCAACGAAACGATCAAAGCCTGATCGGTCAACCAGCGACAACTCGCGTTCCAAGTTCTTACGGGTTCGGAACCTGTTCGTGCTTGCTCAGGATTCGCTCAACCATCGAGCGACATCGACCGCGAAATAACTCAGAACCGATGTCGCACCTGCACGCCGGAAGGCGAGCATGCTTTCCAGAACCACATCTCTCTCCTTGAGCGCATTCGCCTGAACCGCGAACTTGATCATCGCGTACTCTCCAGAAACTTGGTAAACCGCCACTGGAACAGGAAAGGAGTCATGCAATCGACGAACGATGTCGAGGTAGGGCATCCCGGGTTTCACCATCACGATATCCGCACCTTCCGAGATATCGAGGGCGACTTCGCGCAACGCTTCATCGGAATTCGCGGGATTCATCTGGTAGGTTTTCTTATCCCCACTCGCCAGATTTTTCGCAGAGCCGACAGCATCTCGAAAAGGACCGTAGAAAGCTGACGCGTACTTGGCCGCATAGGACATGATCGCGACATCCTGATAACCTTTCGAATCCAACGCATCTCGAATCACGCCGATTCGACCATCCATCATATCGGAAGGAGCGATGATACTCGCCCCCGCCGCCGCCTGATTGACGGCTTGCTGACACAGAACGTCTACCGTCTCATCGTTCACCACGTAACCATCTTGCAAAAGCCCGTCTTGTCCATGGCTCGTGTAGGGGTCCAAGGCGACATCGCAGACGATACCGAGCCGACCGCCCGTCCGCTCCGCAATCGCCCGCGTCGCTCGGCAGATCAGGTTATCAGGATCCAACGCATGCCGACCATCATCACTCTTCCTTGCCTGCGGCGTTACTGGAAAGATGGCAACAGCACCAATCCCCAACTGAGCAGCTTCGAGCGCCCGCTCCGCCGCAAAATCAACACTCATCCGCTCCACGCCTGGCATCGTCGCGACAGGCTCGACCTGCTTCGTCCCATCGATGACGAAAATCGGCCAGATCAAATTGGCTGGCACAAACCGCGTCTCTTGCACCATCTCACGCAACCAACCCCAGCGACGATTTCTCCTCAAACGCGTCCTGGGAAAGGATGCTCCGTGGCTCGAAAAGAGTTTTCTAGGTTCGTGCATATCAAATTCCTGGCAGTTCACGTGGCAGAAGAACGAGATGACTCGCAAAGTCAAGTTTGCTCGGTTACACTCGTTAGATCGTTGATGGTATTCCCCCCTCCCCGTCCAGTCGAGGTCCTCTATGATCCGATCGATGTGTTCTCTGGTGTTAACCGCTTTCGTTTTCCACGGCACAATGATCAGCCTAAAGGCTCAGGACGCAAAATCCGATGCGAAGGTTGTTCGCAATTCGCATCAAACCCCACCAGCCGTTCCTGGTGGAGACGGATGGGTGAAACTGTTCGGTGGAAAGGATTTAGCAGGCTGGACCCAAAAAAATGGCTGGGCTACCTACCGGATTGAGGGTGATGCAATCGTGGGAACAACGGCGAAGGATAGCCCCAATTCCTTCCTCTGTTCCAACAAGGACTACTCCGACTTTGAACTGCGTTTCGAGGTGCAGGTCGATGACCGATTGAACTCGGGCGTTCAGATTCGTTCCAAGAGCGATCCGGGAAAGGACAACGGTCGAGTGCACGGCCCGCAAGTTGAAATCGAGGGGAGCCCAGGGGAAGCTGGGTACATTTATGGTGAGGCCACAGGTCGAAATTGGATTTCACCAACACAACCTCCCCACAGCCACTTAAAGAATGGCCAATGGAACCAGTACCACGTTCGAGCAGTCGGCAATCGATTCCAAACGTGGATCAATGGTACCCTCATAGAAGACATAACCGACCCACTTGCATTCACCAAAGGATTTGTAGGTCTCCAAGTCCATGGGATCGGAAAAGATCAAGGCCCCTACCAGGTGCGATGGAGAAACATCGAGTTGAAAGAAGTTACTGGCAATTAATCTTTTCCCTCGAGAGAGAGATTCGTCCCCTTCCTCGTAGAACGACATAACTAATTTCTGAGATGCGTAATCCACTATTAGGCGTTTTTGGTTCCCTGGTCCTTTTGCTAGGCTTCACGGGTTGCGAAAAGATGACGCGCGAGCAGCAAGCCTTCGAGCCTAATTATCTTTATGCGCATGCGATCTCCGTAAGTCAGGAGATAAATACGGACCAGCCCCTGACCGATAGCGATCAACTCTTGGATCTATGGTTTGGAACGCTGGACAATCCGAAAGTTCCAGAGCTCATCGAGGAGGAGTTTCCCGATCTCCTCTCGCTCGAAAACCTTCAAATGGCCGCCGGCCCTCCCCCAGCAACAACGGAACCGGGAGACCGCGGGCTCTACCGGCAGCAATGCGCGTCGTGCCATGGCGAGTCCGGACAAGGGCGAGGTTCCGTTGCAGCCTCTCAAAATCCCTACCCGAGGGAATTTCGCAACGGATGGTTCAAGTACCGAAGCACCGAACGACAGAGCAAGCCGTTGAAAGAGGACCTCAGCAGAATTCTCCGACATGGCTTGGGTGACTCGCAAATGCCGAAATTTACGAAACTGAGCGATCGACAAATCGATGCGTTGGTCGACTACGTCATCTACCTCTCTATCCGAGGAGAACTCGAGAGAAAACTACTCAACGCAGCTGCTTTCGACCTCGATCTCGACGCCGGAGACCGAGTTTACGATCCATCCAACGCCGAAAAAGCAAAAGAGCAACTGGAGACCGCGTCCGAATTGCTAAACGAAGTGGCAGGCGCATGGGAGCGAGCATCACGTAAGGTGGAAGTCTTTGATCCACCCAAGGATTTCCCAATCATCGGCACCGAAACCGCAGAAAATCGCGAGCGTCTCGCCGAGTCGATCGACAAGGGTCACAAGCTGTTCCTCGGAGAGGTCGCCGCATGCTCGAAATGCCATGGCGAATCCGCCAAGGGTGAAGGCAACCAGGCGCCCGACTACGATGACTGGATTAAGGAATGGACCAAAAAGATCGGAATCGAGCCCACCGACAATGAGGAACTGCTCCCATTCCTCGCGCGTGGTGGCCTCAAGCCGCAGGCTCTCAAACCCAGAAATATCGTTGCAGGACATTTGAGAGGTGGACGAGAGCCTCTCGATATCTACAGACGCATCCGTTACGGGATTCCCGGAGCGACGATGCCGGCCGCCGCCATGGCAGCCGCCCCCGGCGGTCCAGGTCTCACCAACGAAGACATCTGGCACTTGGTTAACTATGTGCTCAGCATCGCACAAGTACCGACTCCCCCACAAACTAGCACCCAGTAAAACCATCCAGTGGTTTGCTACTTTCCCCTCTAGCAATCGCAGAGATGCAGATCTGAAGACGCGACCCAAGTCTCAAAATCTTGAATCGAAAACCCCACCACCCGCACCTGGCATAAAGCCAGGGGAGAGCTGATCCTGGGAAGAAGAGAGCTATCTTTTTTGGATCCAATGGTAGCTGCCAATCATGGGTCCCCCGGCATAACGCCGGCGTAAAGCCGGGCGGGGCCCGATGCAAATATGCCTGTCTGGATTCTCGCCCCGATATGCTCATGCCTTCCCCCGAGCTCGTCTTGGGGGAGTCAGCAACTGACCGTTACTTTGCTGAATGCAACACCCCTCCAATGGGTGTAAGCCAATCGAAGTGGCTGAGATTGACGCTCTCGCCGAGCAGCTTTTCAGCCTGCTACCATAATTAGGAGAATCTCCCAGGGTGGAATAGACTAGGAGTGTCAGTCGCAGCCAGCCGTTTACCGCGTATTTGAAGAGTGGATTTTGAGCAGCACTTCTAAGGTTTCGAAAGCACTCTTCTTCGGTGTGCTCGCGCCCCTGGCATTGGTTTCCGTAGGGGTTTTGGCCTTTATTGCCATGGGAAGCCAACAACCCAAACAGGCCCCCAAGGACGGAAAGGATCGGGCGGCGAAATTACTTAAACTGCCGATCGTTTCTGTCGAACCAGTGAAAAGTTACGCGGGGATCGAATCACTCGATGTCACTTTGATGGGAACCGTCGTACCCTACCGCCAAATCTCCCTGGCAGCGGAAGTGGCTGGCCGAGTCAAGAACAAAAGCGAAGACTGCAGGATAGGACGGTACGTGCACAAAGGAGATCTCCTCTTCGAACTAGACGCTACTGACTTCGAACTCGAAGTCGAGCGATTGCAGGCGATGAGGGATGCCGAATACGCACAACAGCGGGAACTCGATCAAGAGATTGCGAATCTCAGGAAGTCGATGGAATTGGCCGAGGAAGACGTCGCTCTGCAGGAGAAAGAGCTGAAACGACTCGAGTCGCTCCCCTCCGGTTTTGCCAGCGTCACGGAGGTCGATCAAGCGAAACGGCTTCGTCTGTCGGCTGCGAATCAACGGCTCAACATCCAAAATCAATTGCAACTGCAGGAAACGAGACGTGCACGATTGCAACTGGCCGAGAAACTAGCAGAGTCTCAGTTGCAGCAATCGCTGGTCAATCTGGAGCGAACGCGCGTGACATCGCCGATCGACGGAGTCATCATCAATGAAATGGTTCAAATGGACTCCTACGTACAGAAAGGAGCGAACCTTTGTTTGATCGAAGACACTCAACGGGTCGAAGTCTCCTGCAATCTTCGCACTGACCAATTGCTGCTCATTCTGGATCAACAGGATGCAGGGAAGCCGAAAGAGGAACGTTCTAAAAACAGCCCTTCGTCACGGGTGATGCAGTCCGCCAGTTACGAGCTGCCAAAGACACCCGTCACGATCTCCTATCAGGTAGCGGGTAGAGACGATCTCGTTTTCCAATGGAAGGGGCACCTCAGTCGATACGAGGGAATCGGCTTGGATTCACAGAGCCGAACGGTCCCGATACGCATCACCGTGGACAATCCCCGCGACGTAATGCAAAACGGCAAGAAGATCGATGAGGAGGCCAATGGTGGCCTCCCCGCCCTCGTCCGAGGTATGTTTGTCGATGTTTCGATCCACACACAACCTAATCGGGACTTGATGCTGATCCCCAAACTCGGTCTGAAGCCAGGCAATCAGGTCTGGTCGTTCACGGTTGATGATTCTGTACTGGGTGACCCAACGCCCGTGAATCGGGAGGCTTCCCAAAGCGACTTCGATAACCCCAAAGGTTCGAAACCGTTGATCGATCCGGAGGAATGGAGTGCGGGTCGGATACGAATCATTAGTTCGGTGAACGTGATCAGCGTGATAGGACTTGAAGAAGGTGAATTTTGGATAGCGGAATCTCGCGACGATCTGAAACCGGGATTCCTAGCCGTTGTCTCCCCGATGGCCAACATCGTTGGCGATGGCACGGACAAAGCTCGTTTCAAATCAAAGCCCTAAGCGATTGGAGATTGCTGTATGAAAGATGCGATTCGCTGGGCGGTGAGAAATATAGCCGGAGTCAACGTACTGGTCGGCATCGTGATACTCGCAGGTTTGGCGTCGTTCTTCTCGATGCGTCGAGAAACGTTTCCCGAATTCCAACTGGAAGTGATCCTGGTCTCGGTCCCCTATCCCGGCGCAACACCGGATGAAGTCGAAAGTGGAATCTGTCAGAAAATCGAGGAAGCTCTCCAACCCCTGTCGGGAATCAAGAAGCTGACGAGCATATGCCGCGAGGGTGGTGGCTTTACACTGGCACAGTTGGACCCCAATATTAAAGATGTGGAAAAGGTCCTATCGGAGATCCGTTCCGCGGTCGATAGGATCTCCGTTTTTTTTCCTGAACGGAGTGAGAAATCGACCGTCGAGCAGGTGACTTTTCGATTGCCTGCGATACGAGTGGCGGTAATCGGGCCAGATGACCGTTCCGCGTCGGCGGAAGGCAAACTCAGGGCCTACGCTGAGTTGGTACGGGAACGACTGCTGGAATTGCCATCCGTATCTCAAGCGAACATCCAAAACGCGAAACCCTACCAAATCGATGTCGAGGTCGAAGAAGACACGCTTCGAAAGTATGGATTGACCTTATCGCAAATTGCAAACATCCTCCGCCGTGAAAACATCGAACTTCCCAGCGGCCAATTGAAAAGCGATGGTCAGGAGATTCTCCTGAGAGGCAAAAACAAACGAGAAGTGGGCGAACAAATCGCCACGTTGCCCGTCATTACGCAGTCTAATGGCGTCGTGCTAACCGTCGGTGACATAGGAACGGTACGCGATGAATTCGACGACGTGACAGCCATCAGTGAGGTCAATGGTCGGCCTGCAATCGTTATCGAAATCTCGCGTACCAGCAACGAAGACCTTCTCAACATTTCTGACGAGGTCAAGAACTGGACGAGCCTGGCAGAGGCGCCCGAGGGATACCAGGTCAAAGCGTGGGGTGATGAGAGCATCGATGTACGAGATCGAATTCGTATGCTTCGGGAGAATGGACTGCAGGGGGGCATCATCGTGTTCCTTCTACTGGCAGTCTTCCTGGATCTGCGACTGGCATTTTGGGTCGCGATGGGGATCCCGATCAGCCTGATGGG
>JBBAXA010000045.1:34419-42983 GCA_040396935.1 Pirellula sp.
GGGGTCATGGGTAAATTCATCGCCGTGATGCCCGCGGCGATTATCGCCATGCTTCTCTTCTCGCTGGTCGAGTCTAGTTTTGCATTGCCAGGACACCTGTCGCACGAAGTGAAAGCTCCCAAAACCTCCCTCCAAAAACTGGCGTTCGCTTGGGGTAAAGCGATTAATTGGCTCGAAATACCGTTTCGGGCTTTGGGGAAACCTGCCAATGCCGCACTCGATTGGTTTGGGGAGCGTTTCTACGGTCCGCTGCTACGCCTCTCTCTCGACTACCCAGCCTTGCCCGTTGCGGCTGGTATTATGGCAATCGCCATCGCCGCAGGGATGGTTCGGTCTGGGATGGTCCCCTTCGAGTTTTTTCCCTCGCTCGATGGGAAGACGATTATCGGGCAAGTCGTTTATCCTGACGGTACACCTGTGGGGGTCACGAGCGAGGCTGCTCGCCGTATGGAGTCAGCCATCCGGAATCTGAGTGAGGATATCGCAAAAGACGAAGATGCTCGAGGTATCAATAAAACTCCCGAGCCGGTCGATCTGAATGCACCCCGCGGGCCAGTCAAATTATCATTCCTGCAGATCGGTTCGGCCGCGAATGGTCAGCCTGGGGCGGGTGACCGAATCAGCGGTTCCCACGTCGCACAGGTGCAAGTAGAACTCCACGATGCAACTCTTCGAAAGATCACCAGCGATGAGCTGATCAACCGCTGGCGAGAGGCCGCGGGGATTTTTCCCGGCGCTGAACGAGTCACCTTCCAAGCTGCCAATATCGGCCCCGGTGGTCGCCCACTCGAATTCAAGATACTCGCCCCGCGCCAAGATGTCGCCGCCCTCGAGGCTGCGGTCGAGGCATCCAAAGAATCGCTAAGAAGCTACGCTGGCGTTTACGATGTCCGAGACGACTCCTCTCCGGGGAAAGTTGAATTTCAGTTCTCCATCAAGGAACGAGCGAAGTCGCTCGGTATCAAGGTAGCGGATCTCGCGGAGACCGTCAGGAACGCGTACTACGGAGCGGAAGTCATGCGATTACAACGCGGACGACACGAAGTCAAACTGATGGTTCGCTATCCCATGGACCAGCGTCGCTCACTCGCCGATTTTAAGGATATTCGCGTTCGAGGCTCCGACAATATCGAACGACCGATCACCGAAATTGCAGATATCACGATCACTCGTGGATACTCTGAAATCAATCGGCTCGATCAAATGCGTTCGATTACCGTCAGTGCAGAGCTCGATACCGCGATCGCAAATGCGGCCGTCGTCGCTCAGTCGCTGAAGAACAATCTAGTTCCGGAACTACTTGAGAAATATCCAAACCTGCGGTTTCGATGGGAAGGCCAGCAGCAGGAGACAGCCGAATCATTCAATAGCCTCGTCGTTGGTTTTTTAGTAGCGATGGGATCGATGTATCTACTGCTAGTATTCGAGTTCAACTCCTACCTGCAGCCTTTAATCATCCTGGCTATCGTACCCTTTGGAATTGTCGGAGCTATTTACGGGCATGCATTGATGGGTCTACCTCTGACTCTTTTCAGCATGTTCGGGATGGTCACTCTCGCGGGTGTGGTCGTCAATGATTCCATCGTCCTGGTCGACTTCATTAATCAATGCAACCGCGGCGGTATGCCTGTCAAAGAGGCACTGATCACCGCGGGATCACGACGATTGCGGGCTGTATTTTTGACGAGCGTTACCACCGTGGCAGGACTCTTCCCCATGCTGACCGAAAAGTCCTTCCAAGCCCAGGTTCTCATCCCGATGGCAACGAGTCTCGCATTTGGATTGATCGCGTCGACAGCCTTGGTACTGCTCATGGTACCGTTTCTCTATCGAACCTACGCAGCCCTCGCGTTCACCGAGGACCAAATGAACGGTGTTTGGGAGGACGAAGTCGCCGAAGCGATGAAGCCCGGGAACCAAGAATCTGTCAACCAGCCCACTGCATCACCCACAGAGCTCGCAGTCGGTACCTGATTTTAGTGTAGACAGCAACCGGACAGCCTACAGTAGTGTTGCGTATATGCCTGAAAAGGTCGCAGTCCCGGTCGACGACTGTTGTACAAAAAAGCAATGGCTGATCCTACCAGCAAACTTTCGTGAAACATCGTTGTTAGAAACTTCCCTCGACAATGCGGCGTCGATTCAATCCGGAAGCTCAGTATGTCTTCAGCGGACTCTCCCAGAGAACGTCACTGACATTC
Organism: Pirellula sp.; assembly: GCA_040396935.1. Classification (GTDB taxonomy): domain Bacteria; phylum Planctomycetota; class Planctomycetia; order Pirellulales; family Pirellulaceae; genus JBKCUI01. The sequence goes on from JBBAXA010000045.1 coordinate 36,621, forward strand.
CGTTTCTTGTTGGTATATCGAGCCATCACGAATAACAGATCGCTGAGCCGATTCAGAAAAACAATGATATGGGACGCATCGCTAACTCTCGCCGTATTGCTGAAACTAACAATCTCCCGCTCCGTACGGCGACATACAGTCCTCGCAATATGGAGCTGGGCAGCCTGAACACTACCTCCCGGCAAAATGAAATTCTGCAGTCGTGGCAAACTGCCATCTAGCAAGTCAATCCAATTCTCCATTTGAGCGACATGTTCTTCTCCGCTCCACTTTAAACCGTGTTCCTCGGGCTTGGGTGAAGCGAGCTCGGCACCGATCGAGAACAATTGATGCTGGACAATCGCCAACATACCATCCACGTCTTGCGGTAATTCATAAGCTCGGGCCAATCCCAAGACTGCGTTGAGCTCGTCGATGGATCCATAAGCGCAGATGCGAGGGTCTGTTTTTGAGACGCGAGGTCCACCAAAAAGGCCTGTGGATCCCGCGTCACCTGTTTTCGTATAGATCTTCAACTGTTACACCCTTCCTGCGGCTAAATTCTCAGCCATAACTTGATACAAATCCAAATCATCTCGACCACCCAGCACCGAATACAGTGTACGGATCGAGTCAAACATTCCAGGCAACCAGGTTCCTGCGTTCGAGCGAGTCCCATCTGCCCCCCAGGACAACGGCGCCGATCGCAGCCTGTAAAAACCTGGCTCATTCGTGATGAATGGATACGATTCGATCTGACTGGAAGCGAAAGGGCCATCATTTAATTCGCTGGAGAGGCTTTGATAGCGCCCCTCGGTAAAACAAGCCAATTCATCGCATCGAAAGTCCACGGTACTATCGTCTCCCATCATCACCGTCAGGAGGTAACCGGCATCCTCAATCTTTTGAATTTTTTCGATCCCAATGAGTTCGTAGGCCTGCATTTCTCCAGTCGGCTCGTTCTCGCAAAGCCTGGCCAACTCATCCACTTCCCGACTCCATAACTCGCGATCGTCGGGAACGATCCATGTCAATCGGGACCCCGGATTCGTTGCGTGCCACATCGAATACTCCCTGACGAATTGACAAGCTCGATAGCTCGTACCGACCAGACAAATATGTCGACCAATGAAACGCCGCGGCTCGAACTTCCGATCCTCTGGAGAGTGCCGAAGAAATCCATCTCGCAACTCCTCCTCACCGATCGCCTTTCCTCCACCAGGACCCATTCCGGAGTAAGACTGATGGGGACCGCGACAATCGATGACAACGTCCGCTCGCGATGTCCACATTCCACGATGACGACCATTCACCAATAATCGAAATTCGTCATTGCAACGCTCTTGAGGAGTAATCGCGTCTCCCAATCTTGTACGCAACCGTGAGACATCGACCACTGGGCTCAGAAAATGAATATCTTCGAAAAGTAGATCCGTTTTTGCCAGCGGGAGCAAATAGTTCTCTGCGTACTGTTTACCAGTCCAGATATCCTTCCCATTTGGTAGTTGAAAATCCGGGTTCTGAGCTTTGATCGCAGCCAATCCGAGGGGAGTCGTACAATCACGGATAGGGACCTCGAGAGGACGATCGTTCCAATCCAACATTCGATGGGCGACGCGTCGAGACTCAAAAATCGAGACGAAGTATCCGAGAAACCGACCATAGATCGCGGCCTCGATGCCCACGGGTCCTCCACCGAGAATCGCAATCGTCGCCGGGGATTCGACTTCGGGATCCCACGGCAGCTCAATCATGGCAGGGGAATATCCGTAAGTTCAAAATCGATTTCCTGTTCATTGAGACTGCCGGGCGCGCGATAAACAAACTTACACCCTTCGAGCCCATTTTCCAGCTCAAATAAATAAGACATCCCAATATCATTTTCATTCATTCGAGTTGTCGACCAGCCGACATTGTCAACACGTTTCAAATCTTTATCGAACATGTAGACATCTTGAAGCGTCGACCATGCTTGAACCGACTCGCTCGAATCCTTGGTCGCTTTGAGAGACACTCCGATCAAAACCTCAAAGACTCCACGGTTCTTGCGAGCTTGTTCTAGAGTGACAGACAACATTCCATTGGAAAGAGTTTTCTGTTTGGCTTTGACCAGGTCGGTAAATGCAACGGATGCGAGTTTGCCGGGCTGCGTAGCAAAGACGAGCCCAGACCACTTCACGATCCGCCTCGCCTGGCGGCTGGGCATTTCGACTTCAACGCCGACACGCATCTGGGCTCCGCCTATGGGTGCAAACTCTAGTTCCGCATTGTCCTTAGGCTTGAGAATCTCACCGTTGTCGCAAACAATATTCATCGACTCGACTTGGAACCGAACCAACGAAGGAGAAAGTCGGGGCTCCCAGGAAAAAAGAAGATCGATCATCATCGAGCTCGATTGGGGATTCTGTAAATCGCTGATCTTGGTCACCATCACGGGCTCGAATCGAAATACGCCACTGTAGCCGGCTGTTTCGATGCGCAGTGGAGTGTTTGCCGCTTGGGGTATCAGCTGAATATCTTCTCCATCGCCACCGGCAACCGTGAGCCCCAACTGATCGAGTACCTCATCGAATGCTTCCCAAAAGGGAGTGTCTTCAAAAGCGGTCGTGACTTGCTTATCCAGATTGGGAACACCCTCCAAACGAATTTTATTACCAGTCATCGTCGCTATCTTGAGCAGTGCATCGCGACCTGTCATCACACCGGACAGATCGACCGATGACGGCGAGGTCAATAAGACCTGATCCTCTTTTTCCAACGTCGCGCGAATCCTCTCGACTCGCAACCGTAGATCCTCGGAGTCGGCGTCGCTGACCGGTGGCAACAGATCGATCACATTCGGACCCAATTTCACAATCCGATTTTCCGCTTCGTCACGCTCAGATATCCTGTTGGAATTGAGCCCCTTCACGTACTGCTCAAGCGCTTTCGTCAGCTCGGAATTGGGCTTCGAAACCGTCGCGTCCTCTGGCTCCTCCTCCTGCCCGTAAGCTGGCTCCGCGACCATGGGAGTACAACTGAGCAAGAGAATCCAGAGGGTTGCTTGCTGCCAGGGTTTCATAAACATCATCGGCTGGATTGGGAATTCGCGTTTGCAAGGGAGAAACTCCAGATTCTAGAGTCGTGCAGGGGTATCCGACAAGTAAATCGACGGAATGCCCCACAAAGAGTCTCGTTTGGACCGTCGGCAGATTAGGACGCATTAACTCGCAGCGCTCAACCCGCAGGGGTGGGTATTCCCATGCTTTCGCCGGAGGTTTTACCACTTGGTATTCAAAGAGACCGTCAGATACCCGAGCTCTCTAATTCGAAAACAAACAGGTAGATACCCCGAGCAATGCCTGTCTCATGGATTGAGCGTGAAACGCTTCACGAGACAGCTATTGTTTTTCTTTTTTCCTGTAACTTCTGATAACGTGGGTTGATGACTATGGATTGACCGTATTATGGCAAAACAAAGTCTTCAATCGACACGAACCCAACATCCAGCTCGCTGCAAACCTCGGAACGGGCAACACCGTCTCGTTTCGAAGCCAGCCCCGGATCGAACCATCGTTGCTGTCTACGAGATCGTGCGATCATGCGACACGACTAGCGGTAAGCGATCCGCATCAATCGGTTCCCAGAAAACGAAACAGTCGTATCTAAAAATAAAAAACCGATGCAACTCGGCTGAGCGGCTGAACGCTGGCTTCGACGAATCAAAAACGTGGTGGATGGCCGAAGAGTATTCCCTCATCGCGAGGATGCCCCTCCGATTGAGATCAGCCGCCAGAGCCTATCCCACTTTCAATCATCCTCATGCGCTCATACAGGATGCAGTAGGGTGACGAATGAGGAGAGCGGCGACTGAATCCTGAACAGAACAAATTTCGACCTGATCGACCACCTGACTCTTCTCCTAGAAAAGAATCAGGTTAATTCATTCGACGTATTCGAGGTCGGAAATGACAACCTGTGCTAAGAGCGATTCAAGCTGGAATCTTCGCCAATTACTTGGTCGTTAGTTCCCAATTCTTCTCGTTCTTACCTTTCACGCCTGTGAAACGAAGCTCCGTTGCTTCGTTGTATTTCGGTGGCAGAACCTCCTCCATAATATCCTGAACAGGACTGTCTGGAGTGTCGTATAACTTCTTCTTTCCAACGACCTTAGGCACTCGGATTTCAACTTTGGATTCTCCGATCGGAGCTTCGGATGTGTATTTCCCTTTCTCGATGACGCCACCTGCCGTAGGAGTCGCGCCATCGATTGGAATAAACGAGATCGCTCCGGTCTCGGGAGGAACACCATCGATGGTTACCGTGCCAGAAACCATGGTCATTTTGGATTCCGGACCGCATCCCACCGCGATCCCTAAGGAGAGAAGACAACCGACATAAAACAAACGGGACATAATTTTCTCAGATCGAAAGTGAATACGTATGGACGCCTAAAAACTGTCTTACTACTCCGGAATCTCGACGACTTCACCACCGTTCATCGTGCCCAAGGCTTGCCAGACAACAAGCGAGACGTTCGACGAAACGAATCGAATAGATCCATCAAAATGAGAAGCGTTGACACCTCCGGTATGACGGCTTCGGGCCGCGTTGCGTTGCTGAGCACCTGCTACAGCGGGCATCCTTGGGTCATTTGTGACTTGAAACCAACCGTTGGAGATAATGTCAGGTGAGGAGGTGTTGGGAGTCAAAAGAGTGTGGAATCGAAAAATACCGTCGTCGTTGTGGATGTCTCCACGCCAATCATTGTCCTGACGGCTCTTTGCGAGGAGGTATTCCGACTGACAAAGGGTGTTCGACGTTCCGTCGGAGATACTGCCGAAGGTCACCTTACCGGGCGTAGCTCGAGAGCCGTTGACATTGTAAAACGGTGCCAGCGCCACCGGTTGTGGGTTCTGACCATACCATGAGTTCCCCCAATTCACGACGTAGTTACCACGTGTTCGTTGGTAGTTTGGATGATCATCCTGGTCAACCGTGCCATTATCGCTTGGACACAGATAAGCCGGAACACGTCGACCTGTCGTCCCGGTCAATCCGTTCCCACCCGCCTGTGCACGAGGAATCGTATTAGGAGGTAGATAAAAATGCTCTTTGTAGTTATTCATGTTGGCGAGCGCATTCTGCTCGATGTAGGGCCATAGATACATAACCCATGTCTGCCGCTTTTGGACATTTCCATTCGAAGAACCCTTGGGAAACGATTTGTTGGCAGACTCAAAGTTGTGAAACGCCAACCCCCACTGCTTGAGATTGTTGGTGCACTGCATCCGCCTAGCAGCTTCACGAGCCGACTGCACAGCCGGCAAAAGGAGCCCGACCAGAATCCCGATAATCGCAATCACAACAAGCAATTCCACCAAAGTAAAACCAGACGATAAAACTCTCCGACGAGACATAATGCAAACCTCACCAACGTTAGGAAAAGAACTGAAAACAATTTAAGGAGAACTCGATCCGCCTTAAGGCACCGTCAATAAGACCGAAATGGCCTTTCGAGACATTCTCAATCTAAAAAAAACGACGATGCCCTGCTGGAGCAATGTCGCCACCAAGCCGAAAAAAGACGAAAAAAGACAACTTTTTTCACGGACCGCCACTTGTCAAACCAGGAGGACAGCGGCGAATGAACCTCCCCGTCCGATCGGGGGTCTTCAGGCAAACGTCAGCGAGACAGTGAGAAAGTCGATCACAATCGCCTACTGCTTGGATTTTGCTGGATTTCGCCGACCTGAAACTCGTTCGATCGGTCGTTACGCATCTGCTTCCAGACGTCGGACCCGTCTTCGATTTTTTAAATCCAGGCCTGACGCCACACGAACGATTCGATTTCCAGTGGGATCTCTTCTCTGCAAACCACATATGCAGCTCAAAGCATTCGAAGGGTTTTCCGTGGGGAAACCAAAGCAACAATTTTGGAGATCCGAAAGTGAGGTTGATCCCCGCAGAGGGTTACCTTGAAAGTAAGCCGCTGAGAAAATGTCGATAACAGCAGTAAGCGGGTTAGTACGAAGGATGGAGCAAACAATACAGATTGATCGAGGTGTATAACTTCCATTCCACTTGATCAAGCGGGAACTCGTTTGTTGGCTTTCGTCTTGCCGATGTAGCCTTTTTGGACGTAGAATTCGGTTTGGTTTGTCTTTCGACAGAAGTCTACAAAAGGCAAGCTGAGCACTCAATTAACAGTTGAGTTGTTCCCAATTTATGTTGTGCGACGCTTTTTTCGAAGCGTCTCAGGCGTCATAACAGGTGTCGAATGCTTCTCACCGTAATCGGAAGAAGTTGGCAAAACGAAGTATGAGCAACAAAATCATTGGTTAAAGGCAGGTCGGGGTCATAGCTCAGTTGGATAGAGCAACGGATTTCTAATCCGTAGGTCGT
>JBBAXA010000046.1:0-42373 GCA_040396935.1 Pirellula sp.
CCACCAGAGACCCACTCCACATCCACATTGCGAATCACCGGTACAATCTGCAACGGAAAATCACCATCCGTACTTCCCGGGATTCTTAGATTGCCCGTCGTCGCTTCAAAGGGAACATGGTAGAAGGCGGAACTCGTCGCGGTTTCGATGAATTGAGGTGATACGTTGACGGTCGACAACGTGCCATTGCTGTCGCGGATCGGGAACGGAATAGTTGTTGTGGATGTGACCCCGGGGACGGTCAACTTGATCAACTGCCCTGGATTGGCCGAAGGGGCCTGACGGATAGTCGGCGTTCCAAGTTCCGCGATCACGTCACTCGCTGTTCGAATGGTGAAGTCCAGAGTTACCGAATCAGCAACCTGATTTCCAGCGCGATCTGAAAGGATCGACTTATCGATAACCAATCGATAATTACCAGTCGACAGAATGCTTGCCGGAATTATTTTGATTTTACTATCTCGGTTTCGCATTTCGATGCGTTGAAGAGGCCACGCGATATCGTCACCTCCTCCTGGCGTTCCGTTCGCTCCTAAATGGAGAAGCGACATGCCTGCCAGGTTCAATTTGCTCGTATTCAAGGCTTCATTGAAAGAGAAATCGATCGATGGAACGTAAAAAACCTTTTGTCCTGAAGTTGGACTGGTAGTAACGACGCTCGGAGGTTGCCTATCTGGCACAATGCCTAACGTCAGCGGGTCCGAGAGAGACTGATTGCCACCGGTATCGCTCGCTCGCACCCGAATCGACATCGTCGATGTGCCTGAAGCGAGTAAGGGAACACTCGCTAAAAGTTCGAATGGATAGCTTGTAGCGGTTTGTACAACGACGTTATTGACGAGCAGTTCTAGACTTCTCAACTGAACATCGTCGGATGTGGTTGTTTTGATCGCAATGGAATGACCCTCGATAACCTGTATCCCTACGGTATCAGGATCGACATCAACAGAGTCGACAGCGATGGAAACGGTGGGCGCGATACCATTCAAATCAACCCCAGCATAGTTCACAACGAAGAGTCCATCCGCGCCGGAGGCGACGAAGGCCAAGCCGTTACCCAGTTTTACAGCTTGTGGAGACGACGGCAGCGCGTAGCTTGTCTGCAGCCGACCAGTATTCGTTGGATCGGATAGATTGACAATATCGACGGTTCTCCTGCCGAACACGCCACCAGGGCTGCCGACTGCGATCGCTAATCCGGTTCCATTCAAAACGACAGAGCGACCTGCAATGGAATCTGAATCGACGTCGCTTGCGAGTACAGGCGAGTCGAGATTCGATACATTAACCGTCATCAGGCCGTTCAAAAATCCAGTATCGACACCCAGAGTGAGCAATCCATTGGCGGCGAAAACGCTGACGACATCGCGTTGCAGGTTGAGACTCCCTCGGGCCGTAAGGGTACCATCGATGGCGGTCGAATAGACCCGCAGCGTGCTTGCTCCTGGACCGTTACGATTGACTACATAGAGTCCATTTGCGTCGAGCGTAAGAGCCACAATCGGCGAGTTTCCAGTATCCTCGGTCTGCCAAATCTCGCCAGTGCTCACATCGATCACGGAGATCTTTCCACCATGAGCGACATACGCAAGTCCGTCCCTTTGGCGTACACAAGTCGCGCCGGCGGGTAAAACTACGTTCGTGACGACCACAGGATTCATCCGGTCGCTAACATTTACCAGAACAAGTCCTCGCTCGGTCGTCACTGCAGCGATCCCGCGACGTGCGTCGACCGAGACATCGGTTGCCGTTCCTCCGACATCCGACGTAGCGAGCAGTGTCGGTTTTGTATCTTGAGAGATATCCACCACCGCTAAGCCGTTTGAGCCCACGGCGACGTAAGCCGTCAACGGATCGTTTTCCTTAGGCCCAGCGGCCACATCCAGCGATGTTGAAAACCCGGGAAGATCGATCGAGGCGATCACTCCATTGGGTAGATGTCGTCCCCCAAGTGGATCGAGTCCCTGTTGGACTTCCACGAAATCATCGAGACCGTCTTTATCGGTATCACGAATAACCAGGCTCGTCCCAATCGCAAACTCGATATCATCGGGTAAGCCGTCGAAGTCTGTATCCTGCATGTTGCTTGGCTTGAACACCAATCCTGAGGAAAGGTCTGTACCGCGGCCGCTCAATGGAGTCACCCCGGAGTTGTGCGCTACCAGTCCTGAGGTCGTATCAAAAACCGTGATATCAAAAGGGCTGTCAGCCCCGAGGAAAAACTCGAACTGACCATTCGCATTACTGAGAGTACGCAACGGTTGGCCACCGATATCGACAGCGACATAGTCGTTGCCCCAATCGAACTTGAAGCCGTCTTTGTAGCCGGTTCCAACGAGAGCTTTTCGATTTGCTGCACCAGCCGTGTCGTTGGATTGAACGGTCAACTCGCCTCGAATCAGACCTGTGGTGTTAGCGCGGAAGCCCACCTCGAAATCGAACCTCTCATCAAAGTCGAGTTTGATAGGATTGGAAGCCAGATTGGATGGCAATCCAATGAGACTAAAGGCTGGGTTGTCGAGTTGGATATCGCTTACCGTGAGGAGTTGATTCCCAATGTTGCGGAGCCTTACCTGTCTTCGTAAGGTATCGGGGCTACTCAATTCTTGACCACCGAAATTATTGCCATTGACGAAATCGATTTGGAGAACAGGTCCCTGTCCTTTCCCGAAACCAGTTAGATCGATCGGATCGGAAAGGGATGCCACATTGGAGCGAAAATTCAAAGTACCGACGGCATTTCCCGCCACAGTCGGATCGAAGCTTACAGACACTTCTAGCTTCTTGCCGGGAGCCAGTGTTTGACGTCCAGTAGGAGCCTGAACTCGGAATCCATTCCCGACGGTGGTGATCTCATCGATGACAACGGGCTGGGATCCGTAACTGAATAGCGTGAGATTGATCGTCGATACTTCACCACCATTACCATCCGCTAGTACGGTATTGAAATCGATCGAATCATCGACCACCGAACCATCGCTCCGACGAATCTCAAGAGCTGGTTTGTTTACGGGAACGAACCAATCATGACCAACATCGACGATTCCCCCAGTACCAACGGCATCTGGTAGAAAAAATGCATCGTTGATTCCAGTAATGTATCCCGCGACGTTCGTATTCGCCTCGTTGTAATACGACAGCGCGTCGAGAACGATTTGCGGAGTCCATGAGTTATGGAGAGCAACGGTCGCGGGGGCTTTGGATTTATTGAAGAACTGTGAATTGGTAGCGTAGATACCCTGTGCCATCACGTCGTTTCCACCGCCAGCAATCAAGACGGTACTCCCCTGGAGGGTATGCGTCAGTCCAATATTGTGACCAATTTCGTGCGCCCCTGTTTTTCCGAGTGAAAACTTGAGTTTGGTAGCATTGTCGGAGGTGCCGGGGAATGCAAAGTAATTGCCGATATAGAATGCGATCGGTCCGCCGAGCGTATTGTTGATGGCTTGAGCTGCCCGAAACGCGAGCTCGTATTTGTTGTAATTGTTTCGATTCGTGTAGAGATCGATGATTGTATCGAAATCAATATCCGCCTCGGCGAATGCCGAAGTTGCGCCACCTAAGGTCGCCCCGGTGATCGCGCCGGTACCGTCCCGACTGATAAAAGCCGTCCCATCGGTAAACGTAATCGTATTGATGCTGGCACCTCCCGCCGCCGCCTCCTGAACGCCCTTGAGGCCTGCGTCATCATAGAGTTTTTGGGACTGTGCACGGATATCAGCCAACAGTGCCGTTCGTTTTGCTGCGGTATCGATTAGGGCGCGTTGAGCTGCAGTAACGAAAGAATACTTATTACCGGTATTATTGAAAACTTCCAACAACTGTGTCTCCCAAGAGCCCGCATCGAAGAAATAGGTTTCCGGCGCCACACCTTTTCCAGCCAAGGACAGGCTACCTGCAACCGCTCCACCCATACTAGCGAAACTTACTTCGATAGAACCAGACTGCTGACCATTGGCGAGCGGATCGAACCAAAACTCACTCGCTGTCTTTACGAAATGAAGATGGCCTGTCAGATTGATGTCGGGTTTCACACCTTGATACTCGACGGGAATGATTCGATATTGATCGAGCAGGCCGTCATTGAGTGTTTGGGCAAACTCGATCTTGGCATCGGTGTGATTAGCATCCGTTGCATCGATATACCTCGAGACGAAAATCTTTTGCTTCGTCGTGTGTACGCTACCGTCCGGCCGACCGGTTTCCACAGTAACCGTGATCGCACTTCCATAAAGCGTGTTGGTTTCGAAGTCCTTGATTCCATTCGGCTTGATTTCCGTAAATTGCTTCGCTGCAAAATCAAACTTGCGGCTGGTATTGGTGCCTGCTTTCAAAACAAAGCTAGCGCCGTTCAGCGGCACATCGCCTGACGACTTCATGAATGTCTGAAGCGGGCCGTCCACGCCGACATCGACTCGAATGTAGGGTTGCTTTTTATTTCGCAGATCTGGGGCTGGAGGTGGGCAATCTTCGTTGCTGCCCGGGTAGGGCGGAGTTTCCGGTAGCTTGTCGGGTGCGATCCACTTCATCTCTGGGAAGTTGAAACTCCCCCCTTCGTCGACCAGTAGGGGCAACACCAAAGGACGTAGTTCCTCCGAGGTATCGTTCGGCGATGGAGTTCTGGGTTGGGATGGTGCCGGACCTCCGCTGCCGCAACCTCCAGGAGGTGTTAGGCCGTGCCAACCAGGCTTGGTGATCCCAGTTCCGGGGTCGGTTGTAACGGACTTGCCATCCTCCGAGACTGTTGCAGTCCCTTCGATGACAAGCCTTCCAGTCGTATGATCGAAACTAAGGAAGTTGAGCTTGGTCCCCGGTTCTGCATTGAAAACGTTGGGAAACGATATCTCGAGCGGAGTTGAGAAACTCGCTGCGCCTGGTGCTTGAATCGTGATATCAAACGTGTGCTGCATGACACCTGGCGGGAGCATGTCTCGGACGAGTTCCGGAGGCACCGTGCTGATTCCAACTCTTGGGTTTGGCAACGGGCGGCCATCTTCGCCGACGACTGAACCTGCGATGACGTCCAGTTGCAGTTTCGACCTCTGTTCAACGGTAAGATTTGGCGCTGATCCAGCATCCGCGGTGATCGTCGTTTCACCTGTTGATCCTATCTCCTTCAGAATCGTCGTGACCAGTCGCGGTAGATAAACCTCTAGCCGATCTCGATTCGCGGCTCGTTCATCGTTTGTTCCCATCGAGCCCATCACGGTATTGGTAGTACCTACTTCCAGCTCGAGGTCCATGACCATTTCGGGGAAAAAGACGCCCGATGGAGGTGTGGTCGCTGTTCGTCCATCGACAGCAATCTTTACCGTTCCATGCGGTACGGAATCCAATCGAAAAAGTCCCTGCGCATCCGTATAAACAACTGAAGACTCTCTGCCAAGAATAAAGACCTTGACGCCCGCGATCGGGTTTCGGAAAACATCATCCGGAGTGTGCAGTGCTCCGTCGGGTCCAGCGAGAATATCGTCCTGGGTCATCAGCTTGAGATCAGGCCCAGGGTCTACGACGCGACCGACGATCGAGGTGTTGGGCAAGGATTCTGTGCTAACCGTCGTAAACGAATAACTGTACACTCCGCCACGTGTACCGTTCCCGTCGGCATCAAGCCATGAACCGTCTGCTCCCCGTATCCTATCACCATTGACATAAACGGTGATTCTCGAAGCACTCGGCATCGGGTCATCCAGGAAAAGCCATGCAAAGGTACCGTCCTTCGATGGAACAATACTCGATGGTAATCGTGTCCCGTTCGGATCGGTCGCGTAAAAGCTCTGACTTGTTAGGGTCAGAATATCGATGGGCCTCGAGAAATGAACTTCGGGTCGAAACGTACTGCCAACACTGTCAGCACCAACCTGCGGTGTATGTCGCGAGATCGTGAGTGGTGCAGGATTGGAAAGCGTAAAAGATCGAGTAACCAAAGTTTGCAAACCAGCTGCATCTCGAGCCTTAAGTTTCAGCAGATGATTTCCCGGCGCGAGTCGCGAAACATCTAGATCTCTTTCAATGCGTCCACTCTCTCCTGAAGGAATTGTGAGAGGAATTTCGGGGCCACTGTTGAACTGATAGGAAAGTGAAACCAAAGACGAACCTGTCCCTGAAACATTTGCATCGAGTTTCAAAGACCCAGAAGCAACAAAATTCTCAGCTGGCTGTATGACAGAAAAGGTCGGCGGCTTTGTGTCTAAGCGAAAGGACACAATCAGAGGCTCTGATTCCATACCCGCGAAGTCCTTAGCGCGAATGGTTACGGAATGAGCGCCATCGACAGTACCGTCAAGGAGTAAATTGGAAGTAAAGCTGAACTCTCCTTGGCTGTTGAGCGCAAGCGGCTGAATGGAGCCTTGGTTCAACTGAAAGGTCGCTGAAGCGACTCCGGAAAGATTGTCCAGAATGCTTCCCGTAAACTGAGGATTGATCGAATGAACTCCACCATTGGTTGGCGTAGTTAGAATCGTTCGCGGTGGCTGGGTATCGTTGGCGACATTGAAGCGAGACAGAACCTGATCCGCTACGTTTCTCCCCAGTGCAGCCCCCGCTTGATTGGAAAAATCGAAGTGGATACCGCCATAGATTCGACTCTTTCCCGCTTCCGCAGCTGCGTTAGCAAAACTTGAAAAACTTCGCGTTACTCCAGGCAGAGATACGGACGTTGTCGTAAAAGAGACCTGCTCCCCGAAATACGCGGACAGGATCTTGGCAGCAGTCGCACTAAACGCGCTATGCCCTGAAACATACTCGGGATGAGCAGGAGTGATGAGGAGGGGCTGCCATGAGGAATCACTGGTCGTATTTGGATTGCTGTCTAGGTCGCCGCTTTGGATCGCGGTGATCGGACGCCAGGACTCGTAGGTAAACTTTGCATCCCAACAAGCAATCGCCGCATCGGCCAGCGCAACGTTGAGAACCGCAATCAATCGCGCTGTTTCGTTGGTGCTCAGCGATTTTTCTTGGGCCAGTTGCAAAGCAATACCTACCCAATGTCCAGGAGGGGTGTAGCTCCCTGCGCCATCTGCCCAAAATCGAGCAATTTCTGTTTGTTCGATCGTTCGATCAGAACTCTGTCTCGAACCGAATCGTTTGACCTCGTTGTAGGCCTCGGCGTATTGACTACTAGTCAAACTCGGTGGTGGGACAGGAAGTAAGGCATCAACGGACTTGATCGCAAAGGGAGTTACACTTCCCCACTGAGGCTGTTGTGCGATATCAAACATGGGAGCGGTTGGCCGCCATTTGCCTACACTCTCATTTCCTAAGTAATCTACGAATCGATCCCAGCCATCATTGCGACGGCTGATGATGACGGCTGCTGCGATCCTCGCTCCGAAATTGATTCCGTTGGTCTTGCTCTCACCGTCGGGAAACGGTTGCGTGAAATTCGCGAAGGCTTGATCCAAGTTTAAAGATTGAGCTGGATACGCATACTTCAGTACATCGCGGGCCGCCGATGCTGCCGCAACCGACATCGAAGTGTTTTGCGGGGGCACAAGCGATACCTGAAATGTTGGTGTACCTTCAATGGCTGCGATCGAATCGAGCATTGCGACCCCAATCATCGCAAGATTTCTGGTAGCCGTTGTAGGGAGCGAAGCGTCGGCTCGAATAGCGTCCAGCGCTATTTGATTCCAATACAACACGGGATCGGAAATGTCTTGACTCTCGGAACGAACGACCGTCAAAGAATTTGGGACGGAGTTTCCGGCGAGATCTGAAACATCGATGGGGAAATAGTTTGGCCCAGTTTGTAGCGAGACTCCAGGCAACAGGAATTTTCCTGATTGCGGTACTCGAGTCGACTGACTGATGGATGGAAGGATCACAAACGAATCGGGGTCAGCACTTCCTTGAAGTGAGACGCGACCAAAGCTAGTTATCAGGTCACCCAGAACCCCACTATCCGAAGCGGCAGCCAGCCCGATCACGCCGCCTGCGGGAGGAATCGTATCGACTTGAATGGTTCGGTTGGTGACACCTCCGTTGCCAGCAATATCGAACGATTCGACGGAGAGATTGTATGTGCCATCCGTCAGCAAAGGTGATGGAACAATGAGTTCTCCCGAAGCGACTCCATCGAATAGGATTTGACCGTTCAACTGCAATCGAACTGGATCACCAGCGGATGATTGCACTTGAATCCGTGGGCGAGTCGATTTGGTAATACCGTCTGAGTTGCTGATTCCCGTATCGTCCGCCTGGACGAGACCGAGCCCCAAAGCCTTGGGACCAACCGTATCAAGAACAAACGAAAGTCTTCTTAAGCCGACACTTTCATCGGGTCCAGTAATCGAAACCTTCACGTCAATCGACCCATCAGCGATAGGCTCGGCACTCCCTCCCAACACAAAACGACCCCCTTGATCGAAAACCAAGTCTCGGATCGGTCCTCGATTGAATCGAGCCTTAGCAGAATAGCCGGCGTTTGAACTCCGTACGAAGCTCCCAACCAAAGTCGAATCATTGGTGATCGAATCGTCATGAAATCGTCCTGAGTCATTCCGAAGAGCAAGCTCGACAGTGATCCGTTCGGTGGGTGCATTCAAAAAGTTGATTACCGACAACACATCCAAGGGTGAAAGTGTTAGGTCCCCATCGACATCCAGATAGTTTTCCGCACCGACGGGTCTCGTGAAATCGACAGGTACGGCTGAATTGATCCGATTGATCAGCACGAGTGCATCTAAAGGCGAGGTTGTCGCATCGTCATCGACATCGAGTCGCCACAACGGATTCTGCCAATCGGATGCAAACACAAAGCGCGTTTCTAGCTGCTCAAAGAACGCTCTCCGTTTAAGAATTAGACTGTTCTTGGAAAGCTTTCTTTGTCGTTCAATTCTTCTTCGATTGGATTGAATTGTGGAAGACAATCCTGAATTCGAGGCAGACATGGTATTCCTCAGAGATTTATGTGGCCAGAATGAATCAAGATCGGGATGGCTTCTTACCCGAATGAATCCTCATCAACGAGTTGATATTCAACAATGAAGTGGGCGTATCCCGACTCGTTTTGAGGTTTTCCTTGCTGCTTGTTGATTGTGGGGTAGGCTTTGAAAACACCTTGATTGCAAAGTGCTTTTGTCAATGACGGATCAAGCATTGAAACATCATCGAAATCCATACTGGATTCCTTCAGCTCTCCTTCTAGTCGTTGTGCCATGGCGGGATTCAACGAGAAAGGAGCGATATTGCAACCCCTTCCGATCTCAAAATCTAAATTCCTAAGAGCTGGCTGGGGAATCACGACATCGGATTTCTTAATCCGAGCGTTCGCTATCCAAGGCCATTCTCCCCTTCCATCGCCAACCTGGGTAGGGAAGCCTACCACCTTGTACTTATCTGCAATTTCTTTACCGATGATTTCATGAGCAGAGTCTTTGAACAAAACCGTCTTGCCGAGCCAGTCCTGTTCGCATCGAATCGATGGAGTCGAAGATATCAAAAGTAGGAATGCGATTGCATAAGGGCGGTTCTTCACAAATACCTCCAGAGAGATGAAAAGAACATTCACAACCAACAATGACGCCGAATTGCAATCGGCATGCCAGTTCATCCTCCAAGGGCCGCGAATGAACGCGGATTTCCTACCCTCAAACGATCAGTACTCGGCTCTGCTTTAGGCAACTATACGGAAAGTAAGGAAATGTCACTAGTAATCTCACAGTCGATAGAATTCCGTTTCATTGACCGAGTTCTTTGGCATATGTGCCCGATCGCACATCAGTGAGACAGTAAGATCCAATTTTTCGCGATATGGCAGTCCAGATTCAGTCCCCGAGTCCTTCTGAAGAACACCCCCCATCCGATGGATCTAGTGGACAGCACCCGTTTCGCGGCGTTCGGATCGATCTTAAGAGTGACAGGAGCAAGAACCGGTATATTGACGCAGCGACATCAATGTCGGTGCCGGACGCTCGTCCGAACCAGGAATGACGGGTGATGTTTGCCCTGGCACGTGATGGCGAACTGCGTACCCCATCGGAGTCGCTCAACCTCGAGTTGTACGACATCGATTGGGAGCGCGATCGGTTCAAGGTTCGATCTTCAAAAACAGGAGGTTATGGGACGGTGAAACATATCGTTCCTCTTCGGCCCAAGCAGAAAGCCGAACCGGACGCTTAGTTGCCATCGTAGGGCCGAGGAGCGAGGTTCCGCTCGACTCGCACGTTATTGCGCGAGACAGGTCGACGGCAACGGAAAAGTATCTCCGCACCCAACTCCATCGGATCGCCGATGCGGTCTGTGTTGAGCGATGGTAGAACACATTCATGCCATTAAGAGCAAGCTGCGGGACCGAAATGGAACGGCTGAAGCGAGGGGGGGCGGAACGACGTCCTGAATGAGTGGTTTGGGCATTCCGGTGCGATCGACTAGGAACATTATTTGCTCGTCACGGAGGTCGATTACGCAGCCACGGCTGGTCGGGTACGGTCCAACCTTTTGCGCATGAATCGAACGCAATTGGTTGAGGTGCGTTCGCTTTGGGTGATCGTTGGTATGAATCCACCGAATTGAGCGTGCAGCGCCCGGTGCTACAACATGCCTGAAAATACGCGTCGCTTGAAATCTGATTCCTTTAGCATCGCAGATCGACATACTCCTGGTTTCGTGCTGGTTTCGAAGACCAAGAACCATGAAACACACGGAAGCAGCCAGTCAGTCGATGCCGCACACTTGCTCAGGGTTTCGAATTCGGCTCAAACGGATTGCCTAACCGTTGTGCTTCCTCTAGCAGTTTGGCCACGTAATGTTGATCGTCGGCGCTCAGTCGAGCCAGGGGAACGGCAACCTCCTTGCCATCATTACGCCGAAGCAACACTTGATCACCTTGTTTACCGAGGTACGTCGCTTCCACACGAAACGTTCCCGAAACATCGGACCAACTGCGGCTCTTGACGGTTGGCGCAGCATCGCTGACAGTTGAAACCTGTTGGGAATGTTCCGTGGCAGCGGCGGCAGGTGCGAAAGCGGATATTTCTGTAGCAGTAAGTCGCGGCTGGTCGACTTCCGGGGGAGCTAGCTGAATATCAGCACGTCTAAACGTTCCGCGACGATTGTTTCCCCAACCGCGATAGATGATAGCCACATCACCACTGTCCAGAAGCTCTGCAATTTCCGCGGCAATCCAGCGACGGTGCTCATGGACTTGGATAATCTGTCCAACATACAGTTTCGTGGATGAATCCACCTTCAGACCCGTCGACGGTACGGGCATGGACCGCGCGTACTCATGGTTGACTCGGAACTTCGGGTCATGTTTCAGCAGCAGCCGCTCCGCCAACATGCCGAGGCCTCGATCACTATTGAGGAGTTTACGAGCCGCTAGGGCAATGTCGGGATCAGGCTCCTTGGGTTGGCGTTGCATGAGCTGCACGAGCGTCGAGTGCACTTTGAAGTAATCGTCCGATGCCAAGGCGGCAAGAGTATCTTTCTTTTCCTGTTCGTTCAGCGGTTTCTCCGCTTCTGCCTTGCGGTTTTCGACTTGGGCCTTACGCTCCTCTGCGATTTTAGCCGACCTTTCGGCGGCCGCCTTACGTTCCACTTCCAATTGTGCAATCCGCTCGGGCGTGAGCAGGCTGAATTTGAGTTCCATTGGATACGTGGTCGTCGTATTACGATCCTTGACGACTAAGGTGTAATTCATCTCGCTTGATTGTGGAATGCGTTGTTGATTGTTGAATTCCCAAGTCCCTTGGCCCGTCATGTGGAATGATTCTCGGTCGCCCGTATTAGGCGTCGTCATCTCATAGGTTTTGCGGATGACCATTAGCTGGTCATCCGATTTCTCACGTTGATAACGAATCACCTCGGAGGCCGCTTGTACGCTCTCTTGATTGGATGTTCCCAAGGTCCACAAAGGGAAAAAGGGGACGCGTGATGGTTCACCATTTTTGGCAATGGAAACTCCTGAATCAGATGACCACTCATTAGCATCATCAGCCGGGAACGCTTCAAAGGGAATCAACGAGACGTTACCGAGCAGAAAAGGGAGATGCGAACTGCCATCCAGTACCAGGACCTGCCCTTTACGACTCAAGGTGATTTGGTTAGTGGTTTGCGTTTTACCCAACATGTCCATACGTCCAAAGACCGACATCGGGTGTGGATGGGGCAGGCCGCGAGGCCCGAGCAGAACGGCTCCACTTTTTCTTGATTCATGAACCTTAGTCGACTCGTACAATCCACCTCGGTAGGTCAAGCGAATGTGCTGATCAGTCGCTTCAACGACCGTGTACTGCGTCGTTCCCTTGTAAAAAATAGTTTCATCAGCACCACGAATGGCAATCTCAAAATCATAGGAGAACTTTTGCCCAGACTTAGGATCGTAATACAAGGAGTCGGATGAACTGGAGTCGGCCGTAGGGGATTCTGCCGTCGACTCTTGATTGGGCGATGACGATTTGGGAATTATCTGTGCGCTCGGCTTGTCGCTTGGCGGCTGCGCTCGAGAGACTGAATCGAAAAAGAAAAGGGTTGCGAGAGATACGAGCGTGACCAATGAGAGATTGTGCATGTACGAGTCTCACCAACCGAATCGAAAAAGGCAGCCTATACGTGGGACCACCAGTATACTATTTCGTATTCAGTCTGAGAGGTACGTCGATCAGAATGTTTTATTCATCTCCACGTAACCCCCTCAGTCACTGGTATATGTCCCGCAATCCTGCCATTTTGTAAGACAATACTAAAACCACCCAGGAAGGTTTTCTGATGGGCGAAGGTGTTCATGAACGTTTTACGGAAGAACCTCAACTTTTCCTTCAGGGCGGACGGGTGATTCGGGGATCCATTTCTCGGCGAGCGAATACATTCGCGATCTTGTGACGCATGCCTAGGAGCATCCGAATCATGTAGAGAAACACATGGGGCGAACATCAGCGCGAAGAGGAAGGGTATCAAGGTTTTGTGAACGAATCGCATCGATGGAGAATTGAATTCAGATCGGGCCGCGGTTGGGCCTTGATGAAGTCGATGTCGGTGGCGTGCTCCACGTTGAGGGCACCGGGATAGACAAGTTCGCAAGGGACTCGGTGGGAGTCGCAGAGCTCTTCGAGCTTCACGCCGAAATTAGCGCTGTAGTTGGGTCCTTTTCGACTTTGCCGGGATTGGTGGCGCATTGCAAAAGAGAGCCCTAGGTGGATCACTGCAACTGACTTGCTCGTAGGGAGAGTATTCGTTGATCCAGGGCTGGATGCGTTGGCGGGCATCTTATAGAGATTGCACCTTCATTTGGCGGATTATCGAACAAACTCCTCGCGAGTGAGTTTCCCGTCGCCGTTTTTGTCGAAGCCTTTGAAGCGCGTCTCGAGGTCGTCCTGCCCCTTAAGTCCGGCCTGATATTCAGCGAGTGTGAGGACATCGTCCTTGTCCACATCCCAGCGTGCGAAGGCTCGGGCTCTTACTTCGGGCGTTAACCCGGACCCTTTGGGCTTAGGATTATTGGGTTGATCCGCATTCTCATCGGTCAGCTGCGTGCTGCGGCACTCCGGATTCGGTTTTGTAGGGAGCGTCGCCTTCCAATCGATCGCGAGCTTGGTCAGACGGGCGACAATCTCGGGGTTGTCGTTGGCCACGTCTGTTGCCTCGGCGCGGTCTTCGGGGATGCGATAGAGTTCCGCGCGCTTCGCTTCATCGGTCATCACCAGCTTCCAATCACCGTCACGCACAACGAGCCGTGGCCAATAGTCTGGCTCCGCTTTCATCCCGAGCCACTCCCAAAAAATAGGCCGTTTTCGTTTGATCGACTCGCCCTTGAGCGCCGCGAGAAGATTCTCGCCATCGCCTTGGTAGTCGTCCGGCAGTTTGACTCCCGCGGCAGCGCAGAGCGTGGGCAGCAGATCCACTGCGGTGAAAACGGTCGTGTCATTTTTCACACCCGCTGGTGTGTGGCCGGGCCAGCGCACGATCAATGGCACGCGCACGCCCCCCTCGAACACACTGCGTTTGCGGCCACGCAGACCGCCTGATGATCCGACGCTGTAGTAGGTGCCGTAGCCCGTCGCGTTGGCATCGGGGTCGCGCTTTTCCGGCCCCGCTTGTGACGCGGTGGATTCCGGCCCGTTGTCGCTCGAGAACATCACGATCGTGTTGTCTTCCAGTCCCTCCGCTTTCAGCGCGTCGAGGATCGCGCCCACGGCATTGTCGCCATCGGTGATAACTGCCGAATACACCTGCTTCTGCTTGTCGAGATGCTTCCACTTTTCCAAGGAAGCCGCCGTCGGCACGTGCGGCGTGTGGCTTTCGTGGATCCAGACATTGATGAAAAAAGGCCGCGTCTTGTTCGCCTTGATGAACGCCACGGTGTTCGCCGCTGTGGCGTGCAAATCCGCCGACGGCCACTCTGCCCCTCCGTTGAAAACCGACGCCACATCGTAGCCGTAAGCCTCCGGTTTCGGCGCGCCATGCGTGTCCCTATTCGTCAGATGCCACTTGCCGAAATGCGCCGTGCGATACCCGGCACCTTTGAGAAAGCGCGGCAGCGACGGTGCTTTTGCATCCAGCCAGTCCGGCATGTTGCGTGCGCGGTTTTGCTCGGGCGAGGCGAAATGCTGGTGGATGGAATACCTCGCAGGGTAATGCCCCGTCATCACCGCCGTGCGGCTCGGAGAGCAGACTGGATTGAGCACGTTGAACTGTTGAAAGTCTGTTCCCTCGCTTGCTAGGCGGTCGAGATGCGGCGTCTTGAGCCAAGGATGCCCGTGACAGCCAAGATCGCCCCAACCCCAGTCGTCGGCGAAGATGAAGATGATGTTGGGCTTTGGCGCATCGGCGGCGTGCAGCGTGGTTAAGGGCGCGAGCAGCAGGACGGTGAGCAGTGCGAAGGTGGATTTCATTTGGTCTTCGATCCATTCTTAGTTGTGTGAAGCTCACCGGCGATGCAGCACAGCGCACGATGCGTTGGGACTAGAGGGGCGAAACGGTTGAGTTTCTGAAGCTGGATTTAGATCAATGAATGGCAAGATTGGTAATCTTCCCCTCGAACTTCCCCTTCGCGGTGTACGTGGCCACTGGGACATTGTTATCGTGGCCGAGGCAGAAGTCTTCTTTGGGCTGGGTGCGGATGAGGCTGGGACTCGTCGCGAAGACAGGGGCGTTTTGATCGAGTTGGAGGGTGAGTTGGCCTTTTTGACCGAGGGTGGCGGTGATGCGGTGGGGTTGGTTGTCGGCGGGATAGTCGGTCTGGGCGGTGGTGAGGGTTTTGCCGTGGCGGATGGCCCACAAAAGTTTGCCGCCGCTGAGATGAAGCGCATAACCACTGCTCGCACCGCCGTGGGCGATGAGGATGGAATCGCGCTGCGCGGTGGTGAGCTCGCAGCTGAGGGTGAAGGGCGTATCGGCGATTTGCGGGGCGTGTTCGGCGTCGATCGTGTCGCCAGGCTGGAGCTTGGAGAGGTCGGCGGGCTTGGCATTAGCCTTTGCCTTGAGAGGAGGGCGTTCCCTGGGTTTATCACTTGTGGGATAGAGGGTGACGGGATTTTCGACCTCGCCGGGCGGGCGGCGGGACGTGGGGGCATTACCGCCGATCTCAGCGTTCTTCTTCTCGGCGAGCGAGGTGAGTTTCGCGACGATGTCGGGATGCTGCCCGGCGAGGTTGGTCCGTTCGCCAATTTCTTGATCGAGGTTGTAGAGGCGTGGGTTCGTCTGGGCGTCGCTGGCGGTTTCTTTGCCCATGGATTCCGACTGCGTCATGAGCGCGAGCTTCCATGGTCCTTGGCGCACGGCCTGGAGGTTGTAGCTGGAAAAGTAGTAGTGCGCTTCGCGTGGCGAGTCCTTGGATTGGCCAAAGAGCAGCGGGGAGAGGTCGCGACCGTCGAGCCCGGGCTCCGCGGGCACTTCGGCTCCAGCGATTTTGAGGCAGGTGGGCAGCACATCGATGGTGCCGGCGACAGCATCACACACGCTACCGGGCGCGATCTTGCCAGGCCACCACGCGAGTGTGGGGACGCGCACGCCGCCTTCCCAAGTGCTGCCTTTGCCACCGCGTAAGGGACCTGCGCTGCCGCCATCGGGGCCTTTGATGAGCCAGGGGCCATTGTCGCTGGTGAAGATCACGAGCGTGTTCTGGTCGAGCTGCAGTTCGCGCAGCGCGTCGAGCACGCGGCCGACGCTGGCATCGACCTCTTGAACCCAGTCGCCAAAGCGGCCGTTTTGCGAGCTGCCCTGGAAGGCTTTGCCGGGATGGATGGGAGTGTGCACGGCGGTGTGCGGGAAGTAGAGAAAAAAGGGCTTGTCCTTGCTGCTGTGTATGAACTTCACGGCCTCGTCGGTGCAGATTTCCTCGATGCGGTCCTGGTCCACCTCATCGAGCAGGCGCTCGACCTTGTCATCGCGAATGAGGGGCACGACGCGGCGGCCGTCCACGCTGGAGGTTTTGAACATGTCATTGGAATATGGGATGCCGAGATAGTGATCAAAGCCCTGCATCGTGGGCAAAAATGCCAGTTGATCGCCGAGGTGCCACTTGCCGATGCACTGCGTAGCATAGCCCAGCGGCTTCAATCGGTCCGCGATCGTGTACTCGTCTGGATGCAGCCCGTTCTTCGCCCCTGGCGGATACACCCCGGGCACAGAAACGCGTGCGCCATAGCACCCGGTCATGATCTGTGCCCGCGACACACTGCATACCGGCGCAGCGTAGAACGACGTGAGCCTCATTCCCTCCTGCGCCATACGGTCGAGGTGCGGCGTCTTCTGCTTCACCGCGCCAAACGGGCCGATGTCGCCATAGCCGAGGTCGTCGATGAAGTGGATGATAATGTTGGGCTTCGAATCAGCCGCGCCGAGCGCAGAGCTAAAGGCAGAGAGGCAGAGCAGCAGGACGGCGAGGAGGTAAAGGGGATGTTTCATGGCTGGGTTTTCTCGTTTCGTTATCTTCGCTTTTTTTCGTTGGCACATCCGATTCCTCGGATATTCAGGCTATAAGCTTACTTCGCCTTCTTTGTCGGCTTGGCGGCGGGCTCGGCTGGGTAGCGTTTCACTTCGACATCGTTCTTCTGATGGGTGCCGGGTGTGCTGCGACCATCGGTGATGAGCTTTTCGAGCAGCGCTTTCATCTCGGCGACTTTCTCAGGCATCGCTGCGGCGAGGTTCTTGGTTTCACCGAGGTCATCGGCGAGGTTGTAGAGCTGCACAGGCTGCGATTGATTGCCACCTTTGCCCCAACCGCCAGAGCCGGGTGCGGGTATGTATTTCCATGTGCCACTGCGCACTGCCGGCGTGCCGCCGATGGAGGCGCTCACAACGTTCTCCCGGATGGGGTTGGCTTCGCCTTTGAGCAAAGGCATAAGGCTGAAACTGTCCTCACCGGCCGTGTCAGGGAGCTTCACTTCAAGGACATCGGCGAAGGTGCGTATCAGATCGGCTTGACTCACGAGTTGGTTGCAAACCGAGCCTGCTTTGACCTTGCCGGGCCAGCGCACGATGAAGGGCACGCGATGTCCGCCTTCCCAAGCGTCCGCTTTGTAGCCGCGCAGCGGGCCGCTGGGGTAATGGCCCATCTTTTCGAGATCCTCCACACCGATGTAGGGCGCGCAACCGTTGTCTGCGGTGAAGACGACGAGCGTGTTCTCCGCCGCGCCGCTTTTCTCCAACCCATCGAGCACACGGCCCACGATGGCATCGGTCTCCATCACGAAGTCGGCGAAGAGATTCAGGTGACTCTTGCCCTTCCATTCGGGATTCACCGCGAGCGGTGTGTGCGGCGAGGTAAGCGGCATGTAAGCGAGGAAGGGCTCCTTCTTTTGCACCGCCTCGTCGATGAACTGGATCGTGCGGTCGCAGAGCGCGGGAAGGATGCCTTCGAGCTTCCAATCCTTCAGCGCGGGGCCTTGTTTGCTAGCTTGATTGTTGCCCACAAATTCACGCGGCAGGAATTCGGTGGGAATGCCGAGCGCGCGGTCGTTCTCGATGAAACAAAAGGGTGGCCAGTTTGGGATATCGGTGCCGAAGTAGAGGTCAAAGCCACGCGCGCTCGGGCCTCCTGGTATGGGCTTCGAGAAAATGTCACGCCAAGCCGCGATCTGCTGCTCGGTGGCGATGTCGCCAGCTTTCCTGGTCGCGCCTGCTTCGTCGTTTGGCTGCTTTAAAGGTGTGAGCAAGGGACGCTGCTCTTCCGTGATCGGCCAGTCCCATCCAAGATGCCATTTACCGATGCACGCCGTGCGATACCCTTGCTGCTTCGCCAACGTGCCGATGGTCATGCGATCCGGTGCGATCAATGGTTCACCGAACACGCCGACGATGCCCCCCTGCAGCTTCGTGCGCCAATGATAGCGCCCCGTGAGCAGTGTGTAGCGCGAGGGCGAGCAAACGCCAGATGACGAGTGCCCATCCGTGAAACGCATTCCCTGCGCGGCGAGCTTGTCGATGTGTGGCGTGGGGATCTTACCACGCTCCGGATTGTTGCACTGCACATCGCCGTAGCCGAGGTCGTCGGCATAGATGACGAGGATGTTGGGCTGTTTCGCATGGATCTGGGTGCACGGGGCGATGAGGCAGAGGGCAAGGAGCAGGGCGAGGAATGAAGGCCATGATGGAATGGCCAATGAAAGAGGGATGGTTCTGGACGAATGCATGGCTCGTGGCTTAGCGATTAATCGCGGGATACGGACTTTTTTCATGGTTGGCTACTCTCGAATTTTAGCCTGTTGGTGCGTAGCTCTTAACCTAGGCTTCATCTTTGGGACGTTCGGCGTCGGAATGTCCTGACATCCGTTCACGCCGATGTCAGCATAGCCTAAATCTTCGGCCAGGAAGATGATGATGTTGGGTTTGTCATCGCATGACACGTTGGCCTTTACCAGACTGGATGCTGACCGTCAGATCCGATTCTGCCCCCGCTTTTTACCCGGCGATCGGTTCGTTTGTGGTCGGATTTAGTGGTTCTCAAGCAATCGGCGTTATAACAAGCTACCACTTATCAACCGGAGAGTGCGATAGCTCGCGAGAAAAATCCCGGTTCTCCGGAAGTAACGTCTCCTGAATCTCGGCCAAGTCGATTCATTAAGAAGGACTGGCGGTCATTCCATGGCTGCTAAGTGATGGGCAATCATCCAATTTTCAATTCAATTGCGAACGTTTCCTCTACTCATTCGAACAAGTTGTCATCAACCTGCAGATCAGTCGATGGAATCGAAGGCTCATCCTTCTTTGGGTATCGGACCAAAATGGGATCTACCTTCTCCCTAGGAGCCAGTATTTGATCTGACGGAAACTACCTAAATTACGAGTTGTGTTGTACGAATAGGTCGAGCATTTTCTGCTCGACGAACGACTTGGAATCCAAAAAGGCATCCATGGGAGTCTTACCGAAGCAATATCTTTCTGGGTAAAGCCATTCCTCATTATAGCTCTTGAGCCATCTATCGAGATCTTGATTAAGTTGATCGATAGGCTCGTAGAGCTTTTTTGCGAAATGCGATCGGATAGAACTCTTAAAGCACGGTCTTGTGCAATCGTTCACAAATCCCATTGGTTTGTGGACTCCCCACCTTCGTGTTGGTGTGGACAATCTCCTAGATCCCTAGGGTGAGCTCCTATTCATGGTGCTCGGCTGAACCGCAGTATTCAGTGCCACGGTCAGCAAGGACGCGAAGGAGACAAACTTCATGTACTTCGGAGAAAGCAGTCCGTGCTTCTTTCTAATCGTAAAGCTAACGTAGTTGCAAAACCGACTCTTTGAAAAGAGCGAAATCGACCGTAATGCTAATCCTCAACGGTTTCTTCCTGATTCGATGGTCAATGGGTCATCAACTCATTCGACGGCAGTTGCGGGTTCTCAAACTTGCGGGCTTGCTCGACGCCTGTAACCGGCAGTGCCTTCGATTGCAGGACGCCAATTTGCACGAGAACGGAAGCTTGATCCCAATAAATGCGTTCACAGGCGATCTTGTCCCCTTCGAACTGTACCACGACTACCATCGGAATTTCGACTTTCCGGTGGGTCGGTTCAATCCCCGGTAACATCCAGTCCATCGCGACGTCGTGAGTGAAAGAGAAAACAAACTCGTCGATCACACGATCATTACCCACCGTTCGGGAGAGCAATCGTAGAGCGGTGTCGGCAGGCATCTTAGGAATGAAGTGCTTCCCATAGAACTCAATCATCTCATCTTTGCCACGACCTCCGGTCATCACGGGAACGTGATTGACGTAATTGTTGGGCGTCATCGTGGCGACCGTCGCCACAGCGTCCTTGGTAGCGAATTCGAGTTCGGTGTGTCTTTCCCAAAGACGGATCAGCTCGGCTTCAGAAAAATTCGTGTTCATCTGGCTCTCTTTCTTGGTTTGTTGATTGCTACTTCAAATTCTGTATCGGAGCTTGGGTATTCCGAACCATCAACAGAACAAAATTGCTAAAAACGAGGAATCCGCATGGGATCTGAGTACATGACATTCATGGCACCGCTGCTTCGCATCCGAAAATTCAACTGTAAATCCTTCCTCCATCTTCAGGCTACATTCTGGACCAGGTCCTATTTATCTTTGTATCTACACTTCGTGTCTATTTTGTTCGTCTGTTGGAGGCGACATAAAGAAAGACAGCGATTTCCGGTCGGCCGCAAACAACTCTTGATCTCAACACACGCTCCAGGTCACCGTTAGGTTCATCATCGTTTTTATGTACCGAACCTTACGGACCTCACCATCGACTGGGCAACCGGTCCGGTCGCTTTCGGTGTAGGATTGTATCCTATCTGGTTTGTACCACCGGAACCAGCGGCAATCGTCGGGATTGCTATGGACCGGTACTCGCGCTTTGCCGCTTGCGTAATCGCTTCGGCCACTGAGTCTCGAATCAACCATTCGGCTGAAGTGGCTTTTTTGTGAAAGATTCATCTCGTTGACCTGTTTGCATACATCCTGGTCGTTGGGCGGCGTGTCCATCCAAGGCAGACGATTCAGTCCATCGCTTGATATCCTCGATCGAGGCACACGATTTAAGGTGGTGTTGGGCCGGTGGAAGTGGATTAGTCTTAAGTATCGTCTCCAAACGGTGATTCCTCAACGAATCCAGTGCGAGAGGCAATCCATACGCGATGCGGTCGACTAGAAGGTCATCAAAGAGCCCCCCTATTCATAGGTTCGAATACCGCAGAGCGCGATCAAAGCGAACGGATTTTTACCGCGTGAAGCGGTCGATAAAGTAATAAAGAAAGCCAATTCGTTCTAGCAAGTAGTACTGGGAATGAGTCACTCTGATGGAATTCGGACTTACTCAGAAACGCCGTCTCTGCGATGGGAAGAGATCGATTGGGGAATGACTATAGCATTCGTGGCTCACTTCGCGATCCAACGCTGGATCGCGAAGTGAGCCACGACGATCTGAGCATCATACGATGCTCGACGGCAGGCTTCGATTGAGTCGTACGTCGGTACTTTGTCCAGTTCGGATGTTCGCCTATACTGTTTGGTTGATATGGAAAATGAGGAAATCAAGGTGGAATCGTCCGAAATCGAACAGGAATACGAACGGCGCTGGAAAGCGATGTCGCCCGCGGAGAAGGTGTCTCGAAGCGCTGCGATGTTTGCCTGGACTCGCCAACAGATGGCCAGACGGATTCGAAGCGCTCAGCCGAGTCTGTCGGACGAAGAGGTGAAGTGGCATGTCGCTTTGAAGCTTTACGAGCGAGAACCAGAAGTCGTCAAACTCATCCAAGAACAGCTTTCCAATGTTTCCAGTTGAAGCATTTGAAAGGACGATTGTCAAGTTTGTGGCAATCGCAGATGCGATTGGTCTTCCTTTTCACCTTACTGGAGGCTCGATCAGTTCAGCCTATGGCGAACCGCGTTTAACGCAAGACATCGATATTGTTGTTTCGCCAGAGGTGGCAACAATTCGCATCGATGACCTGGTGAACCATCTGGCCTGCTCTGACTTTTTATTCACTGAGCGGGTCGTTCGACAGGCAGTTCAGTCCGGCAACCTCTTCCAGCTCTTGGACAAGACAGAAAGCTTGAAACTGGACATCTACCCTAGAGAGCTGATCCATGGTGAGCTGAAACGGTCTCAGACCATGGAATTGTTTGCGGGGGTTTTCCTCCCTGTCGTATCGCGCACCGATGCCGCAATCTCGAAGCTCATCTGGATCGACAAAGGAAGCCAGCGCAGCCGTCGGGACTTTCGAAGTATCTTTCGGAGCAGCACCGAACAACAGCAAGCGGATATTCGAGTTCAAGCTGCAGAGATCCAGTTGAGTGAATTGCTGGACGAGGTACTCAGCGAATCCGATGAGATCCATTGACTGCAAACACGATTTGATGGTTCGATTTCTTTGGCTTTGCCCGAGGTGTTTTGCAAGAACTTGTCAAGCGGGGCTTTCCATCTCGTAATCAAAATCGAAATGGCTCGCTCGAGTACGATTACGAGCAGGAGCACGAACACGAAAATCCCATTCGTTGGCCATGATTGTTCCATACAGTGTAGCTTCAAGAGGGGCGAACCAGCTGGCAAACGGAACTGCAACGAGAGTTCTTACAGTACTTGGTCTGCTCCTAGCTTGGCAACTCGCCGCGCATCGCCCGGCAAAATTATCTGCTGGTTACCGAAGATGATTTTGCCAAGGCGGCCGGCGTGGCAAAGGTGAAGGTGGAAAGATGAGGCGAATGTTTGTCTGGAGTGGGTGCCCGCAATGGAAATCGTTACCCGATTTATTTTATGTTCGCGTAACGAGCGATTCCCCAGACGCGACAGTCGTAACAGTGGTGATCGTCTGCATTGGTATCTCGAATCGCCTCAGCGATCTTCGTCACCCGATCGAGTTCTGTGATCAATCCGTATGGGTTCAGGTCGTCAGCAGTGTAGATGGATGGGAAAGCTCCACAGTTGGTCAATACGCTGATGGAATCGTCCGAATCCAGAATGTCGTAACCGCAAAAAGTGAATCCTTCGATCGGTTCGGGGGCTCGAGCCGGACGTTCAAAAATCGCGAGCAGGTTGTGCAGTGAAGCATCGTAGGCGATACGGCGTTTCAGGTATTCGTAGTCGCGAAAGAAGTGAAGGCGGTTATCTGCGTGAATGTTGAATTCCCAGTCCTCGTCTTTCAACTGATCGACACACGACGGGCAGAGTATCGAATCTGCGGAAACTAGTTCTCTTAGGTGATGAAAACCGGACCACTCGATGTATCGCGACCACGATTCACCGCATCGCGGATCGAATTTCCGGCACACTGTGAACATCGGCATGATGATTGCCCAGCCAAATAACTCGTTTTTAAGCGGATCAGCCTAAACCCTGAAGGCTGCAACAATACAGCCTGTCATGCGATTTAATGGACCCTTTCAAGTGCACGATATCGGATACTCATAGACAGAGCAACTTTTTGATTGGGTTATCGGCTGTTTCGGCCTAATGTCATCGCCTCTGAGTTTGAACGTATCGCTGCTGATTCGATCCGACACCTTTTAATTGCGATCGGTGTCGAGTGTAGATTTGCGCACTAATCTCCGGTAACCCCTCTCAGGACGGTTCCTGGGATCAACCCGGCTGTGAGCACTCCGTTCCCTTCCGGTCTTTGCACACAGACGCGTTGGGGAAATGGACACTATCGAACGAGTCACTCCTAAGCTTTATTAACGCTTTCTCTGAGCAAATAACTCCAGAACTGCCTGATCGATAAGACCCTCGTAGCCAGGGATTTTCTCCATGGAACATGCGTCTTCATCGAGTTCTCGCTCAGTGTCTGCGGTCGATTGCTCGCCCGATGTAAGATAGGCCCCTTCTTGAGGTCGATTTTGCGATACACTCAATCCACCATCCAGCCGACACAAACGATCTTTATGCGAACTGGGAGCCAATAGCCCCTCTCTGGTACCCGAGGATTCCATCGGAGCGTGTCGAGTTTGTAGCCTAGCGTTGACTTGGTTGACTTGATAGCGCAATAAATTGGGGAGTACGGCCTCTCCTTCTCCAGTTCCGAAATCACGCAAGTTGATATAGTTAATCACCTCCAAGGCATCGAGGGGGTCCACTCGATTATCTCCATTAACATCCACGTAGTTGGGAGGCCCAGGAAGCCCATCCACAGGCAAGGATGGGCCTTTCGCATTGATCAAGTTAACAACGACTAATACATCAAGCGGAGATACGTATTGGTCATCGTCAACATCGTATTTGTTCTTTGGATTTTGGTAGGGAGACTCGACGACCTGTACGGTCACTTCGGCTGAATTGCTCTCTTTCCCTTCATTATCGGATACCGCATACCGGAAACTAGCATTTCCGACGAAACCAGGAGTGGGAGCGAAGAGGATTTTACCATTCGCTTGGGCCGTTGCGGTTCCACCGAAGGGTGAGTTTTTGATCACTACGGAGGCCGGATTAAGCGTGCCGTCCAAATCGACGTCATTACCCAAAACGTCTAGTAGCTGGCTTGAATTTTTCTTGACGATGAATGTGTCGGGATTGGCGATGGGCGCATCATTGCGGTTAGTAATGTTGACGATAACGCTGTCGGCTACCGACATTATTCCACCACTCCCTTGCGAGCCGTCGTTGACATCGTTAAAGATCCAACGGATTTCCACCGAATCGGGTGGGTTGCTACTGGCATTCGAATACGCGATTTGCCGCATTGTGGCATCGACCAAAGCACCAGTCGCTTGATGATTGAAGGTCAAGATAAGCCTACCGCCGCTATTGGTAGTCACGTTTCCGATTGTGTTTCCGCTGACCACCAGCCCATGACCTTGAACAAGAACACCCAAGGTACCGGTTGCGGAAAAGAGATCTTGGGAATTCGCGCCTAAACTGCGTTCTAGGGTCAACACCGCGCCGCTGAAATCGTTCGCAGAAGACAACTCCGCGTCGAAAACACTGACATTGTCGTCTAGAATGACCGGGCTGGATCCTTCGGTGTATAGAACGGTATCACCTAAGGTATTTTTGGGGGAAGCAAAACGGGTATCGAGTGATCCGTTTTCTTTGTAGCGGACCAATGCAATGTCGGAGTTCATACCACTCGAGCTGCTTCCAACGAGCAGGATTTTTCCATCGAGTTGGACCGAGATACCCCAAGCCTGGCTGCCATTAGCACCAATCGATGTAATGACCTTACCGCTATTCCCAAATGCAGAGTCCAACGTCCCGTCGGCATGGTATCGGACGATCGCCATTTCTGAAGCATTGCCGTTGTAGATTGAGCCCCCGAGTAAAATTTTTCCATCTCGCTGAATAGCAAGACTAAAACCTATATCCGAATCTTGTGCGATGTCTGTAATGACTTTCCCCTCGGTACCGAACTGAGGGTCTAATACACCATCGGTTGAATATCGTAGGAGTACAAAGTCATTAGCAGTACCATTATGGCTCCTCCCACCGACCACGATTTTGCCATCGGACTGCAATGCAATACTGTATGCCGCATCACCGACAGTGCCAACGCTCGTAGTGACGAGGCCCCCAACTCCAAAGCTAGTATCGAGCGAACCATCCGCGTGATAACGGGCTAGGGCTATGCCTTTTCCTCCTGTTCCGTACCTTCGTCCCGCAAGTAGTATCTTGCCGTCGGATTGCATGGTAACACCATAAGCCTCATCCGAAGATCCGAAATCCGTAGTAACCTTCCCACTCGTGCCAAAGCCCAAATCCAAGGAGCCATCGGAGAGGTAGCGAGCTAAGGCAAAGTCGCTGCTGTTGTAGCCTGCAACGACGATTTTTCCATCGGGCTGGATAGTGACACTTTGCCCCTCGTCGTTTCCTGTGCCGAAATCGGTGATGACTTTGCCGTTTGTGCCGAACGTGGAATCGAGCGTTCCATTCACATCGAAGCGCAGAAGAACAAAATCGGAATGAATACCTTCTACCTTATATCCCGCGACCACGATTTTTCCATCTGGCTGCAGGGCCAGACTCTGACCGTGATCGTAAGACATTCCAAAACCAACAGTCACCTTACCGCCATTACCAAAATCGAGGTCGAGACTCCCGTTCGGCAAGTAGCGCACCAACGCAATGTCGGTGTTGTCACTGTTGTTCGTCAATCCTGCGATGATGATCTTTCCATCCGGTTGGACTGCTACGCTATAGGCGATGTCCGAGGTAGAGCCCAAGTCGGTAACCACTTTACCAGCTCCGGCCCGGAAAGTCGGTGGATCATTGCTTTTCGACACGGAGACTCGTACGGTATCGCGTTCGGTACTAAAAGCAGTGTTTCCGCCCGTGTTCGATAGGATCACGTATTGCCCTTGACTACCGTTACTCATATCCCACGCGCGGAACGTGATACCGTCGCTGAGTGAACCGTTGAGGTCCACGAAAGGGAGCAATCGCAACTGAGCCGTGGGGCCCAATAGCAAAGCCAGTTCGTTGGTCTGACTATTGATAAGACTCGCATTGATCGTAAGCCAGGTTGAGCTACCCTCGAGACGGTATTGCCAATTGCCCAGATTCGTATTGAGCGAGGTAATCGCAATCGCTTCCAGGGCAGTGCCATCCGGATCGGTGATACTACCATCGGTGACTATCGCAGCAATCGTCATCTCGCTTGGATCGGGAGCGTCTTCTAGAACGCTCCCAAACGACGGACTTGCCGATGCATCGAGTATGGGCGCCGCCAGTACTTCACGGTTCTCCAGAATTTCTAAGGCCAGATGTCGCCGATAGGATTGCCTCTGAATGGAACGAGAATAAGGACGACAACTTAGTTTTCTTCGAAGCATGATCTTCTGGATAAATCGCTGATTGATGAAATTCCGTAAATCGCGAAGCGATGACGCATAAAAAATGGTGAAGAAAAAAAGGAAAGCCTACGGTACCTTTCCACCTGGTGGATGTCCTCGAAATCAATGGATGGTAACTGGATTTGTGATGTGCTCCCATCAAGGAGTGTCCTGGCGCTTTTCCTGGTCGAATCGTTAGAGATTGGTCAAGTTAGTTTAGAATTCCCAACTCGAGACCTCTGCCTTCCTCGTTGAAAAATGCGACTTACCAATCACGTTCTAACTAAGCTCGCTTGCACAATTACAAATGGTTTCAATCGTTCACGCAAAATCCGGGCCAAACTCGAGGTCCCTAATTGCGGCAGCTTCCGATCGCGACTCGTCAGCCTTTTGGCCAAAACTGGTAAATGTCAATGAATGGTTGAATTTATTGAAGGCGGGAATCATCACGCGTACACAGCAAACCTTTGTTAACCAAGAATCATCCAACGGGGATGCGCGGCATAGGCGACTGTGCTGATTTGAGGCGCTGGAATAACGTCTTCACAATTCCTTGTGGGCGCATATCAGCAATTTGGAAGGGGAGTCGGTTCTAGAGGGATGACGGGATGATTTCGCTTCCATCCTAAGGCAATACTCTTCAATGCATTCGGTAGCATCTTGATACGATATCTTCCATCGTGGAGCGTCCAACGATCGTAAGATCGTACGCGCCTTAGCCGAAGGCGATAAAGGGGTCGCTACGTCCCCGTATCGCGCTGCAGCCATTCGTGGCAGGCCATTCCACGTGCCGTACGCCAAATGGACTCCGTTGCATTCCGAGGCGGGCTGACGGCATAGCGGAGTGTGCCTGCTACTTCGCGGGCTTGGCGTCTGGGCCTTGGCCACAAGGGTTCTTTTCGATGCGAGCCAGCAGACAAACGGAACTGCAACGGGAGTTCCCGCTACATTTGGTTTGCTTTTGGCTGGGTAATTCACCGCGCATCGCACAGTAGAGTTATCTGCTGGTCACCGAGGATGATTTCGCCAAGGCGGTTGGTGTGGAAAAGGCGATGGTGGAGGAAGCGGTGGCCAATTCTCGAGTACGATAGACTTCAGATCGGCGATCATGATGGGCTTGAGAAAGAATAAAATCGTTCTGACTCTCGCAACGCCTGTACCGCTCGTTCCATATTCGGGATCGTCACCTCTGGTACAACGATCGATCCTAACGGGACAATACATGGATCGTGCGTTGTAGGTAGATCAAAACTGGAGATCTGCGAGCAGCGAATGGAGCAGTGATTATCGCTGGGTAATTCCGCAATAGCGTAAGGCCAAAAACCTTTAGAGGAGAAAAACTATGAAAGTGCTGTTGTTGAGTCTCTCGGTAGTAGCTTTTGCTGTTCGGGCGTTCGCCGCTGACATCGCACCAACACGACCGAACATCCTTTTCATCGCCATCGATGATCTGAAGCCTCTGCTCGGCTGTTATGGCGCATCATGGATCCAGTCGCCAAATATGGACCGACTTGCATCGCGCGGCACTCTGTTTACGGCTAACTATTGCCAGGTATCCTTCTGCGCCCCTTCGCGGTTCAGTCTGCTCACAGGTTTGCGGCCGGACACTACACGCATCGTGGTCAATCCCGCGAAGCAGGACGACTTCCTGCGCAAACGCTTCCAAGACATCGTCACGCTGCCGCAGCATTTCAAAAACAACGGCTTCGTCACCTGCGCCATGGGCAAGGTCTTCGATGGTCGAACCGTAGACGATGGCCATGACACCGGCTCCTGGTCTGTACCCTATATACGTCAATTCGATGTATCTCCCGGAGGGCTGGGAAAGCCGCCCGGTTATCAAAATAAAATCACACAGCAACAACTCGCTGGTGCGGCGCCCGGCACCCTAGGGCCGCCAGTGGAGTGCGAGGACGTTCCCGACAACGCCTATTACGATGGTGCGATGGCCCGCACCGGAGCGGCGAAGATCCGAGAATTTGCAGAGGAAAAGCAACCGTTCTTCCTCGCGGTTGGTTTCGTGCGTCCGCATCTCCCATTCATTGCGCCAAAGAAATATTGGGATCTCTACGACCGGGCAAAGCTGCCGCTCGCTCCCTTTCAAACGATGCCCGTTGGAAGCCCGCACGACCTCGCCTTTTACAGCAACTCCGGTGAACTACGAGCGTGGTCGGATGTGCCGAAGACCGGCCCGATTCCCGAATCGCTTCAGCGGGAGCTCATTCATGGATACGCAGCCTCAGTGTCCTACACAGATGCCAATGTCGGCCTGTTGATGGCCGCGTTGGAGGAGACTGGAGCACTTGAGAATACCATCGTCTGCCTTTGGGGCGACCACGGATGGCATCTCGGCGAGCACGGTCATTGGGGCAAGGTCACCAACTACGAGGACGCGACCCGCGCGCCGCTCATCATCGCCGCGCCAGGCCAAAGACAGGGTGTTAAGGTGAACGCTATCACGGAGTTCCTCGATGTTTATCCCACGCTCTGCGATCTTGCCGGCCTGTCGAAGCCAAATCATTTACAAGGCGTCAGCCTCACCCCATTGCTTAGCGAGCCGAGAGCCTTATTGCACGAAGCTGCCATCAGCCAAATGACTCCCAATTCCAGCAAGGATGGCATCATGGGTTGGACGTTGCGTACGCCACACTACCGCTATATAGAATGGCGCCGTGCCAACCTCAGCACCGATACGCCTCTCATTACCGATCAGATCGAGTCCATCGAACTCTACGACTACCAGACTGATCTGCTTGAACGCGAAAACCTCGCAGGCAAGACCGAGCACGCTGCCGTGCTGAAAACACATCAAGCCCTCTTCGATCAACTATTGCCGCACCTGCCTGCCCGTGAACCATGACGGAACTCTAGTACCCGCACGCCCCCACCCTCGTTGTTCTATGCAGTGACTGCTTCATGTGACCCCACCAGCCACACTCGTCATCGTTCTGGGTTCATCCCTGACAGCCTCTGCCGACGCCATCGAGCATCCCACTGCACCTATGTAAGAAACCACCTGTTTCGGCAGGCTTCTTTATTCGAGCGATCCGCATGGCCTATCCGAAAGCCTTAAACACCGCGGCTAACGGCAACGTGGCTAATGGTTTTCGGATACGTTCCAGAATGGAGGGATTTGGGAATTTTTTTGTCCGACGGTCATTGGGGCAGAGGATTTTTCCTGTTTTTGTGGGGCCTGGATCTGCCATGCGAATTATGCTTGGATTCTAACAGCGAGCATAGGAGTTTCGCTTCTATTCTGAAGGCAATTCCATAGGATCTAGCTGCCCAATTTTCTCATCGATGCAATCGAGTTTTCAATAAAGTTTTAAGAGGTCGTGGTATGGGGCTTTCGAATCTTCGTTTTGGGACCCGAATGATCATCCTGATCGCGATTTTCGCAGTCGGTTTCGTAGCGTCGGAGATCATGCACCGAACGGTGCTTTCAGAAATGCAGGTCAACGGCCCGCTTTACCATCGTATATCGCAGGGCAAAGATATCGTGGCAGACGTATTGCCCCCGCCCGAGTACTTGGTTGAATCGTACCTGGTTCTCTACAGGATTATGAATGATGCGGAAATAGCGGATAGAGACTCATTGATTTCTCAGTTCAGCGTGTTAGAGGATCAATACCATGAACGACATAACTATTGGATGCAGAATATCCAGGAACCTAAACTGAATCAGATTAAGGAATTGCTCACAGTCAAATCCTATCAACCGGCTCAGGCATTCTATCGTCAGGCTCGTGAGAATATTACCCAAAAGATAGGGCAGCAACTGGCGACACCTGAGATGATTGCAGCGTTCAATGGGCCGATTCGCAAGCATTACCAAGAACACCGCGAAGCCATTAATGCAACAGTTCAATTCGCCAGCCAACTCGTGGATGATCTCCAAGTAGAAGCTGCCCAAACGATCAATCGATGGCGCTTGTGGATGTCAATCTTTAGTATTACGGTCTTGTTTTTAGTACTCGTTGTAGGTTGGGGCATCGCTCAAAGCATACTTGTGCCGACGAACAAGCTGATCAAACGCATGCAGGATATCGCCGAAGGCGCGGCGGATTTAACGCAGCGTGTTGATGCAAATTCAAGCGATGAAATCGGACACTTGGGCCAGCTGATTAACGCGGTCATAACACGTATTCATGACCTGATCAGCCACGTCAGAATGTCCAGTGTACAATTGCACGCTACAGGTACAGAGATTGGCGCTGCTGCAACCGAACAGGATACTCACGCCCAGGATTTCAGTGCGTCGGCAGCTGAGATTGCTAGTGCCGTCAAGGAGATTTCAGCGACTGGACAGGAATTGCAGTCGACTACCAATGATCTACAAAGTCGCGCTGATCAGGCTTCTAGCCTAGCCGACGCTGGTCGCTCATCACTCAACAATATGCAGGCAAATATGCAAAGATTGGCGGATGCGACTGGTTCCATATCGAACAAATTGGGTGTCGTTCGCGAAAAAGCCAGCGGGATCAATTCGGTGGTGACAACCATAACCAAGGTCGCTGACCAAACGAATCTACTATCGATCAATGCCGCGATCGAAGCCGAAAAAGCCGGCGAAGCTGGACGCGGCTTCTTGGTGGTTGCACGTGAAATCCGACGACTTGCCGATCAGACCGCTGTAGCTACGCTCGATATCGAGCAGATGGTCCGTCAAATGCAAGCTGCCGTCTCGGCTGGCGTGATGGAGATGGATAAGTTTCGTGAAGATGTACGCAGCGGTATTACCCAAACATCGATTATCTCTGGGCAGATGACTCAGATCTTGGATCAGGTTCATTCATTGACGCAGCAATTCCATGGTGTGCGTGAGGCTGTCTCTCAGCAGTCGATCGGTGCTCGTCAAATCGATGATGCGATGACCCAACTGGTCGGGGGCGTACGACATGTGGCGGGGGCTGCTAGGGATTTTAATCAAGCAGCTGCGAATCTACGTGAATCAGTCGGTACCTTGCAAGCTGAGGTTTCGCAGTTTAAGGTTTCAGGCTAATCCATGTTGCTGCTGATGTGCTATGCCGGCGAGATGCGATTTGCCATGCCCATTTCCAATGTTGTGGAGGTGGTCGCGCGTCCAATCTTCGAAGCGATTCCCTCGACTCCTGGTTGGATAGCAGGCTCATTTGTACATCGCGGTATTGTAACCCCTGTAATCGACTTTGGTGCCCTGGCAAATCTCGGCCATGCTCGTTTGCTATGGAGTAGTCGCGTGATTGTCGTAAACTGCCCCAGCGCAGGAGCTTCGCAACGCGTCGGTATACTATTTGACCGAGCTTTTGCCGTTCAGACAGCAGACAACCCTCAAGTCGCAGATGCGACACCGGTTCAGATCTTGACATGGGGGCCAACGCGAATCGATGAAAACGGGACCTATTGCCTGCTGGACATATCAGAGTTGCTTTCTCCAACACGCCAGTCGCAATTATTTCCGAAATCAGTTTAGTCGAGCAGAGGATGCGAAGTATAACTCCAACGACCGATTCATCCGTGATGACGAAATTTGCCGATTTGTTGCGGCAAAGGATTGGACTCAATTCTGATTCGGTTGGAAGACAGTCCTTGCAGCATGCGGTTCGCCAGCGGATGTCCGCGCTCCAAATGGAGGAGAGCTTCCACTACCTTTCCAAACTCCAAACCGACCCAATGGAGTGGCGAGAGTTTATCGAGGAGATCCTTGTTCCTGAATCGTGGTTTTTCCGCGAGGTATCACCATTTGAATGCGCTCGCTTGTTCGTGCAGCAAGCATTGAAACAAGAGAGTCCTCGGACCAAGCTACGATTCTTGAGCGTGCCTTGCAGTCGAGGTGAGGAACCTTATTCTTTGGCGATAACTTTACTGGACGCAGGACTACTGCCTAATCAATTTGAAATTGTAGCATGCGATTTGAGCGAGAAATCGCTTGCGATTGCTAGGCGTGGTCTTTATCGAGCAATCTCGTTTCGCGAAGAAGACCAGATTTCGAAACGCTTGACAGCTCGGTATTTCCAGCGGCGCGACAAGGAATGGGAGCTGAGCTTCAGCGTGCGTAGCACGGTATCCTTTCGACAGGCCAACTTAGCCACAAATGATTTTTTAATGGATAATTTCTCCTTTGATATGATCATGTGCCGTAATCTGATGATCTATCTTACTGAGGATGCTCGTCGAATTGCCCTTGGCCATTTCAAGAGACTGCTTTCGCCAGGGGGGCTTTTGTATTTCGGCCATTCTGAGTGTCGCTTAGGTACACAATTCGGATTCGCAGCCTGGGACAAACGTTTTCCAGCAGCGTTCATGTTATCGCCCCAATCATGTAAGGGAAGCCCGTTCCAGCAGTCAGCCAATACGTCACCGCTGCCTCATGAGCCTTCTCGGAGAGCATCGAAAATCGAGTACGCGTGGAATCGACGTCCGCAGGCCGACTCTCTTTCCGAAGCGGCTCGAGTTTCCCCGACGGTTACTCTCTCCCCGCAAGGATTTATGGAGCCTAACGAACAACCGCATGGAGAACTAGCTCGAGCCAGAGACTTAGCAAATCAAGGACAACTAGAGGCAGCTCAAGCACTTTGCAACAAGTTGCAGCTTACGAACGCGTATGATGCTGATCTGCTCTGTTTGCAGGGATTGATTCAGCAAGCTTTTGGAAATTCGGAGGTGGCTGAAACCTACTACCACAAGTCGCTCTTTGTGGAACCGAATCATTTGGAGTCGCTAACCCACTTGATGCTGCTACATAAACTGCGAGGCGAACCAGAGCAGGCGATGAATTATCAACGGCGATTGGAGCTCGCTAAGAGTCGAGGCAGTTAACAAAAAATGAATCAAGAGCCACTTCCTAAAGAACTATTGCAAATATCCACTCCTTCTATGGAGACCCAGCATTGTTGGAACCAAATAGGTGTGCTGGGGGATCGTAGTTGTTCTGAGATTCCCAAGTATGTCCATTGCCAGAATTGTCCTGTCTATGTCAGTGCAGGCTCCGAGCTATTCAATCGTGAACCGCCGCATGAATGGCTGGAAGAACATACGAAACGTCTCGCCGAGCAGGATGCTGCGATCGAAAATGATACCGTCACCGTTCTGATTTTTCGCTTAGGTGACGAGTGGATGGCCTTCGATGTTCGATCCATCCTGGAAGTCGCCGAACCACGAGTTGTGCACCGGGTACCCCACTGCACTGGTAGTCATCTAGAAGGTATCGTAAATATTCGAGGCGAATTGCAGCTTTGCGTATCTCTGGTAAGACTGTTAGGACTTAGTAGTGATGCGAAGGAGTCTTTGGAAAGCAATGGACAGCAACGGTTTTTGGTAGCGGAACATGGCCGCCAACGCTGGGTGTTCCCGGTAGATGAAGTTTCCGGTGTTCATCATCTGGGAGTACGGCAACGCACGGAAGTCCCAGCGACATTACGACGAAGTGCCCGAAGTCTGTCCCGGGATGTCTACGATTGGGATGGCAAGTACGTCTGCCGATTAGATGCCGATAGAGTCTTTGCAGACTTACAGAAAGGCTTTCAATGAGTTCCTCGGAAATCGATGCAACGCTATTGGAGTTGTTCCGCGAAGAAGTACGCGGACAGGTAAACGTACTCAATCAAGGACTTGTGGAATTGGAACGCAGCTCTGACCCTAGCCAGGTTGAGCCTCTGATGCGGGCTGCGCATTCGATTAAAGGAGCCGCTCGTTTGATCGGAATTGATCCCGCAGTCAAGCTGGCACATGTCATGGAGGATTGTCTTGTAGCCGTGCAGCAGGGAACCCTGCGGCTAAGTTCCGCAGGCATTGACTATCTGCTTGCCGGCAGCGACTGGCTAGCTCAGTTCGGTGAATCCGCCGGTGGAGGCTTTTCGGAATGGTTCGTACCTCACCAATCCACCATCAGCCAACTGATTCAAGATCTCGAACGCGTGCTTCTGGGCGAGGCCTCCGCCGCTCCTCTTGATCATGAAGCAGCGGCGACGCCCGTTATCAATAGTAGAGCACCGCAATCGGCCGTATCTAGGGAGTCAATCTCGAGTATTGCGTTCACTGTCGAACCCTGGAAGACCACAGTAGCCACTGATATAGACTCAGACGCATTGACTCTATTTCAAAGCGAAATGTCTGGAGCCCTGGAAACTCTACGGAGTGCCGCTCAATCTCGGCGTGAACGAGCTTTGACGGTTGAGGAATGCACCGAATCCCAGCTGGCGGCTAGAAGTATTCGTAGCATCGCCTTACTGTTTCGCATCGAACCACTCACCCAATTGTCAGGCTTGTTAGAAAACGTCTGGCGGACGGTTTCGCCAGAAAACCGCCAATTAAGCGATAGAGATTTCCAGATTTTCATGCGAGCAACGGATTTGCAGCAACGGCTGGCTGAAACGGTGGGGCAAAATTACGAACAGCAAGTAATCGAGAGCTCTGCGGAGATCGAGACTGTGCTGCAAGAGCTTGGCAGGCAGCTCTCCGCCGCGGAATCCAAGCCAATGGCCCTACCATCAGCTGAACCTCCAACCACGACTCCGAGCATCAGTGGCAAGAGCCAGCAATCGCCCAGCCGTCAGCCCAACGAGCCTGCAGCTAATACCGTCCCAGAACCCTCCCATTCGGCCAAGCCGGTCCCCATCAAACCTGCAAGTGTTGGCGGAGTCGCGGAACCCGAAGACGCAGAAGTTCGCGTGGTCAGGGTCACCGCCAAGAATTTGACGCGATTGATGGGACTAGCAGGCGAATCGCTGGTTGAAGCCCGATGGTTGCAACCTTTCGCGCAGTCGCTGTTGAATCTCAAGCGAGATCAGGACCGTTTGACCGATGTGATTGATGAACTAGCCAAGTCTCTTTCGCCAGAAGACGGTGCGGCCAGTCATGCAATTATCAAGGAGCTACGACTGAAATTATCTCAAAACCGCAATATGCTAGGCAACCGCATTGAAGAGTTTGAGAGCCACGCGAGACGATCTGACGACCTGAATAGCCGACTTTACAATGAAGTGATTGCGAGTCGAATGCGTCCGATGAGCGATGGGGTGCAGGGCTACCCTCGCATGATCCGCGATATTTCTCGTCAATTGCACAAATCGGTAGACTTTGAGATTGTCGGCGAAACGACACCTGTTGACCGCGATGTCCTGGAAAAACTGGATGCCCCGCTGAATCACATCTTGCGGAATGCCCTCGATCATGGAATCGAAACACCCGACGAAAGGATTGCTGCCGGCAAACCAAGGACAGCGAACTTGCGTCTAGAAGCCAGACACAGTGCCGGCATGTTCGCAATAACGATCTCTGACGATGGACGTGGTATCGATTTAGAGAAGCTGCGAGCCAAAATCGTTGACCGAAAGCTAAGCACCATGGAAATGGTGTCTCGTATGACCGATGCCGAACTCTACGAGTTTCTCTTCCTGCCAGGTTTCTCAACTCGAGGGGAGGTGACAGAGCTATCTGGGAGGGGGGTTGGGCTGGATGTCGTTCATACCATGGCAACATCTGTTGGTGGTACCGTGCGCGTACAATCTCAGCTAGGCCGAGGCACTAGTTTTCACCTGAACCTGCCAATCACTCTATCGGTAATCCGCGCCGTGCTGGTCGATATTGCAGGTGAACCATACGCTTTTCCCCTCAATCGCATCGATCGCCTATTACGCGTCTCACAAAATACCATTGGTTCTGTAGAGCACCGACAGTTTCTGCGAGTGGATGGTCAAAACGTCGGCGTAGTATTGGGAACGCAGATACTCCGAATGACCAAGCTTGCATCCTTGAATCGAAGTAACGTCGATGAACTCGCTGGCGTAACCCATTCCACTGAGGAACTATTCGTTGTACTGTTCAGTAATCATGCAGATCAATATGGATTGGTGGTCGATGGTTTTCTCGGAGAACAGGACCTTGTGGTTAGGCCGCTCGACCCTCGCTTGGGTAAAGTGCCAAATATCAGTGCAGCCGCTGTGTTAGACGACGGCTCGCCTGCACTGATTATCGACGTCGATGATGTACGTCGGGCCATCGAGCGTTTACTGGAAACTGGCAAACTGGAGCGAACCGATGAAGGTAACCGTCGTCAAGGTGCCGGTAGAAAGAAACGCGTATTGGTAGTGGACGATTCCATTACGGTGAGAGAAGTAGAACGACAGCTTCTAACCTCCCGTGGCTACGAGGTAACGGTCGCTGTCGATGGTGCTGATGGTTGGAATATCGTGCGCGACGGCGATTTCGATCTGGTGATCAGCGACATTGATATGCCTCACATAAATGGGATTGAGTTTACCAGGAGAATCAAGGAAGACTCTCGCTTGCATCGATTGCCGGTGGTCATCGTTTCCTACAAGGATAGTGAGGAAGATCGCAATCGAGGTCTGGATGCCGGCGCGAATTACTACTTAACGAAAAGTAGTTTCCACGATGAATCGCTTATCGAAGCGGTGTACACTTTGATTGGCGCGGCGCAGTAAAAAGTTCTGATTTGACGAAGCGGAAGGATGCCCATGCGGGTAGCAATCGTAAACGATATGCCATTGGCCATTGAGGCTTTGAAACGTCTGATTCTTACGAATCCCGCCTACAAAATTGCATGGACTGCGGCCAATGGTGAGACCGCAATCCGTAATTGCCTTTCAGATAAACCTGACGTCATCCTGATGGACTTGGTTATGCCAGGTATATCAGGCGCGGAAGCGACCCGTGAAATCATGAAAAAATCGCCATGTGCGATTTTGGTGGTTACGGCGACCGTCGCGGGCAATTTCAAGCTGGTGAATGAAGCCATGGGCTATGGCGCTTACGACGCGGTCGAAACACCATCCATTAGCGGCAGCACCAATAGTGCTTCACAGTTAATGGCCAAGCTGGTCAACGTCGAGCGTATCAACCAACGTTTGCAAGTGAAATCAACAGCTCTTCCGTTGCCTTCCGCCAAGCCCGCCTACGTCTCGCCCAGTGGGTCGAATCGACTCTCTAGCTTACCGCCTATTGTGGCGATTGGATCCTCGACCGGCGGTCCCGCCGCGCTGGAAACGATTCTGGGACAGTTAAAGCCGAACTTTCCGGCTACTATACTGATCGCCCAGCACATTGGTGAGGAGTTTGCGGCTCCCTTGGTGGCTTGGCTATCCAGCCGCAGCAAAATCCGCATACGGTCAGCGCAGCCAGGCCAGCGACCTGAGTCAGGCACAGCCTACATTGCTGCCACATCCAATCACTTGATTCTTGCAAGCGACGGCACATTGCAATACTCACCTCATCCAATAGACAATCCCTATCGACCTTCAGTAGATGCACTTTTCAATAGTATCGCTGACGCCGGCTGCCAACCGCGCGTAGCAGTGCTGCTCACCGGTATCGGAAACGACGGTGCGCGAGGCTTGCTTCGTTTGCGGCAAGCTGGATGGCATACGATCGCCCAAGATGAAGCCACTAGCGTTGTGTATGGCATGCCTCAAGCAGCAGCCAAGCTAGGGGCCGCAACGCGAGTCTTACCCTTGCAAGTCATCGCCTTTAATATCGAGTCTTTTTTGGGGAGTTCAGCCCCGCATTCACTTCAACCCTAACCATACTGAGGCTTGTCACTCTTCGCTGACATAACCCCAAGTTAAGTTTGTTTTACTATGCAATCTTCTACTCAAACGGACGACCCGAAATCCTCGGTAGTCAAGCAACCTAGCGGTTCCGAATTCCCGATCAGCGTGCTATTAGTAGATGACCAACAGATCATCGGCGAAGGTGTGAGACAGATGCTCGCGACTGAGCGTGACATCACCTTCCACTTCTGCAGCGATCCGACACAGGCAATTGAGTTAGCCATGCGGATTCAACCGACCGTCATCTTGCAAGACTTGGT
The DNA here is from genome assembly GCA_040396935.1 of Pirellula sp. Lineage (GTDB taxonomy): Bacteria > Planctomycetota > Planctomycetia > Pirellulales > Pirellulaceae > JBKCUI01. The sequence continues at coordinate 38,471 of JBBAXA010000046.1, forward strand.
AATGCCTGATGTTGATGGTCTGCTCTTGGTGAAGTTCTATCGAGCGAATAAAGCTACTCGGGAAATTCCACTGATCGTTCTGTCCAGCAAGGAAGAAGCGGAGACAAAAGCGAGAGCGTTTGCTTTGGGAGCGAACGACTATCTTGTGAAACTGCCCGATCGAGTGGAATTGGTGGCGCGTATCCGATATCACTCTAATAGCTACATTCGCCTCCTAGAGCGGAACGCAGCTTATGCAGCGCTGACCGAAAGCCGGCGCCACATGGCCGAAGAAATTGACGCAGGGGCAAAATATCTATATTCATTGCTCCCTGAACCCACTACTACTCCACTAAAGATCGATTGGCGATACGTTCCCTGTACTGAACTGGCTGGCGATACACTGGGCTACAATTGGATTGACCCCGACCATTTGGCCATCTATATCCTGGACGTAGCTGGCCATGGAATCGCTTCAGCCCTACTGTCGGTTTCGATCATGAACGTCTTGAAGTCTAAAACGCTACCCAATGTCGACTTCCTCCATCCCGGTCAAGTCTTGGGCGCACTGAATACATCGTTCCGTTCCGAGGATTTCGGAAATAAGTTTTATACCATTTGGTATGGCGTTTATTCTCAAAGCTCTCGCAAACTCTGTTGGGCCGGAGGTGGACATCCCGATGGACTACTGTTCGACGCGGATTCGCCCACGACCGCGATACGACTAGAGTCGGATGGGCCTCTCATGGGAGTGATGGACTGGGAAGAGTTCCTGCCGGGATCGGTGGAGGTTCCAGCTGGCTCACGACTGTATCTCTATACCGACGGTGCTCATGAAATCCACAAAGCCGACGGCTCAGAGTGGCTGTTCGAGGAATTCCTGGATTATATGAGCCAACCGCCGCAGGACGATATCTCACTCATGGATCGCCTGTTATGGCACGTGCGCGAACTGCATGGATCGCAATCGCTGGATGATGATTTCACAACGATCGAAGTTCAGTTCTGAAATCATCCCTCCATCAAGGTCAACGGTAGAGATCGCTCGGCAGCCTCTCAATCCAATTGTGGGTCTACCAGCCGTAAGATGGAAATCCTAAAACCATGCATTTCACGGCTTTTGGACTGTCTATCATCGCATTCGTTATCGCAATTTTTTGGGTCCATCCGACCATTCTGTGGGGCATTGGGGCGAGGTCTAAGTACGGCTACACCAAGGTGTGAGCGTACACGCATGCTCTCAGAAATTCCTTCTCGACATCTCGAAATCGTGCCGTTTGCAGGCTATTTCGACTTCCGGAGTTGGTTGCGGATACGACGCCGTGCTGCTTGGACGGTGGCCATGTCGGCTTTGTCCCTGCGCTCTTGCTCTCGATACGTTCGGTTCGATTCTGGATGCTGTACTTTCCACCGGTCTGGAAGCAACTCCTCTGGCTTTGCCGTTCCTCTCAGCAGATGCGTTATTACGCTCTCTAAATACATCCCAACGTCGATCTCCTGACGCTGCGCACTTGCCACCATGCTCATCAAATTCGCATTGCGAATTCCCGCCCTCATACTTCCTATAAATAGCCAGTTCTTGCGACCTATTGCTACTCGCTTCATCAGACGCTCAACCTGATTGTTGTCGATCGGCAGGCGGCCATCATTCACATAGACGCACAGGGCGTCCCAGTGGTTCCGAACATAATTCAATGCACCACCAAGCTTGCTCGACGGTAAAACGCTCATCGCAACGGGACCATCGAGCCACTCCTTCAAGCGATTCAGAATCATCCGCGATTCCTTGTCCCGCAACTCCCTACGCGCTTCGTCGCTCCAATGGGTAGCTCTTCGCTCGATGTCATGCAGCTGGTTCATCAGCGCAAGGGGAATCGCTGACACCTTGGTATCATGATCCTGATGTTCATACACATGACGCCTCGCATGCGACCAGCACGCCATACGAGTCATTTTCGACTCGGGCGCAAGAATCACACTCATGTTTCCTGAATAACAGTCCGCCATGACATGTCCCAAGTACCCCGATAATACCTCCTCAGGGCCATCGCGGTGTCGGGAGACCCGGAAGTCGAACACATCGTATGGCACGCTCGGATCAAAGCTCGAATACCCCCACATCTTGGCATCCAAGCTCGCTTTCTTGTCGTTTTTGGCTTCCCGCATCTTTTCGATCAAGCGAACCGTTCGTGGGTCGTACTGTCCCTCGGGCAAGCACGGGATTTCCTTGGGCATGATCAACTTCACCTGCGTGTCGTCCAGACCTAGGCAGTGCGACGTTAGAAGACGCGAAAGCATTGTCCTGGTGAGATCCTGGGTGACTTCGTTGGTCAGATCCGTCAAGTAATCGAGCGATGAACGACTCGGAGTCCAGCCCGACGAAGAGAATAGATCTTGAAGCCGATAGTAGGGGAGATGAAGGCCGAACTTCCCGTGAACGACGACCGCAGCGACCGAGGGGTGGTAGCGTCCTTTTTCTCCGAGATTGACTTCCTCTTCAACGATCCATTCTTTTTCAGGATGGTTGGCATATGCCAGGATTGGCTTTTTGTACTGCAGGACGACCAGCTTAGCGGGAATGCTTTTTAGAGCTTCGGTGACCTCGTAGCGTTTGATGATCAATTCGCCAGAGTCAACTCTCTGCTGGAATACCTCCGGGATAGCGACTTCAACGACTTCGCGTGGCAGATGGGCAGGAAATTTATCAGGCGAAGGCTTTTTGTCCTGAACAGGTTTCTTCCGAGTGTAGGCGATCCTTTCGATCTCCGCTTCGGCTTCTTGCTTTGCCGCTTCCAGGGCGGCCATCAACTCCTTGTCTTCCTCGAACTCGATGAGCATCTGGTTCGAATCGATAAACTTCTCACGCTTCTTGCCAGCACGAAGAAATCAGATTTCGGCTAGCAGTTCCTCTCGTTCCTTTTTTAGTGATTCGATCTCGGTCTTCTGCTTCACCAAGACGTTCGATTGCACCAGAATTACTTCCTGGGCCGTGTTCAAATCATCGGGGAGTTCATTCGTTTCTTGCATGGAGCGTACTATAGCGCGATGCATAAAAAGCGCAAGAGGAACACGGTCCAAAACCATTGAAAACCAGAAATTTTCTATGCAAGAATCTTCTTGGCTTAGGAGGCCAAGCAGTTGGTTACCGTGTAACGTTTTCTCTTGCGTATCGATTCAAGCTCGATGCCTGAGAGGATCCATTGAAGCTCGGCAGGAGTCACCATCACGTGCTTGCCGTCCGCGTTTCGCAAGGGGCGTTGGAAGCAGCCTCGCTCGAGTCGTTTCATCCAGATGGCGATTCCATCGGTATCCCAGTATAAAAGCTTGACTCGATTTCGCCGATGGTTGAGGAACATGAACAAGCCTCCGTTTCGAACATCTCGCTCTAGCTCATTCTTGATGATCCCAAAAAGACCGTCGAAGCTTTTACGCATATCGACGGCTTCGGCATGCAAATAGATGGGAACCGAGGGGCTAATAGCCAACATCGTTTAGGCCAGTTGCTGGAGAATGTCGGAGAGAGATCCAATGGCAACCAGTGGAACACGAATGGAAATACCGTTTGGTAGCCTGATTTCGACAGAGGACGTTTGTTCATCGGTGGTTTGGACGCGGAGGAATGCGGATGGTCGAGGAGTTTTGGTGAGTTTGCGTTTCCAATGGTAAAACGTTGGTATTGAGCAACCGATGGACTGGCAGAACTGGGCGACGGAGAGTTGAGAGCGGTCGAAATCAATGAAATGCTGTCGCCAAAGGATGGCTTTATTGGAATCAGATGTACGTTCCATGATAGGTTCCTTGAGATGAGGCGAAATGATTTTTCGAACGCAGAACCCTACCTGACAACTAAGGAATCAGAAGGGAAAATCTTACGTCGGTCACCGTACGCTCACGCTTATGCGGCGTTCGGCATCCCCATTGGCA
>JBBAXA010000047.1:0-23993 GCA_040396935.1 Pirellula sp.
GTTGTCTTATCCACTCCTCGATTTCACGGAGACTCTATCGTGCGCTTAATGGTAGGTTTATTGACGGTATCGATCCTCTCAAATTGGATGGTGAGAGAAGTCTGTGCTGGTATCATCTTTTCGGAAAATGGTGGGACGTTATCACAGGGTACACCAATTACTACTGCAAATACATCATTTACCTATGTGAGATCCGGGACGAATGGATCGGTCCTCGCTGAGAACCCTGGGGCATTTGGAAGTACAGCAATTCATTTAGGTGGCTCTACCACTACGAGTTTAACCGGGATTGGATGGACATCTGGAATTGGTGATCCCGCTATCACTTACGTCAAGTTCGATGTGTTTTCTCCCAACATCGCGGGAGTAACCAATACCCTGTTTTTCGCGACAGGTTCGGGTGCGACATTTAGTGGCAACAGTACTTTCGCGGGAGCCGATCTTTCTTTCGGATTTCAAATCAATAACGGTGGTTTAGAGCGTAGAACGGGAACGGGTTCTGGAACCTGGACTGCAGTGCCATACAGTTTCTCAAACTCGCTAGGTTATACGATCGAAATTCTCGGGAATCGAAGCGGGGCAACACGGAATTACGGTCTGGGTTCGCTCGCTAACAACAGTATCGATTTTTTTGTGAATGGTGTTTTGGTAGGTGACGATTGGTCCTTCAAAGATAGTTCTAAGCCGATAGATGGATTTCGAATCTACCAAGTGAATGGAGGGGTACGTTATCAATTAGATAATGTTGTCATCGCGAATGATTTCACTGCTGTCCCAGAGCCATCGGCCATCGTACTCATGATCTTGGCGTTAGGTATCAATGTCTTGCATTTTCAGAAGACATTGCATCTCCGTAGCTATACGCATAGGATCACGAAACGCTTGCGAATTCCCGATCATCAGACAGGATCATGTTCCACGCAAATCCTATGGAAAAAACACTACCCTTTCGTGAACTCATTGACCGATCGCTGACGAGGCGGTCATTCGTACAGAAAGTCACCTCGAGCGCCTGCTTGGTGGCGTTGGTTCAGTCGCAAGACCATGCGGATGGAGCCGAAGTCGCTCGTCCCGTCGAGGAACTGTTTCAATTCAAAGGTGTCTCCATCTCGAATGCGGACTCCGTGGTCGTTCCAGAGGGATATGTAGCCGAAGTACTCTATCGTTGGGGAGATCCGATCGATGGCATTTCTCCAATCTTCAAATCGGATGCATCCAATTCAGCGGCTGAACAAGAGCGTCAAGCGGGAATGGGACATGATGGGATGGAATTTTTTGCGATTCCCGGCAGCGACCCGAACCTACGCGGCTTGTTGGCCATCAATCATGAATACACCGATCAAGTCTTGTTGTTTCACGATGGCATAGATCCCTTGCCACCCGCCAAAATGCCTCTCGAGAAGGTTCGCAAATCGCAGGCTTCGCATGGTGTTTCGATCATCGAAATTGAAAAACAGCGAGATGGCTCATGGCGCATCGTTCCCTCCTCTCGCTGTCGACGAATCACGGCGGAAACTCCAATCAAGATCTCTGGCCCCGCGGTCTCGAAAATCGGCGATTCCGTGAGAGGGACCGTGAATAACTGCGCTGCAGGGCGAACCCCCTGGGGGACCTATCTCACGTGCGAGGAAAATTTCCATAGTGTCTTCGGCACCAAGGATCGAGGCTTCGAACCAACACCGACTCAAAAAGCCTATGGCTTAGATGCGAATGGTTTTGCTTATTCGATCGATGGGAAGCAGGTGCCCGCGTTTCGTTGGTGGGAGCAGCTGGATCGATTCGATTTATCCCATCCAGCAAATGATTCCGAACGCTTTGGTTACGTCGTCGAGATCGATCCCATGTCGCCGGATTCGACACCTATCAAGCGGACGGCCTTAGGCCGTTTCCGTCATGAGAATGCAGAGCTGACCGTAGCCGAGGACGGACGCGTCGTCATCTATATGGGAGATGACGAGATGGAACAGTACATCTACAAATTTGTTTCAACCGATCGATGGGGAGGAGAAATTTTACGTGAAGATCCATCGTCAATGACCTCAGAGCGACTTCAAGCGGGAGGAATCCTGGACCGTGGAACGTTATATGCCGCACAGTTTTCAGAAGATGGCACAGGGAGGTGGCTCGCACTGATCCCCGGCCAAAATGGGATCCCCTCGTTAACCGAAGATCCAAAGAATGGATTTGATTTGGCGGAGATCTGTGTCCGAACGCGGGAGGCAGCCAAAATGGCGAATGCAACTCCGATGGACCGTCCTGAATGGCTAGCTGTCCATCCTCATTCCCGTGAAGTTTATGCATCGCTCACGAACAACAAGAATCGTCAGGTAGCGAATGCCGCCAATCCGCGAACCAAGAATGTATTCGGTCACATCGTTCGTTGGCGAGAGAAGGACGACAATCCTGCATCGTTGGAATTCCGATGGCAGGTTTTTATCTTCGGTGGCAATCCTAGTCATCCCGATGAGAAGCATCGCGGCTCAGCGAAAGGAGATATTTTCGCTTGCCCCGATGGATTGAAGTTCGATCCGACGGGAACTCTTTGGATTCAAACCGATATGTCGAGTAGCGTCATGGGTAAGGATCGGTTTGCGGAACTGGGGCACAATATGATGCTGGCCGCTCATCCCGCGACTGGCGAAACACGTCGTTTTTTGACGGGGCCGACGGGGTGCGAGATCACTGGTCATGCGATGACGCCCGACCGACAAACGATGTTCGTCAACATCCAGCATCCTGGCGAACCTGCGGATGAGCTGAGCGATCCTCTGGCACCTCAGAAGTATAGCCAATGGCCCGATGGACCGTCGGGTGGCAGGCCTCGTTCTGCGACGGTCGTTATCCGCAGAACAGACGGGGGAGTGATAGGCGATTAGATAGAACTCCGCATTTCCAAGAGCTATCTCCAAGAAGCAGCTCCGTCAGGTGTCCTGGCTATTTCCTCGCCGGCCGTCTCATCCATCCCGTTCGATAGAGAATCGCTTATGGATTGCACGGGGAGCTTCGTCAAATCTTCCAGTCGAGACCGAGATCTAAATTCACAGCGGAGTGGGTCAAGGCACCGACGCTGATACGGTCGACACCCGTTTCGGCAATCGCGCGGATCGTCTGCAGGTTGACACCACCGGATGCTTCGAGCTCTACCTCCGGATTGATTTCATTCCGTATTGCAACGCACTGGGTCAAAAGATCGCATTTCATATTATCGAGGAGGATAATATCCGGTCCGGCTTTCAAAGCGGGTTCTAATTGCGCGATGCGATCGATTTCGATTTCGATCATGGGGCTGCTTTCGAACCGGAACGCACCACTCGCTAGAAACTCTTTTGCGGCTTGGATCGCACTACCTGGGTCGAGAAGCGTTCCATCGGCAGCCGCTCGACATGCGAGATGGTTATCCTTGATGAGGATTCCATCGAACAAACCCAACCGATGGTTTCGTCCACCTCCGCATCGAACAGCGTATTTTTCCAAACGACGCCAACCCGGTGTTGTTTTTCGAGTGTCATAAACTCGAGCGTTCGTGCCCTGCACCTGGTTTGCATAGTGAGCGGTCAGAGAGGCAATTCCGCAAAGTCGACCCAGAAAGTTCAAAACGGTTCGTTCGCAGGTCAACAATTCCCGCGCGTCTCCGTGCAGCATGGCGGCGGGTTGACGGGCGTTGAGCGTCTGACCATCCTTCACGTAGGTTTCGACGCGAATCGAGCAATCCAGTTCTTGCAGGATTGCTTCGATCAATTCAAAACCAGCTGCGACACCGTGGACGCGTGGAATGATTGCCGCGGCCCCGACCACCTTTTGGGGAACGATCGCGAGAGTGGTGAGATCCGCGAGTCGATCTAAATCCTCGCGAATCGCGAGCCTAACGAGTTGGGAAAGGTCGTCCAGGAGTGGCGGATCGATGGTTTGTGACCGGTAGTCCGACTTCATGAATTTAACCAGATTTCGCTGTTTGTTGCTGAGGGTGATTGTTGTTATAGACGCTCGCCGTATAGTGTACCGAAGTCGGCTGTGTCGACAGCCATCGTACACCCGACATTTCCGGTTTACGATCAAACGAATTGTTCACTGAATCAACTTCGAACGAGGAGCTGAGAAGATGCGATTTGCCGCGACGTTGGCATTCCTGGCGATTTTTTTGTTCAACAATCCTCTCAGGGCTCAGGATGCGAAAAAAGGGTCCGAAGACTTGACCATCGCGGGTACCAAGATCGTGATGACGACTCCTGAAATCTGGAAAAAAGTCCCGCCTAAGAACAACATGATCGACAACGAATTCAGGTTTCCGGCCGAAGGAGACGAGTTCGTTCGATTGACGATCTCTCGTTCAGGAGGAACCATCGACCAAAACCTTTCTCGATGGAAAGGACAATTCGCGGGTCTCAAGGACGCCGATTCGAAGGTAGAGAAGAAGGAAATTGCCAAGCTGCCGGTCCATGTCTTCGAAGCGACAGGTACCTACAGCGAGATGAATTTTGGGGGCGGTCCACCGAAGAAATTTGAAAACTACACGATGATCGGCATCATCATCGAAACAGGAACAGGGGCCAATGCCTACATCAAAGCCACAGGGCCAAAGGATCTGGTTGCCAAAACCAAAGATGCCATGATGAAGATGGTCGAAGGGCTTAAGAATTAGACAGGTTTCATAGTGCGAGTTGTCATTCTCGATACATCGGACGATGTATCTCGATTTGCAGCCGAACAAGTTGCATCGCTTGTCCGAGAACGACTGCAATGTAGTCAGCCTCTCGTCTTGGGACTCGCAACGGGAGGAACCCCTCTCGGACTGTACCGATTGCTGGTAGAAAAGGTTCGTGAGGGTACTCTCTCGTTTCGTGGATGCGAGTCGTTCAATTTGGACGAGTATGTTGGTCTTCCCCCCTCGCACACGCAGAGCTACCACTACTACATGCAAGAGTCCTTTTTCCAGCATGTGGACTTTCCTGAAGGCTGCACTCACTTACCTAAAACGTGGAATCAGGACCTGGTTGAGAGTGCTGCCACCTACGAAAGAGCCATCGAACAGAGGGGAGGGATCGATCTCCAAATTCTTGGGATTGGTACAGATGGGCATATCGGATTCAATGAGGTCGGATCCTCGTTAGGTTCCCGCACTCGAGTCAAGGCACTGACACGCCAAACGCGTTTGGACAACGCCCGTTATTTTGATCGATTAGAGGATGTACCCAAGACGGCGCTTACCATGGGGATTGCCACCATTCTAGAAGCTCAGTCGATTCTGCTTCTGGCCACTGGAGCTGGGAAGGCCAAGGCCGTAGCGGGATGCGTTGAAGGCCCGATCTCAGCCTCGGTGCCCGCCAGTGCGCTACAGCTTCATCCCCAGGTGACGATTGTCCTCGACAATGCGGCTGCTGGGTTGCTAAGCCATGCCGAATACTATCGCGATTCCGAGATAGCCCGCGTTTCCTGAAGGAGCCATGCTGCGAGCGTGGACCGCCCCTTGCAGGCGAACATTTGCGATCCACCCCCGGTTCTCGCATTCTTTCCAGGAGCAACCGTCTCAGGCATCATGCGATTCCCTGGAGCAGCACGAACCGTCCACTTGATTTTCGTGGAGTATGCTCAGCTGGCTGATTCGATACGCCGCATTGCGGCGATAGAAATGCCTTTGTAGACGGTTGTGGTTCCGGTAAACTAGGGTGTTAAGAGCCCGCCATTTTTCCTCGCAACTTTACGGTTTCCATTGATGCGTCACACCATACTTTCTCTTTGTGCAGCCGTTGCCTTTTGGTCTTCAGCCATACGGAGCTCATCGACCGCATTCGAGATAGGAGCGACTCCCGCCGCGTCGTTTCGGGTACCAGCGGGTTTTAAAGTGGATTTGGTTTACGAGGTTCCTTTTGCAGAGCAGGGATCCTGGGTGTGTCTTGCGATCGATCGCAACGGGCGTTTGTTAGCGTCGGATCAGTATGGAAAAATTTATCGTGTGAAGCCAGCGGCGGTGGGCGCACCCACGTCGGAAACATTGGTTGAGGCGCTCGATATCGAGATCGGAATGGCCCAAGGGTTGCTCGAAACGAAAGATGGACTCTATGTCGACGTGAATGCCGGAAAAGAGGCTGGCCTCTATCGGTTCCAGGATACAGACGGCGATGACAAGTACGACAAAAAAGAGTATTTGATCCCGCTCAATGGAGGAGGAGAGCACGGACCGCACGCCATCGTTGAGGGGCCTGATGGTCGATTGTACCTGGCTGCGGGGAATCAAACAAAACTGCCCGAACGCATCGATTACTACCGCGTTCCTAAGATCTGGTCCGAGGACCACATGCTAGGTCGAATGCCTGACGCACGGGGCTTCATGGCCAATGTTCTAGCGCCAGGCGGATTTATTTTGAGCTTCAATCCAGATGGGTCGGACATTGAGTTGGTCTCCACGGGATTTCGAAATGAGTACGACATCGCTTTCAATCCGCTCGGAGATTTGTTTACCTATGACGCTGACATGGAATGGGATGTCGGTACTCCTTGGTATCGACCCACCCGCGTTAATCATGTGATCAGTGGCGCGGAATTTGGTTGGAGAAACGGTACTGGCAAGTGGCCGGATTATTTTGCGGATAGTTTTGGAGCTGTTGCGAATATCGGCTACGGTTCGCCGACGGGAATTTGCTTTGGCACCGGTACCAAATTTCCAGCCAAATACCAAAATGCTCTGCTGATCAGCGATTGGAGTTACGGGGTCGTCTACGCTGTCCAGATGAAACCATCGGGATCGTCTTACGAAGCCGTTGTGGAACCATTTGTTAGCGCCTCTCCGATGCCGGTTACCGATTTGATCGTCGATCCCAAGTCCGGATGCATCTACTTGGCAATCGGTGGCCGCAAAGTGCAATCCGCATTGTATCGATTGAGGTACGAAGGTACGGAGTCGACAGCCCCAGCACGATATCCAGATACAGCGGAGGCTGCAGCAGCCCGACAGTTACGGAAAACCCTAGAGAACATGCATCGTGGCGTTTTGAATGTGAATTTGGCTGTCCAAAGTCTCGGGAGTAGTGATCGGGCACTGCGCACCGCGGCTCGGATCGCGCTCGAAAATCACGATGTTGAATTGTGGCGTAATCAATTACAACAGAGTCTCAGTCCGCAAGCGACCATCACCCTATCGATCGCGCTATGTCGAAAGGGTAATGCTGCCGACCAAGCCGAGATTCATCGAAAATTGCTATCGCTCGATTGGAATCGACTCAGCCAAACCGAGAAGCTGGAATTGCTCCGCGCCTATCAGCTCAGTTTTTTACGGCTCGGAGAGGGAACCGTCGACCGAAGAAACGACATCGTTTCTCAACTGGATAAGCATTTCCCCACGCCCAATGAAGATGGTTTAGTGGACCGGGAATTAGCAAGAGTTCTGATCTATCTCAATGCTCCGAATATTGTTGACCGGTGCGTCAAGAAAATGCAAACCACAGGAGCCCAGGATGAGCAGATTCATTACGCATTCTGCCTGAGAGAAGCATCGGACGGCTGGACCAACGAAAATCGTAAGCAATATTTCGAGTGGTTCTACAACATTGCATCTGCGCGAGGTGGGGCCTCGTTTGGTGGGTTCATTGAGAACATTCGACAGGTTGCGATCAAACAGTTGATGGACTCAGAGAGATCAGACCTAGGGGAGTTGGTGGGTGCGCCTCCGCAACCAAAAGATCCATTGAGCGATTTAGCTCCTAGAAAGCTTGTCAAGAACTGGACTGTGGAGGAACTGGAAAAGGTCGCGTCTGAAAAGTCTTCTGGTTTTGACTTCGAACGAGGCAAACAAATGTTTGTTGTCGCGCAGTGTTACAAATGCCACCGATTTGGAGGACAAGGTGGTATTCAGGGTCCTGATCTAACCGCATCCGGTGGGCGATTCAGCACCAGGGATATGATTGTGGCCATCGTCGACCCGAGCAAGGAAGTGAGCGATCAGTACGAAGCTACGCAATTCTTGCTGGAAGACGACCGCGTGGTGGTCGGACGCGTAGCCAATTTGAATGGCAATCAATTGATGGTTTCAACCAATATGCTCGACCCAGGAAACTTCACCAGTATCAAGCGGGATGAGATTGCGACCATGCGGCCGAGCAAGATTTCGATGATGCCTACAGGACTACTCGACACATTGACTCAGGAGGAAGTCGTGGACCTGCTGGCTTATTTAAGGTCGGGTGGTAATCCAAAGCACGAACTCTACTCAAAGACCGTTGCGCGTTAGAGGATGTGCCGCTGCATCAGCAGATGATCGGAATCGGTTTCGGTCCCTCGAAGTCTCGAGACCTTCAGGGGACCGGGATTTTCCAGGAAGAACCGTCGCTTAGAAATCATTTGTCGCATTGGATTCCTCTGAAAACAGAAGCTTGCAAGACTGGATTGTCGACGGGTTCGTCTGGACGAGTTCTGTAAACGGGCAGATAATTGCAAGCGCGTTGATTCACAGGTGCACTCCATCGTGGATCTGTTCTTATCGGCTATCGTTCCAAAAGCTTTCGAATGCCTGCTCCCGCAAATAATTCACCTTACGACACCATCATCATCGGTGCGGGAATGAGTGGGCTGGCCGCTGGAATTCGACTCGCGCATTACGACCAGCGGGTTTGCATCCTGGAGAAACATTGGACGATTGGAGGCCTCAACTCGTTCTATCGTCTCAACGGGCGAAACTACGATGTCGGACTCCACGCGATGACGAATTACACCGCGAAAGGTGCAAAGAAAGGTCCTTTAGCCAGACTCTTGAAGCAATTGCGATTCCGTTGGGAGGATTTTCAGCTCGCGGAGCAAATCGGATCACGGATCGCATTCCCCGGGGTGCATCTGGATTTCGACAACGACATCGAATTATTCCGATCGGAGATTCATTCGAAATTCCCACATCAGAGGGATGCGTTCGAGAAATTGCTGGAGCGATTGGTCGATTACGATGACTTGAAGCAAGATGATTTTGAACTTTCCACACGTCAAATACTCAGCGAGATTTTCTCGGATCCCTTGCTGATTGAGATGCTGCTCTGTCCATTGATGTGGTATGGCAACGCGAGAGAACATGATATGGATTGGGGGCAGTTCTGTATCATGTTTCGGAGTATTTTCCTCGAAGGCTTTGCTCGACCTTACAAGGGAGTGCGGCTTATCCTGAAACATCTCGTTCGTAGGTATCGGGAATTGGGAGGGGAGTTGAGGTTGCGCAGCGGGATTTCAAAGATCCATGTCGATGGAGACCATGCTGTGGGAGTTGAACTCGAAGATGGAACGTGGGTCACTGGAAAGCGAATTCTATCGAGCGCTGGGATCGTGGAAACCATGCGACTTTGCGATGATTCCTCGGTCATCGAGGTAGCCAGTGCAGGAGAAATGACATTCATCGAGTCCATCTCGGTACTCGATTGCCAACCTCGGAATATAGGCGTCGATAAAACAATCGTTTTCTACAATGATTCTCAGCTGTTTCATTGGACAAAGCCGGAAAGAGATCTCTGCGATGTTCGTACCGGCGTCATTTGTTCGCCAAACAATTACGCGTACTCGGCGGGTGATGGCGAGTTAGAGGCTGGCTTCATTCGATTGACAACCATCGCGGACTTTGATCGTTGGAGCCAGTTGGACGAGATATCGTATTCAAGGGCTAAGTACCAATGGTACGATGCCTCTGTCGCATCTGCCGTTCGATTTGTGCCTGATTTCCGAAGACACGTGATTGATACGGACATTTTCACACCGAAGACCATTCGCCGCTTCACATCGCATGATAATGGAGCTGTCTACGGAGCGCCGAAGAAGCAATTGGACGGGACGACTCGGCTAAAGAATCTGTTTTTGTGCGGGACCGACCAGGGATTTGTTGGAATTGTCGGTGCTATCGTCAGTGGCATTTCCATGGCGAATCAGCATTGCCTGCGGGGAGTCTAGTTCCTCGTTGGGGAGATTCTAGTCACGTCTCTACCTCTCGATTGAAATGGTGGATAGCTCCTCGAGGGTGAGTCTTTGCGATCGATGGGCGACTACGAATCCCGAGAGAGTACCGATGGTTAGCGGCCCCGACGATCGCCATTCAGCTTCTATCCAAAGCGGAACAATTGAAACAGCGAATCATTTGAAACTTAATCTCGATAGATAGGCAGCTCTCGTGGAAAGTCCACGATTATTGGGGGCGCATCCTTGATAGGTGTAACAGCGCTGTGTGACAGGTCCCTGACAGGTGTAACGGAACTGGGTGACACGTCCCTGATAGGTGTATCGGCAATGGGTGACACGTCCCTGATAGGTGTATCGGCAATGGGTGACACGTCCCTGAGCAACGCGAAGGGCGTGGGGCTCGATACGCTTCTACCCAGTGCTATAGCACGCCCAACGCAAAGCTCTGAGAGTGCCAAACCTTAGTAAAACCTCAGCAAGTAACACACCATACTAAAAATGTCAGTGAGTGCCAAACCATACTAAAACCTCAGCAAGTGCCACACCATACCGTCCAAGAAATACAGGAACATGACGTGCAACAGCGTAGGGTGACACAGCCCTGATAGGTGTAGTAGCGTTGGGTGACACGTCCCCGATAGGTGCAACAGCGTTGGGTGACACGTCCCCGATAGGTGTAGTAGCGCTGGGTGACACGTCCCTGAGCAACGCGAAGGGCGTGGGACGTATCGACCAGGAATGCAGCTGAATGCTTATCTACTACATAGAGATGCCGACGAACCGAGTCGGAGATGGGTTCCTGCTCTCGTCGGTCAGGTCGATAGGAGCTGGAAAGCTATCGACTCGCAGCGGGTTTTCCGACCGCAATCAGATGACGTTCTCCCCGGAAAAAAAGTTGACCATCCGAGATGGCGGGTGAGGAAAAACAAAATTCTCCTAATGGATTCTTCGCGATGACCTTCATAGGATCGCTCGGTTCCACGACCGTGACGGTACCATCATCCGCAGTGCAGTAGACCAACCCATTGGCTGTCACGAGGGATCCGCTGAAATGTCCTCCTAGCCGTTCCTTCCAAACAACTTTTCCGTCGGAGGTAGCGAAGCAATTGATGGTTCCTCGATCATCTACGACGATCAGTTTCCCACCTACGAGAACGGGCGAAGGAACATAGCATTTGGCTTCTCGCGAGTTCCATGCGACATGGGAATTGGAAACATCTCCAGCACCGGTTGGTCGAATCGCAGTGACAAAGTAGTCGGGATAGCCTGCCGCCAGATAAACCTTGTCATTGTCGCTGACCATCGAGGCGACAAATTGCTCCGTTGGTCCCTCGATATGCCAGTACTCGGATCCTGTCTTTGGGTTGAGACCTACGACTTGTTTGCTACCTGAAAGAATCAGTTGCGTTTTCCCGTCGAATTCTCTCAAGATGGGGGTGCAATAGCTGCGAGTCTTGTGGACTCTAGGGAATTTCCAAACGAGTTCTCCTGATGACTGCTCGATCGCCATGATAAAGGAGTCGCCGTCGTGGTCTCCGTTGATAATCACGAGCGAGTCAAAGAGTACGGGCGAACTACAAAAACCATGAGCACTGCTAAAGGCACTCGGGCGTTTGATCCAGATCATTTCGCCGTCCATCGAAAACTTGGCGACGACAATGACACCCGGAGTCATCATTCTCGCTGCACCCACATTCTTTGCTGGCTCCTGTCTACCATCGATTTCCAGGAACGAGGCGTAAACGAATCTTCCATCCGTAGTAGGCGTTCCTGAAGCGCAGCTATTCAAGTTGTGCTTGATTTCCAGCGGCGCCTTGAAGACGGTTCGTTGCCAGAGAATCCTCCCGCTGTCACGATCGAGGCAGATCAGGACGCGCTCGCCAGATTCCTCAATACACGAAGCGACAAAAACCTGTTGGTTCCATACGATGGGTGACGAGTGACCGACCCCAGGGATAGGCGATTTCCAAGTGATATTCTCATGAAGCGTTGCATCCCAACGTGTCGGAATTCCCGTCTCGATGGAACTCCCGTCTCCGCGAATCCCCCGCCAGCCAGGCCAATTCTCGGCATGGCAATCGCTTGCCACCACGAAGCTAATTACGAGCAAACAGGCTAAACCGCCAGGTTTCCGTGCGTTGGCGAGGGTCATGAACGAGATCGCTTTTGGGTAGAGATGATTGGCAATAGCAGAATCGTAAGCCATCCTCCCAGGCTCCTGCAACAATAATTGTTTTCGAAGTGGGGATTGGACGCTATAAACTCATCTGACAGTCGCCCCTGAACCCCTCGAAGGAACGCAAATGCGTAGCCCAATCCTCGATCCATGGTCTTCCAAGATTGCACTTCTGGTTTGCTGTTTCATCCTCGGGATCGAAATCCGAAATCTTCCGTGCGCCGCTCAAACTGCCACCGGCCAAGTTGCCTCGAGAAGCAACCAGTCCGCGGACACGGTCTATTTCCAACAGTTGCACGTTCCTCATACGGAAAAGCAGGGGCTTGTATCGGAGCGAGCCCTTTGTGTCGCATCGGATGGGGACCATATCCTCATCGGTACGGATCAGGGAATCCTCCGATACGATCGCAATTTAGGTTGGAAAACACTCGTTTCGTCTTCGGAGCCCATCGTCTGCCTATCGGCAGCCCCGAAGTTGCCGCTTGTATTCGCTACCTCGAAAAACGTGGCCATGTTCGATGGAGAGGCACATCTGACATCGTTGGGAAACTTACCTGACGGTGTTGTGCCAACATGCTTGGGGAGGAGCGCGGAAAAAATCTGGCTCGGTTCTAAGCAGGGGCTTTATGTCTACGAAGATGACCGATGGATCGTAGTGGAAGCCGTCCATAAATTACTCGAGGACGAACTTGAAATTCGCCAAATCACAACCGATCGAAGCGAGGTCAGCATCGCTGCTCAGGGAGGTTTGCTCGCCTATGATCCTTCCAAACAGATTGCGTCGAGAATCACTCCTCAACAAGGTGCGATCGGGTGGTGGCTTAAGGATGTGCGCGGAGTAGACCATGACGATCAGGGGCAACTTTGGTTTGCCGCTCCGCAGGGGTGTGGTGTTCGCACCCAGAGTGGCTGGCGACTGTTCGATCGCGGGGAACTGCCTTGGAATGACTTCACTTGTCTCTCGGCAGGGGATGCTGCGTCAGGGGTATGGTTTGGTACGAACAAGGGTGCAGTGCATTACGATGGAAACGTCTGGGAGTATCGACAAGGGCCGAGATGGTTGAGGGATGACCGCATTAACGGATTAGCGATTCATGGTCCTGATTGCTGGATTGCTACCGCGAAAGGTGTTTCGCAGATCCAAACAATACCGATGACATTGACCGACAAGTCGGATCGGTTCAACGATACGATCGATCGTCTTCACAAAAGAACCAGCTATGGTTACGTCGATGCAGTTACTCTTCAGCATCCAGATGATGATTCCAGCGTCCAGCAACACGATAGCGATAATGATGGATTGTGGACCAGCATGTATGGCGCAGCCCAGTGCTTTGAATACGCCGCAACCCGTTCGGAGCCATCGAAGCAGCGTGCCAGGCAGGCGTGGAAAGCGATCGCGTTTTTAAGCGAAGTTCCCCAAGGAGGAGGATTTTCGCCACCAAGAGGCTTTCCTGCTCGATCGATTCTGCCGGTCTCGGGCTTTGATCCCAATACTCGCGATAACGAAGTGAGTGATCGACGCCGATTGGAATGGGATCCACTTTGGAAGATACTTACGCCCCGTTGGCCCAAGAGTCGAGATGGCCAATGGTACTGGAAAACCGATACGAGTTCGGACGAACTCGATGGGCACTTCTTCTTTTATTCCCTCTATCACGATTTGGTTGCGGAAACCGACGACGAAAAGCGATCGGTGATTGCCGTCGTCGATCGTGTCACCACGCATCTATTGGAAAATGGCTATTGTCTGGTCGATCACGACGGAAAGCCGACTCGTTGGGGGCAATTCGCCCCTGAGGTTATCAACACGGACAAGCTCACGGATTGCAGAGGTTTGAACTCGATAAGTATCCTCTCCTATCTATTGGTAGCTGAGCATATCACAGGCAACCCAAAGTATCGAAACGCTTACGAGAAATTGATGAACGACCATCATTACTTCACCAACATTCTCACACCGAAGTTTCAAAATGGGCCAGGATCGGGAAACCAATCCGATGATGAAATGGCATTCATGTGTTATTACACAGCGCTGCGATACGAATCAGACCCTAAGTACCGCAAGCAATGGATGCGTTCCATGGGGCGATATTTTGCACAGGAATTGCCCGAAGCTTGTCCGCTATTCAACTATGTCTTTGCCAAGTTTTGGGAACCTGTACCCTACTATTGGCAAGAGGTACCTCAAGAGATTTTGGTCGATGCACTCGATACATTGCGACGGTTTCCCCTCGATCGCAGGCAATGGGCATTCGAAAATAGTCATCGACTCGATATTGCACCCTTGGGTGATCACATCCTTTTGTCAAAAGAAAGAGGATCCCTGAAGCGTGGCAAAGTCGTCCCGATCGATGAGCGGAACATCAATCACTGGAACCAGGATCCTTGGCGACTCGATGGTAATGGGAATGGATTGGAGCTAGCCGACGGGACTTCCTTTCTACTCCCTTATTGGATGGGTGTGTACCTCGGATTCATCCAACGATGAAACGGAGAAGTGCCTCCGCTTAAATGGACCAGGATCGAAGGATATTTCAGAAGCACGTGGAGTCTGGTATCCTTGCTATGAAGATCACCCGCACGGTAAGGAAATGATCAAGGAGTCGTCTTCCTCGAGGTGGTGCGTTTAGCGCGAGGATGCGCCTGAAGATACGCTTTCTTGATATTGGCCGTGCTCACGTGCGTGTAGATTTGGGTCGTACCCAAACTCTTATGCCCGAGCATTTCCTGAACACTGCGTATATCCGCTCCACGGTCGAGCAAATGCGTGGCAAAACTGTGTCGTAATGTGTGGGGAGTCGTGCGGGTATCGAGACCGCATTGCTTGATGTATTTTTCCAGCATCCTCGCCACGCTGCGCGTGGTTAAACGTTGTCCGAATTTATTTGTGAACGTCGGATGCTCCTTGCTATCCGAGGACTCTTTTCGTGTTCGTACGAGAAAGTAGTCTCGAAGCGACTGGATCGCATACCGGCCGAGCGATCCGAATCGTTCCTTGCGCCCTTTTCCCCGAACACGTACCACACCCTCCTCAAAATCGATATCGCGATCGTTCATTCCGACAACTTCACTCACCCGAAGCCCAGCGCTGTACATGACCTCCAGCATCGCTCGATCCCGCCTTCCCATGGCGCTCACTTTATCGGGTGCATTGAGCAAGGATTCAATTTCGTCGCCGGTGAGGAAATGAGGTAGTTTCCGCTGGCCTCGTGGGTTGCGTAGCGGCTGTGCGGGATTGTTCTCCGCCAGGCCTTGGCGAATCGCAAATTTATAGAAACTTCGAAGCGAGGCGAGTTTTCTCGCAATACTTGTTCTTGCGTATCCTGCATCGTGAAGTGCGGAAACGTAGCCTCGGAGCGCTACGGGACTCACATCGCGAGATGCGACTTTCTTCAAACCATTGTCGGTTAAAAAATCAGCTAGATCGATCAAGTCCTCGCGATACGACTTGATGGTTAGATTGGAGGCATTACGCTCCACATCCAGAAATCGCAAAAATTGTGCTATCTCTGAGTGCATCCGTTCTTCCCTTCGTTCCTCACCCCCCCGCTATCCCGGCCGACATCAACACTTTCGGCTGCGTCCAGCGAAGTGTAGCATCTCACTCGACACAGGAACGGGTTTTATCGGAAATGATCAAAAGTTGGTAACGCTTCTAGAACCCCATAAAGGGCATATTGAATCTTTTAACGAGCTTTACAGGAAACCCAAAATGCTAGCTTGAGACTATACCGATTGATGGAGGCTCATGCAGAAAGTGATGATTATTCTAGCTTTTATAGTTGCACTGTTCAGATAGCGGTCGCCGATACATCGGTGGGTGAGTGGCTGGTTTCCGACTCGTTTTGACAGCAATGCTATGCAGTTTCGGTTTGTCTCATGGGCCGTCAGACAAGGGATCGTTCTCGGTTGTACGATTTTAACGATCGGCTTTGTCCACGCACAGGAATCGGGCCAAATCAAAGAGCAGCCTCGGCTTAAAACCCCCACCATTCCCGTGGATCCTGAACAATCCCCTTCGAGGAACGGGGCCGTTGATGCTGAGCGTCGATCGACCCCTCTGAAGCCGGTGTCGGTTCCTCTGACTGCCACCGAATCTGCAGAGCCCTCTCCAGCCAAAAACACAACCGCGGCAGGTGCAAAAACTGTCGGTTCGAATACGTCACAGACGACGCCGGGATTCCGAGGAGCTTCTCCGGTCGAGAATAAAAGGAGTGCACTGCCAACCCTTGAAACACCAATGATTTGGCAGCTTTCCAATGCTGCGCACTCGCACTTCTCCTCTTTCTTCTCGGAGATTTTCAACACCGCAACGGATACCCAGCCATCCACTGATACAGTGAATGAGGAGAGGGGTGAGAAGACGACAGCGCCAACCACTCTTGCAGATTCCAGCAGTGAATCCCAACCGGCGAAAATCCCTGCGAGCACTTCGCTAGAGGAGGTTTTCAAAGAAGAGGAGTCAAAGCCCTCTTTGGAAGACAAGTCCACAGCTGAAAAGGTTGCAGTTGAAACAGCTGAAATAAAGAAACCCACCGATTCGATCGCTCAAAAAACGGAAGTCAAACCGGAGGCCGAACGGCAAGAGACTGTCGAGGCCAAACTTGATACGAATATCGAGAGCAAGCGTCCCCGTCCGATCAAAATCCCGTTTGGGGAACCCACAGAGGAATCTCCAACGGTCGTAGCTCCATCGCGGACGAATCTCCCTGTGGACGCGATTACGGAGTTAAATGAAGAAAAGTTCCAAGAGGAACCTCTTATCGACAGCAAGCAAGCTGCTTCAGGCAAGGAGGAACAGGGGGTCGATGCGCTTCACGCGACGAAGCCTAGCAAAAGGAAAAGGGTGGTTTTGATCGATGATCCGACAAACTCGGACGAGCTCGCACCCTCCGAATCCCTACCCGCCCTGGATCCGATCCAAGCAACCCGACTGAAACGCTGTGGTGAATGCTTGGAACATTATCTGAAGCATCCGGAATCGACATCCGTTCGCTCTCCATGGGCCGTCATGCATGCTCTCCTTGCCTTTGGAGCCGATTACGAATTACAGCACGGAAATACGCGAGTCAACGCGATTGGCTGGATGTGCCATAATGGAACTTGTCGGACACAACGTATCTTCACTCCTCGCGGCAAGGGATTTTTTCCTAACGTAGGAGGTGGTGTGCAAGGACATGAGGGGCAGTTCCTCGCGATTCTCGCTCAATGCGACGTACCGCTCGACTATCCGATTCAGGTGGGAGCGAACCAGTTTACCGTCGAGGATCTCGTTCGTTATGAAATGGCAACTTGTAAAGAGCGATCAGAACTAACATTCAAGCTGATTGGACTGTCCCATTATTTGGATTCCAACAAGCAGTGGCGGACCAATGACGGAAAAGTATGGAGTATCTCCAAATTGATTCAGGAGGAACTCGCTCAGCCCGTGGTTGGTTCGGCCTGTGGAGGGACCCACCGTCTGATGGGCTTCTCTTTCTCTGTTCAGCAACGTCGATCGCAGGGCGAGCCTATCAATGGCCAGTACGCCCGAGCGGAGAAGTTTGTCAAGGACTATATTGACTATACATGGCGTCTCCAGAACCCGGATGGCAGTTTCAGTACCGCCTGGTACGAAGGGCGGGCGAACGAACCTAAAGAAGAACGCAAAGTTCAAACGACCGGACATATGCTCGAGTGGCTCATGTTCACCCTACCGGATGCCGAGATAAACCAAGCTCGTGTCCAAAGAAGCATCGATTTCCTACTCTCGAAAATCTACGATAAAAAAGAGCATAAATGGCCGATTGGTCCTCGTGGCCATGCCACCAGAGCGATCGCACTCTACAAGGAACGCTTTGAGGAAATCCGCCAATCGAGTCCAAACCTTCTTCAAACCACGGCACCCACCAAGACCGCAGCACCCGCCCAAAAGCAGCCCTTCCGCAAATAGTTTTGAGAACGGCTCGGCTTGGATTCCCAACTCCAATCACCGATTTTCTCAGTTTGCTTGCAGTAATTCTAACGCCTATAACGTCCATAACGCTTTGAAGACGCGTGGCACGCTCGGGGCACTTTGACAGAGCGTGAGTGATAAGCCATATTACAATGACATTGATCCGATAGTCTGATCCAGCGGAATGTTGGTTTTTAGTCCATCCTCAACCAATCGCCCCGCGGTCCACCGACGACGGCCCCGCGACATTGGCTCCGTGTTCAAAAACAACCGATGATTGGCGAACTCAAGGTCTCATCATGTTCGATAGTGGTATCATCAATAAGCTTGTCATCTTGGGATTGGCGTTAGGCGTTGCAGGAATCTATATCTATGGCCCTAAGGGAAACTCGAGCAACCAGACGTGGGTTGAGCCGAGCAAGGATCCATGGTTCATCGAAAACATTGCCAGCGAAGCAAAACCCGTTCTCGTGAAATTCGGGGCCGACTGGTGCCCACCCTGTCGGACCATGGATCAAACTCTGGACTCGGTTGCTGCGACTCTAGATCCTAAGGTCAAAGTCATTCGCGTAAATGTCGATGAGCAACCCGCCATAGCTGCCCATTACCGGGTATCGAGTATTCCGAGGACCTTTTTGTTTTATCAGGGAAACGTCCTCGCCAATCAGTTGGGTGCTCTGGATTCCAACGAACTCATCGCTTGGGTCGACAAGTCTTTATCGAAAATACAGTAGAACTCGAGCATCTAGGGTTTCAGACCTCTTACTATTTTGCCTTCTGGCTGTCCTCCGCGATTCCGTATGCCGATTGCGCAAATAAGCGAGTAGTGCGGCGAACTATTCAATTGCCTTTGGAAGCGATCATCGGTGGTGGAACGAAGATATCCCTGATAAACCCGAAGCGAACCGCTAGCAGCTTTCTGCAGTCGTCGAGCAACGAATAGACCACAGGGGTAGCGACAAGGCTCAAGACTAGCGACAAAGCCTGTCCCCCGATAATCACTTTCGCCATACTAGCCCTCGCGCTGGCGCCGGGGCCTTGTCCGAGAGCAATCGGGAACATAGCTGCTATCAACATCACCGTGGTCATCAAGATCGGTCTCAAGCGAGTATAGTTTGCTTCGATGATGGCACGGTCTCGCTCGACACCCGCTCGTCGCAATTCATTCGTCTTGTCGACCTGTAAAATACCATTCTTCTTCACGATGCCAATCAGCATGAACAATCCGAACATGGCGTATAGATCCAAAGGTGTTTGGAATAAGAGGAGGGATAGTAATCCGAATGGGATAGTGACAGGCAAGCCTGAGAGGATGCTGATCGGGTAAATCCAACTTTCAAATTGGGCAGCGAGGATGAGGAACATGAAGGTCAGACTCAATGTCAGGGCAACGACGAAGTAATAGGCTGTTTCTTTGAGCATGTCCGCTTGACCGCCAAAGACAATTCCATATTCCGGCGGCAACTGCATTTCCTCGACGCATTTGTTTGCATGCTGGACAGCCGTATTCAATGAGACTTTATCGGGATGAGCCATCAAGGTTACTGTTCTTTGCCGATTGAGTCGATCGATTTGGCTGGGGCCCTGCCGCTCCTGCAATCGCGCTAGACTAGCTAGTTCGACGGGGCCCGCTGTCGGAGATGGAATCGCAAGAGACAGCAGGTCTTTCGAATCCGTACGATAACGCTTCTCCGCTCGCAGCCACACGTCGTACTGCTCGATTCCATCTTTAAAACTCGAGACGATTTGACCACCTACGAGAACGTTCAATGTATTGGCGATGGTTTGAACGGGAATGCCCAAGTCCATGGCCCTTTCGCGATCGATCTCCACCTGCAATTCAGGTTTCCGCATGGAGAGTGTGGAGTCGACATCCACCAGTCCTGGGAGTTGTCTTAACTTCTGCTTTAAGATGTCCGCGTAATTGGACAATTGCTCAACCTCGGGTCCCTGCAAGCTTATTTGAAAAATACGATTGTCTCCGTTAGGACCACCACCTAAAGCAGAAACATCTGAGACCGAAGTGCGCAGGTCTGGATATTCCGACAAAATATTCCGTACACGGCCCATCAAATCGAACTGCGAAAACTTGCGTTCGGAAAGCTCGACAATCCTCAAATAAATCGAGCCACGCGTCACATCGCCTTGGCCTTTGGCGGATCCCGTTTGGCCGATCGATGTGTAGCGGTGTACAACACCTGGTAATTTGGAGAGCCTCGACTCGATTTCGCGGACCACATGATCTGTTCTCTCGAGGGTGTATCCCTCGGGTGTAATGAAGCTCACTTGCAACTCACTTTGGTCATCTCGAGGAATCATGTTGATCCCTAGATTCATCGCGATGGGAACCGTCGAAATGACGACTAAAACACTCAAAAGGATCGTTGCCCATCGATGTTGCATGGCCCAACGCAGGATGGTTCCATAGGTGGTTTCCATCGTTCGATAGAGCCAACCGGATTTCGACTGCGAATTCCCATGGACGTTACGCTCCAGCTTGAGGAATCGGGAGCAAAGCATAGGAGTCAAGGTAAACGAAACAAATAAGCTCATGAGAATCGCGAAAGCGACTGTCAGACCAAAGCTACTAAAAAATCTTCCAACCATCCCACCCATGAAGGCGACCGGGACAAAGATCACAACGAGTGAAAGGCTAGTCGCGAGAACCGCGAGTGCGATTTCCTTGGTTCCAATCAGCGATGCTCGCATCGCGTCAAGGCCATGTTCTTCCATGTGACGGAAGATGTTCTCATGAACAACGACTGCATCGTCTATGACAATACCGATGGCTAGAATCAAGCCGAGCATGGTGATATTGTTCAGGGTGAATCCCATGAACTGCATGAAAAGAAAAGTTGGGATGATCGATGTTGGAATTGCCAGGGTTGCGATGATCGTTGTCCGCCAGTCTCGAATGAACAGCAGAATCGTGAGGCCGACCAAAAGAGCTGCTAGCAACAAATGGAACTTGACTTCCTCCATCGAGACTCGAATGAAGCGAGACTGATCCTGCGTCAACTCAACCTTAATATCGCCCGGTAAGGCTTTGCGGATGCGATCGAGTCTTTCCTGGACTGCGTCGGAAATGGCGACCGTATTGGTACCTGATTGTTTCTGGACAAACAAACTCACCGCGTTTTGGCCATCCAGACGGCTCAGTCCTCGCGGCTCCTCGATAGAATCCTCTGCGACTCCGATATCCTTGATTCGAATAGGATAGCCTTTTCGATTGGCGACAATGAGCTCATTGAATTTGTCACTTGTCGAGATTCTTCCCAAGGTACGAAGTACCATCTCGCGTGGCCCTTGATCGACGATACCCCCTGGCACTTCCATGTTTTGGGCAACGAGCGATTGACGGACTTCCTCGATCGAAATTCCGTAGGCTCTCAGTCGATCGGTATCGACACGAATATTGATCGCACGATTGCGTCCTCCTGTCAGAAAGACATTCCCTACACCCGGTACCGTTTGTAGTAATTCCTGGATCTGACGTTTGGCTATCTCGGTCACTTCCCGAATATCACGATTCCCCGAGACGCCGATCGTCATGATCGGTGCGGCATCGAGATCGAATTTATTCACGAGGGGCGTATCCATGCCCTCAGGCAATCTTCGGGAGATCGAAGAGATTTTATCCCTAGCCTCCTGCGCACCGACATCCCCATTCTTCTCCAAAACGAATCGCACAACGACGGTACAGGCGCCCTCGCGCGTTGTCGAACGGAGTTCATCAATTCCAGAGATGGTATTAAGTGCTTCCTCGAGCGGCTTGGTTACCGAACTTTCCATTTCCTCCGCACTAGCACCCGGTAAGGCTGCAGAGATGGAAATCACCGGAAAATCAACTTTTGGAAAAAGATCAACTCCCAGTTCGAAGTAGGCCACAACTCCCAGAACGACTGGAATCAGAACGAGCACCCAGGTGAAGACAGGACGGCGAATGCAAATCTCGGAAATGCTCACGGCTTACTCCGAGTCCTGTCGAGAGTGGTCGAAGGCTCGTCGATGCTTCGTTCGGTCACGGCGATACCATCGGACAACAATCGCTGTCCACTGGTTACGACTCGCATCCCAGGATTTAAAACAGGTGACAGGATCTCAACCCATTCCTTCGTCTGTTCACCTAATGTGACATGGTGCTCTCGAGCGACGTCTCCATCGACGATAAAGATCTTTTGAATGCCCGCCAGGGAATAAACGCTGGACGATGGCACCGTGATCGCTTCATCGCTTCTCTGGAGCAGAATACGAGCCCTCGCAAAACTGCCGGGCTTGAGCTTGCCGGTTTCGTTTGGCACTTCGACTTCCACCAGGAAGGTTCTTGTTGTCCGATCTACCGCGGGACTGACCTTTTTCACCTCTCCAAATGGAGCTGTCGAGCTCGAACGCGTCGTAACCTCGACCGCTTGCCCTACCCGAATGGTCTCGCTGTAGCCCTCTGGCACGGCAAGGCGGAGTTTGAGCGTCTTGCCGAGAACCAATTTAAAGAGTTCGGTACCGACTCGCAGCATGCTTCCCTCGGATACCATCCGCTCGGATATCGTGTAGATGGGAGCTGCGGCATCATCGGACATCGAGGGAACAGGGACCCGGATCTGACAATCTTTCAGACGCTGTTGCGAGATGGCGAGTTCGGCAGCTCGCAACCGAGCTGTGGCCGCAGCGGCCTTTGCCAGTAATTGTTGGTTCTTCCAGTCGGATTCCGCAACCTGGGCTTCCGACTTAGATTGTTCCAGATCATCCGCCGTAATCGCCATCGACGATTGGAGAGGCAGCATGCGCGATAATCGAGACTTGGCCAGATCATAGCGCAATTTGGAGGATACGACGTTCGGTAATTGACTGAGGTCTTCGGAATCGTTCGGAATCGTTGCAAACCCCCATTTCGATAATTCAGCCTGGAGACTTCGCTCCGCTTGCTGAACCGATAATTGCGCATCCGTGGAATCGAGTTCCAATAACAAATCCCCTGGATTCACGACACTCGATAGATCGTGGTAGATCTTCGAGACACGGCCATCCAGTTTCGAGCTGACGACCAATTCCTCATACCCATGGAGTGTACCCACAGCTTGTACGACCCGCTGCAAGCTGCGTTTCTCCACCGGTTGCGTTGTGACAACAATCGAGTTGAGAGTCTCGGAGGTTCTCCGTGTTGCCTCGCCGAGTTCGATTTTGGGGGTGGAGGACGATTCACGCGACGAGAAAAAACGACCCGCGAGGAAACCTAAAGCGAGCACAGCGAAAATCGCCAACCAAAGCAATCCACGGCTCCGACGTTTCACAGAAATATCATCAGGGACGATCGCATCCATCC
The DNA here is from genome assembly GCA_040396935.1 of Pirellula sp. GTDB lineage: Bacteria > Planctomycetota > Planctomycetia > Pirellulales > Pirellulaceae > JBKCUI01. Next base: position 23,353 of record JBBAXA010000047.1, read on the forward strand.
GCAGCGACTTTGGATCATCGCGGTCGTTTCCTACCGGCTCTGGTCTATCTTGATGTTGTTCGAGAAGAATCCGTGACATGGTTCCGTTTCCGTTCAGGCTACGTATTCGAGAGTTGATGCCCATCGGCCGAGAGGAGTTGGACTTGTTGCCAACCTTCGCGGGCGATCTTGCGGAAAAGGACGAGCAATATCTCTTGCTCGTCCTCCGTCAATGCAGAGAGTAAGGCTCGATGGAATTGAAGTTTTGCGTCCGAGACATACTCGTACGCACGTTTACCATCGTCCGTCAGTTGAACGTTGATCACACGACGATCTGTTTCCGATCTCGTTCGCGTCACCAACCCCTTTTGCTCAAGACTATCCACCAAGGAAGTTATCGAGTTCACCGCCAAATTCACGTGCTCAGCCAGAGAGCGCATCATTTGCGGACCTGAGTCCCCCAACAGCTCCAGGATGCGGAGCTCCTGCGGACCGATATTGGATGTCTGCCCCCAAGCTGCCAATTCATGCATATGCCGGAACTGGTTCAAAATCTCACGAACCACAGTTCCAAAGTCCAAAGCTCTTTTTTCCAGGTTATCCACTGAATATTCCGATCGCGAATAGTTCTTCCGTCGAACCATTTGATGATAGAATCATTC
>JBBAXA010000047.1:24093-28466 GCA_040396935.1 Pirellula sp.
TGGCTGTGGCTCAAGAGCCTCCAAAAGGTTTTCAAGCGATATTCAATGGGAAAGACCTCGACGGATGGTATGGTCTCAATCCGCATTCTGTCGCCAAATTGGAGGGAGCAAAGCGAGAAGCTATGCTGAAAAAAATGCGGAACGAGTTTGCGCAGCATTGGCGGGTCGAAAACGGGGAACTCGTGAATGATGGTACGGGCCCCTATGCAACATCGCGATCGGAATTCGCGAACTACGAGTTGATGATCGAGTACAAGACGGTCCCGAAAGCGGATAGCGGTATCTATCTGCGCGGTGTTCCTCAGGTTCAGATTTGGGATCTGAATCAAGTTTACAATCCAAAGAATCCTGATCGGAGCCCGCATCTCGGGTCGGGTGGCTTATTCAATAATACTCCGAAGACCCTCGGGCGAGACCCGATGATGGTTGCGGATAAGGATTTTGGCCAGTGGAACAGTTTCGTCATCAAGCATGTTGGCGATCGAGTTTGGGTCACGCTCAATGGAAAGCAGGTTGTCGAGGGTGCGGTGATGGAGAACTTTTGGGATCGGGGCAAGGAATTACCTGCCTCAGGCCCAATCATGCTACAGACACATGGAGGTGAGATACGTTGGCGAAACATTTTCATTCGGCAAATCCCGGAATCGGAGGCGACCAAGACGCTCGCTTCGCCAGCGATCCCGAATCCCACTTTTTACAATGTTAGTTATGGACCTCATCCCAAACAACTGATTCATTTTTGGAAGGCTCCCTCGGAAAAACCCACTCCGGTGCTGTTTTTTGTTCACGGAGGAGGCTGGATGAACGGTGGTCGTCTGAGCGGACTGACGGCAATGCTCCAAGATGTTTTGAAAGCGGGTATCTCCGTCGCTTCGATCGAGTATCGCTTCATTCCTGAAGCTACGGCAGATGGGCTTGTACCTCCGGTGAAAGGACCTTTGACCGACGCTGCTCGAGCGTTGCAATTTGTTCGAAGCAAGTCGAACGAATGGAATATCGATAAATCCAGGATTGCTGCTAGCGGTGGATCCGCTGGCGCATGCACGTCGCTTTGGCTCGCCTTCCATCCCGATATGGCGGATCCAAAAAGCGAGGATCCAGTTGCCCGGGAATCGACGCGACTTCTCTGTGCTGCAGTGACCGGGGCACAGACAACGTTGGATCCAAAGCAAATGCGCGATTGGACTCCAAATAGTCGATACGGCGGACATGCGTTTGGATTCATGGTGGATCCGAGCAATCGCGATTCCCAATTCGACGTGTTCTACAGCAAACGGGACACGATCCTGCCCTGGATCGCGGAATACTCTCCCTACGCACACGTCAGCGATGATGATCCCCCGGTTTTTCTCGAGTACGGCACTCCTCCGGCTCTCGGCGAGCCGCAAAAAGATCCGACTCACACAGCGAATTTCGGTGTGAAGCTGCAGGAGCAGTGCGCTGCGAAGGGAGTGAATTGCGAGCTACAGTACCCAGGCGCTCCTCACGCAAAACATGCGAACGTCAAAGAGTATCTCCTCGAGAAACTCTTGAAATAGTACGTTTCGGCACAAAAAGCGGAGGCTGCCGCATCGAAAGCGGAACTATCCTATCGCGAGGGCCAACGATTAGTTTTCTTCACCGAGTTCGGTGGGATACATCTGCCGCAGCTTCCGCAACCGGACACGGTTGCCCGCGGCTTGCGGTGAGTTTTCGTATTTGAACTCTTCGGCTGCTTTCTTCACATCCTTGGAATCCTCATACGCTCTACCTAGGAGGTAATGAGCGTGGGCATGCCATTTTTCAGTTCCTTTTAGATCGAGAGTTCGTTTCTGAAGCCAATCGATGGCGGTATCGAATTTCCCGCGATAGATGTTGGCCATACCCAAGAAAACGGCAACATCGAACTTGGCCTTGCGAAAGTAGTTTTGAGCCTGCAGCAATCGGAATTGATACGATTCAGCGGACTCAAAGTCACCCTTCACGATTCCGAATTCCTGTTGGGTCGCTCGATCCACCATCAATTCCTTGAGGGTTTGTTCGTCAATACGCAGATCCATATAGGTTCGCAGCGCACCGACTTCATCGAGGGTGCTTTCGAATTTACCCTTGAAATAGAGCAACCTCGCGCGGCTGATGGGGGTGTCGGTGATGAACGCGCCATAGTTTTCCATATACTGCATTGAGAATGGAGACTGTTCCCCTAAACGGCTTCGGACCGATCCGCTGTAGACATAACAAAGCCAGGGTACATTCCATAATCGCAGCGATAAGGAGCCATCCAATGCTTTAATCCTGTTTTCCAATTCGATTGCATCCGAGCTGATTCGGATTCGATTCTCGCCGGTAAGAGATTTTTGCAACGTGTACATGGCACGGCCGACGGCAAAAGGTTCGCAGTCAATCAGCGCAATCAGATTCTCAAGATCCTTTGGTTCGACCGGATATTCAAACAAGCCTGGAATTTTGGCTCTTCGCAAAACAGTCGGATTGCTTTTCGCTTCTCGCAGCGTCGCGATTCCATTATCGCGTTGACTCGGTATCGGCAGTCCCCATTGGGGTTCAAATAGATAAATCTCGTCACCAATCGGTATCCCGACGCACCATGGGCGAATCGAGGCATTCTCCACCGCACCGGTCAGGCTCGGGAGCGCGAGGACCAACGCATCGATACCCTGTGTAAACAATAACTGCGTGAAGACTCTCGCCCGCTGCCAACGATCCCCTCTTCCAAACATCATGGTTTGCCAAGGTAGTTGTCTGCAGATAATCGAGTCGTCTGAGATCGGTAAGTCCGGATTGGTGACGAGTCGCTCCACATCCTTGGGTTGTCCTTCCAATCCAATATTGCAAACCGTCCAGTCAAAGAGCTTCAGCGTTGTTTCCAATTGCGTCGCTTGTTCGCTCGTGAGCTCCTTTTGTTTACCTTGGAGCCACTCGAGATACAGTTGGTCTCGGTAAGGTGTTTGCAGTACCCAACGCGCGACTTCGGTCAGCATCTGGCATTGCAGGAGATAGTCGCATTCGGGTTCCCCGAAGTCGAGTGATTTCATGCGTGTTGCAAAATCGATCGTCAATAGTGACGGTGCAATCGAATCGAGCAATCCGGGTGATTGCCATTCAGGCGGGGTTGAAACACTCGTTGCCCAGTTGTTCAACTGATAGCGTATCTCCTTGAGGGCGGTCGTTCGATCCAATCGGACGAGTTGGGGGAGATATCGAAAAGCTTCCCGGATCGAATCGCGGTTTTCTTTTTGCTGAGCTTTCTTCCCTTGGATCTCCTGCGCCTTTCTTCTCGCTTGATTCTCACAACCCACGAGGGAAAACAACACGGAGGCACAAATCAAACAGAGCAAGACCAAGAAAGGATTTCTATTTTTTTTCAGACACATGGTCTAACGTTTTAAAAAGGAAAAATGAATCGCGTTCCCTTGAATTCCCTAACGATATCTCGTTCGAGCATTCCGAGGAAGTTCACGTGACCACCTGAAAAGTCTCCCGTCCAGGTCTGCCACCCAGCATTGGATGGAGTTGTCGCGAATCGGGTGGAGGAGACGGACCTACGAACCGTTCCATGCTGTCACAGGTTATCCGATGGGAATGGGTGCCGAGAGGGAGCACTGCGTACCCTGAGTCTTGGCTGATCCCCAAGTAGGTTCCTACGCGATCCAGGGGTTTACGGTTCGCCACAGCTTATGGACGCGGATCAAAACGGATTCAAATTCATCGAGAGGCACCATGTTCGGACCGTCGCTAGGACTATTCTCCGGCTTCGGGTGGGTTTCAAAAAATAGGCCATCGACCCCTACCGCCACCGCTGCTCGGGCCAAAGGCTCCACCATTTTCCGATTCCCTCCCGTCGTTCCCCCTAATCCTCCAGGCTGCTGAACCGAGTGTGTCGCGTCAAAGATCACAGGGACCCCGAGCTCCCGCATGACGGGTAACCCCGTGAAATCATTGACTAATCGCCCATAGCCAAAGAACGTTCCTCGCTCGCACAAACAAAGACCTCCCGAGCCAGTCGCGCGGACTTTTTCAACGACATATCGCATGTCGTGAGGACTCATGAATTGACCTTTCTTGACATTCAGCGGTTTGCCTGTTTCCGCGCAAGCGACCACCAAATCGGTTTGCCTCGCCAGAAAAGCGGGGATCTGCAAGAGGTCGCAAACCTCGCTCACCGGTTTCGCTTGATCAGGCAGGTGAACATCGGTCGTAACGGGACACCCAACCGCTTGTTTCACGCGCGACAATACCTCCAGGCCCTCTTGAACTCCAGGGCCACGTACGCTGGAAACGCTCGTTCGATTCGCCTTGTCAAAAGACGCTTTAAAGATGAACTCGACCTGGAGTTTCTCGCAGATTTCCCGAACCTTTTCAGCGATGATGAGGCA
>JBBAXA010000047.1:28566-31224 GCA_040396935.1 Pirellula sp.
ACTACCTTCGTGTATCATACCGACGTTCGAGAGATTTGCAGGCCGTACTTACAAAGAAGTTTCTCCGTATGCCGAGCGTTAGCCCTCAGAGACTTGGGTTGTTGCTGCTATTGGCAGTTGGTTGCGACCTGTCGAAGGATCCGGTACCAGAGCCGGCTCCGACGGTTCGTGAAACCGAATCCGAGGTTCTCGATGCAAAAGCTCAATCCTTCACTAGGAAAATTGTGGTCATCGCCGAGGGGATCGAATCCAAGATCGGTAATTGCAGAATCGCTCTGTACGATAACGAATCGAGCTTCAATGATCCCGAGCGCGCGGTTGCGAAGGTTAGCATTCCTATCGATAGCAATCGGATCGTTTGGGAATACGATTTATCGCGCGATTCGCAGGACAGTGCGATCGCTATCGCGGTATTTCATGATGCAAACGCCAATGACATTCTCGATAAAAATGTCCTAGGTATACCCATTGAGAAGTATGGATTTTCGAGGAATCCTACTCGCGGATTAGGCCCCCCTCGATTCGAAGCGTGTTCCCTGCGATTGGTAGACGAATCGACTGAGATTTCTATTCAGATCAAGTAAGAATGAGCTTCACTGGGACGCGGAAACCAGGATCTTTTTTGAACGCAATGACGAAGCAGTCATGCTTTAGCCTAGCGAGGATCTAATTTGCCGCAATCGATGCTGCGATCTTGTCGAGGGTGGTAACACCCCCCCGATTTTGGGATTGCGCGACAATCCTACAAATGAGTTCAATGATCTTGCACTCAGGATCCTCGACGGATAGGCAGGAGGGATGTGCGAGGAAATCGTAGACTGCGTTGTTATCCAGAGTCCACTCCAAGCTTCGTCGGATCGACTCTAGAAACCAATCAAGCTTCCAACGCAGCGATCGAAACGCGTTGACATCGCTGACTGGGCTCATCGGTATCTCTATGAGACCGGTTGGGTAGATGAATGGCTGATTCCTCTTTTGGCTTTCAACGATACTTTGGTAATGCGATTCCGTCGGTTCCTGGCTGACGTCTCCTAATATAGGTCCATCGTATTTGCTGCTAACCCAATCGAATCCACATCGCAGCAGCAATTTTTGTACGTCTTCCCGCCCCTCGAGTCCCGTTGTGAATCCACCCGGAGTTCGAAACCCGTTGGGTTCCCGATGGATTCGTTGTTTCATCGCAACCGATGTCATAGAAATGTTTTTTTCAAGAATTTGCTGGGTCGACTGCCCTTCGATGAGCCAAGGAGCTCGCTGGAAACGGAACTGGGTTTCCTGCGGTGACTTTGCCAGTACAAAAACGTGATCGTAGGTATGGTTTCCAATGGGATGACCGGCTTCTGCCAGTTGTGCTAACCAGGAAACATCTTCCTGCTCCAACACTCGACCGACGCAAAAAAAATGAATACGAGCCCCAAAGGATTCGGCAACTTTCGCAGCCTTCAATGCATACTCTTTCGTGTCCTTGTCCAGATTTCCCTTTTCATAATTCCACTCGACCATGCCTCGTTTGGGATACTGCGCGCACATTTCGAGGTCCAGGGTGATGGCGACCTGGGCCCGTTTGTTTTCCGTCATCCGTCCTGACGCGACCGCCGGTAGGGCTAGGCAAGCTGGGATCGCAAGATCCTGCAAAAAATGGCGCCGAGATGTCAGTGGTTCAACATGGACGGAACGATCCTTGGATTCATGCATGGAATTTCCTACCTACTTCTCCCGGGAAGGTACGCTCTGTAGCAAGGCAAAAAGATCTCTCAGCTCTTGAGGGGTGAGTTTATTCAGAAGGCGTTCTGGCATGATCGATGTCGTCGATTCTTTCAACTCCCGGATCCCAGCCAGCGACAACGTTTGCTGGCGTCCCTGCGCATCCAATAGAACCAGTTGAGACTCGTTCTTCGACTGGACGATACCGCTCACGATCGAATCGTCGTCCAACAATACAGTCGATGATACGTACTCCGGTCGAATCGTTGAGCTAGGATCGACGATCGATACCAATAGAGCATCCCGATCCCGATTGATATTGGTTAGTTCAGGACCGACGCGTCCCCCCTGTCCGTCGCGATGATGACACACAGAGCAATGGTCACGAAAGAGTTTGGCGCCTTGGACGGGATCGCCGGAACCAGCGCGCAGGTCGTTGTTTAGTCGCCGAATCTCCGCGAGTTTCTCCTCTTGAGTTCCAGGCTGGAGGCTACCCCAGTATTTGCGAAGAATTCGGTCCAGCTGGGGATCCTGAAAAATCGCAATGTGCCGAAGTTCGTCGAGAGAGAATTCCTCATATGGAATCCTACCTGCATCGACCGCCGAAAGTAGAAGCTTCGCAGTATCGGGGCGACGCAAGAGTAAACGTCGGATGTCCGCGCGCAAAGGAGGAGATAACTCGCTGTAGGTTGCCAACAGCTGTTGACCGTTTTCCAGCGACAGTCGTTTCTCAAGGAGGCTGAGGGCCGCGCGGCGAATGGCGGCGGATTCCTCCGAACGCTGGTACAGAGACATCGCCTGATTTGAACAGTCCGATGCGCCGAACCTATGAACACTTTCCATCCAATACAAGCGACTGGACTCGGGTAAATGGGGATTCGATGCGTTCGCGATGGCAGTTCGTTCTGCATCATCACAACCAGCCTGGATGGCTAGTCGCGTCTTGAGAAGATT
>JBBAXA010000047.1:31324-42287 GCA_040396935.1 Pirellula sp.
TTCGTTCTGCATCATCACAACCAGCCTGGATGGCTAGTCGCGTCTTGAGAAGATTTCCCGAATCCGCTCGCCAAAGCCGCTCGAGAAATACGGCTAGGGATTTCGCTGGACGTTGAGCGGAGGGTGTCTGTTCGCTGGATCGAAGCGCGTAGGTTTCATAAAGACTTCCCATCCCCATCCCCCCTAGCCGTTTGCCTCGTTCCCCCAGTCCGAGGCTGACACTTTCCAACCCTTCGGAAGGCATGTCGTTCGCAATCGATCGCAGGATTGCTGCGCAGGCCTCACCCAAGCGCTCGTCGAGCTCGACATCGTTATTCCCCGAGCCAGATGCATAGCGTCTCGCCAACCGCCATAGGTTCTCTCGAACGGCAGTTTTTAGAATTCTTTCACCACTCGTCATTTGCGAAACGAGTTCTAGCGGAGATGTCGTGCTGTGCTTTTCCAAGCTCCACCAAGCTCTCCAGGGAACGAACGGGTCTCGCTGATCGATATCACGGTCCATCCATCCCAGGAGGATCAAAATCCCCGCATCATGAGACAAACGACCAGCGGTCGCGACGAGTTGGCTTCGGACGTGAATCGAATCATCCTGTCGTGCCATGGACTCGAGGATTCCAGTGATCTCTCGTGAGATCGTTTTCCGATCGCCAGCCAATCGAACACCCCAACTCCGAACCTCCGCGCTTGTATGCTCGAGCATCTGCTGGAGCATCGAATCATCCAACACATCCATACTGTGCAACAGCCAGGATGCTTCCAGCGTGTTTCGGACGACCTCGGAACGAAAAAGTTTGTGAACCTCAGGCAGAATGGAGCGATCGTTTCGCGCTACCAACTCCACCGCAGCTCGACGTCGATACCAAGCCTGGTTGTCCTCTAACATTTTTAGCAACTCAGCACTCGATCGAGTCGTCAGATCGACAGGGCCCGAGCGTGCTCCGAGCGGTTGGATTTTGTAGATCCGTCCATTGGATCGGTCCCATTCTGCATCCGGGTCGGGATGCGCTGTACGTCGGTCGTAGAAATCACTGACATAAACTGAGCCGTCCGGTCCCTGGGTCAAATCCGTTGGAGAACTCCAAGAATCGTTCGCCGAAAAAAGCTCTCCTCCCAGATCCAATTCAAAGGTGGAACCTGCTGGATGGATCTTCCACCAAAGAATTCGATGACCTAAAAAGTCTGCTCCCGCAAGACTGCCACGCATCTCGGAGGGAATCGCGTCTCCCGTCAGCAGGATGGTACCCGGGGTCGGTCCGCCTGAATATGGTGTGCGTTTGTGGATAGGCTTGAACCAACCATACGCAAATGGGTTATGCAACGGGCCGTGTTTTGCGAACGATTTTTCATAATACGCACCTTGCACTCCATGGCAGCAGACATGTCCTCCATTGGAGCTGAAAAACATAGTGCCAACATCATCGAAAGCCAACCCGAATAGATTGCCACCTCCCTCGCAAAAAATTTCAAACTCTTTTGTTCGCGGGTGGTACCGCCATACGGCTTGTTGGAATTCGTGATCTCGTACGCGATTCGTAGCGGTGCTTCCCGTGACACCATAGAGCCATCCATCTGGCCCCCATGTCAAATGGTTCGCAACGGATTGCGTATCTTCCATGCCAAATCCGGATAAGAGCACTTCTGGATCGCTATCCGGTTCATCATTTTGATCGCGATCCGGATAAAAGAGCAAGTAAGGCAATTGAAGAACAAAGATTCCCGAGTATCCAAATTCCACACCTGTCGCCAAATTCAGGTCGGTGATAACGTCTCGACATTCATCGGCTACACCATCGAAGTCCGTATCCTTCAGCAGGCTGATCTTATCTGCTCCCTTCGGGCCGTGAGGAGGCGGTAGCGGGACCTGGTCGTATACGGTTCTGGAAAAACGATCTACACTCACTCGCTTTAAACCTGCTGGGTTCGGGTACTGCAGGTACTGAATGGTCCAAACTCTCCCTCGAGAATCGACTTTCACAAAACTGCACTGCCGAACCATCGGTTCGGCTGCGAAAAGTGTCGTATTCCACCCCCTCGCCGTGGAGAAGCGCGCGCTCGCGGTATCTGGCGCAAACCCTTGGGCGGAGATGGTACTACCGGTCAATCCCAAGCTGAGAAAGACGATGAGTAGCAACGCGCACTCGAATACAGTTCTCCAATATTTCATGCAAGAATTTCCGTCATGACTCGACCGTAATCGATCTCGAGCCGTTTTCGCCCAGGGATATTCAATGTGTGGGAATCCATCCCAAGTAAATGGAGAACGGTCGCATGCACATCCGTAACGTAATGAGGATGTTCTACAGCGTGAAAACCGAGTTCATCGGTAGCTCCATGAACGAACCCTTGCTTCACCCCTGCTCCTGCCATCCATAGGGTGAAGCCATGGGGATGGTGATCGCGTCCTGTACCTGCTTTATTGAAACTGGTGATTTCCAAACCGGGTGTTCGTCCAAACTCGGTCGCGCAAACAACCAGTGTGTCATCGAACATGCCACGACGTTTCAGGTCGGTAATCAAACCAGCGAGCGGTTTGTCAACGCGCGCGCACGAGCGCGCGTGAAGCTCCTTGATGTTCGAATGGGAATCCCATTCCCCGTAGTCACTCAAATAGCACAACGTGAATCGTACACCTTTTTCGGCTAGCCGTCGCGCCGTCAGCAATCGTTGCCCGTAAACCTTCGTTGCCTCTTGATCGATACCGTACAGGGCGAGTGTCTCTGCTGTTTCTCCGGAGAGATCCAAGACTTCCGGAGCGGAAGACTGCATGCGATACGCTAATTCATACGCATGGATACGGGCGAGTAAATCCGGATCATCCGGATACTCCACCGAAGACAACTGATTCAATCGATGGATAAATCCAAATTCACTTTGCTGTTCATCCGGTAACACGCCTGCAGAGCGAACACCAAAGGGAAGCGGGTTTTTGGGGTCGAGTGAAAGCTGAATACCCGCATGTTGGGGACCTAAATAATCGGCATCGAAATTCTTCTTAACCCGAGTGTCTTTGAATTCCCCCAAAAATACGAACTTCGGGAGGTTTTCGTTGAGAGACCCCAAACCATAACTGATCCAGGACCCTATGGTTGGCTGCTGTTCATCTAGCGCATGCCTTCCCGTATGGAATTGGAATTCCGCCGCGTGATCGTTATCGGTCGTCCACATGGATCGAACAATACACAGATCATCGACGACACTTCCTAGATGCGGCAACCAGTCACTGACTTCAATTCCTGCATCCCCTCTTTTCTGATAGCCGATGTTGAGCGGCATGATCTTGGAGACAACATCCCTGTCGAATCCAACAACCGACCTCGATCGCTCGCGGTATAAAGGAAGCTTTTGGGGATTCGAAAGACCGGTTTCGTCGAAGGTCTTTCCTGCATATTTGTTTAGCAGAGGTTTCGGGTCGAACGTTTCGAGGTGGCTGACTCCACCCGACAGGAAGATCCAGATCACGTTCTTGATACGACTCGGATGGCGATCGGTGGAGATGGGATCCGAATCAGCAGGTTGCGCCCGAGAGACTCCGTCACTCGCCAAGATCGAGCCGAGAGCGACTCCGGTGAAGCCCAATCCCAAGTCCGCAAGGAACAATCGTCGATCATGACGCCCACATGGAGTATGCTTTGGATACCGCATCGAAAATCACCTTAGCGTGACAAAGTCGTGATGATTGAAAAGAGAATGCACGAAGGTTTCCCTCGCACGGCTTTGGGGGTCCGCAGCTGGTGCCAAAAGACCTTCTGCCAACTTTCGCTCCGAAGCCCCCTGGCTGGTGCTGGCGAGGATGTTGATTTGTTCCTCCAGGAAGCGAAGTGAGAGATCCACTTCCTCGGATTTGGGAGATCGTCCCAAAACGGCTTTGAAGACCTCGACGATAAAGCGATGCTCCTCCACTGCTGGAAAGGTATCCGATAAACGTCGGGCGAGCGCACGAGCATTGTGCCAGGCGAGGTCGCTATTGGCCAACGCCAGGGATTGCTGCGGTCGTACGGAAGTGGTTCTCATATAACAATCGCAGACGTTCGGCCCATCAAATAAATCCAGGAATTGAACCTTTGACTCACCGTGACTCGAGAGATAAATACTGCGACGTTTCGTGTTCATCCATTGATCGATTTCAATCTCAGGTCCGCCCCGAACGGTATTCAATTCGCCCGACGTTGCGAGCAAACTGTCGCGAATCACTTCGCTCTCTAATCGCCTGGAACGAAACCTCCAGTACCATCGGTTGTCGCGATCGATTGATAACTGTCGGTCGCTACCTTTGAGGGAGGATGCTCGACGGTAAGCATCACTGGTGACCATCAGTCGATGGATGGGCTTCATTCTCCAACCCTGACGCATCCATTCGATGGCAAGCCAATCTAGCATTTCTGGGTGCGACGGTGCTTTGCCATTCCGACCAAAGTCGGAAACCGAATCGACCAGAGCTTGACCGAAGTGGCGAGTCCAAATGTGATTGATACCGACTCTCGCGGTCAACGGATTCTTAGGATCGGTGATCCATTGTGCTAACGCCTTTCGGCGACCGGTACTGGTGGCCGGGTAGGTCGGAGCGAGCGAGGTGTATTCCTGGGAAATCGACACGCTAGCGGATCTCGATTTGTCGAGGGCAGTGCGCGAATCTGCGAGACGCTGAACGGCCTTGGTGACCTTGGCTTTTGCCCCATCGATTGCCTTTCCATCGTCGGGTGTCGATAACTGTACAGTGGCTAATTCCTGTTCGGCTTGAAGCGTCTCAAGCTCCGCTGTTTGCTCCTGCAGAATCGTCGATTGGTAGGCCGATTGTCGTTCGCAGTAGGATGCGAATCGGGAGAGCGCATCCCGATTCCCTTTTCCCAGGTACTTTGCATCATCAGCCATCCTACGAGCATCCAACGAGTCCAGCATGGCTTGAGCGCTGACCACCGCTTGTCGTTTGACTCGGACTGCGGCTTCCGCAATCCCCAACTCCATTTTGCGAACGACTTTGGTGCCGTCGGTTTCTGAGGGCTCGCGAGAGGTTGAAAGAACGCGATTCCACGCGGTTGTCTTCTCGGCGAGGGATTGAATGGCTGATTCCACCTGAGCTTGAACGTTCTGTAGATCGGCCTGTAATTTATCCCGTTCCTCTCTTCTAACGAATTCATGCAAACCGGGATAATAAGCCTCTGGAGGCAAGGGAATAGCCTGAATCGAAGCATCGATCGATCCGAAGAGGGAGGGGATATCGGGAGCGATCGGTTCGACCCCTTCGACGCGATTGCGCGCATCTCCCCCCTGATACAGATAGGTCTTTGCATCTAACTTCTCATCAAACACGCGAACGAGTCCACTTTTGATCGGGCCATACGATTCGGTATAAACATACTTTCTAAAGGGACCTGGGTTGGGTTGTCCCTCGACTCGATCCTGTCGTAACTCCAACGGTTCGAAGAATGCCCGGAAGCGGAAATAATCCTTTTGACTAATTGGGTCATATTTGTGATCGTGACAATGGGCGCAATGCAGCGTCAGACCGAGGAATGCTTTGCCGGTGTGTTCCACATTGTCTTTCATCCAGCTTTCGTAATTCCATTTGAACCAATTTCTGACGAGGAATCCGGTGGCTACGACTTTCGTATCGTCCCCCGGATAGAGTTCGTCGGCGGCTAGCATCTGACGAATCATTTCGTCGTAGCCAATATCCTCGTTGAGCGACTCGACGATCCAGTCTCGCCATCTCCATATTTGAGGATAACTGTTCATGACATCCGGTACGTTGCGACGGCCATACCAATCGCTATACCGCCAGACATCCATCCAATGTCGGCCCCAACGTTCACCATACTCCGGCCGACATAGGAGTCCCTCGACGACCCGTTCGTAGGCGTTCGTGGAGTCATCGCGAAGAAAGTCTTCGAGCTCTCGGACCGTCGGCGGTAGACCGATCAGGTCCATGGTAACGCGCCGTAGTAAAGTCTCTTTATCGGCTTCCCCGAGTGGTTGGATACCCTTGCTTTCCAAACCGACCGACAAGAATGCATCGATGGGATTGGTCACGTAGCGATCCGAGTGTTTGGGGACATCTCTATCTCGGATAGGTTGGAAGGCCCAATGCTGACGAGCGTCCGGCTCTGGAACCTCGTCGACTGGCCCCGCCGCACCAGAGGCAATCCATTTTTCGATCAATGCAATCTCCGAATTCGACAATCCTTCGCCTTCAGGAGGCATGCGAAGGGACTTATCATCGGTCTTGATCCGGTTGACGATTTCACTCGCGTGTACATCTCCTCGAGCGATGGCCGGTCCGCTATCTCCTCCCCGTAGCATAGATTCGACGGTATCGAGTCGAAGAGAAGATTTTTGCGCCAGTGAACCGTGGCAGGCATAGCATTTTTTGGATAGCAGCGGCTTGATCGTAACCTGGTAGAGTTCCGATCGCTCGTTGGACTCGGCCATCGAATCCACTTGCGAGCAATACAGCGTTCCGAGAAAGATCAACCATGACGCTAGGGGTTTAAAAGTCCAGCGAGTTACCATGGGCCTGCATCGAAAGGGAAGGATGAAAGGTGGGAACCTCGATGATACTCGTTATCGCCACCCATTTCCACTCAGCGGTGAAGGATACTCACTATCAATGGCTCGATCGATACACTATTTTTCCATCGAAGATCGTCATGGAGACGGCCGCTTGATGAACCTCGTTCGTTGGTACCGCCTCAAGGTCCCGATCCCATACAACAAGATCGGCTAGCAACCCTGCCTTGATGGTCCCTTTCTCCTTCTCTTCCATTTCCGCGTAGGCAGATCCCTCAGTGTAGGCGCGCATCGCGCTCTGCAGATTCAGTCGTTGCGAAGGGACGAATCCCTCAGGTGGTTCACCGGACAGTGTCTGTCGTGTCATGGCGACATGCAGTCCGGGACGTGGATCCAGTCCCACAACAGGCCAATCGGTACCGAAAGCGACTTGAGCACCCGTATCCAAAAATCGTTTCCAAACCCACGCTCTCTTGGCTCGTTCCGCTCCCAAATTCACTGCCCAAACCTGGAATGTGTTGCTGTTTGGTTCGGCGTGTAGAGGTTGCATCGAGGCGATTAGTCCGAGCTGGGCAAATCGCGGTATGTCTTCCTCGGCAATCGATTCGATATGCTCCAGGCGATGTCGTCTTGGCGTTTTCCGTGTCGAGTTACTTTGGATAGCGAGTTCAAAAGCATCTAGTACCATGCGAACACCTCCCTCGCCGATGGCGTGTACCATGATCTGCCATTCCTCCGTATCTAATCGTTGGATTGTGCGTTGCAAATCGGACTCGGTATAGAGAGGCAAGCCAGCGGTCGGACGGTTTGCGTAGGGTGATAGCAAGACAGCGGTGTGCGATTCAATGACCCCATCGACAAACAACTTTACCGATTTGGTATTCAATCCGCGGAATGATTGACGCTCTTCATGGAGTTGCTCGAAGTCGAGGTCTTTCATACCCGGCTTGCCCGACAACGCCATATGCGTTCGCAACTGGAGTTCGCCTTCGCGACGCAACGATTCAAAAGCTGCTAGATCTTCTTTATCCGTACCGGCCTCTTGGATGCTCGTTATTCCTAGACGATGCGCTAATGCGATTCCTTTCCGAATGGCTTCGCGTTTATCTTCAAGAGTAGGCTTGGGGTAGAGATGGTCCACCAAGCGTTGAGCTGATTCCTTTAGGACTCCTGTTGGCTCACCCGTGTCTGGATCCTTGACAATAATCCCACGCTCGGGATTCTTCGTCGTACGATCGATCCCTGCCAGTCGTAGTGCCACACTATTGACCCATAATGTGTGTCCATCATAGCATCGCAGCAGCGCCGGTCGATCCGGTACCCATTCATCAAGGATTTTTCGATGGGGCAAGCCCTCCTCAAAAGCACCATACAGCCAGCCTCGGCCGATCACCGTGCTCACATTGGGATGCGATTTCAAATACTCTTGAACAGTTTCTTGAATCGTTAGTAGATCTGGCGCGTTTAGTAATTGAATCTGCTGCATGGAGAGGGCACCAGATACAAAGTGAACATGCGCATCGTTGAAACCGGGCGTGATGCTCGACCCATGGGCATTGATGGCCAACGTGTTCGGACCTATCCATCTCTCGAGATCACGGTCATCACCTACCCAGAGAATTCGATTCGATCGAATGGCCACGGCCGTCGAGCGAGTCCCATGCCAATCCATCACCTTTCCGTTGGACACCACCAGATCAGCGACTTCCGAGGGAAGTGCCGAAGGTTCGTCCCCAAAACCCACCCACAAGGTAGGTTCCAAGAAGAGAAGGTAGCAAAGCAAACAAAAAGAAGAAGTTCGGTATCTGATTTGCAAAGTAGTTCCGCGTTGAATCCAAGCGATCATCTGTGGGTGCTTATGGCAATGCATTCGGTCCATTCATTGAGAGGCTTATTCTCGATGGATAGCATACTCCTTGCAACGCTTCTCTGTTCGTCTCGATTGACCGTTGGGGTAACAATTCGCAGGATGATTGCAGCTACCAACCGCCGAACGGCGGCAATGCCTGAGGAAACTGCAGGTCCTATCTCGATTGTTTGCTTTCCAGGCTGCGGAAATTGCTGTTTTGCTGGCGATGTTCCATTTCGATCTCTAGGACCGGGGGAATGGAAACCGCAGCGGATACCCATCGAACGAGTGGATGTTTGAAGACTCTGGGAAGGTTTTGGCGATTTTGACGATTAGTCTGGTTGCTGAAAGGATGACGGTCGATAACAGAATCGGATGGTAGCCGGATTTTGAAATGACAGCATTTCATCCGGTACCGAGCAACGATAATTGCATTGAGCGCAGTGGCTAGAGAGCGATCGATACCGGCCGGATTGTACTACCGAACGAGGTCGAAGGAACTCGGCGGTTGGGATTGCGCGCGGTCCTACGTGGGAAATCTCCCATGGGTATGCATGGCCCTTTGCCTGGCAGCTTTAGGATCATTAGGTACTGGGGATTCGATTCTTGCTCAGTCTCCGAGACTCTTACCGCAATCGAATCCGATACCATTCGCCGAGGGATTGAATGTCAGTGGAAACACAACGTTCCGTGAGATCAATGATTTGTTGGAGCGAGTCAAGGGTGGGTCGGACCACCGCGGGGCGGTGCGTTTGGATATTCCGAATGGCCAAATACCCAGCGCATCGGACTCGAGCGTACGTGTTTCCAACCCGAATTTGATTCCGCTCGCACAGCCAGCCCAATCGAGCGGCCAAGTCCAATTGCAAATTCAGAACAATCTGGTGCACCTAACAAGTCGAGGTGCGACCGTTTCCGAGGTCTTGGCGATGATCTCGAGTCAATTGGGCTTGAATGTAGTCACCGCAGAGGATTTGAACCAACGAGTCAACGTCACCCTCAATGGCGTCCTGCTCGAGGATGCGCTCCATTCGATTTTGAGTATCAATGGTCTGGTCTGGGCTCGTTACAATAATATCGTCACGATTACGACTGCGGATCCCGAGAAAAAGCTCGCCCCCAATATTCAGGGTAAGGCGATTCAAGTCTTTACGCTTAATTATGCCATGGGAGAGGATCTGAACCAAGTTGTCACGGGGCTCCTATCGCCCATCGGGAAATCGTACATCATCAAAATCGCGCAGGATGAGCAGCGAGCTGCTCGGGAGCAGCTGATCGTTGAAGATCTACGACCTTACATCGAGCGAATTTCACAATACATTTCGCAGGTGGATATCGCGCCCAGGCAAGTCGTTGTCGAAGCGAATATCCTGCAGGTGGCTCTCAAGGACAGCAACAGGCACGGGGTGAATTTCAATCACTTGGCCCGGATCAGCAACTCCGCCGTCAATCTGCAGACACTGGGATTTGCCTCTCGTACCGCCCCGGTTGCTGCCATGGAAATCAATGGTACGGATCTGACCGGGTGGATCGAGTGTTTGAAGGCGACGAGCGATACAAAAACTTTAGCTTCACCCAAGGTCGCGGTCCTCAATGGTCAAGAGGCGAAGATTACGGTTGGAGGAAAACTCGGCTACTTGTTGACGACAGCTACCCAAACCAGTACTTTGCAGAGCGTGAGCTTCTTGGACTACGGTGTGATGTTGAGCGTGCTGCCAATCATTACGGAAGATGGCAAAGTGTTAATGAAAGTGACGCCGCAGGTTTCGACAGCACGGATCAACTCAACATCGAAATTACCAGAGAGCGAAGCCACGGAAGTGACAACAAACGTCATGCTGAACGACGGCCAGGCCATTGTGATCGGCGGATTGATCAAAGAAGAGAAAAATGATAGCCAGAGCAAAGTTCCCTTCTTAGGGGACATTCCTCTTATCGGACGTATTTTCCGTGCGAACTCTCTGGCTAAGGAACGGAGTGAGATCATCATCACCCTTCTGCCGAGGATCGCGGTCGCGGGCGAATGCGATTGCCTCGACTATGATCCGCAAGTTGTCCAGGCCAGTACGCCGATCATGGATAAAAACCTGAATCCCGTCAACCGAACTGCTTGGGAGGGTGAGGTGGTCGGTGCGGCAGAGAAGCGAAAACGTCGATGGTGGTTCGGTTCCCATCACCAGTCGGAGACAAAACCGATGTACCCATCGAGCGTTGGGGCGGTGATGAATCCGGTATATGAAACTCCAATTCCACCTATAAAGAGACCGTTTCCTCCCATCGAATTCTCACCCTCGATAGACTATCTCGGGGGAACGTCAACTGCAGTCGTTCCAGCAGCGGAGCCGAGGATGGAGCCCACTACCGGTCCTTTCATGACGGATGCACCCTATCTACCGAGTCCGGCTGTCGGATTTCCGGGGAATCCATAGTAAGCGGCTAGCCCAAGTTCCCCAAATCAACACTATTGGTCAATGACGATGTTGGTTTGCAGAACATTTTTCTGACTACAAGTCGGTTGATTGTATCCTTGGCGGAGGTCGCAGACCATGCCGATCGACTCTGCAACCGGGGGACTTCGTCACCCCGGCAGTCAGACTGTCGGCCCTTCAG
>JBBAXA010000048.1:0-14207 GCA_040396935.1 Pirellula sp.
TTTTGATGGCACTTGGCGCATTTGATTGCAGATGGATAGCGGTCATTTGCAAATAGCTCCCAATGCGGATCGACAGCCGCCTGGTTTTCGCTGATCCCATCTCTCCGGGCTGTTCTTTCTCTTTCTTTTTGAGAATCTGGGCCTAAACCAGATAATGCATCCGACGGGTCTGCTTCTCGTCGATTGGGGGCCAAAAGATCGTCACTCGCGAGTGGATTCACGTCGGTGGTGGGTAAGAGTTGGTCATTGTCTGGCGCTTTTCGATAGTTTGCTGGAGAGGCGGCGATGGAGGTTGGTTGCTCACGTACTGAATGCGGTGCATAGCGATTGACGATCGCTGGTGTACCAACTCCCGGCGACGGTATTTGACGATTAAGCCAATTGCGCGTGTTTTCAGCGTTGAGAGGCGCGTGCCCAGGTAGCTGGTCGGTTGGTGAGGATTGCTGAACGTTTGGATACCTAGTCGACTGGCTTTGAAGAAATGCCTGTTGGGTTAGCCAAGCACTTCCCTCTGGCGATGTGCAGATTCCAGGCACTTGTGCCCAACTATGTGTTGCCAGGACCGCGAGAAACCATGTTACGCAGAGACGAAACGTCTTTTGCTCCACTTTCAATTTCCCAAAACGAGTCAAACGGTGATAAGACGCCGAATTTGGGATCGACTAATACAGCCCTTACAACCACTTTTCGTAGGAAGCTTGGAACGGGTTACTCGTTCGTTCTAATCGTTGAATTGCGACGAGACGACCTACTGGCTACAGATTGACATTTCGTGGTAAGGAATTGATGAATTTCGGCACAACTGAGCTAATTTGACTCAAGTTCTGTGCAAGATTTGTAGTAATTGTATGCGATCGCAGGTTTCGGCTTGAAGTTCCGAGGAGAGTATGTCAAACGGCGTTTCTGATGCCTACCGATGTAAAATATTCAGACCGAATAGTCGGGCCTGGCTCAAGTTGGGTACGAGACGACGCCTGGTCGAGGTCATTGAGCAAAGTCGAGACACGTTTACGGTCCAAATAAGTTCGGGGGTAGCTAAGAAAATCGAGGTTGGCCGCGAATTTCGACTCCTCTACCAAGACATGCTGTGGTCTGTGCTCTGCCGTCAGAAGTGGGTGAATCGCGAAGGGCTCGTCGATGTAGAATTCGAACCGGTAGCTGAATTGACGCCGCCAGAAATGCCTAGAGCCACGTTAATTCATCGGTCAAAGACAGTTTCGACGAATAGTCCTATGGATGCAACACTTGCGATGATGATCTTATGCTCGGTCATCTTGTTCATCCTAATCGTACCTGCGTGGGGCGGGCAGTGGGGAACATCCAAAGTGATTTGCGATTCAATAACGAACGTATGGAAAGCTTCGACAAGCCTCATTTTTAATCGGTGAGAATGCTCTCGCTGCCCGAGAATGACTCGAGTCATTGCGGAATCGATCGATGGATTGTACATCTCGATCGCGGAGTGGATTCAGAATAGGCATTTGAGCTCTATGGCTGGTTCGGTGAGTCGCGATCTGGAGGTGAGTTTAAAAGTTACATATCATTCCGTTTCGGCAATCGGAATCGTAGCGCGATCGGAATCAGCGGGACAGCCAGCATCCAAAAGACACTTGAGACCGGCCAGCCCATCTGACTACCAATCCAAAGAAAGAGTTGGTAGAGAGGTCCTGCGATCATCATTCCCAAAAAGTTCGCTTGATTCATAGTCGCAATCATACGACCTTTGAGCGCGTCGGGTGGGCGATCCTGCAAGAAGACTTGCAATGGGATCGAGTAGATCGCAGCAGATATACCGAGCAACAGCAGCGTGATTCGTGTCGCATTCAACCCCAACAACAGCGCAGGTCCTTTCCACATACCCAAGAGCGTTAAGCAGACCACAATTCCCCACAATCCCAAGGTGACGACGGCATGTTGTGGCATCTTTCGGCATAAAAAACCTCCCAAGGGGGCACCTAGCATGATGCCGACCGCAATCATTCCGACGAGCAAACTCGTGTTCGCCTTGTTCAAGGCCAACATGCCAGTTCCAACACGGTTTACCGTCGGCATAGCAACCGAGGAGACCATCCAGAAGACACACGAGACCAGTAACGCGATCAACAACGGATTGTCCTTCCGGAACAACTGCATCATCTCGCGCGAAAGGCCGAAATTGTCGATCGACAACTGAGCTTGAGGCTGGGCAGGTGGAGTGCGTCGGATTATCAGTGAACTCAAGGTTCCGACTATTGCGATCGCAACACATACGATAGAACCGATCCACAATCGATTCGCGTTTTCCTCGATATTTTCTCCGACCAAGACATCCACCAATTTGCCGGCTACCGTGAAACCAAAGATGATTGCCAAGAACGTCGACATCAAAATCAACCCGTTGGCCCGTGGTAAATCCGAAGATCGAAATAGTTCCGGAAGCAAACCATATTTTCCTGGTCCAAAAAACGTGCTTTGAACTGCCATCAAGAACAAGACGGTCCATGTTCCAACCATACCCCAAGAGTCGTAGAACAGGAAAGCCAACACGCCTAAGAGCATGATGACAATCTCAGCAATCTTGGAGACGACAATGATTGGAGTCTTGCTCCACTTGTCCGAAAGATAGCCTGCAAATCCGCTGAACAAAACAAACGGGAGAGAAAATACAAAGGTGGCCCACCCCTGCAAATCCTCGGTCGCTTGAATCCCGGCCGCTGCTGGCAAAGCGAGCAATAACACCAATTGCTTGTAGAGATTGTCGTTGAAGGCGCCCAAGAACTGTGTGACAGCAAGTCCCCAAAAGGAACGGTCTTTGAGAATGGTCTCTCCCGAAGGAGTCGCTCCGCTGGTGTCTGTCGTAACCGAAGTTGCTCGCTTCGTTTCTTGATTCGACTCACTCACGCTGCACCTTTGTGTTTCTTCTAAAGTCCCGCATTGAAGGCAAATCAAAGCAGTGGTTTCTGGAATAATAGAGTTTGGGCTGCTTAGACGCTAGTCTGAGAAGCGATTTGCGGCGGCTTGGATTCCCCAAAGATAAAAAGGGTTGGCGGTTTTTGGGTAAGGCTCCGCGTGCAAGAAAGGAATGTATTTCAAGGGCTAATATACTTGGTCTATGATTTCTCAGGCAATGTAACAAAGACGCAAAGGGAATAGGATGCAATAGACCTAATGAGTATCGACGCTCCAATTGAAAAAAGTATTTACCTCGACCTCGTTGATTCCGATCGGATCCTTCCAATCGTGGCGTCGTCGTGTCTTGAGCGCAGCGGGTGCGAGGCTATCACGCATTTTTCTTGTTGGTCGAGCGATTATTATTGCAGAGCGGTTGTCATTTACGTGCGGCGATCCTGCTAATGATTGAATGATACCGACGATGCCTTTTTTAGAATGGAACGCCACAGAGATCGATCGTTCCAATGCATTCCCAGCAACCATCTCGTTGCAAAGAAGTTTGGTATTCCAAAGACTCATTCGGATCTAGAAATTGGTGAAGCAATTCCCGATTCCGTTATCGCTTAATCCGACCAATTCACGCCAACGAGCTTCGATCATTGCCGTATGCATCATGCCGTGCATTCCAAAATGACCATAAGAGTAACCGTCGTTGATTTCAATGAGCATGCTGTGCCCAGCAGCAGTGATTCCCCAATCCATCCCAAAAACGATTGGCCGATCGGTGTAAGCGGCCAGCGCCGCGAGGATGACCTCCGCATCAGGAAAACGAAGCGGGCTTCCCTTGAGATGCGCGACATGTAAAACCTTTCCTCTTAACACGAATGCTCTCCACTCGGAGACAAATTCGATCTTCTGCTGGGCGAGGACCGGGGTCTCGTCCGCCAAAGATGCGGATGGGATCAAGTCCCGAAGTCCATAAACAATCGTTCCTTTGAATTGCTTTCGATGGTCCAAGGGACGGATGTGAAAGGGATTCAACGAGATCTCGGAATCGACCTGTTCCCTGACTTGTCCTAACGTTGTTTCCCAAGTGAACCTTCCGATCCATGGATTCAAAGCCGGTGGGAGTTCAAAAAGCGGTGGTTCCGCGAACCCCAGTCTTCTCAGAATGAGCCTTAGCATTTCCGGGGTAGCTCGAACAATGGTCTCATCTCGGAATTGCTGGAGCGTGACATCCAAGGCCCCCTCCTGCGCGGATGACGTCTGGAACGTCTCAATCTCGTATCCACGTTCCCAGAACCAATGACTCGCCGAGAGGATTGGTAAGTAATAAGCCGAATCGGGTCGAACTTGGTGAACAAAAACTTTCATGCTATCTAATTGATCAACAGTTTCCAAAAGAAGTGATCGTTGGTTTCGATAGCGATGGGTCGATCCTAGTGAGTGCTATCCTTTGAATTTCTGTCCACCTTTCAAGATCGGCCTTAGTTCGTCGACAAAATCCTGGATGTCGCTGAAACGTCTGTAAACACTTGCAAACCTAACGAAAGCCACCTGGTCCAACTCGCGCAGGTAGTCCATGCAGAGGCTACCAATTTCCTCGCTCGCAACTTCCTTTTCATAATTGTCCAGGATGTGTGCCTCGATTTCGGCGGCCAACTTCTGAATCTGTTCGACACTGATTTTTCGCTTCCAGCAAGCCGCTAGCAATCCTCGTTCAATTTTCGCGCGGCTGAAATCCTGATGCCTACCGTCGCGTTTCAGAACCTGGAGCAGCCCCTCGACCCGTTCGTAGGTTGTGAATCGCCTACGACATTGATTGCAAAATCGGCGCCTGCGGATGGCCTTGCCGTCGTCCACGATCCGGGAATCTCGAACGCCATCATTATCGCTCGCACAGTAGGGGCATCGCATGGGATAGGAAGTATCAACTCCAGGTTAACACGCACACAATCGAAGCAAAAACTGTTCCGCGAGTTCCCGTCACGGGCTCCGGCTCGAGATCGTGGTTGCTTTAGGGGAGATTGTCCCAGCACTTCAACCGCAGATTTCGCATGAGCTTTCAGTTTGGAAGGCCTTCAGTTTACCATTACCGAGTTAGTTTGGGCAATGTAGCTGACGATTTAGGAAGTCTGGTCAAAGAAGGTAACCCTTGTCGCATAGGTGACCTAAGTCTAGCTTTTTCGCGCATGATCATGTGACATCACTGAAATATCCGATCCCATTCCTACTATGGTCGTGTTCATTGCAAGCGGTCCAGTTTGTTGGAACGCGACTTGGTCTCATTTGCATCCCGCATTGCTTCCTATAGCCAGCCAAGCATGAGAAAACGATTTCGTAAAAACTGTCTTCATGCATGGTCCTTCTGCTTGATCGCATCCTCGATATGGCTTGGTATTCCCGGTTCCGAAGTCCGAGGCGAGTCGAACGCGACGATTCGCAGTACTCCGATCGTTCAAGCGATCAAAAAGGCTGAACCTGCGGTGGTCAACATCCAGGGTAACAAGATCGTTACCAATACAACCAACGGAGTGCCGACTCGACAAGAAGTGAACGGGATGGGGACCGGGGTGATCATCGATCGACGCGGTCTTATCATCACAAATTATCACGTTGTGGATGCCGTCGAGAAAATTGAGGTAACGCTCGCGGATGGTTCGACGTTCATTGCACGACTGATCAACTACGATCCTGAGACGGATTTAGCAATGATCAAGATCAATGCAGACCGCGATCTACCAGTGATTCAAGTTGGCCGCAGTGATGATCTACTGAGAGGGGAAACGGTCATTGCGATCGGAAATCCGTTCGGATATCAGAACACGGTCACGGTCGGCGTCATAAGCGCTCTCCATCGCAACATTCCAGTCAATGGATCTCAGGAGTACACGGATCTTATACAGACAAATGCGGATATCAACCCAGGAAACTCGGGCGGCCCGTTGCTCAATATCGACGGTGAAGTCATCGGTATCAATGTGGCCGTCCGAGTTGGTGCGCAGGGAATCGGTTTCGCAATCCCCGTGGATAATGCACTCGAGGTGATGGCGGATCTAGTGGCCCAGTACCGTACCTCGGGGAACCATGGTCTGGCCTGCCAACGTATCGCGACCGATGCGGGATATCAACTCGTCGTGCGTGAATACCGCGGTCAATCGAACAAATCAGCGAGAGATATTCGTACGGGGGACCAGGTTCGAACCGTGGCCGGACAATCGGTCCAAAACCAGTTGGAGCTGGAGTTGGCACTGTTAGATCTGCGTTCCGGAGAGACAGTGGATATCGAATTGGAACGGGATGGTCAGCCGATCGTACAAAGCGTTGTTCTGCAAAAATCTCCAGCACTGCTCGAAGAAACCGAGATATTGAAGACCGCCTGGGAACGGCTGGGTATTAAAGTGGTTCCGATCGCGAGTTCTCCATCCAATCCTCTCGGAGAAGAATACAAAGGGGGCTTGAAGATTGTCGAAATCCGATCGGGCAGCCCAGCATCGAAAGAGCACCTTTCACCTGGCGACATCGTCGTGGGTGTGATGGACTGGAAAACCCCCAATCTGAAATCCCTAGGTTGGGTTCTTTCGAACGCTAGTTTCCAAACGGCAAACTCTGCAAAGTATTATTTGGTTAGGAAGAGTCGGCATCTGACAGTGGCCATGAGTCAGGACCGAGGCAGACGCTAAGGACTCCTGCCCGGATAGCTCGGATACACAGACGTGAAGCTCGGTTCTTGCAGAATCGAGGCGAGAAGCTGGCAGGGGACATGCATCGACATGTCCGGCTCAGATACAATGAGGGTTTCTTAAATCGGATGCCCTCATGTGATCTAGCCTTATGTATCGATTTCTTCGACTGCCTGTCATGGCAGCAGCCCTTGCAGTATCCGTTGTTCATGTTGCAGCGGATGACTTTCCAAAGATCTATAACAGCGAACCTGATCAATCGATTGCGCCGATGGATGCACAGGAGGCTGCGTCGAAGATTCGACTTCCACCAGGATTCAAGGCGAACGTTTTTGCAGCGGAACCCGAGGTTCAAAATCCCATCGCGATGAGTTGGGATGACAAGGGGCGACTTTGGGTTGCAGAAAACTACACCTATTCGGAACGGACAAAGCGGTTCGATCTTTCCCTTAGGGACCGCGTTGTTCTCTTCGAAGACAGAGATCAGGATGGTCGTGCGGAGACTCGTCACGTATTTCTCGACCAAATCCAGATGCTCACAAGCGTCGAAATCGGTCGTGGAGGAGTGTGGCTTATGTGTCCTCCTCAATTGCTCTTTGTGCCCGATGCGAACTCCGACGCGATCCCGGATGGCCCAGCACAGGTTGTTTTAGATGGCTTTGAAGTAGCGCGTGATAATTACCATAACTTTGCCAACGGTTTGAAGTGGGGGCCGGACGGTTGGCTCTATGGTCGCTGTGGTCATTCCTGTCCAGGCAGAATTGGTTTACCGAATTCGGCACCCGAGGATCGAATTCCCATCGACGGTGGTGTGTGGCGTTACCATCCTGACCGCAAGGTCTTTGAGGCCCTCTGCCACGGGACGACCAATCCATGGGGACATGACTGGGATAAAAATGGTGAATTGTTTTTCATCAATACCGTCATTGGTCATCTTTGGCACTTGATGCCTGGTTCCCATCTGAAGGAGTCCTTCGGAGAGAGCATGAATCCGTTCGTCTTTGAACGAATGGATATGATCGCTGATCATTATCACTTTGACACCAAAGGAAGCTGGTCGGACAGCCGAGGCGGAAAAGCGAACGATCTGGGTGGTGGTCATGCCCATATAGGCGCGACCATCTATCAGGGCACCCTATGGCCGGCTTCCTATCGGGACCGGTTGTTCACGCTCAACATGCACGGATTGCGCGCGAATGTGGAACGACTGGAACGCCATGGAGCTGGCTACATAGGCTATCACGAACCGGATTTCGGGATCGCTGCAGATCCATTCTTTCGAGGCATCGATCTCAATGTAGGACCAGATGGCAATATGTATGTGATCGACTGGAGCGATACAGGTGAATGCCATGAGCATACGGGAGTGCATCGTACGAGTGGACGGATTTTCAGGATTGCTTACGGGGATCAGAAGGTGTCACAAGCGATCCATAAGCCGGCTTGCATGGCCCATCGAGGCCCGCTGGGGAATCTATGGCGAGACTATCAAGCAGGCGTCACGACCGAATCTCAATTGATCCAACTGCTCGATGATCCGGATGAAGCACTGCGTGTATGGGCCGTTCGATTGCTGACCGATACCTGGCCACTCGATACGATCCTCGGTCCGCTACCGAGAGCCCAGTACCCTGTGAACAAGATGACCATCGAGAAATTACGACAGGTAGCAAAGAGCGATTCGTCTGGGTTAGTGCAGTTGGCCTTAGCATCGACGCTCCAACGATTGCCTTTAGCTGAGCGGATCCAGCTCGCCAGTGCGATCGCGGAACACGCAGAGTATTCCACCGACCGAGACCTGCCCTACATGGTATGGTTTGGGATCATGCCTTTCGCCAAGGAGGATCCTGGAGCGATCATCCCATTGATTCAGTCCACGAAATGGCCGCAACTGATCCGTTGGACCGCTCGAGCTGTAGCGACCCATTACGAGGCCAATCCGGCTGTATTGGACGCGTTGTTAGTGAGGAGTTCAGGCATGGATCCCATCGCAAAGGAGCAATTGCTGATCGGGTTGAGCGAAGCCCTGCGCGGTGCTAGAAAAGCGACCAAGCCACCATCGTGGAACGCGTTTGTTCGCGATCTTAGCGAGGAACGGTCGCTGAATCTCGTTCGCGATTTGAACGCTTTGTTTGGTGATGGCCGTGCATTGGAGGAACTCCGAAAATTGGTTTTGGATAACAAAGCCGAGATGAAGATGCGTCAGCAAGCCCTTCTTTCGTTGATCGAGGCACGCCCTCCCGATCTACGATCTCTTTGTCAATCGCTTCTCGATGTTCGGATTCTCAACGGCACGGCTCTCCAGGGAATTCGGCAATTCGATGACCTGGAGATCGGCAAATTACTAGCGAGCAAATACCGCCGTTTTCAAACCGAGGATCGAATTGCCGTGCTCGAGGTTTTGGTGTCACGCAAATCGTTCACTTCCGCACTTTTGGATGTGATGGAGCAGAAAGATAGCCCCATTGCTGCGAACGATCTGAATGCCTTCCACGCGAGGCAAATTCTCCAGTGGAACGAGGATACGTTCACACAACGACTGACCAAAGTATGGGGTAAATTACACGATTCACCCGCGGAAAAACAACAAGAGATTGCCAGGCTCAAGTCCCAACTCGTCCCGGAGGCATTGCAGGGAGCGAATCTATCGGCGGGGCGTTCACTGTTCAATAAAGGTTGCTCGCAATGTCACATGCTCTATGGTCAAGGAGCCAAGATCGGGCCCGACATTACAGGCGCTCAGCGTAGTAGTCTCGATTATCTTCTCGAGAATATCCTCGATCCTAGCGCGGTCGTCGGGAAAGATTATCGTATGACGATCCTCGAGACAGAAGATGGCCGGACCGTCAGCGGGTTGCTCGTTTCGAATGACGGCAAGAGGTTGCATATGCAAACCCAAACCTCGCTCGAGGTTATTCCCGCGGAGAATATCTCGCAAATGCGTGAGACCAGTTTGTCCCCGATGCCCGACGGATTACTCAATGGTTTGTCTACCGAACAAATTCGAGATTTGATTGCGTACTTGATGCACCCGAGCCAGGTTCCCATCGAGAATTGAACTGTGGATAATAAAAAGTCGAACGCTCGGATCGGTGTCGATCGAGCCGTTGCATGTTTGGTGTTGAAACCCTGCGCGATCTTTCGCGTAATTGAGATCGCCTCATTGTAGAACCTACGATTGGGTAATCTCCGTCCATACCGCAAACCACGTTTCCGAACTCAAATCTGTTGGAGAAGACGAGTTCCTAGGTCATCGCATGAGTGAGTTGTTCATGGATCAATATGTCATTCGTTGGAAGTGAAGGGGGGCCGAAGAGTTCTCGCTTGGAGATGTGAGCGATCGCTGTAGTCAGTGGCTTCAAAGGACGCTCCTGCCTCGATAAGAAACACCAGGCAGTAAAAAACGCGGTCGAGTGATCGTTCAGGGGTTTTGAGTGATGACCGCATGAACGACTCGCGGCGGGCTGCGTTTAACTGATCGGGAGAACCCATCAGTTTCTTTGGGACTGGATCATCGCCAGACAAATTTCCTGTACTTTTCGAGGATCGGCATCTTTATTCTTTTTCTTCGCCTGACCGATCAGCGAAGCGATGGCCTTCTCGTTACCACTCAATACCTTCGACACAACGTCTGGGTTTTCGCTCAGCAGTTGGCGACACAAGTCCTCGAGTGCTTGGGAATCAACCTGTACGGCACTCCGTGATTCGATGGCCTGGGTTAAATCGATTTTCGGATCTTGCAGGAGGAGATTGAAAACCTCTCTTCCTCTCGCGGTGTCAAGTTTTCCTTTGTCGATTGCTGAGAGTAAGGTCC
This sequence comes from Pirellula sp., assembly GCA_040396935.1. Taxonomy (GTDB): domain Bacteria; phylum Planctomycetota; class Planctomycetia; order Pirellulales; family Pirellulaceae; genus JBKCUI01. The sequence goes on from JBBAXA010000048.1 coordinate 10,369, forward strand.
CTAGGGAAGTAGGCGGGATCGGGAATTGAGAGATTTCTATCTGCTGTTCGTTCAATGTCCTCAAAACATCTTGAAGCATCCATGCCGACGCACGTTTAGACGTCGTTCCGCTCTGAACGACATCCAGGAAATAGCGTACGACGCCTCGGCCTTGCTGGACGAGAATCTCAGCATCGGATGCCTTCAACCCGTGTTCCTGGACTAATTGCGTTCTTGCGGACTGGGGGGTGATGGAGGCTGCGTTTTCTTGTTCTCGGAGATCGTGTTCGGTCAATTGCACAGGAACGAGATCCGGGCACGGGAAGTATCGGTAATCGGCAGAATCCTCTTTCTCGCGTTGTAGTTCCGTGATACCAGCATCGTCATCCCAACCTCGTGTCTGTTTGGGTGCTTGGCCGATGGTCTTTCCATCCGTCGCGAACAGTTCGATTTGTCGTTGGCATTCGTAGAGAATGGCCCGCTCGACGGATCGGAAGCTATTGAGATTCTTAATCTCGACGATCGGTGTCGCTACCGTCCCTGTCGGAAGATCGATATGCAAATTGACATTTGCATCGGCCCGAAGTGAACCTTCCTGCATGTTCCCGTCCGTGATACCTAGATACATCATCAGGAGCCTCATCTCCATAAGATACGTTTTCGCATCCTCGGCGCTGGATATATCAGGTTCCGATACGATTTCTAGCAGCGGCGTACCGGCACGGTTCAAATCGATACGAGTATCACTGCGTCCCAGGATTTCATCGTGCATGCTCTTACCCGCATCTTCTTCGAGATGTGCGCGAATGATCCGAATTCGCTTAACGCTCGGGGTGCCATCCGGAGCTTTCGAGCTGATATCCAGGTGACCAGGGCCACAGATCGGCAGATCGAATTGGCTCGTCTGATAGCCTTTTGGCAGGTCGGGATAAAAGTAATTCTTACGATCCCATTTCGTAAAGGAGGCGATCTTGGAATGGAGGCCCAAGCCAGCTCGTACTGCGAATTCGATCGCTCGTTTGTTCAGCACGGGTAAGGCGCCAGGCAGTCCAAGGCACACCGGGCACACCTGCGTGTTTGGCTCGGCACCAAAGCGGGTGCTGCATCGACAAAACAATTTCGTTTCGGTTTGCAGCTGGACATGTACTTCTAGACCAATGACAGGACGATACGTAAGTTGCATTTCAGACTGGTGGTCGAGTCGATCCGGGGAAATTAGGAAACGTGGACAATATAGAGTAATTGCTAGAGGATCAAGTCCTCGATGGGTGGCTATGTTTGGAAATCAATGGTTGTGAATCCATGTGAGAAGGCCCGTCACCATCGGATAATCGGCAAGCATCAAAATGTCCATATCGATGGCGGACATCAGCACATCCAGCTACGGATCCCCCTCCTCGGTCAAAGACATTCAAAAATGTTTTATGAGTTGCCTGATGGTAACGCATTGTTACTATTTCCAAGCACGGAGCTATCAGACTGTGAAACCTTGACGGTTAACGAGGTTGGGTAAACGCGTTTCCCGTAATCACAAAAAATGGATGCTTTATTCCAGGATGGAACAGCAATTGCATACATGAGATCGTTCGCATTGTAACGATTGCAATGGATGCAAAAGCGATCGCAGTGCAAGGATCCGTTTCTTACTGATCCACAATGAATACAAGCGAATTTTCAGAGCTCGATGATGCTTGTCAATTCGCCAAGGAGGGGCTGAGATGAGAATTGCGAATCAATGGATTTTGACTTTGTGTTTAGTCATTTCTGCAGGTTACAAAGGATTGAATGCTCAAGTTGCATTTGATGTCAACCCGCTTGTTGCTGCGAGAGATCTCGGACAAACGGCTTTGCTCAGTCAGCTACCGCATTCCAGGATGATCGAGGTCCAGCTGGATGTCTCGGCATTGTTTAACCCTGGCGAAGCTTCGCGCGTGACAGAGTACACGGTTCGGTTGGTCAGTCGCCATGAGGATGTCCAGGTGGCAGACTACTCCCCCAGAACGGAGCTGCAAACCGAAATCCTTGGACCTCTTCAAATCACCCAGGATGCGGATCGCATCCGAGAGGGAGCGATTCGAGGGGTTGGGGGGTATCCAGGAGTAGGTACTGTTCACGGGTACGCGTACGGACACGACAACTCCCATGAGACGGTTGTCTATGCTCGCAAACCCGCCTTGGAACTGTCCACTGCTTCGGGGACACTCGATCGTAGACGAGGCGTCTATTTCAAAGTGAAACAATCGTCGCAAAATACGTTGGAGGGAGCTCGGCCGTTCCGTATCGTATTTGAGGTACCTCAAAACTGGCGAGCCGACCTGCTCGACGTAACCATTGAGGCGGTAGGATACGATCATGCAAACTCAAAAAGAGTGCGCGTGTTATCAACCCAGAAATTTGTGGTCGCGATGTATCAAGAGTATGACGATCATGCTGCTGCCTTGGCCACCAGGTATGTTCGACAACAACAACGACTCTCCTCGCTCGCAGAGTCGTTTTCGAAAGCAATCGAACAACGGAGCTTTCCTACGCCACTTCACAAGTTAGGTGCAAAACTGGACATGTACGAACCGAGCATTCCTCAAGATTGGTTAGATACGCTCATTTTTCAATCTGGAGCAGCTTATCCTCTCATGCGTTTATCCCACTTGCCTGTAGATCTTCGCGTCGCGATCCTCAACTACCTTGATCAGAAAGTTCTTATCGAGTCGATGTCCGGCTCGAGTGAATTGCAGCGAGTGGCGACGCCCTGGAGCGGAGCCATCGTTACTCGGTAGGGATTCCCTCGAGGTTCGATCGATCCGAAGCGCACCGAAAGGTTCCGTTTCTTAGAAATTCGACCGTTTGTTCGGCCACATAGCGACTGAGGAGGAGTGAATTGTGGGTGGCGGCGACGACCAAATAGTCCTTCATACCCTCGAGTCCCGTAGACCATAAAGGAACCAAGAGATCGTACTTGGCAGCGATCACACCAACATCGCAGGGGACCCGATGGGGTAGGCGTTTGACGAAACTGTCCGATTGATGGGATAGTTCACGAGTCGGTGTACTCAGAAAACCAAAAGCCTTCGATGCGATGTGCGCTACAGGTGAGCCGGCATTGGGTGGTGCCAATAAAACCATTCTTCCCAATCGTGGGAGATCTCCCTGTGCTACTGCCCGGCGCGCGACGATCGCTCCCATGCTATGAGCCACGATATGGATTGCACATCGATTCGATTGCATCGAGCCTTGTTGCAGGAAGCTACAGGAGGGTCCACGCGTACCAAGCGATTCGAACGTTTCGGAAAGAGATGATAGGTAGCGAAATAATGCTTGGGCATGGTCGTCGATAGGTCGGAAGAGCGTCGAATAGCCCCACAGGCATGACTTCAAACCTGGACGTTCAATCCATTTGGCAAGGGGCCACATGATGGATTTCGATGAGCCAATACCGTGAACGACGATGACCACGCACACAGACAAGTTCTTGTTCGTTTGAGATAAAGACGGAAGAACGTACCCTCTTAGTCGAGTAGATTGGATTGTATCCGATGCCACTAGTGATGGTTCCCTTTGAATCGACTCACTTGATTTTTTGTTGTATCCAGTAGAGCCGATCGGATCACCCATCCTGGATGTTCCTGTGGGAGTTACCTGATCCTTTTTGGAGTGGCGAGTCCCTGACCAACTTAATGGCTTTGGTTGGCGCATCCCTGAGCAACGCGAAGGGCGTATAGTGACATGCACATGAGATGTAGCATGCTGCTAGGTGGCAGGGCGCTGAGCAACGCGAAGGGCGTGAGATGCATCGACCAGACCATCGGGCCGGGTGGCACGACCCTGAGCAACGCGAAGGGCGTGGTACGAATCGACCAGGAGAT
>JBBAXA010000048.1:14307-39200 GCA_040396935.1 Pirellula sp.
CGGGTGGCACGACCCTGAGCAACGCGAAGGGCGTGGTACGAATCGACCAGGAGATCGGATTGCTCGCACAGTTCAGCTTTTATTGAGTAATAGCCTTTCTAACTGTGAGCGGATCGGCGTTAGCCGCCCGATGGCTGTTTGAACCTGCAGCCTGCAGCAGCACGCCCATCGCAAAGCTCTGGGTCGTGCCACACGGAATTACTCTGGGGCGCGACCCAATTTCATCTGTTGATTCCACAGAGTTTCGGGGCTGGCATTCTGCTCGATAGCTCGCTGCTCGACATTTTCCCTCTCGTGGAGGATCAAACGGGTCAGTTGATTGCGTGCATCGTTCACCAACGCAAGAAATCCTTGGATCATTGTTTCGCCGTGCAACTCTCCGCTGGCAAATCTTTTGATAGCATCCGATTTTAAATCAGCCAATTCCCGTTGCAGTTCCAGCAGCTTCGGCAATTCTAGTCGGGCAGCTGATTCGCTGTCGAGCAAATCTTTTTCGATGCTGAGGACACGCTCCATGTAGTGGGTCAATCGAGTCTCTCTCTGCTGTCGTGCGTTTCGAAGATAGATCTGTCCTGCAAACAACAGTCCGCCGAAAACCGTGGCGCTTATAGCCAAAATCTTCTCTAGATAATCGATGAAATCGCCAGCGATGAGTGGTTTGTTTCGTTGGCGGTATTGCTCGGCACCTACGTGCAGCGTGTACTCCGAGGGTTGATCCAGAAGGCTGGCATCGATCGGGGGTTTTTCCGCTTTGATCAGTTCCGAACGATACAAAGTATCCAGGATCTTAGCGACGATTGGGTTTGGTAATGAGTGGTGACCTACGAGAAGTAAACGCGTACCCAGGGTGGGTAAGTCGACCGCAGGCTCGCGGCGCTGAATGCTGTAGGTCCAAGCCGGAATCTTCGTCGCAAAAAGATTGTGTTTGCAGATTGCGTTTCTGGGTAGTTCTTTGCCAAAATCCATAAAGCTTTGAAGCGAGAGAGCATCGCTGAATGGGATAGGTACTAGTTTGAATCCGTGTACATCGATAAGGAAATCTGCAAGGGTTGAGGGGAGCGTTGAAACCGTGAATACCGCATCGGGTAGCGACTCATAAGATGCAATGCCTAAATCGATCTGGCTTCGTTCGTCCATGATACATGCGTTGGCTGCTGGGGCATTCGATACGGTTAAAGCGGCGAAATGCAGAACCTCTTGAACGAGTAACTGGGTACCGCTACCGATCGATCCTAGATTGACGGTACGTCCTGCGAGCTGGGTTAGGTTGCCATTGGCGATTTCCTGATGAATCTCAGGCTTGACGAGAAGATGCAAAGGCTCGATATGGAGTGGCGTCAGTTGATGCACATTCTCATAGCCGGTCGTACTAAGCCCCCCCTGCACCAATGCGAGATCGATCTCGTTCGTCGATATCTGCTCGATGGCTTTAGCGGAACCCTCCGTCGGAATGACTTCCACGGGGATTCCCTTCTTACCCAATTCGCGAGCGAGTTCCAAAGCTAGCTGATGACGCAAACCATTTGCTACGCCCGCAGTCATTTTTAAGTTAGGAATTGTTTTGCGATCGCTGAAAACCAGGTATAGCCAGACTGAGGGGATTGCAAAGCAGATTGCTAAAAACAGGACGCGTGGGTCACGCAAAACTTGAGAACGCTTTGACACGCTCGACATAGATGCCTTATCCGGTGATGGTTCGAAATAGAAGGAACAATGTTCCCGACATCGTGAGACACACGGGAAAAGTCAGGAACCATGCCAAAAGGATTTTGGTAATGGTGCTTTTCTCAAGATTCGCAATACCACCACTCGCAAACATCGCCCCTGCGATCCCTGACGATAGAACGTGCGTCGTGCTAACCGGCAGGCCTAGATACGTAGACACCGCAATCGTACTGGCTGCAACCATTTCCGCTGAAGCACCCTGGGCGTAGGTGAGATGCGTCTTTCCGATTTTTTCACCTACCGTGACGACAATCCTCTTCCAGCCGATCATCGTTCCCAACCCGAGGGAAACCGCGATCATTACAATGACCCAGTAGGGAGCGTAGTCTGTATACTTCGATAGTCCCTCTGCACTCCTTGCGAGCGTCTGGACTTCAGAGGAGGTTCCCAGCGGGGATTCGGATTGAATCTTCTTAACCGCATTTCTTACCAAGAGAATATTTTTGCGAAGCTCAAAGCGTGTTGCGTCGTGCTCGGAGGACGGATCCAAGGCGGCTAGTTCTTCCAATCGTTTCAAGGGCTTTTTCAGTTTCATGATCGTTGAGTCCGAGTTCTCGTCCGGAAGGACTTGCGACATGGAATCAGCGCTCAATCTCATTTGTGCGACATCCTTTTGAAGCTCGAGGTGCGAACGATTTTCGTCGATTGCAAATTTGGCAGGTAGGATCCCAATCAAAATCAACATCATCAATCCGATACCCTTTTGGCCATCATTCGATCCATGCGAGAAGGAAACCATTCCACAGGTCAGAATCAAAATGCAACGGATCGGGAGAGGGGGCGGCTCGTCTCCCCGCGGTGTACTGAAAAGTTGCTGCTTGCTGGCGAACACGATCGCCAGTAGGGCCATCAATCCGAGTGCGAAGAGGAAACCGAAGAGCGGGGAGGCTAGCAACGATAATCCGACATCGGTAGCTTTTTTCCAATTGACAGCAGCATCCCCTGTTCCGGGTAGCAAACTGTATGCAATTCCCACCCCCAGAATGGATCCGATCAAGGTATGAGAGCTCGATGCTGGAATCGCGAGAAACCATGTCCCGAAATTCCAAAAAATCGCGGTGAGGAGTATCGCAAATACCATCCCCAGGCTGTGGACGATGTTTTGATCGACCAATGTTTCGACGGGTAGCATGTTGATAATGCCTACCGCTACGGCGGTACCACCGATGAATACCCCCAGAGCATTGAGAAGGCCGGACAACACGACCGCGTTGGAGGGTTTCAGTGAGTTCGTGTAGATGACCGTCGCGACCGCATTGGCTGTGTCGTGAAAGCCGTTGATGAACTCGAAAACGCAGACCGCAAAGAGGCAGACGATAAGGACCAGCGACAATCCCAAGTCTAAACCAAACATAGAACACTTTCTTTTGGAGTAGATCTTTTAAAAGCTTGTTATAGTCCATGGCCGCTCTTGAAGCCTACTCGAGGCGCTCGGGACGGTTAAGAATTGATGAAGGCAGGGGCGATCGAACCATAGGGAATGGAATATTCCTGAGGATCCACCTCCAGGCTTTTTGAAAATACTGCGAGCAGCGGAAGTGCGTCCCCACGGGATTGTGGCTGGCAAAAGCCAATTTGGATCAAAGCGACAGTATTGTCTGTTGGCGATTCGGGGATACCGAGTGTTGCCAAAGCGATGGCCTCCTATCGGTATCCTTCCTTTACGGCGGATTCACTTTAGCCTCGAAGTAAGGGAAATGGGATGGATTGCTGGGACAACGCATGCAGGCAACCGAAAAGGCGGAAAATCGTCGGGCTATCCTGCCAGGGAGGCCGGTAGTCAGGGAATTCGATCTCGGTCAAAATAGGAGGCACCGCTGAGAAGCAGTCGTTGTTCGATTGGAACGCGTCTCGCCAGCCTTTTTGTTAACTTTCTATGAACGAGTTGGACAATGGATTACATCGATCCACACATTCACATGGTCTCCCGAACGACGGATGACTACGAGACGTTGGCGAGGATGGGGTGTGTTGCGATGAGCGAACCGGCGTTTTGGGCCGGATTTGATCGGGGAAGTGTAGAAAGTTTTCGAGACTATTTCCGTCAACTGACCGACTTTGAGCCTAAGAGGGCCGCCCAATACGGGATCCAGCATTACACATGGCTTTGTATCAACGCGAAGGAAGCTGAGAATGTTAGCCTCTCTCGCGAAGTCATTGCCATGATCCCTGAGTTTTTGGACAAGCCCAATGTTTTAGGGATCGGCGAAATTGGGCTGAACAAGAATACGAGGAATGAGTCGATCATCTTTTTGGAACATGTGGAGTTGGCGGTCAAGCATTCCCAGCAAATCCTCATCCATACGCCCCACCTGGAGGACAAGTACCAAGGGACGCGAATGATCCTCGATATGCTCATGGGCGATACGCGAGTGGACCCCTCGCGAGTGTTGGTGGATCACGTCGAGGAGCATACGATCAAGTCCGTGCTGGACAACGGTTTTTGGGCGGGAATGACGCTTTATCCCATCAGCAAATGCACACCGCAGCGCGCCGCAGACATGATCGAAATGTACGGTCCGGACAGGTTGATGGCGAACTCCGCTGGGGACTGGGGACCTAGCAAACCGACCGCAATTCCAGATCTGATTATGGAACTCAAAAAGCGAGGGCATTCCCGGGAATTGATCCAACGAATTGTCTACGACAACCCGAAAAAATTCTTTTCTCAAAGCAAGCCGTTTACGACGTTACAGAAATAGCCAATGCCCTCTGAATCTACTCAAAAGCATCGAGAGGACGCGGCTAAGAATCCCTCGGTGGCTATTCTTACAGTGAGTGACACTCGTACCATGGAAACGGACTTGGGTGGCAAACTGATCGAGGATTTGTGCCGACAGCAAGGGTTTAACGTCGTTGCCAGGCAAATCGTAACGGATGATGTTGAGCCCATTCAGTCCGCGGTAAGAGCGATGCTGAACGGCGAAACATGCGATACGGTTTTGGTTACTGGTGGAACTGGACTGGCGGCCAGAGACTGCACAGTCGATGCCGTCGAAGAGCTGTATGATGCTTTGATACCCGGGTACGGTGAGTTGTTTCGGATGCTGTCCTACGCTGATATCGGACCGGCTGCCATGCTCAGTCGTGCAAGTGCAGGCCGTGTCGGTCGAAAGATAATTTTGACAATGCCTGGATCGACGGCAGGTGTTCGCCTCGCCATGGAGAAATTGATTCTCCCGGAACTACCGCATTTGGTACATCATGCTGGAAAATAACCCGAGCCGATGCGCTGATCGCTTGAGACGAAGTAGAGATGCCCCTCCATGGACATGGGTGGATTGTGATTCGCTTCGTCGATGGTTCAGTGGTGCTCGTCCTGATGAAGCAGCTTTTTTGGAAAAGAATTGGAATTGCTTCTGCGGATGTCGTTAGCCCTTCGAGTCCTGGTTTTAGTGTTGTTACCTTAAAGGAATTCCATGTCGAATATCGCAATTGTGGGTCTCGGATACGTCGGTCTACCGCTTTGTATTCAATTTTCAAAGTGTGGTGCAAACGTGGTGGGGCTCGATATCGATCGCAAAAAGGTTGATGCAATCAATCAGGGAGTCTCCTACATTCACCATATTCCGAGCCAGATCGTTGCGGAGCAGGTGAGGGAAAGGAGATTGTCGGCCAGCTCCGATTTCTCACGCGTTGATCAGTGCGATTCCGTCATCATTTGCGTCCCAACGCCTCTTACCAAGCAACGTGAGCCGGATTTGTCGTATGTTTTGAATACGGGACGTGCTTTGGCGCCCTACATTCGGGCTGGTACTCTGATTGTTTTAGAGTCGACGACTTATCCGGGGACCACGGACACCGATTTGCGACAGGTGTTGGAGGAGGGGTCCGGTTTGAAAGCGGGACGAGACTTCTACCTGGCTTTCTCACCCGAACGAGAGGATCCGGGAAACCCGAATAGCAAGGTAGCCACGATCCCCAAGGTGGTTGGCGGATTGACCGAGGCTTGTCGTGAAAAAGCCATCGCTTTGTATTCCATTGCAGTGGAAAAAGTGATTGCAGTCAGTTCATGTCGGGCTGCAGAAGCAACGAAGCTTTTGGAGAATATTTTTCGGAGTGTCAACATTGCGTTGGTCAACGAATTGAAGGTCGTTTACGGGGCCATGGATATCGATATCTGGGAGGTGATCGAGGCGGCCAAGACGAAACCCTTTGGCTATATGCCGTTTTATCCAGGTCCTGGGCTAGGGGGGCACTGTATCCCGATCGACCCTTTCTACCTGACGTGGAAGGCCCGGGAGTATGGGATGGCGACCAGGTTTATTGAATTGGCCGGAGAAGTGAATACCTCCATGCCTCATTTTGTCGTTCAGAAGTTGGTAGAAGCTCTCAATAAAGAGCGCAAGCCGGTCAATGGTAGCAAAGTTCTCATCGTCGGTTTGGCCTACAAAGCCAACGTCGATGACGATCGTGAAAGTCCCGCGTATGTTCTTATGGACATGCTGCAATCGCTCGGTGCGACTGTCTCGTTCTACGATCCTTACATTCCTGTGATTCGTCCCAGTCGTGAGCATTCCCATTGGGCGGGTACGAAGTCGATCGAGTGGAATCCATCGCAAATCGAGAGACATGACGTCGTCCTGATCGCGACAGCTCATTCCAATATCGACTATCAACAATTGGTCCAATGGGCTGGATTGATCGTCGACACGCGAAATGCGACATGCGGTTTACAAGGCCGTGCGAAAATCGTCCGCGCTTGATGGATCTTGTTTTGCATGTCAAATGCGATCGATGGATCTGGTAAAAGACGACAGCCAGCAAAAGCCGGCTGTCGTTGACTAATCTTTATCTAGAGGCAGAAGCCCTAGCTGCATCCGAGGCTGTTACCACAGTTGTGGCACAGATAGCAGTTTCCGTTTCGAACGGTGATCGATCCGCAATTGTCGCAGCTCGGCGCATCCCCTTGAAAACCAGCAAACTGGGTATCTCGCGTGTTCCCTTTTGACTCCGCGGCTGTTGCGATGGAGCTCCGAGACTTGGTATCGAAATCATCAAAGCCGAGGAATCGAGCTTTGGTGTAGGAACTGGCAACCGTTGCTTCTGCTCCGTTCCCATTGACGGGGGACTTCGTCGTCGTCTTGGATGTCAGAGGGATTGGTGATTGGGAATCCGACTTTGGCTTATGTTCTTCACGGTAGCTATCCAAGAACGTCAGGCCTAGCCATCGGAAGATGTAATCGACCAAGCTCTTGGCGATTCGGATGTCTGGGTTGGTGGTGTGGCCCATCGGTTCGAATCGGGTATGACTGAACTTGTTGACGAGAACCTCCAGGGGGACGCCGTATTGTAGAGCGATGGAGATAGCTGTACCGAAACTATCCATCAGGCCGCCTACCGTGCTCCCCTCTTTGGCCATCGTGATGAAGACCTCTCCGGGGCGTCCGTCAGGATATAGTCCCACGTTGATGTAGCCTTCGTGCCCCGCGATGCTGAACTTGTGAGTGACCGAACTGCGGGTATCAGGCAGCCGTTCACGGCGAGGCTTGTACACAATCGTTTCCACCGATTTCGCCGCTGCAGCTTCCTCTGCCTTCTTGCCTTCCGACTTGGTAGACAGTGGTTGGCTTTGCTTGGAGCCATCGCGATAAATCGCAATGGCCTTCAGGCCCAATTCCCAGCCCCAGAAGTAAGCGTTGCCAATATCCTCGACGGTACTATCTTTCGGCATGTTGACCGTTTTGCTGATCGCTCCCGACAAAAAGGGTTGTGCCGCGGCCATCATTTCAACGTGAGCTTCCCATCGAATGCTCCGCGTTCCGTTAGCTGGAGTGAACGCACAGTCAAAAACGGGGAGATGCTCGGTTTTCAGATGGGGAGCACCCTCGATAGTGTCTCGCTCATTGATGTACTTGCCGATCGCATCGATTTGTTCCTCGTTGTATCCGAGGCTCCTCAGCCCCAGATGCACCGATTTATTAATAATCTTGAGCATTCCACCACCAGCGAGTTGCTTGTATTTGACCAATGCAATGTCGGGTTCGATACCGGTCGTATCGCAATCCATCATGAAACTGATGGTTCCAGTGGGAGCGAGAACTGTCGCTTGCGCGTTTCGGAACCCGTTCCTCTGTCCGCATTCGAGAACGCGATCCCACAGGTTGCGGGCAGAATCTTTGAGGTAGGCTGGGCCCTTGCTATCGATTTGTTCCACCGCGTTTCGATGCATTTGCATAACCCGCAGCATCGGCTCGGCGTTTTCCTCATATTCAGCAAAGGGGCCGACGACGCCGGCCATTTCAGCGCTGGCTAGATTCGCTGCTCCATGTAAGAGCGCAGTGATCGCTCCGCACATTCCATGCGACTCCGGAGAATCGTAGGGCAAGCCACTGGTCATGATCAAGGAGCCCAGATTGGAATAGCCTAGTCCTAGGGGGCGGAACAAGTGGCTGTTGTGGGCAATTCTATCGGTTGGGTAACTCGCATGGTCGACGAGGATTTCCTGGGCGATGAAGAAAATACGGCACGCTGCGGTGAAGCCCTCGGTGTCAAATGTGCCATCTTCTCGACGGAACTTCATCAGATTGATCGAGGCCAAATTGCAGGCCGTGTTGTCGAGGAACATGTACTCGGAGCAGGGATTGCTCGCATTGATCCTGCCGCTATTGGGGCAGGTATGCCACTTGTTGATCGTCGTGTCGTACTGGACTCCAGGATCGCCGCAATGCCATGCGCAATCCGCCATCCGGTTGAGGATCTCCTTGGCTTGGTAGGTTGGCGCGTCCAGGTCGCATTTGTCGCTCACCCAACGAGTTTTCCAGTTTTTGTTCTCTGCGACCGCTTGCATAAACTCGTCTGTCACGCGAACCGAAAGGTTTGCGTTTTGGAACATCACCGAGGAGTAGGCCTCTCCATTGAAATTCGATTCATAGCCTTCTCGAATGAGCGCATGGGCTTTCTTTTCTTCCTTCCATTTGCATTCGATGAACTCCATGATGTCGGGGTGCCAGACTTTCAAGGATTGCATCTTGGCAGCTCGACGGGTTTTACCACCCGACTTCACGACAGCCGCGATTTGGTCGTACACTCTCATGAACGAGAGCGGACCACTCGGTTTGCCTCCACCCGAAAGTTTCTCGCGGCTACTACGAATGGTCGAAAGATCAGTTCCCGTTCCTGAACCAAACTTGAATAGCATGGCCTCGCTGGTCGCGAGACGCATGATATCTTCCATGTTGTCTTCGACGCTTTGAATGAAACAGGCGGATCCCTGCGGATACTCGTAGGGGTTGTCCGGTTGCTCCACTTGTCCGGATTCGACGTTGTAGTGCCAATTGCACTTGGCACCTGACACGTTGTATTGTTGGCAGAGCCCTACATTGAACCAAACCGGCGAATTGAATGCCCCAACTTGATGCAGGCAAAGCCAAGTCAGTTCGCGGTAGAACCGTTCGCCATCCTCGGCGGTGTCGAAGTAGCCATCGGCAACACCCCAGTCGGTCAGGGTACGCGTTACCCGGTGGATCAGTTGTCGGACCGAATGCTCTCTTTCATTTGCATTCTTTGGATCCCCGTAGAAATATTTGCTGACTACGACATTGGTCGCTAATTGACTCCAGTCTGCGGGAATCTCGCAGTTGTTTTGCTCGAAGAGAGCCTTTCCGTTTTCATCTTTGATCGTCGCACTACGCATTTCCCACTGCACCGTATCGAACGGGCTCACAACATGGTTTGGGCAAAACCGGCTTTCGATCTTAAGTCCACTTCGGTCACCGCGAGCTTCATGCGTGGTTCGTGACTTTCTGCGACTTTCACGTCCCATTTCGACAGTTGCCATAATTTTTGCGACTCCTTCGAGATTCCAATGAACAAGGGGCTGAGGAAACAAAGCAACGAAAGGCTCTAAAGTGATTAAGCTGCCTTGCTTCCTGGTGATGAGAAAACTTCCAATGCGACCTTGGGTTTCGTACCCGAAACATAGCTTCCGACGCATCGACTCGAATCGTTCACCCGGTCGAAAAAGTGAACAAACTCAAGCTGCCACAAGGCTCAGCACCACTATAGGTAGTATTTTAAGCGAATGCTGGCACTATATGTTGCGTCATTTGCGAGCAGTGTAGCGAATCCGGATCCGATGTCAAATTTTTGCGCCGGCACAGCGTAAGGGCTTTTGCCGTCTAGGGTTGAGGAATTCGACCGTTCATCGAGCCAGCTCGATGAACGGTCGGCACCTCGGATCTAAACCTTATTGCCAGCACGGGTTAGTGAAATCTGTCCCAGGTGAAGGACACGTTTGGTCACTGTGAAGAAAAAATGAAAAATCTTTTGCTTGCCTGGGAACTTCAACGCAGTTGTGGGAAGCGGTGGAGTCCAGGGAAATTACTCAGGGAAGAGCTAATCTGTAACGTCAAGGATCCTCATTTGGGGGGGCGGGGACGTGTGAAAGCTTTTTCAAAGCACCTATTTCGTCAGCCCGATGTTTGTGACTTGATGCGACTCGTCGGCTAATACACGCATCATGCCAGCAGTGCGACGGTAACTTAGCAGCAACTTCCAATTTCAGGGGCGATGCCTTTTGGAGTTCGGTGGCGAGCAGAGATTGCTGGGACGCACCCTCAGTCTGGTTATCCCTCAATAGGTTGCATCCCCGCAGAGTTCTTTTCCATTCCACTAAATACGAGCAGCCTACAACGCGAGAGAGCTTTGAGCACCCGAGTCGAACCAAAATAATTCCGGGGGTAAAGGTCCTGGCCCCCGACGGATCGAGTTTGAAATCAGGTCCTCGAAGAAAATATTTCTCAAAGTCGCTGATACATTCCATCGAGGCATAAAACTCAGTGCCATTCCAAAGCTGTACTTTCAGCACAGCACTCCAAAGGGAAATACATCCATCGATCCCTAGCGAACCGATGTGATTACTACGCGATCGGCATCACATCGAGCGTCCCTGTTTCGACTTCCGGAATACCTATCCTTCGGCATTTCTGTTTATCTCTATCTATCGAAGATCCTTTCACCAGCCGACAGTTCCTCTTTCTTACCATTCCTGCTATCGATCGATGGCATCGCAGACGATGTGTGGATATAGATCTACGAAGAAGATGCAAGGACCAACGTCGCAGCAAGCTGTGTACCTTGTGCTAGCCAAAGGTCGCTTTGCTTGATTTCTTGAAGCCAGGCACTTACCTTCTGGGACTTGCATCAGCACGCCCATCGCAGAGCTCTGGGTCGTGCCACCCAAGGATTAGTGTGCCACCCAAGGATTAGAGTGCCACCCAAGGATTAGTGTGCCACCCAAGGATTAGTATTTCACACAAGCATGGCGTGCCACACAAAGGATCAGCGTGCTACACAAGAAAGGGGGTGTGGCTGAGGGGTTTCGAAGTAGACACTCATCCTCAGGAACTTTCTTTCCTGTATAACCAATGGTGCTTCCACGATCCAGTTTATAGATCTGCTCCCGGCGATTACTCTTACTTGCTAAATGCTATGTCCCAAAACCAACGACGAGCGGCTCTCTTCGAAGCCCAACAACTTCTGCAAAACAGCCGAACCGGTATCCTTTCTACGATTGATTTCGAGTCTGGAGGGCCATTTACCTCCTTGGTGAATATTGCAAGCTCGGAATCCGGTTATCCGATTTTCCTTCTGTCCGACCTGGCACGACACACGAAGTGCCTGCGTGCCGATCACCGTGCGTCGCTTCTCGTTCACCCTCCGCTACCCCATCAGAATGATGCTTTAACGGTCTGTCGCGCCACCATCAGCGGGACCGTTCAATTGGATCTGGAAAATGGGGACCAGACGCGTTTCATCGAGCGACATGAGCATGCCCGATTGTATTCCGGGTTTGGTGATTTTCGAATGTGGTGTCTCGTTCCTCAGCACGTCTATGTCGTGGGCGGATTCGGGAGCATTCATGACTTCAGCGCAGCCGAATTCTTTTCATCTTGAGCCGTCCGCAACGAAAATGAGCTACAAACCTTTCCGATTGAACGATCGCATCATTCGACAACAGCCACTCGATCCGTCCAACGGAGGCCTACTTTCTGCCTAATTTTCTCAATAACGCGCCGTTCTTAAGAACTGATCGTTCAAAACCACGTTTACCAAGAGCGTCCGAGCAGACGTCGAATGTAGCCGGGGAACTCCTTCATGTCCGAAGGGGCATCGGGACCGATGATCAGAGGTCCATGGTCTCCCATTTGTAGCAGTCCATGGCTCCCTCGCACTAAGGTCGGATCGAGCGGGATCACGTCCATTTTGTAACGCAATCCAACTTTCTTTTGAGCGATGCGAAACATAGCCCGCAGTTTAGACGACATGAATAGTTCGACGGGGTCGTACCCTGGCTTTCGATGAATGTCCACCGTTCTCGCGAAGTCGGGAGCTTTTGAATCCTGCAGCCAGTAATAGTAGTGAAACCATGCGTCGGGTTGGGCCAAAACAACCCAGTCTCCACTCCGCGGATGATTGAGCTGCAAGTCACCTGGAGCAGCCACTTGCCCCACCCCATCGAGCGATTCGACCAGCTTCCGAACAGAATCCCGATCTTTTGGATCGCGAACGTAGAGATGTGCGATCTGATGATCGACAACAGCAAAGGCGCGCGAATCTCCTGGCATCATCATCTCGCCAAAGGGGCCATCTCGAACTTCCAACAGGCCCGCGTTGCGCAAGGCAAGATTGATGCCGACGGCTTTATGAACAGGAGTCAATCCATACTCCGAAACGATGATCGGTTGTGCATCAATCGATCGGGCTGCCTCGATGATCGTCTTGACGCATTGGTCGACTTCGGTCACCCTCGCCGGACTCGGATTTTCAAAACGTTGAAAGTCGTAATCCAGATGAGGAAGATAAACGAAGGTGAGGGATGGCCGCTTTTCCCTCAGTACGATCGCCGCAGCGTCGGCGATCCATCGACTCGATGGTAGTCCCGCATTGGGCCCCCAAAACGTGAAGAATGGGAATTTACCCAGTCGTTGCTGCAACTGACACTCCGTATGATCGAGAATGTCGAAGACTTTAGAACCATCGCAGCCATAATGCGGTTTGGGTGTCACACTCCAACGTACACGATTGTGTTGGTTGAACCACCAGAATAGATTCGCCGTTTCCAGTCCATCGTAAACAAGCCGCTGCGAATCGATGAGATTTCTCGATTGCTGCCAAAAACGGATTTCGCCAGTCTCCCGAAAATACCAGCCGTTGCCGACGATACCGTGGCCAGAAGGGGCATCGCCGGTCAGCATAGTCGCTTGGGACGTACAGGTCACCGCAGGTACGGGAGAACGCCAGCAGGTTGGTTTCCCAAGCTCTGAGATGGTTGGCGCCCACTTCAAGAGTGCAGGCGTCAAACCGACAACATTGATCACGCAGACCTTCGGTTCATCCATGATATTCGCTCGGCTTTCCCGGCCCTTTGGTTGTTCGAGCTCAGCCCTTGGCGACCGGTTTTGGAACCTGATCGGAGTAATAATCTCGACCGATCATAGAACCACCGTAGTAACCACCATATTGATACGTCGCACCATAACCGTAGCCGCCGTATCCCGACTGACCGTATCCACCGGACGAATTGCTGTTGTAAGCGTCGTATCGGTAGCCGCCATAACCATAACCGTGCCCGCCTACTCCGATTCCATTCACGACGACCCCCAACATATTTGCATTCATCGAATGCAGCATTTGAGCTGCTCTGGTTGCAATCGGTTTGAGATTTCTGCGTAGCCGAATAGTCAGAATGACACCATCCACATTCGTCGCAACGGCAGCAGGGTCGCTGACAACGAGAATCGGAGGAGTGTCGACGATGACGTAGTCGAATCGATCTCTCAATTCCTGGATCAGTTGCTGGAACCGTTCGGATGCTAGCAACTCCGCCGGGTTTCCTGGCCGCCGTCCGCAAGTGACGGCGGAAAGATTCTCAATGGTCGTGGCTTGGATGGCGTCATCCAAAGTCGCCTTTCCGTTGATCACCTGAACCAGCCCCAAATCCTCGCGAAGCCCAAGAATCTTTGCGACACGCGGTCTGCGGAAGTCACAATCGACGATACATACGCGTCTTCCCGCCTGAGAAATAGAAACGGCCAAGTTTGCTGCAATGGTCGATTTGCCGTCGCCCGGAACCGGGCTGGTGACTTGAATCACCTTGATCGCACCTTGCTGACTGCCGAAGAATACCGCTGTTCGGATTCCACGGAACGCTTCGCTCACCGAGGACCTCGCTTTATGCAGGGTGACAATGGAATTGTCTACCTTTTCATCGACGCGTTTGTTTCGTGCGAGCGAGGTGAGCGGGAGGTGACCGATGATCGGCATTCCCAAATCAGCTGCAATTTCATCTGGACTTCGATAGGACCTATCGGCCAGTTCGAGCAAGTAAGCGATGCCGAAGAAGCTGGCAAAGCCGAGTAGTCCACCGATCCCTAAATACAGCTCGATTCGGGGCCCGACCCAAGCACCGAGAGTCTGAACCTCCAAACGGCGAACCGTATTATGCCCATTATCCAAACTGACATTCAATTTGTTCAACGCTTCGGTGATCTCGGTCGTCGTTTTTCCCAACCCTTCCAACTCGGAAAGGAACAGCAAAAAATTCCCAATTTGCTCTGCGTTGGTTTGCATCTGAGGGGTAATCGTTTCGATCTCGCCCTCGTATTTCGACTTCTCCAAGCTCAACTTGGAAAGCTCGCCGATCAAGGCACCCACGGCAGAGTTGAACTGAGTCTCCATATTGGGACTATCCTGGGCTGTTGAACCTTCCAACTCCGCAAAATTCTGCAACGCTTTCTCGTACGCTTCTTCTTTTTTCTTAAGCTCCGACTCCAACTTATCGATCCGCCCCTGGAGGACTTTCACCGTCGGGTGTTCCTTGTCCCACTTGGACATTTCCTGCTCGAGCTGAATTCGGGCTGGCGTTACGACACTATCCTCAAAATTCACCATGCTCTGACGCATCATCTGGAGATTGCTCTTCTCCTGCGTCACCTTCGTCATGTCGGAAGGAGTTGACAGGATGCCGCTCGCAGCCGACGCGATCAGTCGGAGCATTTCCTCAACGGGCCGCCCCGCTTCCTTGGAGCTCTCCAATTGTTGGAGTAGGGATTCGATATTTCGTTTCCTGGTATCGATCCGCAAAATCTCTTCTTGTAACGACAGCAGTTTATTTGCTTGAGGGTCGATCGGTTTCCCATCGATCCAAATCAATTCCCTATTATCGCGAATCTTCTTCAATCCAGTTTCGGCCGCGGATTTACGAGACTCGTAGGTTTCGCTGTACTTACTCATCGCTTTGATCGCTTCAAACGATGAGTTCTCGATCTGTTTCGAAACATGCTGTTCGTATCCGATCACGATCGACTCCAAAACCGTCGCCGACAGTTCCGCATCGTTGGTCGTCACCCCGATCTGAACAATCTCGCTATTTGGGTCCGTGGAACCCAGCTTCGTTTCCAAGACCTTTTTGTTCTTTAACCAGCCCACGATGGCTTCCGGGGCCATGTTAGCGAGTTTCGGTTGTTGCGAGAGTTTTCCGACCTCCATGGCGTTTCGAAGTACGGCAGTGCTTCGAATCACAACGAGTTCATCGGTCTTAGGTGACGGCTGCTCGACTCCCATCCGCATGGCGTCGATCGCCATATGCCGCTCCGGACTCTGCACATGCAAGAGGGCGACAGCTTTGTATTGGGGAGGCTGTTGCTCATAGAGCAGATAACCGATGGTCAACCCGATCAATGTCCCTAGAAGCGGCAACCATTTCCAGCGCCAAAGTATTTTAAGAAGATCTGGACTACCCTGCTGTCGTTGCGGCTGACCTGATGGGGCACTGCCTTCAGGTTGAGTTCGAATAGCGTCCATCTGATGTCCCGGGGTTTTAATGCTGGAATTCGTCCAAATAGTTTACGCAACCCTCAACTTCGATCCAGTTAAACATGCCATCGCATCTGGAAATTCAAGAGGTTCGAGGAACAACATGTGTTCCATACCGTCTATTCCAAATGGGGAGATCAATATCGTTACAACAGAAAAACCGAATGGATCGTCTCGTTGCCGGAGGAAACTCCCGAATGGCAATGCAATCCTTTGCGATTAGTTACGCTTAAGTAAGACTCGATTTTGGAACAAATGTCAATGGATTTGTTGCAAAAATCCATTCTCTGACAGGTTCCCCGCGGACGATCTGCCGCTCCACAAACTCCGGAATCCGTTCGGCTACCATGCCAGCGTACCAGTGTCCCTCTGGATACACGACCAAAATGGGCCCTTCGGTACAAACTCTAAGACAACCGACTTTTGTCCTGTAACAAGCAGACTCGCCCTCACTAAGGCTAAGATTTCGCTCTTTAAGGATGCTTTTCAGCTCCTCCCAAGCCTCAGTCCCCTGTTCTTTGGAACAGCAGGATTCTCCAACACATAGAAAGACATGCCGCTTCGAATCCTCGATGAACAGTTTTTTGGCGATGCCTCTCAGCTTTTCAAGATCCATGGCTAATTAGGGTTTATCTGGCCCCGAACCGGGGGGCGTGGACTCGGGTTTCTTTTCCTCGGCAGGAGGCGTCGTTGTGGAGCTCGGATTCGACGCAGTTGCTTTGGTTTCATCCGCAGGTGGAGACACCTGCACTGGGGCCGATGGCTGAACCGCGGGATTCAGTGATGAGAAATCGATGGTTGGGCTGCCAGGGAGACTTGGTTTGGTCGGATCCATAGGAGCAATCGCAGGAGCCGCAGCTCGGTTCGTCTTGTACCAGGCGAAGAACGCCTCTCCGTCTTTTGACTCTAGCCAAAAAGCGCGTTTAGCCGCCTCATCCTTGAACTCGGGATCAATGTTCGACTGAGCTCCGACTTTTCGGTAGCTCGAAATCGCTTCATCTCGTTCTCCAAGCCCTTCCTGCGCCTGGGCCAGACCGTAGTAGGATCGAGCCAGCAGAAAACCCTCGTCGGCGGAATCCACTACTTTCTTGTAGTCTTCGATTGCATTTTCGTAATGTTGTTCCGCGACATCGCGATTGGTAAAGACGGTTTCTAATGCTTTAGCGAGGTGGGCATCCCCAGCCTGCTGACGTGCCCAAAGCCCCGCAGAAGTCTTTGAGAAATCATCGGCAACACTTTCCAGTTCGGTAGCATCGCTATCACTGAAGTAGAACGCGGTCCAAGCCTTTGCGGACCCCGACTGCTGAATCGACCGATAGATGCCGTACACCAACAAGGCAACCAATGAAACCGCGACGACCGCGATGATTTTCGGGAGTGAGTTCCTGGTCTTTACCAGAAAAGCTTCGATCTTATCCGCCAATAGATTGGACTCTTGAATTTGCTGACGTTCGCTCTTCATAGCTCTAATGGGGACGTTCTGGAAAATGAAACGATGATCTTAAACCTGCAGCAGAGTATAGAAATGCCCTTCGATTTACTCAAGCCAGCCTCCGCCGCCCTAAACTAAAGCCTCACCGTACTTTCAGATCGATTCAGGGCTTGCTAGGATGGGGGTAAATCTCCGGGTCTCAGGTACTATGTCAAGCAATATCCGCACTGTAAGTGGCATTCAAACGAACGTATCCTTTGGGAATCCCGCGGTCAATCTGCAGCGAATGCTGGAATGGCTCCAATCGCCCGAGTTGACGCAGAGTGATTTGATCGTTTTTCCAGAGTGCATGCTGTCGGGCTATTGTTTTGCGAGTCTAGACGAAGCTCGATCCGCGGCCCAGTCGCTAGCTGGACCCGCGGTGAAGGCAATCTCGGATTGGTGTCTCAGGCACGACAAGTTTGTCGCTTTTGGTATGTTGGAAAACGGCGAAGAAAGAGCCATTTACAACAGCTGTCCGTTGATCGGACCGCAGGGAGTGATTGGCTGCTACCGCAAAATCCATCTTCCGTATCTGGGGATCGATCGATTCACTTCACCAGGTCAAAATGGCTTTCAATCTTTCGCGGCGGGAGACATGAACGTCGGCATCCATATTTGCTATGACGGCTCGTTCCCTGAATCGTCGAGATGCTTGGCCCTGGACGGAGCGGATCTACTCATTCTCCCAACGAACTGGCCACCCGGTGCCGACACTTTTGCGAGGTATCTGCCGAATGCTAGAGCCTTGGAAAATAACGTCTACTTCATGAGTGTCAATCGTGTCGGAACCGAACGGGGGTTTCGTTTCATCGGCCATTCCAGAATTTGTGATCCGAACGGCAATGCGATGGCGGACGCACCCCACGAAGAGGAGTGCATTCTGACAGCGACGATCGATCTGTCACGAGCCAGGAACAAAAGATTGGTCAGGGTCCCACGGGAGCATGTGATCGATCGGTGGGCAGATAGACGACCCGAGTATTATCATCCGGTGGTGCGTTCCCATTCTCTCACTCGCGACATAGAGAGTTGAATTGTGGCAATCGTCGGCGAGAAGCAAACCATTCGCTACTACGGAGCGGGTGATGTGTTCGGCTTAAGCCAGGTCGCTGAAATCTGGCGATCTCGGGAATTGCTATTCAGTTTCTTTCAAAGAGATCTGCTCATACGATATCGGCAAGTCATCGTCGGCGTACTTTGGGTCCTTCTGCAACCGCTGATTGGAACGCTCATCTTCATGAGCCTTTTTTTCTTGCTGGGAACGAAAGCCGGTGCATCGAACGTGGCGTACCCTCCGGTCATCCTTGTCGGAATGCTCTGTTGGCAATTGGTTGCGAATAGCTTTCGTGATGCGACGGGCGCGTTGGTCAACTACCGGCACGTTGTGACCAAAATCTACTTTCCACGTCTTCTCCTGCCACTCGCGAGCTTGATGTGCGCTGTCTTTGACTTTCTTGTCGGGTCCCTCCTGGTTCTACCGACGGTGCTGTTGACGTCGACGACGATCGTTTGGTCGACTGCTTGGATCGTACTCCCTATCAGCCTTTGGCTAGTCCTTTTTTGTGCCGGCTGTATCGCTTGGTTGTCGTCCCTTAATGCCCACTACCGAGATGTGGGCTACGCGCTACCCTTCGTTCTGCAGATTGGGATGTTTGTATCGCCTGTCGTATACGATTTCGAACGAATCAAAGATTCTTTGTCGCCCAATCTGCATTATCTTTACGAAGCGAACCCTATTGCCACCTGCATTACCGCGATGCGTTGGTCGCTTTTTGGCACACAACCCCCGAGCCTGCCCGGACTTATCTTGGCGTTGAGCCTCACCGCGATCATAGTCTTCAGCGGCTTGGCGTGGTTCCGTCACGCGGATCAGCAGCTTGCGGATCGGATCTAGAATGCCGCTTGCAGTACATTTGGATCATGTGAGCAAAAGGTTTCGGTTGGGATCCCAGCAGGAGTACGGGAGGCTGACAGAAGCCGTGGCGAGGCAGTTGCTCCGTTGGTTTCGGCAGCCAACCCCATCCGCTACGAACTCCAGAATGCGGGACGGATGGTTTTGGGCCCTCGAGAATATCGACCTCTCCATCGAATCAGGCCAAATCGTCGGGATCGTCGGCCGGAATGGCGCTGGGAAGAGCACACTCTTGAAATTGTTGGCTCGAATCATTACGCCTACCCAAGGCAGAGTCGGCGTGCTGGGACGTGTGGGGAGCTTGTTGGAGGTCGGTACCGGCTTTCATCCAGAGTTAACAGGTCGCGAGAATGTGTTTTTGAATGGGGCCATTCTCGGGATGTCGCGGCGGGAAATTCGAACTCGATTCGATGAGATTGTCGCATTCGCCGAGGTCAATGAATTCCTCGATACACCGGTCAAACATTATTCCAGCGGCATGGCCGTAAGACTTGCATTTTCAGTTGCTGCCCATTTGGAACCAGACGTATTGATCATCGACGAAGTGCTAGCTGTAGGGGATCAGGCCTTCCAGCAAAAGTGTATGGGAAAAGCGGAGGAACTTCGAACGCAAGGAAGAACGGTCTTACTGGTTTCGCATAATCTGGCATCGGTTGCGAATCTATGCAACCGAGCCATCCTTTTGCAAAACGGGCAACTCGTCGACGATGGTCCACCTCCGCAAATTATCGATCGCTATTTGCGAGAATCGATCGGAGTCGAAGGAATCAAAAAATGGTCTCTCGAGGAATCTCCTGCGACAGACCGTTACCGATTGCATTCCATCTCCGTGCATTCCCACTCCACCCAGGATCCCCCTCGGTGCGATGTGGACATCGACCGCGACATCCTCATTCGGATCGCATATGAAATCCTGAAGCCGAACAGCTCCGCAACTGTGGCGATCAGGATTCGAGACGATTCCGCATCGAACATTCTATGGTCGACCAATGCCCATAGCATGAATCTAGGTACCGACGATTGTTACGCCCAATCCTTGAAACCAGGTTTGTATCAGACGACCTGCCGTTTTCCCGCCAACTTCTTCAACGATCGGCGATACTTCGCGAGCGTTTCCATCGGTCTAGCACCAGGCATTGTCGAGCTCCACGAGGAATCCGTGATTTCCTTTCATGTGCACGATACGGGAGCCATGCGGAAAGAGTATTCCGGTTCCTGGCAGGGACCATCCATTCGCCCACGATTGGAATGGAGGTCTGCCCCCTTGCCGACGAACGATTTCGATTCCGAAGGTTCAGCCCAGCCATGAGGAGAGACTTTGAAAACAAGAATGTTTTGATCAGCGGTGGTTCCAGTGGGCTCGGGTTACAATTGGCAATCGCATCGGTCATGCGAGGTGCTCACGTAACGATCTTGGGACGCAGTCTCGTAAAACTCGAACACGCGCAGATCGCTATCGCGAGCTCGGCAGGTCGGCAAGTTCGCATTCACGCAATCGACGTCCTCTCCATCGATGAGCCTCAGACATTCGAGAAATGGATCGAGGAACAACCTCCTCATATTCTCATCAATGCCATCGGGCGTTCTGATCGCGGTCCATCGATGTCTCTCACCCAACTCGAATACGAGCAGTTGTTTCGCGACAATGTTTTGGCGGCATGGAATATCACACGACACTGCCTCCCGAGTCTTCGACGGAATCGCGGAAGTGTAGTCAATATCGGGTCCTTAGCTGGTATCCTCTCTACACCCAACATGGGAGGGTATTGCACGACCAAATTTGCCCTGACCGCGTTGACTCGACAATGGAGACACGAATTCCTCGAACAAAGCATCCACGTCATGCTCGTCTGCCCAGGCCCGATTCGAAGAGATGACTCGTCGCAACGATACGGAGAATTGATCTCGAATCGCGGTCTCGACGCAGAGCGAGCCAACAAGCCGGGCGGGGGAGCGAAAGTCAAACTACTGGATCCGGAGCGACTCAGCCACACCATCCTCGATGGCATTCTCGCTCGGAAATGCGAGATGGTGCTGCCCGCCAAAGCGAGGTATTTGGCAGCGATAACCGCTATCTGGCCGTCGCTCGCCGACCGCATCTTGCGCAGCTATTTAGATTGAGTATCCGAAAATGGTTACAATACGACGCGAGATTCACGCAAACACTCCCCACGATCTCTTTCAAATCCCACCGCTATGACTTCGAAATCTTTTGGTTTATCTCTTTTGGTACTGTTAGGTGTTTTCGCTCCGATGTCGCAAGCTGAAATCGTCCATGTATGGCTCGGAACCGGAAAGAGCCAGCTGAGCAGAGGCATCTACCATTGCACATTCGATACTGAAAATGGCAAACTGACCGAACCAACGGTCGTCGCGGAAATGGACGGCCCGGGATTCCTAGCCAAACATCCAAAACTATCAGTTCTCTATGCTGTTGGCGGCCTGAAGAATGAGCAAGTCGTAGCGGCATTTGCGATCGAGAAAAATAGCAGTCCTCCTGCGTTGCGTTTGCTCAATGCACAGCCCATCGGGGATGGAGGCGCAGCGCATGTCGCAGTCGATGCCACCGGGCGCACGTTGCTGACAGCCCAGTATGGCGGCGGATCCGTCGCAGCCTTCTCGCTTCATGAGGATGGCTCCGTCCGTCAGCGGACCGAGCTGATGAAGCATCCAGGCGGCTCAAAGGTCGTCGGTAATCGTCAGGATTCCTCCCATGCCCATTGGGTGGGTTTTTCACCGGATAATCGATACGCTTTCGTTCCTGATCTAGGCTTGGATCGAGTGGTCATCTACCGTGTCGACGCCGCTGAGTCCAAGTTGCAGACTCATGGAGAAGGGGTCGTACCCCCCGGCAGCGGACCACGTCATATGAAGTTCCATCCGAACGGAAAGTGGATCTACGTTCTCAATGAACTTAGCTTGACCGTAACCCACTTCGAATACGATCCCAATGCTGGAACGATGCGTCCGCTCAAAACCGTTGAAACAGTCCCGAGTGAAGCCCTTCAAGCGGAAAAAGCCAAAAGCGCCTCGGAGATTCGAGTCCATCCTTCGGGACGGTTTGTTTACTCAGCCAATCGAGGACATGACTCGATCACCGCCTTTCGAGTTGACGATCGGACAGGAGCTCTCGAACGCATACAGATAGAAAATGCCCGCGCCATCACGCCGCGGAATTTCAACCTCGCGCCGGGCGGTCGATGGATGCTCGTAGCTGGCCAAGCGTCACATACGCTCGCTGCATTCGAGGTTTCCTCCGAAAGCGGACGGATCACATTCAATCAAAATTCGGTCCTAGCGCCCTCTTGCATTTGCGTCATGTTTGACGACGGCAAATAGGGCCCATAGCAACTTGGCTCTCTCCCAGTTTATCAGCATCCAGGCTTCGGCAACCCGAACCCAGGTCGTTCGTTTGGCATCTAGGGTTGATTAGATCTCCTCGAATCGAGGCAGATCTTGCTGGTCGTCGACTTCGGGTTGCGATGAGACGATCCCCCAATGTTGCAATCTCCGAATGAGTCGTGCTCGTGAAATACCTAGTAGTTTCGAGGCTGCGCTTCGATTCCCTTTGCACAATTCCAAAGCTTCTTCACTCAGCTTCCTCTCAATCGACTCTAAGACGCTATCCAATTGGATCGGTTGAACAACGGAGGATCGCTCCACATGCGAAGGGCATGTACGAATCGCAGTAGGTAAGTCTGCTACCGATAATTCCAGGTTCTCGCTGGAACTGAAAATCAGTTCGAGCGTTTGATCTAATTCGTCCAAGTCCCCGGGCCATGGGTAGGCATACAAAGCATCGCGGCACTCAGGTTGTA
Source organism: Pirellula sp. (assembly GCA_040396935.1). Classification (GTDB taxonomy): domain Bacteria; phylum Planctomycetota; class Planctomycetia; order Pirellulales; family Pirellulaceae; genus JBKCUI01. Next base: position 37,055 of record JBBAXA010000048.1, read on the forward strand.
AACGATAATGCGACGCTACACTCTTCGTTTGATCCCGCAAACCTCCCTTGGCATCGATCTGCCTGGCCTCGAACCATGCTGAAATCATGGCGTCGAGGTCTTCCATTCGGTCCCGCAATGGCGGAACCGAGATTTGGAAATGCGATGCTCGGGTGAGGATTCGATCCATAATCTCTACCTTTGGATCGAAACGGTTCTTATCTTGGTAGGTGACTAAAAAGGACGGATGGGTCTGCTTCGACAAGTACCGATCCAGTGCCACTCCTAATTCGACCGGTAGCTGATCCAAGCCAGAAATGATCATATACGCCTGTCGGCCATAGGTTCCACTCGCTTCGTCAAAGGCCTCGAATACATTTTCGAGTAGCTGTGCGTCCATCAATCGACAGTCCAGAACAACAGAAGCATTCCAAGGTGTTTTTCCAATCGTCGATTGCCGGATACGAGCGATCGATCTGGCTAATCGATCGCATTGCTTGAGCGCAGGTCCCTCGATCACAAGGGAACCATCTGCCTTGACTGCGTTTGCGATCTGCCGACGAAGAGTGCTGACGCTTAACGACTTTCCCGCGAGGAACCATAGGTTGTTCGGGTCCATCCCCTGAGTTGCACTGCGTACTCGATCATGAAAGTCCTCGCTCGGCGCGATCGCTCGCAATAAGAACGAACGGAGAGACTCCTCGATCAGCACGCAAAGAACTGCGCTCGGTTTTTTTTGGTGAGAGTCAATTGGCTGAGGCTCTACCTCGAGGGGTACGAGACACCGGAGGTTACCATCATCCAGCGATTCAACCAACAGCGTATTTCGATCCCACTGAGTCGGCAAACACATGTCCGCTACGAGCGAACGATCCCCATTCTCCACGCTTTCTCGATCAAAAAGCCCACATCGCAAACCGAGGATCGATTCGGAGTCTCTCCCTACTCGCCGTACCCATGCATCGTTCACGAATACGACGACATCGCTTTCGTCGAGAACGTACATGGGCAAACTCGATCCGCCGATCAAGCGAGCAATTTGTCGGCGAGAGACCGATTTTGAACCTTCATCAGAAGACATAGTTCTTATCGATTCGGAGGGGTGAGGAGCAGAATTCTCGCACAATCTCGGAGCGTGTGCAGTTGATACCGTTTCTACTTCAGCATGAATCCAGGGCAGGCAGCAGGCACGCTACAACAAACGATTGGCATGATTGTCTCCGAAGACGCGAGGCATCCTGAGGCTCCATACCATGGTCGCCACCGAGCTATCACACGTTTACTTCGAGTCCAGAATTTTTATTCGAATATTTCGATAGAGAGCTTCGGTAGGTGGTCCTGAGTGGATTTGGAGTCCGATCACACCGGACTTTGCGATCGCAGCATCTTGCTCCATGTACGTCACCGTGGGCTGGCCATTCAGGAATAGCTCAATTCTATTCCCCACAGCTCGGATCATCATTTCATTCCAGTCGCCTGTCTTCACCCATGATTTCAGTTTATCGTCGCTCGTTTCCGCGAGCATCTTGTTTCGTCTAGACTCATCATATAAACAGCCCCAAACGTTCCGATTCCATGCGCGTCCCATATCGCATTGGTAACCACTGACTTCGGTTTTATTGGGAATTCTTACGGTACGAAATTGAATCCCCGCATTGTCTCCTTGCCCTCGGAGTTTCGCCTCGAGTTTGAGTTCGAAGTCACCGTATGTTCTCTTTGTGCAGAGGAACTCGTTATGAGGAATTTTTTTCTGCAACGTTCCTGCCACGATGGCACCATCCTCGATTCGGAACCATTCCAGGTTTCCTTCCCATCCATCCATGGTCTTGCCGTCGAACAGCCATTCAAACCCTTCTTCCAACTTGGGCTTGGTCTCCTGTGCATATCCAACAGAAAACATCGCAACCGTTGCGAAAGTCAAGAAAAAGATTTGTTTGATGGACGATGAACGAGTCATGATTTGAATAATCCAAGAGGAAGGTTTCCGGAAATTTTTATCGCCCCCAATTGTAGCAATTCGGAGCGTCGATCGGACGACAAAATCGGTTTCATGAATTCCTCATGGCTGGAGTAGTCGATCGAAAGCGATCGCCGAGGACGAGAAGATTGCGTCACAACGAGCAACCGAGCCGACCGAGCCGACCGAGTCGACCGAGTCGACCGAGTC
>JBBAXA010000048.1:39300-41170 GCA_040396935.1 Pirellula sp.
CGACCGAGTCGACCGAGTCGACCGAGTCTTTTGGTGCAGCGACTTGTTCTGGCTGCTCTTCGTACTTTTAGTATCTTTCGATATCTACGGTACTCCGTCCGACAGGATGGTGCTCATCATCGGCTCTGGGATTCTACCGCTGCGCCCTGGCTGCCGCACTGTCCGGTGCTGGGATTGCGATGGGAAAGGTAAATCAAAGGACGAGTAGAGAAAAAGTGTTGCAGGGTGCCGTTTTGTTGTGTCGGGCAGTCGCGATGCTGCCATGAACGCAGTGCAATCGACTGTGAGCAAGATTGTTTCCGACCGACTGCGGGCCAGATCGATTACAATACCGGGGGATTGTCCCAAAGTTCGAGGAAGGATTTTTATGCATCGATCGCATCTGATCACGGCCGGGCTTTTCATGGTTTCTGTCATCGTTCTTTGCCGATTGGAGGCGCAGGAATCAGACATCGATTGGTCTACCTACAGTCCCGATCGATTTACTTTTGTTCGAATCGTCTATGACAGCGTTGGAGGCTACGGTGAAGCCTTTTATCGAGGAGATGGAGGTATGATTCCCCGATGGGCTACCGACCATCCCAACGGAGCGAAGAACCTAACCTGGCGATTGCACCAGTTGACAACCATCAAAGCCAATCAAGGGACTTTGCTGCTGCGGTTGACCGACCCCCAACTGTTCAACTATCCGTTCATCTTCATGAGCGACCCTGGCTGGCAGGAGCTCAGCCAGCCCGAACGAGTCGCGCTTCGCAAATACCTTACCAACGGTGGATTTTTGTGGGTCGATGATTTTTGGGGAAAAGCCGAATGGGACAACTTTGAATCCAACATGTCTTTGGTCGCACCCAATTGGAAGTGGTTTGATATTCCTGCCGATCATCCGATCATGACCGTCGTCTATCCGTTGAAGCAGTGCCCTCAAGTCACAGCCATTCAATTCTTCCGTCGGGGTGGGGTCTCCTACGATCCTCCTGGATTTCACAGGCAACCCCATGGCGGCGTTGCGGACATGTCGCAGGTGCATTTCCGAGGTCTGAAGGATGATCGCGGTCGCTTAGTGGCAGTCGCAACCCACAACACGGATATCGCAGACGGGTGGGAACGAGAGGGTGAGGATGAAGAGTTTTTCGAACGCTTCTCCATCCAAGCGTACGCGTTGGCGATCAATATCCTGACGTACGCGTTGAGCTACTGAGTTTCCAGTCTAAGTCGGTAAGAAAGACCTTGGTACGAATTGATCGCTTGAAAAAAGCGACGCGGATCGAAACGTTTTTTTCCGTTCGATTGGTCGATATCGAGGTAGGTAAGTATCGAGGTATAGAACTCAGTCCCATTCCAAAGCTGTACTGCAGTACAGCACTCCAAAATGGAAAGCAATTTGCAGAAAACTTTGCCTTTGGATTGCGACGAAGCCTTTTGGAGTGCAATGGCGATTAGACACCGCTTTGGAACGCGTGCCGGACGAGGCTCGCCTTCAGATCAATGTCAGGAGCCGTAGTTTGCAGCACCGACGCGTTGTTAACGCTACCACTCCGTGAAGGTTATCTGTCGCATCGACGTTCTCGGCATCGATGCATAGAACTCAGTCCCATTCCAAAGCTGTACTGCAGTACAGCACTCCAAAATGGAAAGCAATTTGCAGAGAACTTTGCCTTTGGATTGCGACGAAGCCTTTTGGAGTGCGGTGGCGATTAGACACCGCTTTGGAAGGCGTGCTGCAACGATTGACTACGGACGAACTCCGAGAATCGCTATACAGGTAACGAACCCTACTAGATCGGGCCGGCCTTGAGCAGTCGGTAGACCTTATGGCTGGTGGCCTCCAGACTCATGGCCGATCGGTCGCGGGCGAGTTCGTCGATGGCAG
>JBBAXA010000049.1:0-29336 GCA_040396935.1 Pirellula sp.
AACTCGGATAGGGCTCTGGACGGATCAGATCTGAGGATTCGTGGACAATATCAAATTGCTGGTCTGCTCGGATGCGACCTATCCTCATCCGTTTGTACAAATGATGATTTCTCGGATCGACTCGTACCATTCCAGCAGGTCCTTCGATTTCTATTGATTTCTCGAGAACCTTGCGAACCTCCTCGGCCGATACGCTCCCGGCTCGCTCGACTGCTTCTCTCCAAAGATAGACTTGGGTGTAGGCCGACTCCATGGGATCATGCACGGGTCGATCGAGGCCGTACTCGTCCTGGTATCTGGAAACAAACGCTCGAGATCGCTCCGACTCCAGGGATTGAAAGAAAGACCATGACGCATAATGCCCCTTGGTGTACTGGGGCAAAATCGAACGTAACCCACTCTCACCGAGACTCGTGGCGAATATGGGAGATGACTGGGGGTCGAACCCATTTTGCGTGAATTGCCGAAAAAGAGCAACATTACTCGATCCATTGATTGTGCTCAGTATCAAATCAGGCTTAGCTGTTCGGATCGTTTCATACTCCTTGCCGAAATCATTATGGTCGAACGGAACATACAATTCGCCCACTACCTCAGCACTCTTTCCTTCGAGGAATTTCTTGATGATGTAATTCGCTGTTCGTGGAAAAAGATAATCGCTGCCAATGAGGAAAATCTTCTTTCGCGAACCTCCCTCAGGCCCCATAAACCACTCGAGCGCCGGCAGTATCTGTTGGTTGGGCACCATACCTCCGTAAAAAACGTTTCTTGAGGATTCGTTCCCCTCGTATTGAAGTGGATAGAAGAGCAATATCCCCGAGCTTTCTACGATCGGAATCATTGCCTTACGGTCGCCCGATCGCCAGCCTCCAAAAATCACAGGGATACCTAATTGGGCGAATTCACGAGCCCGCTTTGCAAAGATATCTTCCCGCGATCTGCCGTCTCGAATCACCGGCACCAATCGACGCCCTAATACCCCCCCGTCAGCATTGATTTCGTCGATCGCCTGAAGCACTGCGTGTTTAAGCGGCATTTCACTGATCGACATCGAGCCCGTCTGCGAAAAAAGGACTCCTACGGAAATCGGTTCGAGCTCTCGATCGCCGAGGATTTGATCCACGACGTTTGACGACTGGTTCGTCGACGCACTATCGCATCCAACCACTGCCAATAGGAAACCGATGAATGCATAACCGACCATTCGCTGAAGAGGCAACATCTTCAGCCATGCGACGGAAAACTGCTTAACTAACCAGTCACTTCGCATCACTAATCTTCCATTAGGCGGGTAAAAATTTCCTGAAATGGATCCGCCGAAATACTGACATCCCCTCGGAAGGGTTTATCCATGGAGGCAATCAAAAAAATCATCATGCCCAAAAAGCAAGACAGCATTCCACCCAAAAATAGATGGCTCATCAATCGCATATCGAACAACCAGACTAGAGTGATGTTCATCAATGCTCCAACAAGAACGACAATCCACATGACCTCTGGAATGGAGGTCGAAACGGACAGCAGTCGCAACTGCCTTTTTTCGATGTAGTGGTTGTACTGTTTAAGCGTCTCCGCATGCATGATTTCCTGGCCGGCAGTCAGCGGATCGTACCGTAGAAGTCGCTCATGAAAAGCGCTCATAGTGTAGTCCCCTTCTTTAGAGACGATTCCCTTTCGCTGATTAGGCCATGCGATTTTCACCAGATCACGAGTGTAATCTCGCAAAAGCCACACTAAATTCTTTCGCTCTGGATCGGGATAGGCCGAAATATCCGTTGCCAGTGCAGCTAGCGACGACGCTTCGCTCGAAACGACGTTTTCGACGTCTCTGAAGTTTTGATACGCAGCGACAGCGAGGAGCCCCAATAGCAATCCGTAAAACACACCGAAGCAAGACAGCACATAGCCCACGAGATCATTCACATTCTCTCGATGCTTGATGAAAGATCTCAGGATCGGTCGCGCTAAAAGGGTACCGAGCCAACTGAAAGCAACGAAGAACCCGCACGTTAAGACCGCAAAGCGAAACGTCGGAATGGTATAAATCCAATCGAACACTCGGTTCCCTCAGATGATGACAATCGCAGTGATGAATAAGCCTGAAATGAGACCTGATATCAAATCTACTAGATGCTATTTTCCCAACCCCAGAGCAGCCCCGAATGCGGTGAATTCAACTTCAACATGCATAGGCTCTATCCCCGGCGAGCGCAAAAACTCTCATGATGCCAGCCTCCGTTTTGCGCAAACGAGACAGTCTGGCGCGAGTAATATAGCGTTCGAACCGATCCGCTCCATACCTAGAGTAATATGAAATAATACCAAAAGGCCAGGTTTTCGCTATTTTCAAGCAAAACCAAGGGTTTGTCGTTGGAAGCAAAGAGAATCGAAACGGAGTTTTGTGTCCCTGTAGACGGAGTGCCCCGTTGCCATATTTACGCCAAGATTTCCTTGACAACGCGACCGTGAACGTCGGTCAGGCGGTAATCGCGCCCCGCATGTCGGAATGTTAATCGCAAGTGGTCCAAGCCGAGTTGGTGCAACAAGGTGGCATGCAAGTCATGCATGTGCACGCGCCCCTCGACCCCCTCGAAACCGAATTCATCGGTTTGTCCGTGGGTATGCCCTCGTTTGAAACCACCACCCGCTAACCACACAGTGAAGCCGCGGGGATTATGGTCTCTACCCGTACCATTTTCCTGGGAGTAAGGGGTGCGACCAAATTCACTTCCCCACCAAACGATGGTGTCCTCGAGCAATCCTCGCTGCTTCAGATCAGCCATGAGAGCAGCGATGGGTTTATCGACCGCTTGAGCATGATCCATGTGTTTTGGGATGTTGGAATGTTGATCCCAAGCGGGGTTCGCCGAATTGTCGCCGTAATTGACCTGAATAAACCGCACTCCAGATTCACACAATCTGCGAGCCATCAAGCATCTTTCGCCGTAGGCCTTGGTTTTGGGATCATTCAATCCGTACATTTCTAAAGTCGATGCCGATTCGTTGGAGAAATCCATAACTTCAGGTGCCATTCGTTGCATGCGCCAAGCCAGCTCATGCGACTGGATTGCAGCCTCGAGCTCTTCCTCGTGCATTTGACGGCGGCCATATTGCGATTCGTTGAGACGACTCACAAAATCGAACTGCTTTCGTTGTTCGAGATCCGCCAGATCGGTTCTTGTCAGGTTCTCAATGGAAAGTGAATCGATCCCCACGCCACCGACCCGCGTCCCCTGATATTTGGGGGGTAGGAAGGCGCTGCCGTAGTTCCGAGGACCACCGTTGCCAACCGAGGGCGCGATCGAAACGAAACCTGGGAGATCCGAGTTTTCAGACCCGAGTCCGTAGAGAACCCAGGATCCGAAGGATGGGCGAATAAAATTGGCGGAACCACAATGCAAAAACAAGGTCGCAGGACCGTGCGCAACACCCTCGGTGTGCATGCCGTGCAACATGCACATTTCATCGATGTGTTCGGCTGAATGCGGGAACAACTCCGATGCCCAACGTCCGGTCTCTCCATACTGACGAAATTTCCAAGGGGACTGCATCAAATGATGCTCGGTCCTTTGGCCTGTTTTCGCAAGTTGCCGAGCATCGTCGAACAGATGGCGTTCGCCATGGTGCAGGGCGAGTGCTGGTTTGTAGTCGAACGAGTCGACTTGGCTAACTCCTCCCTGCATGAACAAAAAAATAATGCGTTTCGCGCGCGGGACGTGATGGCACCCGTCTGCCGTCGCATCCTGGGTCGATTCCATACCAGGAGCATTACCTGCCAACACAGCACTCGCCGCGAGCGATCCGAAACCACATGCGGTGTGCTGCAACAGTTGCCGACGACTTATAGCAAGCGACATATCGGTAAACCTTAGTCGAGATAACGAAAATCGAGGGAGGTAAATAATCCGTGAATCAACATTTGTAGTGAATCCGCGCCTGATACAGCAGCTTCATTACGGGCTTCTGTATCCGTATTTGTACTCGTTCCGGATTCGCCGAGAAATTCGAGGCAAGCCTCTTTTTCACTCGGCTCGGGAAATCTTCCTAAACAATCAAGAAACAACTGCGTGAGCATAAGGTCTGAGCTGCTCGTGGACCGCATTTTTTCATACTTTTTTGCCGCCGCCCTGGCACGGGCGATCACCCACGGGCTATTCGCCAGGGTCAGCGCCTGAGTCGCGACAGTCGTCCTAGGCCGCTGGCCAATCGACATGCTTGTATCGGCAAAATCGAAGGCGTCGAATAGTTCCGGAAGTGAATTTCGGAATAACGTTTGGTAGACGCTCCGTCGATTCGAATCATGACGGTAATTATAGTCTGCTTTGGTGTTCGTACGCATGACCGAACCACCAACAGACTCCTCTAGTTCCCCACTGATGAGCAGCATGGAATCGCGCATGGCCTCGGCGGGCAATCGTCGTATGTTTCCCCGCCAGCACAACGTGTTCGAGGGATCGATTTGTTGTTGACGATCATCGGCTTGACAGACCGCACGCTGATAGGCCTTCGAAAGTGCGATGACCTTGACCAGGTGCTTCGTCGACCACGAATTTTCAATCAATTCGCGAGCCAACCAATCTAAGAGTTCCGGATGCGTGGGAGAGGAACCGGTCGTTCCAAAATTATTGTTACTGGCAACAATCCCCTGCCCCATCATCCAGCTCCAAATCCGATTGGCGTAGACGCGGGCCGTCAACGGATTCGATGGGGAACTGATCCATTGAGCTAGTTCCATGCGCGAAGGAGCTTTTTCCGTCGAGACACCCGCATTCCCTAGAGCAGTGAGAAACCCTCTCGGAACCATCTCTCCGAGATTATGAACGTCACCCCGAATATGGACCGGAATATCCGCGGCAGGTCCTTTCTCCAAAATCGTGAGATACATGGGGCGATCTACCAATCGTGCTTCGAGCGATTTTTTGGACGACTCCAGATCCTTCAATTCCTTTTCTTTGGCGATCGTTTGTGGATCCTCTTTTGCAGGTTCGATCGATACCGATTTTGTCGAGGTAGAAACCGAGGTTTTTGTCGCGGTATCGTTCGGGGCAGTTTCGGCAATCGGCAAGAACTGCACTGCATCCGCAATGACGACTCCGTTTGCCCCCTCGTTCGTCACCATGACAAACGACTGACCATCCTTCTCAAATCGATATTTACCGAGCGAGATCCAAAGATGGTCCTCCGGAGCGGGGGACTGCTGATTCACAACCACAGTCGACTCGCCATCGGCGCTGAAGACCCGTACCTTGGCATTGGTAGCCCGATTGCCGTGAGGCGCGTAGGCAAAACGAACCTCATAGGCACCGGGAGTCAAATTCGGAGGTTCAAAGGTCGCTGTTTTCGTTCCCTGCTGCTCGTTCCCATCATGGATGTAGTTCGCTCCAACGGTTGACGCGACTGCTGAAGAAACCATCCAACTCCCGACGAGTTTTGCAGAAGCATTATCGATGACCACACCCGGTAGTTGGCCGGGGTCGGTTCTCGATTTGGCTTCTTTAGTCACTTTGCCGCTCGATTTCTTGAGATCTGCAATCCGGCGGCTCACCTCTGCTAATTCCTTCGAAATTGCATCGTATTTGGATTGCTCTTCCTTTGGTAATGGAAGTGGTTGATCGATCCATTTTGAAACATTTTCATGCTCCATACCGACTGCCGATTTCAAGATACCAGCCAACGCGTAGTAATCCCGGGTTGGAATCGGATCGAATTTATGGTTGTGGCATCTCGCACATCCAATGGTCTGACCGAGGAATGCATTGCCGATCACCTCGAGTTGCTCATCGACGTAATCCATATCTAACTGTGATTTATCTTGTTCCTCCAGGTTTGTATTTCCCAGCGCTAGGAAACCGGTTGCAATGAGTTGTCGTCGACGCTGATTTTCGTCGTTGTGAGACATCAAGTCGCCAGCGATTTGTTCTCGTATCATTTGATCGAACGGACGATCCGCGTTAAAGGAATCAACCACATAATCGCGATATCGCCACGCATGCGGAAAAACCAAACCACGCAAGGTCACCGACTCCGCATATCGAACCACATCCAACCATTTCCTGGCAAAATGCTCGCCGAACCGGGTTGAGTTCAGCAAATGGTCTATCAATGCTGCAACATCCAGAGGGCGATCTCCAGCAGGGCCAATCCAATCCGATAGTTCCTGTGCGGAGGGTGGCAGCCCTGTCAAATCAAAGTAGAGCCGCCGAACAATGGCATTGGGACTAGCTCGTCCTGCTGCGTTCAGGTTGTTTGTCCTCAATGCCGCATCGACGAATCGATCCATTGTCTCCGTTGGATTTCCACCCGCAGCCGAATTGGTCTGGGACAAATCCAACGGACGATAGGCCCAGTGCTCCTGCGCTCGCTCAACCGTCAATCCCGAATCGTGTCGGGTAGGGGATGTCAGCTCTTCCCGAGGATCGTAGGCCCCGTCCGCAACCCACTTCTCGAATGCTTCGACGACGTCCTTTGGCATTCGACCATCAGGAGGCATTTGTAGCTTGGGTATCTCGTATCGAATGGCTTTGATCAATCGACTCTTGTCAGGATGACCTGCGATAATCGCAGTTCCTGAATCCCCTCCTTGCTCCCAACCCATTTTGGAGTCGAGCGTCAAGCCACCATTGGTCTCTGTCGATTGCGAATGACATTCGTAACAATACTGAATCAGCGCGGGACGAATTTTGGATTCAAAAAATGCAATCCGATCCGCCGCTCGTTCCTTTTCCTCATCTGCGATCAGTATCGAATCCCCCATGCCCCCCAGCGTGCACATGAGGAACAAGCAGCAAGATGCGTAGAAATGAATCGAACGCATGTACTTTATACTTTCCGGTGGGTGTAAAGGTAGGACGATCGGGAGGTAACGACGAATGTAAATCGGCGGTTTGGGTTGCTTTCGTTTACCAGACTACTTGCCCTGCCTACGCAGGAGGGCTGATTCGATTGCACCGGCGACCTGTTGTGCCAGAAACTGGGAACCCTCTTCGGTGAAGTGAACATCATTGGGCTTCTGAAATTCGGTGATCCGGTTTTGGACCGACTTATGAAGTTGGTTGATAGCCACTCCGTTTTCTTTCATTACCCGCTCTGCTATCTCATTGTATTGATCAATGCTGCCAAACCTACGGTTCGGGGCTAAATTTCCACCATTTGGAACAGGGGTCGTCGACGCCCAGATCAACTGGGCGTTCGTACTTTTTAATCGCTTCACCAGTTCACGAAGATTTGCCTCGTAAATCGCCGGGGGGGAGTGACGGATTCCCTCGGGGGGCAATTTCGCGTCATGCAAGCCAAAATTGAAGTGGATCACATCCCATTTTCCTGCCTGCAACCAAGTATCGAGTTTGCTCAACCCCAGAGAAGTCCCCCCCGCATTGGCTGGAACTCGATGCACATTGGCACGGCCCTTCAACAACATTCTCGTCGGGATCGTGTACCCCATGGATACCGAGTCGCCGATGATCAAGACGCGGGGGAGTCCTGGGACATCCACAATCGGAGTCAGAGGTCCTTTGCTCGATGCTGGTTTTGCAGGGATATTTGAACGTTCTTTTTCCTGTTTCGAGATCGGCCAGGTCAGCCTTTGTCGGTCTGCGACCAATCGGATCCTGAGCTGCTGATAGTCGACCGACTGGACGGCTGATCGCTCCTGGATGGCGATCGAGGCGGCGGTGGCAGCGGACTGACCCAAAATCATGAAGACAGGTTCCATTCGAATGCTTCCATAGGCGGTGTGCGATGCGGAGCAACACACAGGAACGAGCAGATTTTCGCAGTGCTCTCGCTTTGGCAGGATGGATCGGTAGCTCACTGGATAGGGAGCGGGAACGCGCCCACCGATGTTCCCCTCGTTACGGACCCAACCCTGAGCATCGACATAACGCTGCGTGACATGGGAGTCCATCGTGTAGCAAGCCAATCCGATGCTATCCTCCACCTGTTTCTCACCGGAACAGTAATGTTCGGTCATGACCAAGCTGCCTTGCATCCTGCGGGCTTCGCGAACGTAGAGCTGATGCGGCCAGTGTTCGGTGTCTACGAATTCATCTTTAGCGAGCCCCCAAGATTGCAGCGGCAAGCGATATTTGTCGGGAACTCTTGGATCGTTTTGAACAAACCACAACAAACCTTGGTGCCAGCTCTTGTGAGCTTTTGCTACCGCTTCCCGAGTAGCGTAGTCGCCATTCGGGTAATCGTAATTGCCTCCAACCAAGTTGGATGAAATCGCCCCCTTCGAATTCATGTCCGTCTTTCGATTTGGCATGATGACGATGTAGGGTCGATAACCGAGAGCTGGAGATTCGATCTCTTTAGGTTCAGGATGATCTGGGAAATGATCGTTCGAAGAATCGCTCCTGAGATAACGGAGCAGCAGCTCGTAGCGGTCTGGATCGTAATCCGCTGGCTTGACGAAGGGGACGCGGTTTTCCGGCACCTCGGTCATGCAGAGTCGAAAACAGTAAGCTTGAACGCGGTGGTCTCCCTCCCCTTCCGTGCCAGGCGATTCCGATTGGACTCCGAAGAGCAGTCCACTTTTCGGATCTCCAGGTTTGACATAAGGACTAATCGGCCGGAAGAAGTTATGTCCATTGTAGGGAACCCGTTTGGTTTGAATCCCATTCATCGTTTCGCCATACACAGAATTGGACTCGCGCCCAACGTGGTAAGGGACCCCCGACTCGGCCATCAGATCCCCTTCGTAGGTCGCATCGATGAATATCGATCCTGCAAATTCCCTCCCCGATTCGCACCGAAACGAGACGATTTTGCCTCCCGATTTATTGACTCCGTCCTTGAGGTCGAGACGCTCGCCGAACACTACACGGACGGACGACTCTCGGAGCATGTCGCTGAGAATCTTCTCCGCGACATGGGGCTCAAAATGGAACATGACATCGGCGCTCGGATCATGCCGATGGCTCTTGTAGTCCAATGCCTTCTCGAATTTCCACGCGGAGGGGTTGGCATAGTAAGCTTTGACACGCTGATAGAACTCGCGACAGACACCACCGACAGCGTCAGCTTCTTTGAAGTCGGTTGCTCCTAGGCCACCGCTGGTCATCCCTCCGAGATGACGACCGGGTTCAACCAGCAGGACCGACCGACCCATTCTCGCGGCCTGAACTGCAGATACCACGCCGCTCGCCGTCCCGCCATACACGACGACATCCACCTTTTCGGAAGCCACATTTCCCGCGAGGGAACATGCCGCCGCACAAACGTACACGAAGAAGGCTGCCAGGACGCCATGCCTCGATAGGCTTCGCCCTAAGACTCGCTGTGCTAGCCATAGGTTAAGGAGTCGGAACGGATACAAGTAACCTGATGACTGTCGAAGATTCATGCGCGACTAGCTCTCAAGATCCAATAGGTAGTGAAACCAAACTCATACGGGGATCCGAAGCGGTTTCAGGAAACGAACAACCCTACCAAATATGAGGTATCGTGCATGGACAGGATGCATAACGTACGCCAGACCTCTCTGTCCTTACGTCACCCTCATTTCGCTTTGGCATCGATGTTCACCTCGAAGTCAATCTTCGAATTTTTCTTGGGCAAATCCTGGGTGAGTGTATATTCGGTAAACAGCGACTTAGGCAACTGTACCTCCGATCCTGACACTCCAGAAACCTTTTTGTCGAATCCGGTGATACGGATTACATGGGGGCCTCCGAGTATACCCGAGTCTGCTTCGAGGCTCGTATCGTACTTGCCATCGAGAATCTTTGCGTGTCCTGGGCCACCGCGATTCCCCTGGCTCGCATCGGGCTCAAAGGTGATGTAGCCTTCGGGGACTGGTTGGCCCTTGAATGTAACGGTACCCGAGAGATCGTAGCGGCGTTCTCCGGACCCACAACCGGAAAAGCACAAGCAGGACAAATATGCAATCCCGAGAAAATAAGGATAACGTTTGGATTTACTCATTGATGCTCGTCGCTTCCCCTCCGTTGCGACTTGCAACTGCGCGATAAATACCCATGTCCACGTTTTGTGCGATGAACTGAACAGAGCCATCCGCTCGACTGAACTGAGCCCCTCCGGTGTGTTGACTTCCAAAGGATCCGTCATTCCACTTCAACGAGAATTGGGAATTGATTGGATAGGTCACGTTCTTGCACAAATAGACGAGTGTACCGCGTGTATCCGAGTACCATCCACGGGTGAACGGACGCCAAAAGGAATATCCTTTCCACGCAAATTCACCTAACACAATGGTGTTCGATGTGCCGTCGCTGAAACTTGATATGGGAACTCGATCACAGAGAAATTGAGTCGCAGAGGCTGTCGTACGCATTTGTCCAAACGCGCCATTGCTCGAAACCACTCCGAAATCCCAGGCAGGATTGCCGAGAGTGGCATACGGAGTATTTCCTGCGGATACATTGTTGCCTGTCGCACCAAGAACGCCATGGTAATGACTAGTACGAACCGTTGACTCGTTCACATTGGCAGCAACGCCACTGGTATTGAAAACAGAGAACAGCGAATCAACGGGCGCGCTGGGACACTGAATCGAAGGGATCGCAACTCCTTGCACGACAGCGATGCGATTAAGTGAGTTCCAGTTCCCTTGATTGAAATTAAATTGGTTGTAGAGATTTCCTTGTTCGATGAATGGCAAACTCATCACGAGCCAGGACATATGATTCGAATTGATCCCAGCGGGAGGGAACGCTTTGAACGAACTCTCGTAATTGTGCAAGGCCAACGTCAGCTGTTTGAGATTATTGGAACACTGCATCCGCCGAGCAGCTTCCCGCGCCGCCTGAACCGCCGGCAAAAGCAAGCCTACCAAAACACCGATGATTGCAATCACAACCAAAAGCTCGACAAGAGTAAATCCGCGTTTCCGCAAGTTCATAGCAATAAACCCTCACAAAAGACGATCAATGCGTGATAAGGAATTCGTGGGAGCGTCCACGGCTGACATGTTAGCAAATCCGAAAACATTTCGCATCGTGAATTTTACCGCAAAGGCGGCGTTTATTTATTCAACACTCGATAACGGCTAGAATTTACTCGCTCTTATTGGAAAAGACGAAAGCCGGCCGCCGGCAAATATGCGGGCATTTTGCCAAATCTACCTTTGGGTCTTGAACAAGGAACGGAGAACGATTGGCCTCAGATCAAGTGTGTGTTTTCCCCATTTCCGTCGTCTTTTGCGCCAAGGGTCCCGACGTGGAGTCCCCGAGATGCATTTGCATCCAACCGAAAAAAATCCCTTCGCGCGGAAAATTGTATTCTGCGGAAGTATGGACCCGATCGAAGACTCGCTCTCAGGAGCGTAATCCAAGGTCGATGCCCCAAAAACCTCCGAATGCACCTGTGTCAACTCAATGCTCGCCGAAATCGGTTTGAACGCAATCGTAGATCGAAGCCTGCGTAAAGAGCTGATCGACTCGAGAAGGAATCATTTTTCCCGCACGATGGGAGCAAGATCGCAGATCAGGAAAGTACACTCTCTCCAGATCGGCCTCGTCGAACTCTGAAACGTTCGTATTCCTGCACTCTTATTTTAAAACGGCAGTCAATTCACTCGCTGCGACTTTGAAGTTTGAGGAGTGTCCTGAGATTGCTTTCGAATGCTGATACTTGGCCGGCAGACCACGTTCGATTCCATCGATCGATGAGAGTTTCTAATTCGACTTTATCCCTGCGGATCTGTTGATCGATGAAGGAGCGAATCGATTTCCTAGGGGACTGGTTCCGATAGATCTTCAGTGCTGACTTACGAACCGTGAGGTCATTGATTTCACCGAGCAACGTTTGGATCTCTTTCAACTGGGCGTAAACTGGCGACAGGAACACGTCAGGTCGGATAGGTTCCAGCAGTTCTACACCGTACCTTAGCTTCTTTCCGAGTATACGAAGCCGATGCAGTGATTTCTTGTCCGCATGCGTGTGCATAGCGCGATGCATGAACTGCTCCGCTTGTTTTTGAATGCGATCGCTCGCCCAGGGACCATAAGCTTCAATCCAGATGGGATCTTTCTGCTGATCGGTCGATGGAAACAAATACGTGATGAGGTCCGATCCAAAATGATGCGAAGAATATTTACTTCCGAGATGGAGCAGGGGTTGCTGCAATCGATCCCGATCCTTCGTCAGCTTGTTAAGCAGTTTCTTCGCACCCTGGGATGGATCGCTTCTTAGCTTGATAATCATCAGATCCAAATCCCTTACACTCCCAGCACGGCCCAAGAGCTTCTTGAAGGAATCGCGGGTCTTTCGGAAGCGATGAACTGGAAGCCATTCACGGAAAAACTCCAAAGCGGCAATCGTTCGACGCAGACTGACACGAAGCTTGTGCACTAGCTCATCTGCATCCACTTCCCTGGGATTTGGATGCGACAGAAGCTTGATGCATTTTTGTAACTCCTCGACGCGCCTTTGAATCGCTTCCATGGCAACCTTCCCAATGGAGCTATCTCTACTCGCCGTCGAGTTCAAACCGAGGCCTCCCTGACGGATGTCGGTAATCTCATTCATCGATTGGATCTGATTCTGGATGAAAGCCTTGATTGGCAGTTCCCTTGGAAGTACTTCTAGCGGCTGAACAAAGATGAAAGCTAATCCTCCAAGCGTGGTAAGCAATTCGTCGCAACCAACGAATACCATCGAGCCTCGAAAGAGTTTCATCCGTAGTTATATGCTCTTTGACGGATTGTTCAATCATCTCGTGGCGGTAGGGCTCCACGCGTTGATCGAGCTCTAGCCAAATTGTCTCTAAAGCACTTTTGGTTGTATCTGTGATGCCATCGATACTACTACGAATCATCGCACGGGACAACGTTTCACTAAGTATTTGCAATTCCGGATCCGCCGAAACAGACAGAATACGGTCGTGTTTCGCAGCTCGAACGAGAAGCCGACTGAGATGATCCAGCACATGATACGCCGCGATGTTTGCATGATAGACTTGAGGGTCCGAAGCTGTGGTGACTAATCTGTCTAGAAATGCTTTCGTTTGTTGCGTCGCATCTTGAACTCTTCGGATCTTGTCGACGAACTGATCTCGGGATCCCGTTTGACCAAGCATAACGCCCAACTCTTTGAACGTGATTTTGGACAAATCCTCGAGAGTCGCAAGAACATTTTGCAGCGCTAAACTGGGTTCTTGGAGCAAGCCCGGCTCTAATCGTCGATTCCAATCGCTATCTCCTGAGGGAACGATTCGATGGATCAGCTTCGCGAAGGAATCGGTGAATGGGAGTACGAGCAAGACCCCCAGCACATTGAACAGACTATGAAACAAAACGAGTCCAATTTCTGGATCCTGACTTGGGGCGTCCTGAGTCATCCTCTCCCAGACAAGGACGAAACCCGGAACGATGAGAAACGCGAGGATGCCACTGATCATATTGAAAACCACATGTGCAACCCCTGTTCGCCGAGCATTTACGTTCCCGCCAACAGCGGCAAGCATCGCCGTCGCTGTCGTCCCAATATCCATCCCAATCACCAAAGATGCGCCCTGAACTAGAGACAGACGATTCGCATGGAGCGCTGCGACTACCATTGCGACTCCCGCGCTCGATGATTGAGTGATCAAGGTTATCACGAGTCCCAGGAATAGAAGTTGCATTCGTCCCCAAATCGTATTGGGTGGAAAATGATCGGGCGTGAAATATTCACCAAAACTCGCCATGCCCTCTTGGAGAGTGGAGATCCCGAGAATGGTCATTCCGAATCCGGCGGCAATCGATCCCCCTGCAAAGATACGGTCTTTACCGAAAAGTCGCATGATCGCCCCGAGGAAAATCAATGGTAGAACGATTCGGCTTAGATCCAGCTTGAGGCCGAGCACCGCCACCATCCATCCCGTAAATGTCGTCCCAACATTCGCACCGAAGATAATCCCCAACGCTTGCTGGAAAGTCATGACTCCAGCCCCGACAAACCCTACTGCCATCACGGTAGTGGCTCCTGAGGACTGAATCAATGCGGTCGCAACAGCTCCAGTCAATGCTCCCGAAACAGGCCCTTTCGTACAACGTGAGATCGATTGGCGCAAAAAGCTACCGGCAACAGCCTTAAGACCCTCGGTGAGAATAGGCATACCGATGAGGAATAACCCCAGACCTCCAAACAACTCGAGAAGCCCTCTCATAGGTGTGTCCGTTTGGAAATCGGCAGATCCGTCGACACTCTTCGCTTACTCTTTCTGCATGACAGGATTCGCTTTCGACCGGTCTACCGAGACTTAAAGCCCGATTTCCTCGCGAATGGCATGTCGACGAGCGACAGCCGGAAAAGGCGGCTCCGTGAGTCGAAACTGCTCTACGGTCTTTACGGCAAAACGGCCAGCCGATTCCAAATCCTGTGCATTGGGGCGACCTCGATGAATTCCACCGATATATTTCAAAGGTCCCACCGTATCCCATCCCGGAGAACAAAATTGACTGACCACGCGACACCCGCTCCTTTCGAGAATCGTCACCAAGGGTCGATGCCACATGGGATACAACCATCGAATTCCAGCGGTTGAAAAAACAAAACAGGCCTCGGGAAGTGTTCGATGTTCCTCCGCGAACTCCAAGACTCGTGGATGATGCTTCCCAAAGAAAATTCCAGAACCTATCCCCATCAAGTCGTAGGACGACAAATCCGTTTCCTGTGCATCATGGAGTTTAAGAACATCGCAGTGCACCGAACGCGCCATCGCCTCCGCTAGCTTCTCTGTGTTGTGATGATGCACACTATGATGAATGATGACGACTCGCATTGAGCACACCTCCTATTTGCAAACGGACCTAGACTGCTGGGACAATACTCTCACCGAAGCATCTGCTACGATGACGCGCACTCGATGACAGGCCGGCCAATAGGACACAACCGACAAAACTCTCTCGAACGCTCCCACGTTCCCCTCAAATCCAAAGGTTTACCCGCATTTTGCGTGAACGGCACATGGAATGTGCCTACCACCCTGATTTTTGTTGGCTGTGTCTAAAAGCAGAGTCTCCTATCCATACGATTCACTCGTGGATTCTCTCAAGAGGGCGAGACGCAATTCAATCCTGGAAACCCTGTTTTCAGGGGAAAAATCAAGAGTTCAATCCAATCTCGGAAAAACGGACAATCTTAATGTTTTCCCCCGATTACCCATACTAACGATAGCCAAAACCAATCATCCTGTGAGATTCCGTCCGAATCGAACATCGACTCGCATTCCATCCTTCAATCGCGGTCGCAATGCCGCAGCAGTCTACCGAGAATCAACCCTGCCAGATGCCTGCATATCGACTGGTCTCGGATCAATCTACGGTCTGCTCCTTTCATGTCAGGAGCAACAGGTTGTTCTGTGCATCCTCCTTGAAATCTTTCAGTCTGAGAATCGCATTCCTTTTCAAGTGTGATCCCTTTCCAAGTCTTCAGGAGTGTTCTACACCTCGAATATCAAGTCTTGCCTCTAATGATTTCAGCGAGAGTTTCCTGATTATCCATAGAGCGTTTCCGCTTGTTTGTGATCGATCTTTCGGCAGCGCAAACGCTCACCAGAAATTCTTTCGCCGTTTGGATCCACATACACACGCCCGGTACGCCCCGGCTTAACACTCATCACGTGGATATTAAAAATAAAGGCAGCATCCGATTTAGCTGTGAACCAATGGACATTGTCCTTGACATCGGTCACGGTCGAGCAGGAACCAGGTCCGAAGTCTCGATCGATCGTCGGCTTGATGATCATATGTTCCTTTTCATCCTCCAATCGATCGTAATGCCTGCCACGGAAATCTCCTTTCAGGATCAGGAAGGCGGTGGCCATATTGTCATGACCATGAGGGACGACCGAACGATCTTTATTGAGCGCGAAAACTTGATGTCCAAAGACTAGCTCGGTCGGCAGACCTTCGACGCGTGGCAATTTAGCTCTCAAGCTCAGCTCACCCCGATCTTTCGGCTTCGCACTCGCTGCGAGAGTTTCGAAGTCGATGAACCTGAGCATCTCTGGCAGGTCAACCGTATTGAGGAGGTTTTCCACTTGCTTTTGCCAATCCAGCGCCTCCAGTTTCTTGCCCTTGAGATCCGCGCTCATCTCATTCAATCTCGCAAGCCATTGCGATGCGATAGGTTTGATTTCCTGAGAGAAGGCATCGCGGGAGAAAAGTGTTTCCAGGAGCGACCAAGTAAGAAGGGAAGCCAGCGACTGCTTTTGAAATTCCCGGCGGGACAGAGATTCCATGAGGGGATACCTTGAGTGAAGGGGGGAATCGATTCGACTTTCGATGCCTTGAAGGTACCATGACGTACGACGGGAAGCAAAAATAATCGTACGAATCTCCTTTTGCCAACGCTGCAGTATGTACCGACTAACTCCTCGACTCCAAGTCCTACGTTGCCTGGCATTGTTCGGTCTTTCCACTGGCTTGGGGACCGATGGGGTTTCCGTCTTCTCTCAGGAAGTACAGACCAGGAAAATTCAATTCGAGCACGTCCGCGGGAAAGACGCAGTCGCGGATCGACTGGTCGAGGTCTATTCGCGCGACCGGAGTGTTGTCGCACAGGTTGACGGGGAACGGTTCCAATCGGATGTTCGGCTCTACGACGTCGCTCGAGGTATCCCACTCGGGCCGACGATCAAACTCAAGGCGCACCGGATCACTGCGTTGGCAATCGGTCCTGACAATCGAACCCTGGCAACAGCGATTGGAAACTTCAGCAACGATTGGGGAGAGGTGCGAGTCTGGGATGGGAAATTGGCAAAGGAAGTGGCGAGATATTCGATTTCGACCAGCGAAGGTCGCCCCGCATTAGGCGAGGTAGTACGTCTGTCCTTCAGCGAGGATGGCAGAACAGTGAAGATTGTCAGTGGACCGCCGGGCGGAAAGTAAACGCGAGTGAAAGCTCAAAACGAAAACGCGGGGATCGAGTGGATCCCCGCGGGAGGTAGTTTTTCGGAATCGATGTATCAGTCCATTAGTCGGGTCGATCGCCACCGCCGGTGGTGTTGTTGCCACCGCGGACCGATTCTTCCGGATTGATGCTGATATTGATGCCGTTTCGATTGGGGCCGCCAAAGCTGGTGCCTGTTTCTCCGATTGGGCGCACTTGATTTCTGCCGAGCCGACCATTGAGCATTTGGTTGGGACCGCCACCGGTGCTTTGGCCTTCACCAAGTTGACGTAGAAGATCGATTCTTGATACGCCGGATAAAGTCTTCGCATTCGGGCCAGTCGCACCTCCGAGGGACGCCCCCTCGCTAGGATTGCGATCGTAGGCTTGGGTGGATTGAGTTCCTTGGGATGCCGGCTCTTTTGGTGGCGCGTCATCGCGAGAACTGGAGTGAGACTGGAGAGTTCCATCAGGAGCGTAGACATCTTTAGTTTGCTCGCCGGTACGATTATTCTCTCGCACCACGACAACGTCACGCACGATGCCACGACCATCGTAATGCACTGCTTTGTAGGTTTCGTGACGACCACCGTCGCGGGTGTAGCCCGTTTCCAAGGTTGTGCCTGATAGCCTTCCCCGGGTGTCTCGTGTTTCAGTTACCGTCGCCGTCGAGAACGTCGACCTTCCATGACTCTCTCTCGAGTGACCAACATGCGTCGATTCACCTGTCTGAGTGTAGCTCGAACCATATTGCGTGGTACCGGAACTGGATGAATAGGCGCCCAAGAGCTTATCCCCTCGCGACGAGAGATGACTTTGATCCGTCACTGTACCTTTCCGTTGCTCGCTGGCATCACGACGGATATTCATCCCGGTGCCATTCCCCGAATTGGAGAATCGATCGAGCGGGTTCTTGATGTCACCACCTTGGAAACCTCCCTCGCCGAACGACATGTCAGGAGCTTGCGGCCCACCACTACGAGCGTTTCCTCCGGGGATCGCGAATCCTTCGGGCATCCCTGCGAGCGAGGATCCGAAGGCTGCTCGAGCTGCTGCGGCAGCCTCTGCGGCTTCGCGACCGTGTTGTACTGCGTCGGGAATTCTACCTTGGTTGCCCAGAGCAGGACCGTCGGCAGGTTTTCCCACAACTACGTTGTAGCCGTGGCTACCATTTCGGTTGCCGATGGAAGGACCGCCGGCAGGCTTTCCGGTCGTCAATTGAATGCCGAGGTTGCCGCGTTGATTTCCGATGGAAGGACTGCTGGCAGAATTCCCTACCACTAAGGCGACTCCGAGGTTGCCGCGTTGATCCCCGCGAACAACACCGCTGGCAGGCTTGCCCGTGGCTGGGGCAACCGCAGCTCGGTTGACATTCGCAGCTGGCGTGGAACTGACGGATGATGTTTTCTTGTTGAGCGTGCTGGCTCCACTGAAGGATTTCTTAGGTACAGAACCCTTCTTTTCTTGTGCCATTACGGGAGAGCTGACGCTCAGCCCTCCAGCCATCGCTACCATAACCAGAAATCGGCAGAATTGCTTTTTCATCGCTCTAATCCCCAATAAAACAAGTTGTTTCTTTATTTCCGAAGGGTTCGGCAACTGGCGTTGCGGATTGACGCTGCTCGGTTGCTTTCGCCTGCAACAGTGCTGGCGAGTCTCGGTCGACACTAGAGAATCGCGATCCGGATACGAAACGCACACGACCGAAGAAATTTTTTTGGAAAAGGATCTGAGACATCGGTTTCGGATTCTGGAATGGCCACGAAATGCTCCATGGGATGCGGTCGAACGCGTTACAATGGATTGGCTTTGGAAACCGGTTTTTAGGAGCGGTGCAGGCGTTGGAGATCGGTAGCAGTTCGGTCCACGGATCTCTTTTGCTTTCTCTTCTCCTTGACCGGTTTTTTGGAGAAACGAGCCAATGGGTTTATTTCGGATTTGTAGCGCTAAGTCATTGTGAAATGAGTGCGATTCTTGCATGAGCGATCCAAGTTTTTCGGCGACCATCGAGCGAGTACGACGGGGCGATCCAGAAGCTGCTGAAGAATTGCTTCGTCAGTACGAACCATTGGTGCGCAGGCAGGTTCGCATGCGATTGTCCGATACTCGATTGACTCGACTTTATGATTCGGTCGATTATTCTCAGTCGGTCTTTGCGAGCTTTTTTCTTCGGGCTGTAGATGGGCAGTTCGAAATCAAGGAACCGCAGGATTTGTTGCGACTATTAGTGTCGATGACTCGCAACAAGATCGCGGATAGTGCGAGGAAACAGTTGAGTGAAAAACGGGACGGTTCTCGAAGCGATGTCGATAGTCAGGTCTTTCAGGCAGTACCCACCTCGGACGCTTCTCCCAGTCAAATGCTCTCTCTTCGTGAGTTATTAGACCAGGCTCAGCAGTGTATGACACCGGAAGAGTCTGCCGTCGCGGCCCTTCGGCGCGACGGTCTTTCCTGGGATGAAGTCGCTGAGCGGCTTGGGGGAACTGCGCAGTCTCGGCGCATGCAATTCTCTCGAGCTTTGGAACGAGTTGTTCGGGACTTGGATTTGTAAGGAACATGAATCTTTACAACGATGCAAACCCCACCTAACCCATCCGATCCCCTTCGCTACTTGAGGGAATTTCGCGATCGTCTGTCCCGCGGCGAAACATTGACGGCTCAGCAGTACGCCGCAGAGTTGCAATTGAACACGACGGACGAGCTATTCATCGATCTCGTGTTTGCCGAGTTTCTCGAACGAGAGCATCGAGGCGATGCGAATGCGCGGGATGAGATCCTGGCCGCTTACCCTGCCTGCGCGGATGAGTTACGTCTACAAATCGAATTGCACGATTCGTTTAAAAACGACGAGTCGATCCAAAAAAATCAGAACTCGAAAATCACTCAAGTGGATAGTAAACCGAGAGGTCGTAACCCCGACCAAACGGTTCGATTGCCCACCTTGCCGGGCTTCGATGTTCTCGGTCCTTTAGGCCGCGGTGGGATGGGGGTTGTCCTGTTAGCAAAGGAGCTCCAGCTGGGAAGGCTCGTCGCCATCAAACTCTTGCTTAGCGGTGAATTATCTTCGCTCCAGCACCGTCAAAGATTTCGGGCGGAAGCGAGGGCAGCGGCCGCGTTGAGGCATCCCAACATCGTACAGGTCGATGATATTGGAGATGTGGAAGGACAACCCTTCATTGTGATGGAATATGTCGCGGGAGGAACCCTGGAGGAGTTTCTTCGACAAAATAAAACAACCGCTCGCGACGCTGCGCTGTTCATCCGCCAAATCGCATGGGCAGTGCATGCTGCACATCAAGCCGGGATCGTGCATCGCGACTTGAAGCCCGGAAATATCTTGTTGGCCCCTCGTCACGAAGGACTACACGATTCCCGCGAGGAAGGGGTGAGTATTGCAGCAGCAACACGCCCCGATTACCCGGAGATGAAGTCGGTTTTACTCTCGCAATATGAACCAAAGATTACCGACTTTGGATTGGCGAAATCATTACAGCCTGTCGAGGTGGATCACGCCGCATTGACTGTCAAAGGTGATGTCCTAGGAACGCCATGCTACATGTCTCCTGAGCAAGCGCGAGGCGATGCGATCGGTCCCGGTGCAGACGTTTATTCGTTGGGTTCGATTCTTTATGAGATGCTTGCAGGGAAACCTCCGTTTCAACGCGAAACTCCATGGGAAACGGTTCAGTGCGTGTTGGAACAGGAACCACCATCCCTTTCCTCGAAACTACCGTCGGATCTACGAACCATCTGCGAGAAGTGCTTGCGTAAGGATCCGAGTGAACGCTATTTGTCGATGGCAGCCTTAGCGGTCGACCTCGGAAACTACTTGGAGGGACGTCCGATCGATGCACAGCGTGTGGGTAATTTAACGCGACTGGTGCGTTGGGCGAAAAGGAACGTCGCGATCGCTTCCTCGTTGCTCGCCGTGTTCCTCACCTTGTTCGTACTACTGGTAGTGAGCTTGTGGAGTCGATGGTCTTTGCAAGAGATGTTGGAGGAAACCGTTGCCTCGAAACGCCAAGAGACGATTGCCCTGGAAGCCTTGAGAGAGCAACTCTGGGAAAACATCCTTTCCGAGGCGCAGGCGATCCAGTCCACAAAGAATATCGGGCAACGCTATCGCTCTTTGGAAAATGTACGCAGCGCGATCCAGATGCTCCCCGTCATCGGTGAAACACCGGAACGCCTATTCAAACTAAGGAATACAGCCATTGCAGCTCTTCCGCTCGCCGACGTTGAGGAAGTAGAAATCGCAGAAATAGCGAGTGGGAATCAGGATTTCCTGTCTGCCGACTCGAAGCTGCAGCGACTCGCCATGCGACAACCTGATGGCTCCATCAACATCGTCGACGCCCCCAAGAAAGTTTTGATCCACCGATTGCCCGCAGGAGAGGCCGAATCGGTTGTGATCAGTCCGGATGGAAGCCACATGATTCTCAGCGGGAGTCCATGTTCCCTTCAGAAACTGACAGACTCTACATCTCGACGCACGCTAGGTCAGGAGTTGCAATGGCCGGTCTTTTCACCCGATTCGCGTTTGGTCGCAGGACATGACCGTCGTAGCATATTGATTCACGATATCGAACAAAACCAGACCGAGCGACTAGAGAGCATTCCGATCCCCACGATGCCGATGGTCTTCTCCGATGATGGAAATCGTCTAGCCATCGTGAGCGACGAGCGTTTGATTGTCGCCACTCTCCGTCCGGAATTCGCTGTACTGGAATTGCCAGGTCCGACCTTATCGCAAATCGGTCATACGTTAGCCTGGCATCCGAACGGAGACTATCTGGCGGCAGGATTGTACTCGGATCGTATCATCAACGTTTGGCACTTACCCACACGATTGGCCGCCAAGACCTTTCGGGTCAACGGCTTTTTTCATAATTTGCATTTCGATTCGACTGGGCAATTTCTCATCAAGGCCACATTGTGGGGCGGGACACGAGAAATCTATGCATTCGAAACTCAAGCGTCGTTGATCCAACTCCCGAACAACGTGGGAATTGCGTTTGGTCGAGATGAGTCAGGTAGGCCTCTGACTCTGAGCAATCCGATCCATGGTTCGCTCGATGCGTGGCAACTCGAGAATCAAGTCGTCACACGGACTCTCGAACCCTCGCAACACAACACGGGACAGCGTTCCCACTGCGTTCTTTCGAGCTGCGGCAGATGGCTGTTCGTCAACAGCGAGCAAGGTGCTGAAATCTATGACGCGATTCGAGGAAAACCCGCTGGATGTTTATCGATCGGGGCTCTGACCCACAGTGGGGTCTCCTCGCTTCAGGACGGTGGACTCGCTGTTTTCAAAAGAGACCATGTCGAGTATTGGATTCTGGGACCGGAGGGTCTCACTAATTTCAAAAGCCTCCGACTACCCGACGGATACAACGTCGTGGAGGTGAGTTCCGATCTGAGATGGGGACTTTGCAGCGATGGTCGACAGGTCTACTTGCATGATTTCACCGAAGCCAGACCGCTGCAGTTACTAGGGACTCAAGCCGATACGCGCTCCGCCGCGTTTGATCTGAACCAGGGTCGGGTCGCCACCGGATCCTGGAATGTTGCCGATGGCGTCGTCGTCTGGGACTTGGCTACCGGCCGTGAAGAAAAGAGGTTACAGGTAGAAAGCAAATGTGTCGTCCGCTTCAGCCCTGACGGTAAATTTCTCTTCACATCGGCAGGGGGTGGAACGTTATGGGAAGTTGACTCGTGGAAAGCCCAGCAATTGAACTCACCCGATGCATCGGATACCGGATTTGGGTTCGCATTCTCACCTGACTCGAGATGGTTCGTACATACATCGGGAAACGGAATTTTGAAGATCCAGGATCTTCAACAAGGCTCCACGATCGCCGTACTGACCGATCCTGATCAGCACCACTACTTCTCTCTAGCGTTCTCCGCTGACAATACTTCGCTCTTTGGGATCACGATCGGCCGTGACTGTTTCGTCAAGCAATGGAATCTGAAGCAAATCGATGAACAGTTGAAAAGTCTTCAACTAGTACCTCTTCGCCTCACAAGTGATAGGAGGCCCAAGGAGCCTGTTTCTTACGGTTCACGCCTGCAGGTTCATGGTGGGCCGGACTTGGAACAGCTCGTCGAGGAGTACGTACGGCAACGTGTCCGACGAGCCTTTGCAGAACGACGTTGGGCAGCCGGATTAGCAGAATTGCGGTCAGCGATTATGGATTTGCCAGAGAATTCCGAATTGCTCACAGACTTGGCCTGGAGACTTGTGACGTTACCGCCCGAGTTCCAAGATCCGATCGAAGCCTTGGCAACGATAAAGCGGTCCCTACTCAAAACGGAGAGCGAACGCGCTCATGTTGTCCATGCATTTATCCTCACGCAATTGAACGAGTATGAAAAGGCTTTCTCGATTCTTAGTAAGTCTTCACTCGAGGATAAACAAAACAACCTCGTGATCCAATTCCTGAGGGCTCAACTCGCGGCGCATCTAGGAAATCGCGATGAGGCCAAACGGCTATTTCTATCTGCCCAAAAGCTGGAGTTTGAACTCCCTGATCCGGAGACCGATTTACCGATCGAGGACTGGGATAGCTTTCGTCGGACTGTTGGCTATGCCGTGTTTAACGAGAATCCGATTCCTCCCTGATCGACGAACAGGCAGGAAGTATCGTCGCAAAAAAGAACTGAGTTTTTGTGCGTTTATGATCTGAACCGCGATATCCCTAGTGACGCCAATGTCGGCTCCACTTCACCTTCGCTTAGGAACGGATCATGAAAACGACTTTTTGGACCTGGATCATTACATTTTGTAGCTCCCTGTTGCTCGCACCCGCAGCCCATGCACAAATCTCCGAACAGGCTCGAGCCAACATTCGCCCGCTGACAGACGTGGGAGATAAAATCGCAGGTCGGAAAATCACATCCTTCGACCCCAAAAAACACGGTTTTGCGTTCGCCAATACGTTTGAAACCGAATTGTTCCTGCAGGACATGAGATTCGGAGGATTGTGCGGTGGCATGTCCTACTCGGCTTTGGATTACTACTTTGCCAACCAGGAAGCACCCAAGCAAACATTTCGCCCCGCTGTCAGGACACCCCTATTCGATCGGATCTACGATCGGCAACAAACCTCGACCACAACCAACCTGGACAAATGGACAGAACTATTCGGCAACCCATTCGGTTGGCGGACTGACCAGTTCTTTCGTTGGGGACTACAAAAAAGTGGAGGTGGACGACTCGAGGAGCTATGTAACTTGATCGACCAAGGTAAGCCCTGCCCGCTCGGACTTTTCAAAGGTGGTAACGGCGGTACCGGCCCCCACCATCAGGTCGTCGCGATTGGATACGAATTGGGTCGTTACAAAGGAGACCTGGGAGAACACCAAGCCGATGTCAAGCTCTTCATTTACGACCCTAATTTTCCTGGGAGGAGAATGACGCTCGTTCCCAACGTGGCCAAGTATAGCTACCGCTACGTCGAAGATCCAGCTTGCGAATGGATGACGTACTTTGTCGATCGCAAGTACTCGCCTGTCGCCCCCTTCAGACTCTCGGCATCCAGCTATCCGAATGACGGAAAGGTTCATGAACTGGTACTCGAGATTCGTACCGGCGGAGACGATCTGCGAGGTGGAAACGACAATCTCAACGTCCATGTAACCATGAAGAATGGAACCCGTGAGACCTATACAAACGTCAACAATGGCGGCCGATGGATTGGCAACTATACCGAGACCGTACCGCTCAAGTTACGAACGCCGATCAAGCTGGAGGACATCGCTAGCATCGATCTACAAACCACATTTGGCGGCGGATTGTTCGGAGACAACTGGAATATGGATACTCTGCGAATCGTCGCGAAGATCGGAGGGGCAGCGGATCGTCAGATTTTCGAGCGATCTGGATCGCCACTCCAAAGATTCGATGGCAACAACCATCCCTTCAAGGCAACGATGCGCTAAGCTCATCGTTGATTCGGCTGGTCTCCATCCGCCGGGGAATTCCCTCGACGGATTTTTCGTTTTGAAACCCCACCAAATCCCGGCTTCCCAATCGAATCGTATTTCGATTTTTTCTTGCGTTTGATATCCAAATTGAGTCTACTAATGCTACGGTGGTTCGACGATACTCTTAAGAGCGGTTTCGCTCGAGTTGCACTCCTTTCGGATGGCTAACCCCCAACGAGTGCAAGCTATGGTGAGTGCAAGCTATTTTGCGACTTGAGGTTTGTTCAAAAAAAGGTGCTGATGATGAAAGCTTTTAGATCTTCCGCAAAATTGAGAATCAAGGGTCGCCTCCCCGCTAACCGTCGGATGGGGATTGAACAATTGGAGAAGCGATCGCTTCTAGCCGCAGATTGCTTTCATAACTTCATGATGCCGGAGGATACGAATGGAAATGGATCGGTTGATCCTCTGGACGCCTTGGTGATTATCAATCAATTGAACCGCGGCTCGTCGAATGAAGCTTCCATTTCGGATTCCAATGCATTACGACTCGTCGATGTAGATGCGGATCGTTCGCTTTCTCCGCTCGATGCATTGATGGTAATCAATCAATTGAACGCGGATGCTATCAACGATGATTCCGCAACAACTCTCGCTAGCCGCGTCGATGTCGAACGCCGGATCGAATGGATCGAACGAGCGATAGCTAGCAATGCTCTACCACCCAACTTCACCTTTGACGAGGCTGAAGATATTTTGGAGACCTTGCGGTCCGGTGGTCGTCCAGAATTGGGAGATCGTGTTGTCGATGGCGTACTGCAATGGTCACGTGAGGTAGATCCCAGCAGCGATGGAACGGATGAGATTCCCGATGATGCAAACTCGGATCATTCTCCCTCGAATCTAGGTTGGTTCGTCGATGCGGTGTCTGAGAGATTGGCTGCATTTGGTGTGACCCAGGAAATAATTCAGACGATCGGTAGCGAGATGAAGGAGGCTTACCAGGCTGGTGCACCGATGGACATTGCGCAGATTCGAGATCGGCTGATCGAATTGGGAGTGGATGTCAATCCCATCCTTCCAGCACCGATCGTTATTATGCCTGTCCGCCCAGGACTGCCCGATGGTGGCGGCAGACCTGAATTACCTGGATTACCGGATCGACCTGAACTGCCGGGTCAGCCAGACCGATCCGATGATCCCATCATGCCTGCTCTGATGGTGACGACACCGATTGCGGAGGCGATTGTGAGTCGGCTCAACAACGCGCGAGTTCCGACAGAGATCATCGATACGATCACGCGGGAAATGTGGGCTGCGATCGACGCAGAACGACCACTCGATCTTCGTCAGGTTCGATCGAGACTCGAGGAGCTCGGTGTGAACTGGAATGATTTCTCGTTACGATAACGGGGCGAGTCTTCGCTCGATCTCTATCTTTGGGAATCAAGTCGATTCAGAACGAGCTTGAGATCGGATTGGAAAGGCCGAACGCCAGGTAAGCTGGCGTTACTTTCTGGAGGAATCGCATAGTGAGCACTATCGATAGACTCCACGTTTGCGGTCGAGATCGGCTCGAATGGAAGCAGTCAATCTATCTTATTCGAGCGCCGAAACAGCTTGCTTTGGATGGCTATGAAACGAGTTTCAAAGCCTTGAGTAGGTACTCACATCGCTGCATTGCCACCACCTTCCAGAAGTTCAGGTGACACGGCCGTGAAGCCGTGAGTTACGGCCCTGACTTCAAGAGGCAAATACCACATGACTGGGTGATAAATCCCTCACATGGTTTCCGCGATCCTATCTCTTAGGAAAAATCCTGTATCGCCCACTCAAAAAGGACATTTCGAGCTCAGCGATCACACGCGCGTATTTGACAGCCTCCATCTGCACCTAGCTCGCATCGCCGCCCCCTTCCAATTCCGTTTTGTTTGTGGAGCCAAGCTTTGGAGATCGCGCACTTAGGTCGATGAGCTTCAAATAAGTCACGACACTGATCGTACCAACGAGTAGGAATGAAATTAGGACACTGCTAAACGATCGGGAGTCTATGTATGCACTCAGGAACATATAGAGCAGAAAAGACATGCCGAGTACCGCATATCCCAAGCCAAAACAAACGCCCAAGCATGCAAAGAAAATCTTTATTCCATTCGATGCGACACATCGGTGCTGATACTTCTCGCACAACTTGGCTCGGGCGCAAACAAAGGGAGCGAGCCACAATCCCAGTACGGGCAAACCTAGAAAGCTTACCGCTTCGCGAGAAGATCGCAGAAGAGAAAGAATTACGACCAATGCTAATAAAGAAAGACAGGTATAACCGCCCCATAGGATCCAGAAGGATCGGGGCAATACTCGTTTTTGCAACTCTGCGTTTGACGTAGATGTCGCGAAGTCCGGACCGAAGTTTTTGCTCGTCGGTCGGTATGGATTATAGTCGTTCATCGGAACCTGATGTTTGTTTCAATCGATTCGCACCACTACCCCAGCCCGAGCGTATGACTCAACACAAACCAACCCGCGGATCGAGGGCTTCGCGTCCAACGGTTTGTTCGTGCGTCTACTCCAATCTCGAGGCAAGAGTTGGTTGGATTGAAAACGGTGCTTTAAGAGGACGAAACACGATCGACAGGTCATCTCTGTGGGATCCAACCGCGATCAAGCTTCATCGTGGGCCTTCTCTACGAAGCAAGCCATGTTTTACCTTGGAGTCGATTCAGATGCAAAACAACCAATGATTTTAATTTCGAAGAATCCAATCCCCGTCGTCTTTGGATGCATCGAGCTCCATCGATCGAGATGAACGGTCGGGTGTGTGTCACCCAAGACCATGACGTATCCCGATGATTGAACGAACTACGGAAGTGGTCCCCAACTCTCATCAGCCAAGTCCCCACCAATTACTCTTAAATCCACTCTTTGCATCCTCCACGACCGCGACGAGTCGTCTTCAACCAAGTCGCCGACAAGGCGACTGACGGAAGCCGTGGAAAATTTGGAAACCAGAGTGACTGGATCGATGAAATCCAAAATTTGTGGGAAGACCCGTACGCCGACTAAATCTCTTCGATCCGACTGGCGGCATCGCCAAAGGACTTGAGACGAACATCCACTTTATCCATCATCGACAGGAATAGTCGACACAGTTGCCGCTCAGGCTTGCCAGTGTAATCAATCACACGACCGCCCTTCAAATGACCACCGGCTCCTCCGAGTAGGATGATCGGAAGCTGGTCATTATCGTGTCGAGCTCCTGCCATCATGCTCGAGCAGTGCATCAGCATTGTGTTATCAAGTAAGGTTCGCGAGCCCTCTTGAATGGAGTCTAATTTCTTGGCCAGATAGGCAACCTGCTCCATGAAAAATTGATTGACTCTCAACCAATCGGATTTATCCGTGTGCGAAAGAAGGTGGTGAATCATGTAGTCAATTCCGTGGCCGGGTTGTTCGACACTGGAGAGGTTGGGAAACCGAAGTGCGCTATGATCATTATTGAGTTTGAGGGTCGCGACTCGCGTGGTGTCGGTCTGAAAACCAAGGACGAGGATATCAATCATGAGTCGCATATGTTCCGAGATGTCCTGAGGGATCCCGTCCGCAGGACGATTCATGTTCGGTTGATCGAGCGTTGGCTTCCAACCTTGCAATTCCCCACGCTTACCTGCATTCGCAATGCGTGTTTCTATCTCCCGAACACTGTCTAAATACTCATCTAATTTTTGTTGATCCCCTGTGCTTATCTTTCGTCGCAAATCACGAGCGTCATTCAAAACCGCATCGAGAACGCTTTTATCTTCAGGTGAGGACTCATCCTTAAAGAGTCGATCGAAGGCCAATGCAGGATACAGCTCTAACGGAGTCGGAGTCGTTGGCGAACTCCATGAAATGTGCGAACTGTAGAGCATGCTATAGTTTTTGTGGACCGAAGGGTTCGATGTCTCGCAAGCTAAAACAAGACTCGGCACCTTGGTATTACGCCCATGGGTTTGAGCGATTACCTGATCAAAACTTGTACCCGAGCGTATCTCCCCTCCGCTCGCAATAGCGGCACCAGAGAGCATGTTGCCTGTCTGCGAACTATGGATATTCCCTTTGCGTGCTTCCTCGTGATACAGCCCACGAACGAACAAAAGCTTTTCTTTGAAATCTGAAAGCGGGGTGAGAACCTGCCCCAATTCCATGTCCCGTCCCTCCCCCTTTGCCCACCATTCGCGCGAATGGAAGCCATTTCCGGAAAAGGTCACACACGTACGGATCGGCGCTACGCTCGCGACCTGAGACGATTTAGCCTCATCCCCCCAAACTCGCATCGACTCCATCCATGGCAGGGCCATGGTAACTCCGATGCCTCGCAAATAAGCTCGCCTAGAAAACAGATGGGACTGCATGCGTGACTCTCCCTATATGAACAACGGTAAAACGGTCTATTTCAATTGGTCGTTATTAAAGCCGCGAATCCGCACCGCGAATTTCTCGAAACTGCGGACTGCGAACGATGAGTTCAATCATTCTACTTATCCGCTCACCCTCTATCTCGGTCAGTTGATCGATGAGAGGCTGATCGGACA
>JBBAXA010000049.1:29436-41163 GCA_040396935.1 Pirellula sp.
TTGGGGATCCTGTCCCCCAAAAGAACCTCGCTGACCCAAGTGCCCCGCAATATCGCACTTGTACGTGAGGCTCCCGATTGCTTTGCCAGAGTCGCGGCAAATCCGAGGGCACCACCCCGTCCATACTTTCGAATACCATCGACCCGCTGCCAATCGGTACCCGATAACGGAATTCCGTAATGATCCGCCAACGGCTTGTTAAGGAATGTGTAATCGGCCTCCAATACATTCAATACGCTACGATCATTTTGGATCAGGTCGGTCAAGAAACGTGTGACCTCTTCCTGCATGTCGTCGCGAATATCGATAAAGGTTGGAAAATGTCGTTCGCTTTTCTCATTGAGGGTTGCCACATCGCGCACGTGCAGCCATTGACAGCCAAACTCGAGGGCTAGACGTCGCACTTGATCGCTTTTAAGCATACGGCGAACTTGAGCACTCAAAATCTCCTGATCGAGTAGATTCGCGGATAGTAATTCGTCATCGGGAGCGGAAGACCATAGGAAATAACTGATACGAGTTGCTAGTTCCTGTGAACTCACAGGTCCCGTTTCCTTGCGCGCTGTCTCACCTCGATATAGGAAGGCTGGGGAGGTCAAAACTCGCACTACCATAAGACGCGGATCAAATTTTCGCAGGTCGTTGACCTCCTCGTCGGTGAGTGGACGTCGCCATGCTCTCTCGGCAAAGTCGAGGACAGCACCTTTCTGAATCTCGACGCTCGCTTGACGCTGCTCCCTGAATGCCGCCGCTGCCTGCATGATCGGCTGCCGCATTGGCTCAAAGGCCTCTGGTCTCGCATCCTGCGTCGCAAACTGCCAGATCTGCTCAAAGGCATCCACCTGTTTCAGTGGAGCCTCACTGACAAACAGCAACTCCTCCCACGCTCGATCGAGCTCTCGGACTTCGTCGTCGGTAAGCATCAAACGCCGGAGAGGCTCGTCTTCGCGATAGTACAGCGTCAAGGTAACGACCTCATCCACCGGAACGATACGAGGGTAGCACAGGGAAATTGGAAACAGGTTACGAAATTCGTCGAAGGCAGCCTCCATACGAACGCGAGCCTCGCTCGAATCATTCACAATGATCGGGGTACTGTATTGAGTTACCAAATTGTTATCGCTCCATTGACCGGGTTTCGAACCAGTCTCAGACTTACCTGCAACCAAGCTCGCCATGCTTTCAGGTTTGGTGGTGAGTATTTGCATCTGAACGCTTCCTGCCGTTTTTGATCGCAATCTACCGCTGACGACAAACTCGGCTCCGTCTGCAAGCAGGGCAGGTATTTGCACTTCCAGAACCGAGGGCGCTTTGGCCGACAATTCGGCTGCTAAACCAGCATCGGGGCGATAGGCTAGAAACGGCCTGAGCAATGGAGAAGTCAAAGGAAACTCGTTCTCTAAAAACTGCTTCACACGGGCTGCTAATTCCGGTGAAGGGGCTTTTCGCCATGCCGCGATTGGAGCAGGAACATCCGGTGCTGGGCCGAGCGTTGCCGGCTCACTGAGGAAGTGCCATGGACCATTCGGGTTTCCGGCCAAAATGTCGGGAGAAACATCTTTTGCCAAGTCCCAGGTCTCGGTACCGTCATGGAGCGTTAGATTCACTGCCGTCAGATCGCAAGAATGATTTCCATTTTTTGGACCGACCACGACCGCGATCACCTGCCCTGCTTCCACTCGAACATTTTCAATGGGCCCCATCTTGAAAGTGGTCGCACCCTTCGTTTCGCCTTTTGCCAGCACTTCGCTGGTATGACCACGACGTACCTCGAGGGCCCATGTAACGCCGTTGCCACACTCCGAATGCACATGGGTGACATCACCCTCCACACGCAGCGAACCCGAATGAGGACTACGCCATGCGATGACCGAAGAAAAGTTTGGTGATGGATGGGTAGCTATGCTGTGAGGTTTCATGACACCTGGTATTCGCACCTGCACATCGGATGAATTTGCGAGAACGCTCAACGCGTTGTCACCCGTCCAACCCTTGATGAACTCATAATCAGGCGATCTCTGCATTTTCTTTGTGAGCAGCGGCTCGAGTTTCGTGCTTGAGTAGCCAAGATACTCACGCCACGCAGCAAGCAAGGAAGGATCGACCTCGTCGTCTTTACCGGTTGCAATCGCGTTGAGGCAAGCGACCGTGTTGTCTACGAGTTTAGCGCGTTGTGATTCAAGATGCTTGACGAGACTCGAAAGAGCACTGATTGGCAAGTCTGGTCTTCCGGGAGCGACCAAGCGAGGGTTTTCCCAGATGACCTGATCCTCTTCGCTACCATCACCCGCATCGGTTGTAGTAAGATAGAGTATCGTATCCCGATCCCCGGTGAGCTTCATTCGCATCTCATGCTTGGAGACGAGCGGCGAAACCGGTTCCTGCCAAGCTTTCGGGCCGTTTTCCTTACCGATATGTCCTACGTTCGTAAATCTCCAAAGAGCCTTTTGCCACGCAGCAATCTCCTCAACCGAAAGCTGCTTATCACGAAATTTCTTTCTCAATGGATCGAGCAGCATGGATGGATTCTCGCTCGAGAGGGCCCGCTGAAGGGTTTGAAGATACCGGGGGCTCAGTCCTTCGATGCTAGCTCGTCCTTGTATTGCCTCGAGATACTTCGCAAGCGGTAAACGGCCATCCCCAGTACCTGTATCGAGCTTGATACCTTGCGCGACGGTTTGCGAGGCATCGCCCGTCGTCGTGTACCGAGCGTAAATCGAGCGAATTCTTGACAATGCTTCATCGGTCCAATCGCGGGACGATGTGCTCGGTGACCAACGCAGACCGTGGGGCGTAAAGACAGCGTGAGTCGCGACCTCCTTTGCGGCCTCCAGGTATTTCGCGAGAAGAGCAGGCGACATCACGAGCGCCGCACCCGCGTTCGTAAATCCCTCGCCAGCTGCACCGTCGACGGGAAACTCGCGAGCTGGATCGAGCGACTCGATCCCGGTTAGATCACGCAAAGTGTAGGTGTATTCCATATTCGATAATCGCCTGAGAACTACCGGTCCAGGATCTCCGGCGCTGGCCAAAGCGATTTCGTTGAGAGTGTCTCGAACCCAACCGGCAAGACGTTGCTTGTGATCCGAAGAGAGTTGTTTCGCTTCTTTCGGAGGCATCTCTCCAATGGCCAACTGCTCCTGGACTCGAATCCAGACATCTGGTTGTCGCTTTACTTCCGCCAATGTGGCAAAGCGTTGCAGGTCCAGTTCGCCTTCCTGTTTCTCAGTTGAATGGCAGGTGATGCAGTGGTCGCGCAACACAGGCAAAATCGATTCCTCGAATGAATCCACCGCAGCGAAGGCCGACATGGCCGCATTCAAAACCAACAGCGATGCCAACCATACAATCGCTGCACTGAAACGCGTCACGAACCACCTCTTCTTTTGAAATTTCTCGACGCATCGAAGTATGCACGACGGTCCAATATCCCTACCAAATCCATGGAATTTTTTCATGACATGATCTCCCTCACAACCTTCGCTTTCTCAACGCCGGTCAATCGAAAATCGAGTCCCGCATGCCGGTAGCTTAGTCTCTCATGATCGAAGCCCATTAAATGCAGTATCGTCGCATGAAAATCTCGAACATGGACCGGTTTTTCCGATGCCTTCAAACCAATTTCATCCGTCGAACCATGAACCATCCCTCCTCGGACCCCAGCCCCAGCAAGCCATGAACTAAACGCCCAGGGATGATGCTCGCGCCCTTTCGCATCGGCTGTGTTGTTAAAGGGTGTACGTCCGAACTCCGTTGTCCAGACGATCAATGTATCGTCGAGCATCCCTCGCGACTTGAGATCCTGGATCAAGGCAGCGATTGGCCTGTCAACATTTTTGGCAAGCGGTTCATGAGTCATCATATCACCATGAGCATCCCAGTTGCCGGAGGAACCGGTGTCGATTAACTCGACAAATCGCACACCACGCTCGACAAGTCGGCGGGCCGCCAAACATT
The DNA here is from genome assembly GCA_040396935.1 of Pirellula sp. Lineage (GTDB taxonomy): Bacteria > Planctomycetota > Planctomycetia > Pirellulales > Pirellulaceae > JBKCUI01. Next base: position 33,394 of record JBBAXA010000049.1, read on the forward strand.
GCCAACCAAAGCCAGTCGTCTGACCAGGACTCAATCCGTAACTCGACAGTGTGGCATCGGTCTCCTTCGTAAAGTCAAAGGCGTCTGGCACCGCCATTTGCATCCCAAAAGCAGTTTCAAACGTTTGCAAACGGGCCATCAATTGAGGGTCGCTCGATCGGGCTTTTAGATGCTCCGTATTCAAGTCTTGCAAGACATTTATTTCCAGCCGCTGCCGATTGGCTGGGACCCGAGATACGACGTTAGCAATCGGTTCGGATCCTGGAACTACCAGGGTTCCCTGGAAGGCTCCCGGAAGAAAATCGCTCGCGTACACCTGTGTACCCGCGTACGTCTGTTTTGGAGCGATGACCACAAATCCAGGAAGGTTGCGATTGATTGTCCCTAATCCATACGTCACCCAGGCCCCAAGACTAGGTCGAGAGAATGTGAAGGAGCCGGTATGCATTCCGAGTGTGGCGTTGTAATGGTTCGAATGCGATGTATGCATCGAACGAATCAAGGCGATATCGTCGACACATTCGGCCACATGAGGAAAGAGCGTACTGACTTCGGTACCACACTGACCATGCGGTTTGAAGTCCCACTGTGGACGTTTCAGATAAATCTGTTCGTAGCCAGGTCGATTATTGATCTCGGGATGATCTGCTTTGATTTCCTGACCATGCCGCTTCGTCAATTCGGGCTTGGGATCTAGCGTGTCGATATGCGATACGCCTCCAGTCATAAACAGGAAGATCACATTCTTCGCTTTCGCTGGGAAATGGGGCTCGCGCGGCGCGAGTGGATCGCTCGCATCAGCCAGCAATTGATGGACAATCCCGGGAAATAGGAGTGAGCTCGCAGCAGCCGAACGCAAAAAGGGGCGACGCGAGGGAAGCCAAGGAAATCGTGTCTCGTTACGGGAATTCATCGTACGCTACTCCACGAATAGAAACTCATTGCTAGCCAGCAAAACACGCGCGAGAGCTGCCCATTTACCCACCCGTTCATCGGGATAGTCCGCAAGAAATCGAAGCAAACGATCCCGTTCGGAAGGAGTGGGTTCCCTCTGAAACAACAAACGATATGCCTGCACCAACCGTGATTCCTGATCTAATTCAGTCTCCCACCGCTCTGCAACTTTCGCAGCTTGAGCATGGAAGAATGGATCGTTGATGAAGTACAAAGCTTGCGTCGGAACGACGGTTGATTGCCGCGCTGGGGTTGAAGCGTTTGGATCTGCCCCATCGAAAAGAGCCAGGAAAGGATGACGCCTTTGACGCTGGACCATCATGTAGATACTTCGACGATTGGTCTCGTAGTTGGCATTGAAGGGCTGATGCTGTGTAAACTTCCATGTTTTCTCTTCTGGAAATGGATGTGCTGCACCCGCCGAAGGGTCGAGTTCTCCCGAGAGTGTGAGCAGGCTGTCGCGTATCTCCTCGGCAGTTAAACGACGACGACTAAAACGCGAGAACCAACGGTTCTCCGGATCGGCCGAGGCTGGGACATCGCTCGCACGCCGGTAGGCCTCCGATTGGAGAATGAGTCGATGCATTGCCTTCACGCTGTAGCCACTCTGCACAAATCGAACAGCAAGAAAATCGAGAAGCTCCGGATGACTCGGCGTTTCGCCTCTCGTACCGAAATCATTCGAGGATCGCACCAGACCTTTACCGAAGTGCCATTCCCATATACGGTTGACCATGACTCGAGCCATCAGTGGATTCGTGGTAATCCAATCGGCGAGTTCACGCCGACCACTCCCTGCACCTTTGGGTACCTCGTCTCCACCGAAAACGGATAACCAACGCCTGGGCACTTCGGGCCCCAATTCCTTTGGATCGCCTCGCTGTTGCAATCGGGAGTTCTTCGCATCACGATCGACAACCGCATAAGCGACCGGGATGATCGGTTCCGAAATCGATGAGGACACCGTGGCGGTAGACGCCTTTCCCAATTCGATCAACCGGCCTCCGGTCTCTGGCCGAGCGATGTGCTCTAGGCGAAAGGTCACTCCATCCAGAGGAGCAGGATGTACATCCGCGACTCTGCCACGAATGGCCAACATCCCATTGCATGGACTTACCCATGCAATCGAGACCGGTCGCTTTGGTCCGGGATGACAGAATAGCGAACGAGCATCAAGCTCAGTCCACACCTTGAGAGACTTTTCAGAAACGTTCACAAATACGGACGGTACATCTCCTAGACTCCACTTTTTCAAATCCTTTTGACCGTTGATCTGATCCTGTCTTTCCAGCAGGTAAGAACAACCACCTGGAGTGGGTTCGATGAAGCACCATGTCGCCTCGTTTGCTTCCTGAGGGTTGGAGATCGTGAAATCGTCTAGGATATCGGTCGTACTCCATTGGCGTCGCTGACCACCGAGTTCGCGAAGATTCAGATCGACGAGAGTACTATCCGCCCCATGATTGTCACCAGGCTCGAACGTGAGCATGACGACGTCTCCGTTAGTGACAGAGATTTGCGTTTCACGAATTTCGACCGACTCTCCCTCTGGGACATGGGATTTTTGAATCAGCCTCGTCGCTTGGATCGAATCGTTTGTGAAGACATCTTTAGCCACCTCCTCACGGCGCTGAGTAGCTAGTTTCCATTGCTCCTGCTGCTCACGCCAAGGTTTCATGATTGCATCGATCTCTTCCTGGGGTAGCAGCGGTACCAAATCGCGGGGCTGCCCGTTAGGTTCACAGCCCGGGAAGGCGAATTTGGTACTTTCAAAAATTCCATAGAGCGCGTAGTAGTCCTCAGCGCTAATCGGGTCGTACTTGTGATCGTGGCACCGAGCACAACCTAATGTGAGCCCAAGAAAATTCTTGCCGACATTATCGATCACGTCTTCGTGGGTCAGATACATATCTTTGTCGATGTCATGACCAAAACGTCGAGCGATAGCCAAATAGCCAGTAGCCACGACTCCCTCGCTTCGACTAGCTAAATCCTGATCCCTGGTGGTTAGATCGCCAGCGAGCTGCAAACGAACAAACTGATCGAACGGAAGATCACGACAAAAGGCATCGATCACCCAGTTACGATAACGCCAAGCATGAGGCAAAGGGCGATCCGTATTTTCACCTGCTGTGTCTGCATAACGTACCAGGTCCAACCAACGACGCCCCCAGTGCGTTCCGTACTCCGGCGAGTCGAGCAGTCGACGAATCCGATTTGACAGAGCATCTGGAGAGGTATCGGCTATAAAACGATCCACCTGCTCGGGCGATGGCGGTAATCCTGTTAGGCCGTAAGTTAGACGACGGAGCAAAATCCTGTGATCAGCCAAAGGAGACTTCGTCAGCCCTCGTTTTTCCGTCTCTTGATCTAGCAAATGATCGATGTGATTTACATCCTCTGAAATGCTTTTCACGGGAATGCTTGGCAAGGGCTGAAAGGCCCACCACCTCGCTGCTTCCTCTCGTGTCATACCGCCGAGTACTTCGACACCTTCGCGAGGATCCGGTGCACCCATAGCTACCCATTTCGTCAGAACGGAAATCTCCTCCGGGGGGAGTTTCCCTCCTGCTTCGTTAGGGGGCATCTCCATCGAGAGATAATGGATCGCATCGATCAACAAACTTTTCTCAGGCGCGCCTGGAATGATTGCTGGGCCACTCTCTCCGCCCACCATCCAACCCTTGGCCGACGCTAAAGACAAACCTCCTTTTAACTCCCTCCCACCATGGCACTCGAAACAACGCTTGATCAGGAGTGGCCTTACCTCTTTTTCGAAGAACTCCCACCCCGCCGCATTCGACGAACTCACGACGGCATCCTGAGCCCAAACGGCACTTCCCAACGCACCGACGAGGCCACTGAATACCATCAACAGAGCTAGGATGCGAGGGATCATGGAATTCGCTCCTTATGGCTCTCGATATGTTTCCGCACCTCGACCGTTGCTTCATCGATATGCGCTGCCGCTAGGTGATCGATAATACGATCATGACTGGCAAGTCCACTTTTCCAATCCGCTTTTTTCAGGCTATCGTGGAATCGCTGAAAGAACGCATCGAGCAAGTCACCGAAGGCGACCAGGGGCTGCAGTCCACTCGCTGCGAGAAGGGAATGGTGAAACTGAACGTCGAGAGCAATTCGGTTTTTCAGATCCCTGGAGGATCGGATCCGTGAGGATAAATTTCGCAAATTCACTTCGATCGAGGGATCCGCAGCCATCCGCCGCGCCACATAGGGCAAAACACCCGTCTCTAAGACAACACGACTATCGATGAGTTGCCGGAAATCCGCATCGAGCAGTCCTGAGTGAAAACCGAGATGCTTCGTCATCCGCTGCATATCGATCCGCCCAACGGTCAGACCAACACCCGTTTTCGATTCCAAGATTCCCAGGAATTCCAAAGATTTCGTCGCCTCGCGAACACTGAGTCGACTAATCCCAAAGGTCTCAGCGAGTTGCGTTTCCGTCGGAAGCCGATCCCCAGGCGCAAGTTTTTGTTTAATGATAAACTGCTTGATCTGATCAGTGGCTTGATCCCGCACTTTGGGCCGCCGTAACGTCTGCATCTTGATCTTCCTCACGAGCCATTTCCGACAATTCCGACGTTCCAAGATTATCTGATAATTGGAGGTGGGTCAATCTGATTGTCAGACAATCACACCGTGCCCATCCCATGCTCATTCCCTTCGGAGAAAACAAAATGACTCTTCAAATCGAAACAAGGGATGGTGAGCGAGTACCTGTCATTTCGGCCCGAACAAGAAGGCTCGATGACCGAAGCAAACTCCCTCGAAGTCGACGACACAACCGGTGAAACTAGGGATTTTTTCCGAGTTCAAGGGTCTCAGCCCCTCGTTTCGGTTGGGTCTGACAGATGCCAAGAGCTTTTCCGACTTACTGTTTTTTGATTCCATGGAGCCATGAGGAATGCCTCCTCTCGCTTCGCGTTCCCTCGTTGCATTCGAACGGCACATGAATAGCGACAAACAGAGCTCGGTTCCATGCAAAAACCAATTCGTTTTCCTCCACTTACGATCAAAACCAACTGCCGAGAAATGGTTTCACGCTCGCGATCGCTCAAACCATTCGATTGTGGAATCAAACGAACGGGTAGATGCATTTCCATCCCGAGCCTTCCCTGCTTCTCTTTCGCGGCTTCCATTGAAAATCCTTTCGGCCCCTGTCACGCCGATCGGTCCGATAACAGATCCAAAAATTCAGCGGAGACGACTGCTCCAAAATAGATCGAAGCCTCGAGACGACTACCACTTCGTTTCAAGGCCGGGAGAAGGATCGGTTGAAAATGACAGATTTTTCGGACTATCGTTTTTTTGGGCGAGAGGTAGGAATCCATCTACCAGGACAACAGATTGCTTGTGCAATGGCCGCTTATAATTTTTCGAGTTTCAGCTCAGACCGCTCGGTAGTTTTTCCGCTGATCGCCTAGGATTTTTACGTAGTAACTCGCACACGCGTTATTTTCAGAAACTCCCAAGAATCATTTCCCGGAAGACATCAGTTCAATCAGGAACTCATTTTCTCCAACGGATTTGACTTCAACAAAGATCCGACCTTTTTGTGCGCATCCATCCTTACGTTTGGAGGAACGATTTGGCGAGCTATTTTCCTCTGCAGCCTCGGATTCATCTTCGGAATCCTCCTCCCCAGCAGCCTGGAATTCGACAGAGTGCTTTCCAACAATCGCCCCATCAAATCGGCCGTAAGTACTTAGAACAAACTTGCCGTCAGGACCGACGGTCGCTGATGCTGGCTTGCCCGGTAACGACGCATCCTTTTCACCAATCGGGGAAAAGGAAATCGAACCTTTGGACACGGGCGTGCCACCGCACACAACCGTCCCCCCAGCTTTTCGAACCGGGAATTCACTATTTCCACAACCTGCAAAGAAAAATGCCGTGAGCAACAGACTCAAGAACGACACCCCTCTAGCCCCAGAGACCCACTCCATGAAGAACACCCTCACCGCATAAACACTGAGCGACCACAAACCTGAAGCGACTTTGTCGACGGGCTTACTGATTCTCAGCAATCACCAAAACGAACCCGCAAGTTTAAAAGTTCCCATCCGCAACCTCACCGTTAGCACGGGTCGAAAGAGCGCGGTAGGTGGTCATATTGATATTCTGCGAAATGAATCGAACAGAACCATCCGTTAGCGTGAACTGAGCGCCCCCGGTATGGTAACTACCAGCATACTCGCCGTCATTACTGAAGAAGCCATTGGCGTCCCTCGTATTTGCGTTGATCGGATCATCGTTTTCCATACCTACGAGATATTCCGAAATGTCGGTGGGAGGATTTCCATCGCTACCGCTAGCAAAATTGTACTTGCGATCGCTTCCGGGGAGGCGATTCGAATTGGGGGCACCACGAATCTCGTCCTGCACTTCCGCGATGAGAAACGTGTTGGTGGTCCCATCAGATACTTCCCCAATTTTGACTCGACTGTTCATAAAGAACATCCCATTTCCTCGGTATCCAACATCGGAGGCTTCGTCCAATTGATCACTGTTAAAAGTTGTCGAACCGCAAACCGCGTTGTAAGTACTCAGCTGGTAGCCATTCTTCGCTGGATTGGTGACACCATCGGGATGGCTAGGACACTGAAAAAAAGACAATCTTGTCGTGCGTCCCGCCAAAACTTGCTCGGCCGAATCGGAGGTTCCTCGATCGGTTCCCATGACGGAACTGACACGATCGTACAAAGCTCGCTGTTCCAGAAAGGGAAGAATTCGAGCATGCCACGTCCATCCATCCCCTCGAGGAGGAACGGTATCTATCCGGACGACATTTGCCATAGGAAAGACTTTGAATGCACTTTCGTAATTGTGCATCGCGAGCCCAAGCTGCTTGAGATTATTGGAACATTGCATCCTGCGAGCCGATTCTCTGGCAGCTTGAACCGCGGGTAGCAGCAGTCCGACCAGAACACCGATGATCGCGATCACCACGAGGAGTTCTACCAATGTAAATGCGAAACGCTTCATCATGATTTCCGTTGAACCGTGCGAGAAAGGAGCGACCGATCTCAAGTGTCTATTTCAATACAAACCGCTTTAAACCATTAAAATAGAATAAAGGCGGATTAACAACCACAGAACTCACTGATAGCGACCGAAACTCGGCCGGGAGAGCCTGAGATCGAGTAGAACGATCGAAGCAATTTCGCGGCGATTAGAAGAGTGCCGTACAGATCGAACGGAATTGGACATAAAAAAACCCCCTGATCAACTCAGGGGGTTTTTTAATAAATCCGGCGATACCTACTTTCGCACTGGTGGGCACTATCATCGGCTCGAAAAGCTTAACTACTGTGTTCGGGATGGGAACAGGTGGACCTTTTCGATATAGTCACCGGAAGGGAGTCACGAGGGCGGTAGCCACTCGTGACCCATGTTGGATTGGTAAATGTAATCTGCGTTAGGATAGACCATAGTACCAGCACCGATTGAGTGCAAGATACCGATGGTCAAGCGTTCGTCCGTTAGTAACAGTAAGCTCAACACGTTACCGTGCTTACACATCTGTCCTATCAACCTGGTAGTCTACCAGGGGACTCTCGCACATAAGTGCTACGAAACCTAGTCTTGGAGAGGGCTTCACGCTTAGATGCTTTCAGCGTTTATCCTTTCCGTAGTTAGCTATCCAGCCGTGCCACTAGCGTGACAACTGGTACACCAGAGCTACGTCCAACCAAATCCTCTCGTACTAAGGTTGAACCTCCTCAAGTTTCGTGCGCCCACGGTAGATAGGGACCGACCTGTCTCACGACGGTCTGAACCCAGCTCACG
>JBBAXA010000050.1:0-2790 GCA_040396935.1 Pirellula sp.
TGACTGAAATGCCCAAACATCGCACCTGTTTGAGTCCGCATCGATAACGATTGCTCCGTATTGGAGAGGTAGGTCTTACCGAAATCCGTGCCTCCCGTGGAATCCACTAGAACGCGAGCTCGAACCTCATCCCGGCTACCATCCTTACGATCGATGCGTAGCGTCCATTCACCGTCGATTGAATCGAAACGAGCGAACGTTATCCTGCACTCCTCGTCGATACGACATCCAGCTGCGACTGCATTCCTCGCAAAAAAATGATCGACATCGCTTCGCAACCATTGGGTATCGCTCCATTCGTCCGATGCAGAGGCAGCGACCAACATCGATCCGCGATCATCCAAGGAATCCCGATGCCTACGACCCTCCTCGTGTCGATAGTAGGCAAAACCTCGCTTTAGCCCTCGCATAAGAGAGGGATACTCCCTCACCCAACGTCCATAGTTGACGAGGGGCACCAACTCGGTGAGTTGCCAGCGATCCGCAAGATGCGCCAGCAGAAAGTCTGCGGTTGGTGTCGTCGATTCACCAATCGCAAATCGAGGGTGCCGAGCCTTGTCAAGAATCGTGACAGAGCGTCCTTGCTTCGCGAGAATCCATCCCAGAAGAGTACCGGCAAATCCGGAACCGATAATAATTACGTCAGTGCAGCGCAGGAACATTCAGGTAGCTTTTCTAAAGGTATCCATTTCTGCAGGATGTTTACCGATTCCATCCGCTTCAATCGCAGATCCCGACAGATATTGCAGTGTCCAGCTAGAAGATGCCAGTCCCAAGTATCAAGCGACACAACCGATTTTTCGGACCATCTCAAGGCTTCGACCATCAATTCCTCCATTTCTAAGGCGGTAGGGAGCGAGAATTGTCCTCGAGCTATGAGTTGATCCATCCATCCATTCCCCGCTCGGGTAGGAATCAGGCTGATATGTCGAAGCCCACAACGCGCTGCGAAATCAACCGACTTCAGGCACCACTCTAGAGCAGTTCCCTTCTCGATACCAGGAACATGCGACAACAGAAAGGCTCGAACATCAATTCGACGGTCGTTCAAAAGATTCGCTGTCCGCTCAAAATCGGACACGCTCATTTCTTTATTCAGAATCTTCAAAGCGGTAGGATGGACAGTTTCCAAGCCCATCGCGATTTCGAGTTTGGATTTCAGATTTTCGACAAACGTATCGATTTCGCGCCAACGACTCATTCGAGGATGGTTTTCAACAATCACTCGATCGAAACGGGAACAAAGCTCTGCAATCCTCGGCAGATCCTCGACAGGAACAGATCGAGGGTCAAAAAAATTACTTGCATTGTAGAGCTTGATCCACTGGCATGTTTCCAACTCATTCAACACCGATTCAATCTGCTTCGGAATATGCCCCTCCACCGTAGGGCCTGCCAGTGTGTATTTCCAAAGGTCGCACATGCTACAGGTGAATGAGCACTCGGCACCAACCAGAAAAATCGTTCCGACCCAAACGCTTTTCCGATCCACTGTTGCTTCCTGCTGCAGGCAGATACCAGCGGGGCTTTCCGGCGGCCATTCACGTTTTTCAGATCGCAATTTACGAATCGATTGCCGATCAGCGAATTGCATCCATTGCCCTTGGGTTTCCTCTAGGTCCATAGAGCCTGGAAACTTTTACGATACTCGGACTCGGACGAGGGAAAAAGATGCTCAAATCGATCGTTCGCAACTGCTCCATTTTGAAATCGGCGTTTCTCAAAGATCGGCATATCGATCCCGAAATGATGCTGGATCCCTCGATGGACGACCTGTCCCTTGAGATCGTATAACTTCTGGTGGTCCCAGTTCGTGAGATCAATAAACGGAATCCCCTCGGCGACTTGGATCACGCTCGGTAAGGTAAACGGACTAAATGCTTTGAATCCAAACTTGACAGCCGGTGCCCACGTACGAATGTGCCCTCGGCTTTGGCCTCCACTGTAGACGAGCGAGTGTTTGATGGCATGCACCCCCCACCCCTCCTGGTAAAGCATTAAATTGTTGAGCACGCTTCGAATGGTAAGCTCAGGATTGTCCTCGATCGGATAGTCCTTCAGATTTTCGTCTCCGCCATCACCATCTGCGAGGAAGATCCAATTCGGATATCTCTGCCTGATCCCTCGACACAAGGCAAGCGCCATGGCGCCGCTCTGAACGTCTAGCGGTTTATAGTCCTCCATCACCCGAATGGTCTCGCGAAAGTCGATATCGTGCGATGAACAGTCAATAGTCTCCCACAATTCCTCGACGTTGCATTGCCGAACAAATCGAGATGCCTGAAAGGCATCCGCTGAACTCCCATCGACCCGCAACGTGAACGCCTTGAGGCGAGCCGGCGACTCTCCCCGCCTCAATAGAACATGGAATAGCGTAAGCAGTACCGCGCCTGAATCGATCCCTCCGGAGAACAGTACACCAATGGGTTCACTTTTGCCGATCAGATCGAGCCATTGATCGCATGCCACCATGAGTCGTGCGATGTACTCCTCTCCAATGACATTCAAATCAGCGGGTAATCGGTTTCGTTCCGGTGTGAAGAATCGATGGTACTGAGGATTCGGATCTGGACATCCGACCAACTCCAGCTGCATCAGATGATGCGCAGGTACCATGCGTGTGTACGAAGGATGGAATTGTTCCTCCAAACCCAAAGCCCTCAACCGATCCAACAAAGCTTCCATCTTTTCAGCTACGATCAAACAGGGACCTTCGGCGCGTTTCGCTAAAAAGTAACGCATCGGTCGTCCAATCGTTCGAGCCAACCGAACGCATTTTCCCTCGATGGC
>JBBAXA010000050.1:2890-32819 GCA_040396935.1 Pirellula sp.
TGTAGTTTGAAAAGGCAAAAAAGAAAGCAAAGCTGAACCGTGGTCATCGCCACAATCAGCGCGACCCACGCCAATGTCGTCCACTGCAGCCCGGCCAGCGACTGCAGTAATGCCAAGCCGAAAATGGTGAGCATGTTACCCAGCCACAATCCCACAGCCAAGCTAAGCCCCACCGGATCCATACGGCTTCGCTTCGAACTTTCAGTTTGGCTTGTAAGATGATCGGTTGAATCGCTTTCCATCCCATCAGATTAGTCACACGATGCCGGTCGTCTACCGAGCAACACGAACTTTGTCTTCCACGGGCACCAGGCAGACATTTCGGATGATTTCTAGCACACGACGAGCCTCTGCTTCGGTTTTCGTGGTTCCGTGCACTTCAATCCCGCCTGATTCGAGCGCGTTGATCGTCAATTTCGCGTCGGGGAACACCTGAGCGATCGTCTGTTTGACTTTGTCTAGATCGCTCGCAGGACCATTCGACTTACCCGTGGGCCGAACCTTGACATTGATGATTCTTTGTTCCTTCTTTAGCGAAACGATGGCGACGAGCGATTCCCCTTCCTTTCCTCCAACCACGGTGATGGAGCGCCCATTGTTGAATACGCCGCAAATCTCTGTATTCGAGGAATGCGCACTCTCGATCTCAAATGGAACATCGATGGAATACGAACCTTGCGATTCGATGTCATAGGCTCTCTCAGCCACAAGTCCTTCGAAGGAAAACTTGGGAACCTCCGGCTTTGGAGGGCTCGCTGGCGGTACCTGCTCCGTTACGGTCGGGGGCGTAACGGGCGTCACATGCTGAACCTCCTCGGTCAACCTCACCTTGGTAGGTTTTGCCAAAGGGATCGTGGTCGGCATTGGCGTTTTCAAGATGGGAATTGCTTCCGATGCTTCCTCGGATGGAATCTTTGCCTCTTCGACGGTCGAATCCACCGCAACGACTTCGGTCTCAGGAACGGACGGTAACGGAGGACCGACAGCTTCCAAATCGGTCGCATGAGCTACGGTAACGGCCTGCGTTAACGTATATTTTTTTTGCTTCACCAATTCCGGAGCCCGACTGAGAGTTGCCGGAGCAGCGGTCCTCGGTACGCCGTGGTCAATCACCCCCGAATCTCCCAACGAGAATCTGACAGGCCCCAGTGGCTGGGCTTGGCCTGGCGACGAGGAATCAGCGGTTGGAAGGTCGAGTTTTGTCGTTGGAGCAACGGTGATAGTCCCAGCTCCTGGATTTATAGTTCGTGCCGGGGTGGTCGCAGACGCTGTCGTTGGAGACACCTGATTCAGTCGGACGATCACATTTCCGGTGGAGGCATTCGGGTCTGCAGAAGGCTGCGGCATCGGGACATTGGCTGAACTTGTCGGAGGAGAGCTGGGCGCTCCCGGCGGTAGTAGGACTGGAGTCTGTTTAGCTGGGCTCGGCAACATCTGCATCTGGATGCTGACAGGAACGTCTTGCAAGGTGGCGGCTGCTTGCGGTTTTACTGCGGCCGGTGCAGTTGTAGATGGAATCGCAGCTTTGATGTCGACGCCCTTCGGGGGTTCCGCCGCAACCGGGTTGGCTGGCAGGGAAGGAAGCGGTTTTACCGTAATCCCGACCGTATTTCCCGCAGGCGGCAGAACGGGTGTTTGGCCATAGCAATGCGTGCTAGCGGCAATGAATCCAACCAACACCACACGAGGGATTGAGTGGCGATGGACTGGTTTTTTGGGGCTCGTGATCATGGGCCGCAAAGCTCCTAAAAAGAAAAAAATCGCGCCGAGTCGGCTTTCCTTGGAGGATATCGGGTGCCCAGGCATCACGAATTGAGCGAATTTGCGGGTTGTATGAATTACAACAGTCTCAGGGCGTTCAAATCGAGCATTCTGGGGACGAAATACCGGTTGCAAATTCGTGTTTGAGTGGTTGGGGAACCACCGAAAAACGCTTATAATGTGAAGGTTCAATGAACGCGATTTCGATGCGGGTTCCCATCGTGGTTGTCTCCTCCCTTCAACCGCCGCATCGATTGCTAGCTAGCGATCGCTAGCGGATTGCTTTCTTCATACCTACCGGAGCTTAAATGTATGGCAACTGTTGCTAAAACCCCCCGTAAGAAGAAGGCCGCCACGGAAGTCGACCAGGAATCTGCCGTAGAGACTCCAAAGCCGAAACGGACTCGAAAAGCGGCTGTGGAGCCACGTATCAAACTGTATTGGGGAGTTTTCAACCAGAATTTGAAGCGTGTTGCGGTTTTTGAATATGAGGATCTCAAGAAGGCTGAAAAGCATGCTAAAGAGCTGAGTAAAGCCGGTGGAGATCACTTCCTCCAAAAGATCAAGGAAACGGTGAACGCCTAAGATACCCTCTCGTCGCCCCTGTGCGACGGGGCGCAACACTTGCCCCCCAAAGGTTTATCAGCCACTACAATAAATCCGCCGGCCTTCGCTGGCGGATTTTTTTTGGACGAATCCCATTTTCGAAAAGTATTCGCATGAAATCATTTGCTGCGATTCCCACAGAGTCAGAACTCGCAAAACTAAACCGGGATCTTCGATTCTATCCGGTCCTGAATAAACAACCGAAGAAACTCGGTGCCGAACAGATCGCACATTTCAACGAGCGTGGTTGGATTGCGCCACTTTCAATCTATAGTTCCCAGGAAATAACTGGCATCCGACAATACTTTGATGATCTATTGAAGCGGGTCGTCGCCGCGGGAGGAGACAGTTACTCGATCTCCTCCGCCCATCTAAAATACGGGCCGGTTTACGATATCCTCACGGAGAAAAGAATCGTGGATTACGTCGCGGATCTGCTGGGCGACGACGTTATCGCTTGGGGCTCCCATTTTTTTTGCAAGATGCCTCGCGATGGGAAAAGTGTGGCTTGGCATCAAGATGCTAGCTACTGGCCACTTTCCCCTTCCATGGCAGTGACTGTTTGGCTGGCTATCGACGACGCCGATCAAGAGAACGCTTGCATGAAATTCGTTTCAGGATCGCATCACTTCGGCCACATGACCTATCGGCCGAGCGATTCCACGGATCACAACGTACTGAGTCAGAGCATCGATAACGCCGAACAGTACGGGGATGTCGTCTATGACGAGCTTCAGGCTGGACAGGTTTCCATTCATAGCGATCTGCTGCTACATGGTTCCGAGGCGAATAGTTCCGACCGAAGACGATGCGGACTCACGCTCCGTTATTGTGCTGCAAAGGTACGAGCCGAAATGAATTGGAACGAAAAAGGGGTGTACGTTCGTGGAATGGACAGCACTGCACACTGGTGGAACAATCCCAGGCCGACCGGTTTCTAGCGAACTCGATTCCTGAACGAATCCGTTCTCGTTCCCGCTCCTGGACAACTAAGCACGGATCTTCGTGATCACGTTTCCATAGACATCCGTCAGTCGAAAATTGCGACCGGCATACCGATACGTCAATTTTTCGTGATCCAAGCCGAGCAGATTTAAGATCGTTGCATGCCAATCGTGGACATGGCATTTGTCCTCGACCGCTTCGCCACCATGTTCGTCGGTAGCACCGTAAGAAAAACCGCCGCGGACTCCTCCGCCGGCCATCCAGGTCGTGTAACCCTTATTATTGTGATCGCGACCATCACCATTTTGTGCATCGGGTGTCCTCCCGAATTCCCCTCCCCAAATCACGAGCGTCTCATCCAGAAGACCGCGTGCCTTAAGATCTGCGAGCAGGCCAGCAATCGGCTTGTCGATCTCATTGCATTTGTCCGGCAACTGATCGCGTAATCGCTGATGGTGATCCCAATTCCCATGGGATAGTTCAATAAAGCGAACGCCCGCTTCGACAAATCGGCGAGCAATCAAGCACTGGCGTCCGAAATTATCGGTTGCGTTGTTTCCGATTCCATAAAGGTCTTGAGTCTTTTGAGATTCGCCAGACAGATCCATCAGCTCGGGTAGTTTGTCTTGCATTCGGAACGCGAGTTCATACGACTCGATGATACCCTCGACATGGGAGTCCTCCCCATCGCGCTGGATTTTCAATTGGTTCAATTTCTGAATGAAATCGATCTGAGCTCGTTGAGAGGATCGCGTCATGCGAGGATTCGATAGATCCGGGACCGCTGGTCCATTGCTGCCCGCGCGAGACACCCCAGGGCGAGGTCCTACTTGACGACCGACCTTTGTTCCTTGGTAGATCGCGGGTAAAAAGGCGCTACCGTAATTCTGTCCCGCTGCCGCTTGAGGATTCAATGCGATGTAGCCCGGCAAACTTTCGTTTTCCGTCCCTAACCCATAGAGCGTCCACGCCCCCAACGATGGGCGAACGAATTGGGCGTTCCCGGTATGCATTTGCGTCATCGCACGAGGATGAATCGGTTGGTCGCAATGCATCGAACGAATGAGGCAAAGATTGTCTGCATGTTTCCCAAGCTCTGGAAACAACTCCGAAATCCACAGTCCGCTTTCTCCGCGTTGCTGAAATTTCCACGGTGAAGCCATCAGTCGACGCATGCCTCCACGCAATCCCGATCCCGTCTTTCCCATGTCCGAGTTCAATTGCGGCTTATAATCAAAAGTATCGACGTGCGATGGACCACCTTGCATGCATAGGAAGATGACATGCTTGGCCTTGGATGGAAAATGAGGTGCTTTGGGAGCGAGGGGATTTCCTAACTCCTCCTGATCCAAAGCCGCATAAAACCCAGCAGCTCGCGACGCGTTCAGCGTGCTCAAGCCGGCAAACGCCAAGTAACCAAAACCTGCGGATGCGGTTTGAAGAAAAGATCGTCTTGAGTCCGACATGATCGTCCGGGAGTAACAAAGGAAGGGAAGATGGTCTATTTGAGGATACGAAACTCAGCAGAGCCGAAAAGAGCCTGACAGAACTGACTGAGCAGCCTGAAGGCGATCTCATCTCTCTTGAGATTACCACTCCTGGTGCTAGAGTCTCCTTTGCGGAAGAATTGATTGGCTGCCTCGATTTCCGCTCGAGTCGGTTCGCGACCATAAACCAATCGGAATGCATGAACGACTCGCTCGCGTGGGTCTTTCGTATGCTGCGTCAATCGCCGAGCGAGCGCATCGCTGAGCTCGAGAACGAAAGGATTGTTGAGTACGTAAAGCGCCTGCTCGGCCGTATGCGACACCTCACGAGTACCGATCACCAAGCTCGGTTCTGCAAAGTCGAAAGCATCGAGTGCTCGAGGGATATGACTCCGAGAGATCGACAAGTAAACAGAGCGGTGGTAATCGGGTATCTCGAGTGGATTGATATTCGGATTGCGAGCACCGGCTCGAATAGCACCGCGCATCGCTTCGGCCCGCTGTTCGGCCGTCATGCTATCTCGGGCGGCTGGATTCAACAAATTGACCGAAGCCATCGGAACCGGCATGGGGCCATTCGGGCCGACCACAACCGGTCCTAAGGATGCAATCGATGATGCCTTGGGGGGCTTTGTCTCCAACTGCCCGCTGATGGACAGCATGGCATCTCGAATGGCTTCCGCGCTCAGGCGGCGGACGTTACCGCGAGCCAGGAGCTTGTTTTCTGGATCAGCCTCGAGTCGACCAGCGTCATGACGAGATGAAAGACGGTAGACGCGAGATTGGATGATCGAGCGTACGACATGCTTGACCGACCAACGGTGGTCCATAAACTCGATCGCCAAGTGGTCGAGCAATTCCGGATGCGTTGGCTGAGGCCCTGACATCCCAAAGTTATCCGGTTCGCGAACAATCCCATGCCCGATCAGTGTTTGCCAGATGCGATTCACCATAACTCGGGCTGTCAGTGGATTGTCGCGGGATGTTAACCATTTTGAAAGTTCCAATCGTCCAGAACCTGAATTGGGCAACCGGTACGTACCCGCATCCAACACTTGAACAAACCCGCGAGGCACCTCCTGGGCTGGTGAATCGATTTCACCTCGCACCAGAATTCGAGCGTTGCGAACCGATTCGCGATCCTGTACACCCATGCAAAATGAAATGGGGCGCCCCGTACTATCCACGCTTGCAACACGCGAGGCGAGTTGCGAAACCATCTGGTCGAGAATCGCGACATTCAAAAAGGAGTTGTTGCCGCCGGTAGAGCCCGTCCGTTGCGCTCGCCGAGCTTCAGCAAGTTCTTTTTCTTTTTCCGCAAGCTCCTGCTTCAGTATTGTCAATTGCTCGACCGACAGACGTGGCTGGATCGGCACTCGGTCTTGAACGGGAAGAATGATCAAATCCGAGGGTTGTCGATTGCGCTGAGATCGCGACCCTCCAAAAAAGGTTTCCGTGCTTTGGAAAATACCTGCCAGGGCATAGTAATCGGACTGCGGAATGGGATCGAACTTATGATCGTGGCAGCGGGCACAACCAACCGAGAGCCCCAAAACCGCACGCGTTGTCGTATCGATTTGCTCATCGACGAGATCCGCTTGAAACTGCCGCGGGCTCTGCTCAGCAAGCGATTTGGGACCGATGGCGAGAAACCCTGTTGCAATCAGATTCTCATTCCATTGTTTGTCATCCGCTGCAGGCATCAGGTCGCCCGCGATCTGCTCTCGGATAAATTGATCGTACGGTTTGTCGTCATTGAACGAGCGAATGACATAATCCCGATAACGCCATGCATGCGGGAACGTGACGTCCGCCTCTTTGCCGGTACTTTCGGCGTAGCGAGCGACGTCGAGCCAATGCCTTCCCCAGGTCTCCCCGAATTGAGGTGAACTGAGTAATTCCTCCATCAGATCCGAGATCGCCGCATCCATATCCTTCTTGCTTCGATTGAGGAATTTTTGCCTTTGCTCGAGAGTTGGAGGCAAACCCACCACATCAAAGGTAATGCGTCGCACCAATGTTTCAGCATCGCAATCAGCGGTCGGTTCGACTCCCTGATCGTTCCAGACGCTCGCAACATAACGATCGATGTCACTTCGAACCCATGTCCTGTGGGGACCGGGATCCGCAACCCGTCGTACCGGCTTACAAAACGACCAGAACGACCGAGCCTGTTCAATATCCTCGGGACTGACACGAGAATGGATCACTACCCCTACCTGCACACGCGGGTCGGGGGCTCCCATTTCGATCCAAGTCTTGAAGTCCTCGATGACATTCGACGGGAGCCTGCCGCTGGGTGGCATTCGATAATCACGATAGTTGATCGCATGCCAGAGGACGCTTTCCTGCAAATCGCCAGGAACGACCGCTGGCCCCGACTCTCCTCCTGCCAAGAGCGCATCGCGATTATCAACCACCAATCCACCACGAACGCTTTGTCCATCGACCGAATGGCAACGATAGCAATGCTCGATCAGAACAGGCCGAATCTTTGCTTCAAAAAATTGCACCTGTTCAGGTGTCAACCGGGTTTCTTCCTCGAATGCGCCAACCCTCCCGGATGCGAAATACAATGCAACCAGGATGGAGCAAGCGATTCGTCCTAAAGCAAGACGGCATGACATGTTCGAGCCCTCGCGATCTTGAAATGGTACGACCTTTAGTTCTTACCAGGATCCTCGTTGCCGCTAGGGGGACGCTTGGGCTGAACGCCTTCGCCGCCGCCATCCCTTTCACGACGACTGTTGGGCCCTCGACCGGGCCCTTGCATGCGGGCCGTCATCCGTTCTATCTCGGCTTTATCGATGCTACCGTCTCCATTTTCATCGATCATGCTCAATCGTGGACGCATCTGCTCCGGAATCTCATCTCCGCTGAGTTTTCCGTCCTTGTTCGTGTCGCGAGTCTCTAACATTCGGAGCATCATGGCTGGCCCGCCCGCGCCAGGCCCTCCGGCTCCCCCCCCGCCAGGCCCGCCAGGCCCGCCAGGCCCGCCAGGTCCGCCAGGTCCGCCACCACCGGCGAACATCGGCATCGCACCCGGCTCGGGACGCAACTCATCGGCGTTGAGGATCCCATCTCCGTTTTTATCCAGCTTCAGCAAGGATTTGGATGCGTTTTCGATTTCGCTGGCGGACAGTTGGCCATCTTCGTCGACATCCAGCGCCTTCATGATCGGCAAATTTCGTAGCATCATCGCCATCCCACGAGCCATCATCTCCGGATTTTGACCGGGCAGCCCGGGCTGATTCGGGCGTTCCCTCCGTCCTTCCGGTCGACCTGCCTGGCCGGGTCGCTCTTGTCGTCGCTCCCCCTCCTGCTGCGCCAGAACCAGCGACGGCGAAAAACAAATCGACAGAGTGAGTAGAGCAAACCGTTTTCGCATGATTGTTTCCTTGAAATACCGACAGATAGGGCGACATAAGGGATACCGATTTCCCAGCCAAAGTATCCACTCCCTCTTTTCCGAAGAACGAGAGAACCTGGAAAATCGCAACAAAAAAACCAACTATCCTCGCTTTTTTCTTGGTAATGCGCAGGAACTATCTCTCGACAACCTTTACGCAACGATCCCAGCAGCCTCCTCTGATGACTTCACCTCCATTCCGTTCCCTCACTTCGCCGAAACGCACATAATGAGGATTCGCGTTGCGACCGACCGCGATGTCTCGAGCCAATCCAAGCGGCATTCAAACCCCGCCGAGCAGCTCTTGGTACACGGCGACGATCCATATTGGCCTCGAGGTAGAACTCCGGTGTCCTGCAAGATGGACGTCTGCTCCTCGCCTAAGAACCAATCGCAACTTTGAGATTTCTCGATCCGCTCGAGGGCCGTTCGATCAAAACCAGTGTTCAAGCAAGGAACGAGAAAAAAAGCTATCGATGGATGAAACAACCGACCTGGAAGAAGACCGACAACGATTGCGCGAAGGGGGTGAAATCGCTCTCGCCGAGGCTTTCTCACGCTATCGCGGCAAACTGGAAAGGATTATCGAGTTTCGACTAGATCCTTCCCTTCGAGCCCGTGTAGATCCGGCAGACATTCTGCAAGAAACCTATCTACAAATCGCTCGGCGACTGCCGGAGTTTGTCGAGGGAGTTCCTGTTTCTCTATTCGTTTGGATGCGTCAAAAAACCCTGCAAACGATGATCGATGTCCAACGGATGCACTTTCGAGACAAGCGCGACGCGCATCGAGAACGAGCTCTCGCGGTACCCGACTACGGGCAGACAAGTTCGATTTCGATCGCCCGCTATCTAATCGACGATGAGACCTCTCCCAGCTTGGCAGCGGTACGATCCGAGGAATTTGCCACGTTGCAATCGGCGCTCGAAGGAATGAATGAGGTTGATCGCGAGGTTTTAGCAATGCGTCACTTCGAGCAGCTCAACAATTCGGAGGTGGCACAGTCCTTAGGCTTGTCTCCTACTGCTGCCAGCAATCGTTACATCCGCGCCATGACGAAACTCGCTGAGATCATGCAGTCATTACCCAAGAAGTGAAAACATGGACGGAACTACCAATCCACTCGATGATTCACGACATCCGGTCGATGTTCTCGCGGAGGATTTTGCCATGCGAATCCGCTCCGGCGAAACTCCATCCGTCGAGGACTATGCGCAGCGGTATCCTGAACATGCCCAGGTGATCCGCGAGGTATTCCCACCGATCGAGATCGTTGAACGATTGAATTCGGAACGCGAGACCCAACGCGCCCTCGGATCAGCACCGAAACAACTCGGCGACTTCCGAATCGTGCGCGAGATTGGTAGAGGCGGTATGGGGATCGTCTACGAAGCGATCCAGCAGTCTTTGCGTCGGAGGGTTGCTCTGAAGACAATCAATACAGCTAACTCCGAACGAGAAAAGAATCGCGATCGATTTCGTCGCGAGGCCGAGGCAGCTGCTGGCCTCCACCATACCAATATCGTACAGGTCTACGGGAGCGGTGAAGACCATGGCGTCCTGTACTATGCCATGCAGCTGATCGATGGCGTACCGTTGCATGATGTGATCGAATGGCTCCAGCAAGCCCCCGCGTCTGAGTCGAATACCAAGGATTCGCATTTCTCTACTCAGCGGGCAGCTATCTCTCTCCTCTCAAAGTCGTTTCGATTGAAGTCTCCCGGTGCGATCGATTTTCAAACACCTCCGTCGCTACCGACAAACTCGTATCACGATGGCACTCTCGCGGAGCGGCCTGCCCTGCAGGATGCGTTAACCGAACCGATGGAAACCGAAACGCCATCCCCCATGTCTTCGGATCCGCACAGCCCGTCGATGACACCTCCAGAACGCCGGACGAGCGAGACAGCCGCGACTGTTTCCAATGCCACCCATCCCTCTTTGAGCCCTGATTACATTCGTAATGTCACCAGAATTATTGCCGATGTCGCTAATGCACTCGCCTATGCCCATCGACAAAAAGTGTTGCATCGAGATATCAAACCAGCGAACCTAATCTTGGACCGTGACGGAACGATTTGGGTCACTGACTTTGGACTCGCTCGGCGTACGGATTTGGAAAGCGGTACATTGGCGGGAGAAGTGTTAGGAACACTTCGATACATGGCACCCGAGCAAATCTCCGGAACCGGAGATGCGAGATCGGACATCTATAGCTTAGGCCTTTGTCTCTTCGAGTTATTGACCTTGCAGCCCGCTTTCGACACCCCAAAACAACGCCTCCTGGACCCTTTTCGCTATTCGACGATCCCATCGATTCGATCCAGCCATCCGCGCATCCCTCGAGATCTCGAGACGATTACTCGAAAGGCATGTTCACTCGAACCGGACCATAGGTATTCCTCTGCCGATGCATTGGAAGAGGATCTCAGACGATTCCTAGACGACCGAAACATTCTGGCGAGAAGAGCGACTCCGATGGAATCGCTCATCCGATGGGCCCGTCGCAATCCTGCGATCGCTGCATTGGCGACATCCTCGACTGTGATGTTGATTGCAATCTTGGGGATATTGGCCGTCTGGAATCGGCAGCAAGAGGATTCATTGAGGAGAATGGGAAGGCTCTACGACGAAGCGGCAAACAACCTTCTTGAAAAGTCCGAAGCCCTCGAGGATACGAAAGCAGCCAATTCACGCGCTGAAGCGAACTTGGAACTCGCTACCCAAGCGTTTGACAGCATCATCGAGAATATTTCTTCCCGTGGTGCCGTACAGATTGGAAGTGAAGAGGAGTCGGAGGAGATCGCTGAATTCAGCGAGGTCGCTCTGAGCGATGCCGACATCCAAGTCCTCGAATCGTTACTGCGCTACTTTGAAAAACTCGGCCAACAGAATGATAAAGACCTGAGGATCGAAACAGCACTGGCTCAGAGAAGAGTCGGCGACATTCAGCAAAGGATGGGAAAGCTCGAGGATGCCGAATCCTCCTACATCAAAGCCTGGCAGCTTTACGAAGCGGTATCCCGAAACCTGGCCTCCCAACCCTCACAAAATCTACACAATGACTTGATCGATCAGCAGGTTTCGATACTCAGTGCGTTGATTTCGACACAAGCCTCGCAAGGGAAATTCCTGTTGTCGATGGAGAACTACAGGAAGGCAAGAAAGCTAATCGAATCGTCGAGGGAATACGCAACGTCTGAACAGGGACGTTTTCAATTAGCGCAACTGCTCAACAATGTCGGTCGCCTGGCAGCCAGGCCGATGCTGGATCGACCCCTATGGAATGATCGTTCACTACCCGCAGGTGGTGGCCCCCCCCGACCGCCAGGTCCCCTGGGACGTCCTGCCGGCCCCGGTATATTGCTCGGCCCCAACTCCCCTCAGATCAGAAAGGAGATGGAGCTCAATCGAGAAGCCATTACCTTACTTCGCGAGCTGGTCAGCGAGTCCCCGACAACCCAGGGATATCGTGTCGCTTTGGCCAAGGCGCTTCGCGATGAGACGCGATTGCTGCGCATTCGAGGCAACATGATCGAGGCCGACCGTTCCATGGACGAAGCAATCCAAATCATCGAGGAGATGGTCCAAAAAAGTCCCGAGAATCTTGGCTTACAGTACGTTCTTGCAGAGACCCTTCTCGCGGGGAACGAAGCAACAATGCCATTGGCGGTACCCGCGACACCCAACTTAAAATCTGAGGATCTGAATCGAGCCTTGAGGGCACATCAAATCGCCGATCAGCTTCTTTCAGAAAGCCCGCTCGAACCCAATTATCTTTCCCTGAAGGCAGTGGCCTTGATTCGATTGAGCCAGTTCACCAACGTTCTCGGAAGAGCCAAATCCATTTCCTACCTCGACGATTCTGTCAGGATCTATCAAGGGCTGGTCGACCGCTTTCCAGATATACCGATTTATTCTGCCAAGCTCGTAGAAGCTCTTATGAGACTGAGCAGGGCGGAACCAAACAAATCGCTAGAACATATTGATCGCGCCATCGCCATTGTTGACAAGCAATTGAAATCAAAAGCAAAAGTAGGTTTCAACTCTCTGATGGAGCGCCTCAAAGATCGCCGCTCCAAAGTGGAGGCCAAGCAAAACTAGCCCTGTTCCGAACAAAGAACCTGGATAGACACGTTGCTCCCCACCGTCCTACCCCCAATGCTGCGGCTTCTACAACCGATTGTTTGCAAGCTGCCGGATGGCAGCGGGCAAAGCCTCGCATTCCAATTGGAACACTCTTCTTTGGAGGGACTCTGCAGTATCGGAATCAAGAACCTCGCAGGACCGCTGGAGAATAATCGGACCATGGTCGTATTCGTTATCGACATAGTGCACCGTACAGCCTGAGATCTTCACTCCGAAATCGATCGCAGCTTGATGGACGTGCAGTCCATACATCCCTTTCCCGCAAAACGAGGGGATGAGAGAGGGATGTATATTGATCACCTTGTGTTGGAAGTCGTATGGAATTAATACGTGCTGCAGAAATCCACCCATCACGACGAGCTGGGCACCACATTTTCGAATAGGATTAAAAATCGCTTCAGAATGCGATTCAGCAGCAACCCCCTTTCGTTTCGGAACGACAAGCGTCGGAATCCCCGCCGAGGCGGCGATTTGAAGACCTTTTGCATCCGCTCGAGAGCTGACAACCAATTTGAAATCTACATCGAGTGAGCCCGCGTCTCGCAACTCGATGAGATTTTTCAGGGTTGTCCCACCTCCCGAGATCAACACAGCGATAGGAAGAGATGACATCCGGACTATTTCTTCTCAGACTGCAACTCTTTGAGGAACTCGCTGAATTCTTCCTTTTGGGAATCGTCTGCGAACTGCACCGCTTCTTGCTGAGCGGCTACCGCACCCTTTAAATCACCAGCGACAAACCGAAGATGGGAGAGAGTATCTAGAAAATTCGCTCGCACCGAACCCTTCAAATCCTTCAGGTTTTTTTCCATCGTCGAAATCGCAAGTCGAATAACTTCCTTGTCCTCGATCGCATTTTCAACAAACTGCTCGTAGGCTGTCCAAGCGACATCCTGCACAAACATCGGCTCCCCCTCCGACAAAGCAAACAGGTCCTTGTAGACCGCCGGAGCGTCCGTCTTGGCTAAACCAGCACGATCTAGAATGCTGAGCTTCGCTTTGTACAAACCAAACTTCAGGCTCGGGTCTTCGATACGTCCGAGGAATCCGTCGATCGCAACCGCCGCCTCTTTGAACTTTCGATTGCGAGTCAGCCGAGCAATGGTGGTCTGAATCTCGTTCAACAACTCCTGCTCCGCTTTGTACTTCTCTCGATCCCATTTGTCGTTGATTACCGCCTCGAGGACCTCGTCCATTTCAAAAGGACTGCCGATCCAGTCGATTTTCGAATCCTTACCAACAATAAACGCGGTCGGAATGCCATCTTGCTTGGCAGCCAACATGTAGTCTTCATCGGTCGAGCCATCCGGATCGGTAGTGAGCGAATAGGCCTTGGTTACCTCACCGAACGTCGTGGACTTGCCTTGCGAATCGCGAGTCTGCTCGGCCAAAAACTGTTGGATTGTGTCTACAGGCTCGTTGCTAACACCGATAATCTGCAATCCTTTGCTCTGGTACTTCTTCTGAAGCTCCGCGAGATGCGGCATACCCATTTTGCAGGGGCCGCACCATGTCGCCCAGAACTCAACAACGTACACCTTGCCGGACTCAAACTTCGTCACCTTGGGTAATTTGCCTTGACCGTCAAAAATCCAATGCTCGATATCCAGCTTGGGTGCCTCTGAACCGATCGTTAGCACCTTCGGTTCAGCAGCGTCGAGAACATGACAACCGATAACACACAAACAAACACCAAGGATTTTTAAAATCGACTTCATCGAAAGATTCCAGAGGATAGACGTTGCAACGCAAACCACTCCCATTATAGCCGAATCACTCGCTCGCTAGAATCGCAGCTGGACACTCTCCTGCTGGACACTCTCCTGGGAGTACCGAAAGTGAATCTTCCGAAGGTTTTCTCCTCAGGATAGCAAATCAGGCATTCAATTTGAACTGGCGATTTTGCTGGAATCTCGATCCCCAGCTCTGACATTCGAGTCCATTTCAATCATAAAATAGGGCCTCCATGGCCTGACATAGAAATCCTCGCCCCCATCCTTTTGAGCACGGAGTCCAAGTGATGAGCTACAAGGAATCAAGCCTGCTGGTAACCAACCGCCCGAAGCCGAGTGTACTCCCCTCAATCCCCACCGAAACCTCCACTCCACCCTTCACGCTCGATCAAGAGCTTGAACTGTTCGGTACTTGGACAAGCGATCCCATTTGGGTCCCCCCCAAAGACGCCAGCCGCGAATTAGCCACGTCCATGCTGGAGCATTGCGGATTTCTCGATTCGAAAGAAACCTGTTGGCGAACACTGATCGCGGAAAATCAGGATTTGTTTACGCAGGTACGCGAGATCGAGTTAGCCAAGGCATCGATTCGATTACCCCATGCCAAGATTTACGTGAGCGTTACCGAGCAAAAAGATTTTTCGAAGATCACCGATCCCATTCCCAAATGCGTAAAAACCCGATTGCAAGAGTTTCTCGATGGACCGGGAAAAGCCAAAGGCGTTCGAGTTTCCTACATCAAGCCTCTTTGTGTCGAAGTCAATCACGAATTGCTATTCACCACAACAAAGGAGCTTGACGACATCATCGAACAGATACAAAGCGAGGTTTACCATCAATACCGAAGGCTTTATCTTTCGCATCGCCCCATGCGTGCTAGCTTGGAATTCGCCGATAGGTTGTTCAAGATCCCCAGGAAAGCAATCAAGAACATCCTGGAGCGGAAAAAGAAGTCGGTGGATGCTTACCATGCGAAGCTCGAATTCAACCGACGCAAAGCTGCATTAAGGGCATCGAAACTTTACGCTCGCTATCGAACCAACGAATGCACGTTCCAGGAGGTCTTATCAATCACGAAGACCCCCGACCGCATGGATGTGATCGAACAGTACGCAGCAGAAAAAGAATTGTCTGCAGCCCAAAAGGAACGACTCATGGTTGCAGCGGCTGTGACGCTTCCCTGGTTCTTGACCCTGCCTTTAGCAGCTTACTGTATCGCGAAGATTAGCATGATCACTTTGGTCCCGCCTGTTCTAGTGTGCGATCCTGCGTTCGTCGCCGAAATGCCGAACTCCAGAGGCCGACTGCTAAAGATCGGGCATTTCGATGAAGTCAACGGAGTGATGCATATCGAAATCTAAGTCACTCGCAGGCACGGACCAGCATCGTGTTTGGTGGACGATAAAGCTGAGTCACCCGAGCCTGCCGTCGAGTCGTGTTTTCATTCCAAACTCGTACGGTTAGGATCGAGTCGGCGAGCGGCTTGTTGAAAAACGGAAGCTTCACGTCTCGATCCGTCCGGCACTCTCGCGAAATAAGAAACCTCTCGGTTTGCGTTATACCGATACAGATTCGATCCTTTTTCAACGGGCCTCAAGCAGACCTGAGCGTTCGCTCACGAATGCAACGATGTTTCGCGGCGAGGCCCAAGCTGCCCCAAGGTATTTTTGGCCGTCACTCGCCTAAACGAACATTGCAACCGGCCCTACGGCTTATCGAGGCCATAGGGTCAACCTTTTCGATCGCATCGTCAAAGCATTCCCCCAACGCCGCCTTCTACAAAAGGGGGGCGTTCTGTTGTAGACTATTGTTCCTAACATTGTATCTGCATCATCACACGTTCCCTATCGGCAAATCCCATGCATCCGATTTTCAAATGGCTACGAACGTCGAGCTTTCTGTGCTTCGCCATGATGGCCTCATTCGTTCAAGCCCACCCAGGACACGATACGCAGGCACCGCAAGACGGAATCTTGCATTGGCTGGGAACCCCGACTCATGCGTTCGGGATCCTCTGTGGAATACTTGTCGTAGTCACCTCACTACTCGTTGTCTGTTCTTCCAGAAATAAACACGCTTCGATTCCCATCGAACGCTAGCCTGAATTCGCCTACCTTTGTCCCAAGCCAGCTTTTAACGACACCATGCGCAACTCGTTTTTTTCTAACTGTTTGTTTTCCGCGACGCTTCTTTCAACTGGCAGCCTTTTCGCAGAGAACTGGCCGCAGTGGCGAGGCCCGAGAAACGACGGAGTCTCGGTTGAAAAAGGGATCGCGACGAAATGGAGCAAGACAGAAAATGTTTTATGGCGGTCGCCTTTACCCGGACCAGCTGGTGCGACGCCGGTGATCTGGGATGATCGTATCTATCTAACAAGCTCTGAGGAGAATGATTTGGTCATCCTCTGCATTGGGGCCAAAGATGGAAAAGTGCTCTGGAAGACAAAGATCGGATCCGGGAATCAGAATGCTCGAGCAGGGGAAGGGAATTCCGCTTCTCCATCCCCCTCTACCGATGGAAAACATGTGTGGGTTTTCTTCGGAACTGGCACCATCGCATGCCTGACCACCGACGGTGAAATCGTCTGGAGTTTTGATGCGAACGAACGTTTCGGGAAAATCGACATTCAGTTCGGAATGACTTCGACCCCGGTTTTGGATGGAGATGCCCTCTATCTGCAGCTTATCCACGGACGGATGAAACGCGATGATGACACTCGCACAGGTCAAGTGATCAAGCTAGATAAAAAGACTGGTAAAACGATCTGGCTGGTTGACCGAGTCACCCAGGTTATCTTCGAAAACAAGCATTCATACGCCTCGCCATTTCTCTATCGCGATGGCTCGAAAGAGTTCTTGGTGGTCCACGGTGCAGATTGTTTGACTGGCCACGCGCTATCGGACGGTAAGGAATTATGGCGGTTCAGCCAACTCAACGGCCCTACGAAATGGAATCCAAAACAAATGGATCCAACCTTTCGGTTCGTCGCATCCCCCTTGGTAACACGCGGTCGAATAATCGCGCCGACCGCCAAGGAAGGCCCGGTTGTCGCACTCCGCATGGATGGGCTGGTCGGCGAGAGCTCCGCTAACGAAAAAGCCGTTCAGTGGGTTTTCCCTCGAACCCCGGATGTATCCATCCCGCTCGCCGTCGACGACTTGGTGTACTTGTTGCACAAAGATGGAAAATTGCAATGCTTGGAGTGGGATACCGGCAAGGAAGTCTATTACGAACGCACTCACACGGCTCAACACCGAAGCAGTCCTGTATATGCTGATGGTCATATTTACTTCACCTCCAATGACGGGATGGGAACGGTCGTCAAGGCGGGAAGAAAATTTGAGATCGTCTCTTCCAACAATCTAGGTGAAGCCACGACGGCATCCCCCGTCGTCTCCAATGGAGTGCTCTATCTGCGGTCGTATGAGGCTCTGTACGCGATCGGTAAGTAACCAAGCAGCCACCCGCAGATTTTCCTGGCTCGTTGAGAGCTTCACCCTCAAGGTGCTTTACGAGCAAGGTCTGTGAGCGACTGAATCGGTATGTTGCCCGGTTCGGTGACCCTCGAGTTTCACCGAGCGGTCGCCTGTGGCGCTTCCATTCCGATCCGCCGACGCCAGTGCTTTCCCTACCTGCCCAGATCCTCTCGAGGAGATTCGTCCCCTCCCGGTACCGTTATATCAGCCGAGGATGACGCTCGAGCTCCAGAGCAGTCAAGGCTTTACTGTACGCAGATCCGAATGATTTGTCAGCCGCAGCTCTTCGTCGAGGAAAAGGAGTTGGACTTCAGGGCGATTCATTTGCGACCTAGGATCCGATCGAGTGAATCCGATGTTTGCCAAACGAGCGCCTCTGGATAGTGAAGGTACGGATGAAAATATTCAAAGGTCAAAAATCCATCGTATCCTGCCTGCTCTAACTCTTCCGTGACAGCCGGCCAATTCGTCGTTCCATCGAGCAGCGGACGGAAGGTCTCCAGCGAGTAGTCCGTACCTTTTTTGGTGAACTCTTTAAGGTGTACGTTTTTCGTTCGTTTTCCAAGAATACGAACCCAGTGCTCCGCGTGCTGAAACATTGCGATATTCCCCGTATCGAAATGGACACGCACGTAGGGGCTCCCAAAACTATCGACAAACTGATTCATCTCCATAGGTGTCATGAGATATCCATTGAAGAAGATGTTTTCGATATTGAGGAAGGTTTTTGTTTTTTCGGCCTTCTTAACGAGTGCACCGATCGCCTTTTTAGCACGATCATCGCAAACATCGTTGGGAACCGGTTCATGATCATCGCGCCACGGAATATGCACAGCCCCCGGAACGACTAGAACATTCTCCACTCCCATATCTGCCGCTGCCTGACCAATCAATCCCGCTAACTCCAGCCCGCGGTTGCGTTTCTCAGGGTCGTTCGAGGTCAAGGGATAGGGCCAGAATAGAAATGAGCATAAACCGCTGATTTCAATCCCAATCTCGTCCGCCATCTTGCGAATCGCAGCTAGTTCGCGCGAGCTAGCCTTGGGTGATAGATCATTGTCGAGATCGTAATTGAGTTCGATACCGTCAAAGCCCGCATCTTTGGCTAATTGCAAACACTCCCGAAGCGTCATCCGCTGGGGGTAAGGGAAAGCCCACAGATTGATCGACTTTTTCATCTTGTATCGCTTGGGAGATGAACGGCGATCATCCCTTGTGACAGCCCCCTGGACTGGCTCAAAAGCCAACGAGGATAAACCGAGCCCTGCCATCGCTGTCAGCAGGGCATCGCGTCGAACGATCGAAGATGGATCTTGAGGCAACATGAGAGCATTTCACCTAGTATCGAGGTTTTTATAAATGTCCAAAACCTTCACGGAATCAAACCGTCATTGTTCCTCGCATGCAAAAAAACAATGAATACCTTCTCTAGGTTCGAAGCCGGAAAACTTTTTTTCGCTGAGAGTACAGTCTAATCATTTCCCGCCTTGTCGACTCGCGGGCATAAAACAAAAGACCTCGGGTAGGCTTTGTCTAATTCGACAAACTACCCGAGGTCTTTCGCGTATCTACCCGATCCTAGCTGGTAGGCTGAGACCGGATTTGGGAACGACAGACACGACCGACGCCTTCGAAATTCGAAGTGGTGCGAAAGGATTGTGTCCCCCTAAGAACGATCATCCTTCAGGCCACGAAGTTCAGCCGGTTGGATGTGGCTCGCTTTGCGATTCTCACGTTTGATCGCCTCATAGACTTCCTGCCGATGGACAGGAATATCGTTTGGGGCTTCGATACCAAGCCGCACTTTATCCCCCCGAATATCCACGATCGTGACGACAACGTCGTCGCCGATCATGATGCTTTCATCTCGATGACGCGAGAGAACGAGCATTGGAGACTCCTTTTCTTCTTTGGTGGTTGCATCCGGTGCAACTGGATTGGGTCTGTACAAGTGCGATTTGACCAGCTTCTGATTTTAGTACCAAACGCCGGCACCTCCCCAATATCGACCATCGTGCATCCCAGTTTGATTTACTCAAACGGGTTTCCGTGAAGGCTAGCGATTCCAGTTGTAACGGCACCACAGAATCGACCGAGCCGAAAATTGGGCCTTACAATCGTCACAACTAATCTTAGCTGCGGTCGGCCCGAAGGAGCGACGCGCTCGCACGGTCCAAAATCAACGAGAGCGAGCGATGCTCACGGAGAATCGATGCCGGCACATCAGGAGTCTTCGGTCCTTCCAGGGAGTTCCGCACGGCGATTGCTTTGCGCGCATCGGGCACGCTGCACACAATTCGTTTGCATGAGAGAATCGCGGGGATCGTCATGCTAAAGGCTTGAGTAGGAACCTCCGCTAGAGACGGAAACCACCCCTCACCCACCTGCTGCATTCGGCATGCTTCGTCGAGTTGCACGATATGGTAAACCTTTTCTGTGTCGAAGTCGGCAGGTGGATCATTGAAAGCGAGGTGGGCGTTCTCTCCGATACCGATCAGAGCTAAATCGATCGGAGATTGGGAAAACGCGGAGCTGGCTTCGCGCAAAACGGCTTCAGGGTCACCTAATCCCTTCAAGTAGTGGAAAGATCGAATGGGTACTTGGGTGACAAATCGGTCTCGCAGGTAGCCGCAAAAACTCGCAGGATGATCTTCGTTCAAGCCGATGTATTCATCAAGATGGAACCCATCGACACGCGACCAATCGACTCCCGGCTCAGTCGTCAATCGTGCGAGAGTAGCGAATTGACTGGCGCCGGTTGCCACGACCAAACGCGCACTTCCCTGCCTGTCGATCGTCTCCCGCAGAATTTCCGCTGCGAGACTTCCTGCAACATTTCCCAACTCCGCCGCATCTGCAGTAACCTTGATATCCAATTGGCAACCTCTCATAAATGACTATCCAACGAACACTTGTCCATCCGTCCAGCGGATACACCATCCTGCGTGGAACACCCTCTCCTGGTCAGGAAGCAGGTCTCCTTTTCAATGATTGCGATGCATGAAGGATCGCTTTCACAAGCTTTGCAAGTATGCTACCAAGTCGGCGAGTTGTTCAACAGTTAGATTGCTCACCAACCCTTCTGGCATCATGGATATTTCTTGTTTCCTCCGATCCTCTAGATCGGGACGCAGCAATTCAGCAGCGACTCCATTGCTTTGCCGTATGGTGATCGATTCCGCACTTTCCAAGACGACAAATCCAACATAGGTTGACCCATCTTCTATCAGAAACTGCCAACTCTCAAATCCCTGGGCCAGTTTCGCACTCGGCCTGAGTATGGATTCGAGTAACTCCGGTTTGGAATAACGTTTCCCAATATCTGCTAGGTGGGGTCCTTTGGGCGTTTGCCCATCCTCGTAGGTATGGCAAGCGATGCAATTCTGACTCTTGAAAAGAATCTTTCCTTGTTCAGAGTCACCCGTTACGACGCTAGCTTTCTTAAAAACATCCGCGAACGGCTGATTCCCGATTTGATTCGGGTTGCTCGGGTCGACTGCTGCTACCGCGATTGGCGTCTCTTCCGTCCCCGAACCCTTCGTCGCGCTTTCACCTTGTAATGAGATATGGTGCCGTTTCATTTGCTCGTCGAGTATCCTTGCCAATTCGGGAGACGCCCCCTGAGTGAGTCCGCCGAGCACTTTCTCGATTCGCTCCGTTTGCTCCCACTTTTGGCGATCATAATAGGGTCCAGATGTGTCTGGTCGAGTTCCCCACCAATCGCCTTTCACATACTCTCCCTCGCGATAGTAAAGTCTCGCAAGCGCTTCCACAAGTTGCGTTTGGGTAATGCTATCGGCGGGTCGGTAAAGACGTTGAATCAATCCGCTCACCACCTTTGGATCATGCATCTTTTTCAGTGCCCAGAAGGCACCCTCTCGATAACTACTATCAAGGGCACCGAGGCAGGTTTCATAGGCCCGCATAGATACCAATGCATTCACAGCCAAGTGCGGAAGAACGCGACTCGGATCGGGGAGGGAATGATCGGCTTTCGTCTTTTCCGCTGAATCCGTGACTGAATGCAACCGGGTCCATGGCAACACCGACTTAGCGACTCGATCAATGTCCTTGATACAATTGGCCTGCCCCAATCGACTCAGTGCAATCAACGCTTGCGATTGCACCTTCGGATTCAAATCTCCGAGGGCCTCTGAGACATACCCCGTCATGCTCTCCTGGCATTCTGCGATTCGATCGGTTAGCGCTCGAATCACAAACGGTTTGATTGCTGCATCTCGTCTCCCAATCTCTAACAGAAGCTCCGTTGACTCTCGCCTCAGCAACTGCTTGATGGTAAAGATCGCTGCCACGCGGCCAGCCAACGGCACGTTCGAATCCATCGCCACGCTTTTTAGCCGATCCATCCGTTCGCGGCTTGCTCCCCGTCGTAATAACTCTCGTTGCGCATGCAAAGAGGGTACTGCAATTCCCTTGATGAGCCAGTCGATCAACTTCTCATCGTCCAGCTCCGACAAATGAGGAAACGGTCTAGCGACAAACCCCTGCGGAGTAACCTGTGTCACAAAACCGACGTTGTGATCGCTAAACGAGAAACTACCATTCTTCCAACTGCTCACATAGAGACGTCCACTACCATCCACATCGATGTCCGTCGGACGTGGAATTTCTAGAAAATCAGCCTGGTGCGGATCGAAGGTTACTCCGTTGGCGCTCAATCGATGCCTGTAGACCTTGCTAGTCCCCCAGTCGCAGGTCAACGCGACAGATGCATAGTCCTCTGGCCAGCGAGCGTCATGCAGATACATACTTCCACATCCTGACCCTCCCCCGTAATCCGCAAGGGTTGGCATGATCTCATCGGAAAAGTTGCGGTAGAGCGAGGGGTACCCATAATCGGCCCCCTGCAAAATATGATTGAATCGAACGTTCCACCCACCTCCATCATTTGTATTGTCGCGCGTGAACATATCGAGGTAAGGGTCGATCGCGACATCGAGAATATTGCGTAGTCCCCATGCGTAGATCTCCATATCCGTACCATCCGGACGAACGCGCACGATCCCTCCACCTCTCCGACTCAGTACGCGACCATCGGTTCCCTTCGCTTCATGAAAACCAAAATCCCCAACAGCGATATAAATCCAACCATCGATCCCCATCCGAATCCCATTGGTTGTATGGTCGGCGCCTCGCTGTTCGACTTGGCTCGTGCTGATTCCAGTGATCAAGGTTCGACTTGCATCGGCAACCCCATCCAAATCCCGATCGGTGTAGAGACTCAACATCGGAGGATGCAATACCCAGAGATTGCCTTGATCATAAATCAAACCTCGTGGATGATCGATTTCGGCAAAAACGTTGACCCGATCCGCAGTGCCATCCCCATCGGTATCAAGACATCTCAGAATCCGTCCTCCCCCTGGCTTTTTACCAAGCGATCCTTGTTCGTCGACGCCCACAAACACCTCTCCGTTGACGGATGCAGTGAGACAAACTGGATAGGTGACGACCGGCGGAGCTGCGAACATCTTCACGTCGAATCCAGTAGGCGCTTTCACATCGGCAACGCTTGCAGCAGGTGCAGCCATCTGTTTAGCCGATTCCGGCAGAGCCGGCAGTTTTCCTGGATAAGCCTCCCATTCGAACAGACTACCCCATCCACCTGATTTCGATCCGAGAAAAGTCACTCGTAGAAAACGCGCTTGCACTGCGTCATGCTCATGCTCGCAGATACGATCCTTTTTTTTATTGGTTGATCGATCGATCAGATTCTTCCATTCGGAATCATCCATGGAGTAGTCAATCGTGTAACGATACGCATTGTTTTCCTGCTCCCAATGCAATCGAATAGAACCTATCGATTCAACTTTTCCCAAATCGACTTTTAGCCATTCGTTGGGATTGCCGCTTGAAGCACACCATCGGGTGGAGAGTTTTCCATCGATGGCCTTGGCAGCCGTATTCTGCTTGTCGGTTTCCTCGCTACTGGCAGAAACTTTCTTACCTTGAAGTAGATTTCCGTCGCCGCAGCAATCCTTCGGAGTCTCCGAGTCTTTTCCCTGGGCTGAAGGTTGGACCATCGCCAGAGCTCTGATCTCGGCGTTCTTTGCGTCGTCCGTCGGCCTTAGGGCGGGAGCATTTTCTCCGTGCACAGCCCAGAGGATTCCCTGCGTCAGCATATCCAAATACTTGGGCTCAGCCATGGTTGCGTTGTAGTGACCGACCGTCGTTGCGAAAACACGTGTTTTGTTCTGGTACTGATTGGTCCACGCGACGACTTGCGGCTCTTGATTGTCTCGGCGCTTCGCAGTCGACAAGACCTGAACCGTTGGCCAAACTTTGACCGAGTAGTAGAGCTCCTCGTTTGGAGTGCCCCACGAATCTCCAAAACCTTTCATGACAGGGTGGGTAGGATTCGCATTCTCCATCGTGAAGGGATAATGGGGCCCATGCCCAGGGGACTGAATACCACAAAACTCAAACCAATCATCAGAACCCGTCCGATAGCAGTGCATCGCGCAATGCAGCAGGACTGCGGGCAATCCATTTCGATGCGGCTTCAGAATGTTGTCTACCCAGGCTTGGTCCTTCACGTCAGAAAAGCATTCGTTATGCACCACGACGTCAAACCCCTCCGCCCAGTTGGGATCGTTGTAAAACGGAATCCGGGAATCGGTTGCTGTCCCGCCTTGATGGACAACCGTCCAACGCACATCGGCTCTTGCGGACACACCCCGGGGAATGATGAGCTTTTGGCGATCATAGTCGTGACAACATCCCCCCGTAATCAGAAGGGCTTCGATGGGCCGACTTTTGGCTTTCCCCTCAGTCAATTCGACCGCGGAGCACCCGTCGGGATCTCCTACGAAAGTCGCCAGGAACGATAACGCACCAATCACGAATGAACGAACGACAAATTCAGTCATAACAACAAAGAATACGAGGAAATTCAGTCATCAATGCTTGCCGCATTGTAATTCGACAAAACCACGTTTGATACTACTGTCCCGCCTTCGGGCACCTCCCTCGAGTGAACTTTTCCCTGCAACCTTGGGTAGCGAACGATCGACCCTACTCACGTTCGATAACGGTCTGGAGCGCTGCGGAGTTAACGTCAAAACGCGATTTCATCCAGCCGTTATTCCTCAACCGGTTTTGTCTGATTTCGAACTTAACCCGATCCGCGCCAACGTGGGGCACGAGATTGGTGCCGTCCATTCCATTCACCAGTAGATGCTCACTTTCGACTCTTCGAGCCGTAGCAGAGATAAACGCCCCATTGCGTACGAACGGTAACGATTGATTCGCAAATGATTGCTCGTTCGAGCCCAAGGTTTTCAGAGTCGATGCTATCTTCCCGTGAGCTAGCAGTCTAAAATCTCGACCTAGCCATAAGAAATCCAACCACGGTCCGAGCCAATCGTCCCATTCGCAAAATGCGGGATCGTGACTATTTCTTAAGTGTCGAGAATCGGATTGTCGTGGTAGGAACCGAACCGGAGTTTCACGCATGCAAGACAACGTTTCGATTGTATCGGTCGCTTCTTTCCCAAGCAGTGCTGAGGGACATGTGTTCGCCAACGCACTGCTAGCCCGAGGTATCCAAGCTACCGTTGTCGGTGAGCACACTGCGGAATTTCGAACGGGTACATCCGGGGTTGTGAATGTTCTCGTCCCGAGTCATGAATTGGATTCCGCGCAAGCTATTCTCGCTTCGATGCACTCCGCCTCCCATCCCGCGACACCACGAAAAGGTATGCTAGACGAGATCCCTGGCGTTCCCGGGGCGAGGCACAAAGTGTGGCGAGCCCTTGTGTGGCTTGTACTGGCCCTCAATCTGATAGGTTTAATTCTTTATCTCGTTTCTTTGCTTGTGAAGAAAGAACCCGGCCTATCCCTGTTTGACTCGCTCCCGGCCGCTGGCTTTCTACAATCCGTTATTACCTTAGAGGATTCCTGAGGGTAAGAACGCTCCGAAGGCAAGCAGGTGAGACGGTGGCGGTTCGTTTTGAAATGACACTAGGTAACAAGAGTTAGGACGATGTCCCGAAAGATCATTCTAGGCTCAACATTCGCCCTGATAGCCATTGCAGGATCTTTGGCCTGGACGCAATCCCGCGGACGACGTCACACCGCGACCGAGGCAAAGCCACTCGAACTGGTACCTGCAACCGAGGAACCTCCATCTCCCCATCAGTCCAGGATAGAACAGGAACACGGTCATCTCCATATCGCATCGAATGGAATTCCAAAGCATCTCGTCGGTCGTTTTCCCAATCGAGGTAATCCCCACGCGATCCGACCACAGCGTTACGCGTTCGACCTACCTGAGAACCCCAAGCCGGCAGAGCAAACGACATCGATCTACTTCACCAGCCGATTTGGACCCCCGAACATGCCCTTTGGTGTTGCAGTCAATGGAGTACTGTTCGATCCTGGCACTGCGGAGTTTTGGCAGGGGGATCGAAGTAGCGGTTGGAATTATGAAGCGCTCGGTGGAGCCGTTCGACTCGGACTGGACGAAAATTACGCGCACGTCCAGCCGCAGGGTTCCTATCACTATCACGGCTTGCCACATTTATTACTCAAAGATCTGGGCTTTGACGCAGCGAAACACTCCCCATTGATCGGTTGGGCTGCCGATGGTTTCCCTGTCTACTGCATCTATGGATTCAAGGACCCGAATGCGCCTGATTCTGGGGTCACGAAGTTGCGATCGAGTTTTCGTTTGCGAGACGGAGAGCGTCCCAACGGTGAAAAAAATCCCGGCGGCAAATACGACGGCACCTTTCTCCAAGACTACACGTTTTCAGCAGGAGCTGGAGATCTCGACGAATGCAACGGCAGATTCTGCAAAACGCCCGACTTTCCGATGGGTACCTACGCTTATTTTTTGACAGAGGAATGGCCGGTAATACCTCGCAGCTTTCGGGGCGTGCCGGTCAGGCTTCGATGAAATCATTGGATCTCAGCCATCCATCGGGTACTACATCCGAAGTCAAGCCTCGGCGAGGGTGATCGATTGCAGAGGTTTTCTACGAACAGCAAGATGCACCTTCAGTTGATCCGATGATCCCTCTCCTACCTGTTTTGTTACGGGCAAAATCTCTAATCGAATGAGCCCAACCTTCAAGCACGAGAGGGGTAGTCCCAGAGAACGGACGGAAGGAGCGATCGCGAAATCCATTCCGCTGACTATTTCTTCAGTCACTTTTACAATCCGTCCAACCAATCGATCGTCATCCACTCGCGCTGAGAGAGTGATAGAATAGAAGTGCATGTATGACTGGATTCCATTCCCTCCGACACCCTCTTTTTCCCTCGGCTATGAACCCATTGTATTCCATCGATCGCCGTCAATTTCAGCGTGGACTATTTGCAGGCGTTGCATTAGGCGGTGGCTTGCTCTCTCGAAGCTCTGCAGATACGAATCATTTTCCGCCGTTGCGAACGATAACCCACGGCCCGAAATTCCATTGGTTCGGCTACTACGACAAGCTTCAATTTTCGCCAGACGATCGATTTGTACTTTCGAATCGAGTTGGATTCGAGCATCGCTCGCCGAAGGGAGAGGATACGATCGAGGTAGGAATGGTGGACTTGGAATCGAATGACGAATGGATCCCCCTCGGGACCTCAAAGGCTTGGTGCTGGCAACAAGGTTGTATGCTGCAGTGGTTGCCGGGTCATGCTTCAAAAGTGATTTGGAATGACAGAGAGCAAGACCGCTTTGTTTGTCACATCCTCGATGTGAAAACCGGTGAGAAAAGCACGTTACCTTCACCTGTATATTCGATTGCCTC
Organism: Pirellula sp.; assembly: GCA_040396935.1. Lineage (GTDB taxonomy): Bacteria > Planctomycetota > Planctomycetia > Pirellulales > Pirellulaceae > JBKCUI01. The sequence continues at coordinate 30,224 of JBBAXA010000050.1, forward strand.
CGATGGAAAATCTGCTGTATCGTGTGATTTTTCGAGAGTTGCAGATTGCCGGCCTGGATACGGGTATGCCGGTATTCGCGACCCTCTCTTCGAAGAGATGGCGCCAAGGGAAACGGGGGTAACGCATGTCGACCTTCAGGACGGAACGACGCGACTAATCCTTTCCCATCAACAACTCGCGACGACCGGAGAAGTGATTCGTAACTCCCCGGACAGCAAGCACCATGTTTATCATCTGCTGCACAGTCCCAACGGCAAACGATTCATCATGCTGCATCGCTGGACACAACGAGGCGGAGGTCACTTGACCCGCTTGATCACTGCATCTGTCGATGGTAGCGACCTGCGAATTGTAATCCCTAACGGATATGCGTCTCACTTCATCTGGCGTGACGATGAGCACATCCTGTCACAAGCAAAGGGATGGCAAGGGAATGATTCCTGGGGTAATTTTCTGTTCCAAGACAAACACTCCGCAGTACTAGGCGAGATTGGTAAGGGGGTACTCGATTCCGGTGGGCATTTTTCCTACCTCTCTAACCCGGATTGGTTGGTGAGCGACACATATCCCAAAGGAAATGAGCGTCTCCAAACACCTCACCTTTATCAAATCTCGACAAATCGACGAATCGACCTAGGAAACTTTCCTTCTCCCAAGGAGTATCAAGGCGAATGGCGCGTCGACACGCATCCTAGATTGAGTCGCACGGAGCGGTGGCTCTGCATCGATTCACCTCACAACGGTGAAGGGAGACAATTGCATTTGATCGACTTGCGCGGTCTCGTCTCTTCGTAGCGGCAAAAACATTCGGCAGCACCAGAAACATCTGCCCTACCTGAGGCCGTGCGCTCCGTGAATGCGTCGGAGCAGCTCTACCACCAACGGAAGGAACGAGCATCTCGCTGGTATTGACGATACAGAACAGAGTCTGGCTCACCATGCAGTTGCAGACGCACGAGCGCGGCCACAACAGCGCCAGCTACAAAGCCGCCAATGTGTGCCAAATAAGCGACACCGCCCGTAGCGGCGGATGTCGCCGCGATCGATCCATACCCGCTCACCAATTGTGTCACAATCCACATCCCTAGCACGACAATCGCGGGTACCGTGATGACATGATAGAAGAATAAAACGTTGATCTTATTGTGAGGATACAGAACGAGATAAGCACCCATCACTCCCGCAATCGCTCCCGAAGCACCTAAGTTGGGTATGACACTTTCTGGCGAAGACATGACCTGTGCAATGCTACCCACAAGGCCGGCGACCAGATAGAAAAGAAGAAACTTGAGATGCCCAAAGCGGTGCTCCACATTGTTTCCGAAGATCCAAAGGTAGAGCATGTTCCCGGCGATGTGCCCGAAACCACCGTGCATAAACATCGACGATAGTAGTGTGAACCAAATAATGGAAGGCCCCGGAGCTTGGGGTACCTCAACCACACCGCGGCCGGGAACCTGTATAGGCTGTGGCTCGACTAAATCGACTCCGGTTGTGATCTCTTTTGGAATAACACTCCAGCCATAGGTAAAGTTGGGATCGGACATTTGGACGAGGAAGAGAATGATGTTCGCAATCAAAAGTCCGTTGGTGATAAAGCTGGGAGAAGTAATCTCGCGGTCGTCGTCGCTAATGGGGAAAAACACGTCGTGACTCTTTCAGCTTGCAATACGGATGGGTGTCGGGAACTCTAGGACAAATTTGGTACCACGTCCTACCTCGCTTTGGACGGAAATTCTACCTCCATGCGCCTCGACGATCTTTCGAGCTGTAGGTAACCCGAGCCCCGAGCCGCCATGTTTTGTAGAATAAAAAGGCTCGAACATACGCATCGCGGTAACCTCATCCATCCCGCAACCGGTATCGATCATCTCCAACGCGACCCCACCGGGGATCGAAAAGGTTCGAACCAACAGCTCACCACCATCAGGCATCGCCTCCATCGCATTTTTAACCAGATTCAGAAGCGCAGCCTGAAGCGAATCGCTGTGGAGTTTGATATTTGGCAAGTTGGGATCAAGAAAGGTTTGCAATTGGACCTCCGTCTTATCGGCTTGAGCTCGGTAGAGACTCAAGACGCGAACGACCTGATCATTCAGCGAACCCACGGTCATCTCGAGGTCACGCATCCTTGCGAAGCGCAAAAAATCCCTCAGCAGATTTTCGAGTCGATTGCATTGCTGACGAATCATATCGACTTTTGCAATCGCGCGGCGCTGCCCGGGGAAAGGATGCTCCTCCAATTCCTCGCAGAGCAGATCGGTGTTCATATGAATCACCGAGAGTGGATTCTTGATCTCGTGCGCTAATGATCCAGCCAATTCCGCAAGCTCATTGTATTGCCTGCGCAGGTCGTCTATCGAATCTTCGTGAGGATTGGCGATGGGTTCGCTCGACATCGACTAAACCAGAACTGGGTTGCAGAGTATTGGCTGTAAACGAACCCAAGGGAACCGTGCGGTTCACCGCCGTCGAGCTGTTCACGATGCTCGTTTATTGTAACGCGGTAGACTCTTCTAACCAGTCTTCCCTACGACCCGAATAATCGTTGGAATCCGGGGATTCTCGGGATGCAACATCATGCATTTCCCAGCA
>JBBAXA010000050.1:32919-34313 GCA_040396935.1 Pirellula sp.
GAAATCCCCCGCGACGCTCGACGAATCGACTTCTCTGGGAAATGGATTTACCCAGGTCTCATCGATGCGGGCGTGGAGTCGGATCTAGTTCCTGCCAATCCCTCACCCATCGCCCATTGGAGCCGGGACATCTCTCCCCAACGATCCGCTGCACAGGAGTTGGCTGCAGCCGAATCCACATTCGCCAAACTACGAAAAGCAGGTATCACGGCCGCGCTAGTAGCTCCACGCGACGGCATCATCAAAGGGCAAAGCGCAGTCATGACGACCGGTATTGAGCCCTTGGCCGATGCGATCATCAAACCCAACGTGGCGATGCACCTCCGTTTGACAGTAGCTCGCGGCAGACCCCGGGATAGCTATCCCAGCAGCCCGATGGGGGCGGTCGCTCTCGCCCGACAAACATTTCTCGATGCCCAGTGGTATGCACGCGCATGGCAAGCCTACCGAGCTCAACCTGGGCTCGAAAAACCAGAAGAGAATCAATCTCTTTCCGCTCTAGCAAATGCAATCGCAACGGGTCAGCCAATGATTTTTGATGCGTTGAATGAACAATACGCGCTGAGGGCCGATAGTTTTGGACGAGAGTTTGGACTCAACGTGATTTTCAAGGGATCGGGACAGGAATATCAGCTTTTGGACCGTATCGCCAAAACAAACCGAACGATCATCGTCCCGCTCAATTTCCCCAAGCCACCCAACGTATCGTCTGCAGAACAAGCGATGGATGTTGAACTCGAGGAATTGGTTCATTGGGAATTAGCACCTGAGAATCCCGCACGACTCGAGAGAGCCAATGTTCGCTTCGTATTCACATCGAACGGCTTAAACGATGTCTCGGAGCTTGTACCGCAAACTCGCAAAGCCATCGCCCGAGGACTGGACCAACAAACCGCCCTGGCTGCCCTGACGATCCGACCTGCCGAATTACTGGGCGTGGATGATTGTTGCGGAGCCTTACGTCGGGGCTTCTGGGCCAATTTTATTGTCGCCGATGGGGAATTGTTTGACGAAAAAACAAAACTGGAAGAGGTATGGGTGAAGGGGCAACGCCCAGCGGATGCGATCAAGAACGCAACTTCGATCGACGGATTCTGGAATCTAGAATTCAGCTCGAATTCCTCGGGACTCACTTCCCTCAACCTTCAACTCTCCGAAACCGTGAAGAAGGCGACGGGAACCCTCGCACTCTCAAGTATCGATCTGACCCAATCGAAGGAATCGGAGAAAACGAAGGATAGCGAACCGCCCAAGAAAGATTCCGAGGATGACACCTCAGATTCGAATGCTTCGAACCCTAAATCGAAAAACGGAGATGCCCCCAGTGAGCTAAAAGAAGATGCCAACACGTCGGAAACGGATAAACCAAAGGGACGAGCAAAACTCAAATCATT
>JBBAXA010000050.1:34413-40523 GCA_040396935.1 Pirellula sp.
GTCGGATCTCTAGGACGATCTGGCTTACCTGATCAACCCGAATATCTACTCTTCCGTAATGCAACCTTGTGGACATGCGGCCCCCAAGGCTTATTGAAGGGAACGGATCTACTGATCCATCGAGGTACGATTCAAGCGATCGGAGATAGACTTCAAGCCCCAGAAAATGCGGTGATCGTAGACGCATCGAAATGGCAATTGTCACCCGGCTTGATCGACTGTCACTCCCATATGGCAACCGATAGCGGGGTCAACGAGGCAACACAAGCGGTAACTGCAGAAGTCAGGATCGGAGACTTTATCGATGCGAGCGATATCACGATTTATCGTCAGCTGGCCGGTGGCTTGACGATGGCGAACGTATTGCATGGCTCTGCCAATCCAATCGGCGGACAAAATCAAGTCATTAAACTTCGATGGGGTGGATGGTATGACGACTTGAAATACAAAGAAGCCCCCGCGGGGATCAAGTTCGCACTAGGGGAAAATGTAAAACAAAGCAACTGGGGAGAGGATGCGAAAACCCGATATCCACAGACCAGGATGGGAGTTGAACAAATCTTCCGGGATCGCTTCCATGCGGCCAAACGCTATTCCGCAGCGATGAAGTCTTGGAACGACGAACCAAAAGGCCTTCCTCCTCGCCGAGACCTGGAACTCGATGCACTGTCTGAGATTTTGGATGGCAAACGTTGGATCCACTGCCACAGCTATCGACAGGACGAAATCCTCGGACTGTTGCGTGTTCTAGAAGAAAACAAGATCACGATCGGGTCCTTACAACATATTCTCGAAGGCTACAAAGTCGCGGATGCGATTGCAAAACATGGCGCGACGGCTTCCTCGTTCTCGGATTGGTGGGCATATAAATTCGAAGTGATCGATTCCATTCCGTACAACGGCGCACTCATGCATCAACAAGGAATCGTGGTTTCCTTCAATTCGGATGATGCAGAGCTGGGAAGGCACATGAATCACGAAGCTGCGAAAGCGATGAAATACGGTGGGGTAAATCCAATGGAGGCCCTCCAATTCGTAACGCTCAACCCTGCAAAGCAATTGCGGATCGATCATCGAGTTGGATCGCTCGAAGTCGGGAAAGATGCGGATATCGCCGTATGGAGCGGTTCGCCTCTATCTCCTATGTCCCGCTGTGAGCAGACCTGGATCGATGGACGAAAATATTTCGATCGCGAGCAGGACAAAGCTGATCGGAAACGAGATGCGGCTCTACATGCTGCATTGGTTCAGAAGGTGATGAAGAGCGGCGAGGCAGGTAGCAACCGCAGCTCCTTAGCCGACGATCCTTCCCGACTATGGCCTCACCATGATGAATACTGCCATGACCATGATCACGACGACCATTTGCACGAAGAGTAAAGCTCATTAAATAGCCTCGGAACTGAAGAATCCAACATCACCAACTAGACTCAGATAAAATCGCGACGACACAATGAGAACGACAAGCTGCTCCGATCGAGACATCCAACCAGTGGATACACTTTCCACTGAAAATAAACTACAGCATCGTATGGGAATAGACGTGCCCAAGACCGAATCAACTTACTCGATTAAAGCTTTTTCGATCGCAAGCTTTGTGGCTTGTTCTTGCCTCTTGCTTTTCCATAACGTGTTCATCCACGCGTCGGACCAGGTTCCAGGTGCCCCGCAAAAAAGAACCATCGTTCTTAATGGCGGCACGGTCCATACCGTCTCCGGGAAGACAATCGAAAACGGAATGATTCTTTTCAGCGGCGGAAAAATCAAGGAAGTGGGAACGTCGATCGCGATCCCCAATGATGCCGAGGTGATCGATGTTTCAGGTAAGCACGTATACCCTGGATTGATTGATTCACTCTCGAGCCTCGGGTTGATTGAGATTGAGTCAGTCCGAGCCACAGTGGATACAACGGAAATCGGATCCATCAATCCCAATGTTCGAGCTGCGGTGGCATTCAACCCGGATAGTGAAGCAATACCTGTCGCGCGCGCCAATGGTGTCCTCACATCACTCGTAGTTCCTGCCGGCAGTTTTGTCGCTGGCAAGGCTTCATTGATGATGCTCGATGGTTGGACATGGGAAACAATGACCCTGCAGCCTGATGCCGGAATGGTCATTACGTGGCCTCGCTACGGCGCGGCGCGCATGGGACGACTGGGTGCGGAGCCCGAATCCAGCGACGCTACCGAGGATCGACTCGCCCCTTTGCATGAATTGATTCGAGAGGCCAAAGCCTATCAGAGCGCACGACGAAACAATCCCGAGACCGATATCGACCTCCGATTGGATTCTATGATCCCCGTCCTCGAAGGAAAGATACCGGTTCTGGCGTTCGCGAATACCCTTCGACAAATCCAGTCCGCTGTCGTATTCGCAAGAGAATATCAATTGAAGCTAATCGTCGTCGGCGGTGCGGACGCCGTACACTGCAAGGATCTGCTGAAGGAATCAAAGGTTCCCGTCGTGATCGCGAGTGTCTATCGATTACCCCTGCGACGCGATAGTTCTTATGACAGTTCCTACGTGCTCGCGAACCAATTGCAAGAGGCAGGAATTCCCTACTGCATTGGGACCGACGGTCGATTCGGCGCATCGATGGTTCGCAATCTTCCATACCATGCTGCGACATCAGTCGCTTTTGGACTTTCCGAGGATCAAGCCCTCCGATCGATAACGTTATCAGCGGCAGAGATCTTTGGCGTTGCCGATCGTATCGGATCTTTGGATGCCGGTAAGGATGCTACGCTTTTTGTAGCGGATGGGAATATTCTGGAGACCTCCACCCTAGTCACAGCGGCTTTTATTCAAGGTCGCAAGGTGGATCTATCCAGCAAGCATACGCAGCTTTACGAGAAGTACAAGGCAAAGTACCAGCAGCTGAAGGACTAAGCAATCAGAAGGGGATGGATGAAGCTCAACCTCCACTGAAGATCCGTTGGAGACGCTTCTGGGATAGTTATTTTAGAAAGTCGACCCAACGCGTACGGGGTGGACGCACATTCGATACTCTTCCCAGAATCTCACGCAGAATTCTTTGTTCCAGATCGGTATCATTCTCCTGACGGATCCAGCCGAGAGTGATGGGGTTTGCGGTTAGTTGCCGGTCCGTACGGACTACGGAGTCATCATGCCGGACGGCCGCAGATCCTTCCGATGAGTAGAGGGACCGATCAACATCCTCGATCTCTTTGATCACTTCTACCGCGATCGTGAATCCTTGATCGACGGGTGTCACACGGATTCGGGCCGTTCGTCGCATGGTTTGAAACGTGCTCTGAAGTCGCTGATATCCCTCGAGGGCATCTTTCCTCCATGGCTCGAAATAGGTCGCCCCAATCTCCGGATAAGTTTCCAGTAACCCTTGCTTCCAGTAAGCGTCCCGAGCGGGTCTTTCTTCGGAGCGAATACGAAAATAGTTGTCGACGGCATCAACGATCTGATTCCATACAAACTCGGTATCAGCCGAGTTCACATTCATCGGATTGCTTAATACGATTTCCTTCGTCAACGGAATCGACGGGATCGATAGGGTGCTATTCTGAAATGTCTCGCATCCCGTTATCGATAGAATGGTCCCGATACCAAGTGGCAAGCAAACGGTACGAATCATTTGCGACAAGAAACGATGAGTCATCACAACATCCTCGGAAGAGAATCCTCGCATTGGTACAGCCGTTGAGTCTCTCCTAGAAGGTGAACATGCTGGATGCAAATGATCTGTTCCCGGGATACGCATAGCGATGCAGAAGCAATGGAGCTCCGATGTTTCTCAGCCATTCGCTCGGACTGTCGCTCTAGCACAAAGACGCTAGGAAACCGGCTTGGCCGGAGTTTCAATATCCTTGAGAGATCGCCCCAATCTCTTTTTCGGTGCGGTTGGGTTCACTTTTCGAACGACACCCTCGGAATCGATAGCTCCCAAACTCGAAACCGTAGAGGTTTGATTAAAAGCCATCAACGCCGGATGCAGTTTGCTCGAATCCTCGGGCGTCCCCATCGACTCCAATGCATCACTCACTCCCAGGAGGACCGATTGGCGCACACCCTCTCGAATCCATTGGAACAATCCTGAATTACTGGCCATTGCAAACTCCTGACAAATAGCGGTCCACGAGCGGTCCTTCGCTTCATTGCCGCGGACTTTATCAGTTCAGGAACGGAATCACTAGGTCGATTTCGACCCAGCAAATGATGTCATTCCGCGAGCCGTTTTGGGGAACAGTAGCTACGTTCGGCCGATTTCAGCTCCGGATCAAGTCATCGGATACCGGGAATTCCCACCCGCTCCGGTTTTCCCGCCGAATGAGTGCATCCGCTTCGGGCGCGTTCGGGCACTTTAGATTTTTTGGATCCCATTCGAGTTTCTTACCCAAACGGAGAGCCAACGTTCCGAGCACGATCGCCTCGGTAAACGGCCCTGCATAGTCAAAGCTAGAAAGGGCTTTAGAACCACCCCGGCACCAATCCACCCATTCAACATCTTCGTTTTTAACTCGAGGCAATGTCTTGGGAACATTCTCGTACTGGGAAGCTCGATCCGGATCCGAGAGGATCCATTCCGTATTGCCTCGATTGAATAGCATCATCCCTCGATCACCTACCATGATCAAATCCCATCGCGACGGCGAGTCGATCGACTCCGTTTTCTTTCGTTTGGCTTGTGGCTCTTCTGCTGCCTTGGAAGCATCGGGGACTTTGTTCTTTACGCCCGCCGTGGCTGCTGCCAACAATTCATAGGGTGCGTTCTGCCGACTGCCGATCTGCCCGTCGTACCAAACAAACTTCACGTCGGGCTGCTCGACAGCGGCCACGGGACCAACCGATGCACCGAGAGTCCCTCCTCCTACCTGCTTTCTGGCTGCGTAGCGATACGTGATCGTCGACCAGTCGGGTGCGGTCTCTCGACTCAGTCCCCCACATTCCCCTTCTACCGAGACAGGTGCACCTAAATCCAGAGCCCAATAAGGCATATCCATAATGTGGCATGACATATCCCCCACGGCTCCAGTTCCGAATTCCCACCACCCTCGCCACTTGAACGGCAAATAGCAAGGATTGAAGTCTCGCATCTTTGCGGGTCCCAACCACAAATCCCAATCTAGGTCGGATGGGGCCGCTTTACCTCTCGAATCCTCCCGCTCTTGCAGTGCCTTGGCCCCTTGAGGCCAGATAGGCCGATTCGTCCAAGCATGGACCTCGCGAACAGGACCAATTACCCCTGCACGAATCAGTTCGACCGCGCGACGTATCGGCTCATTGGCATGGGCTTGATTCCCCATTTGTGTTTTGACTTTGAAGTGTTCCGCAGCGCGTGCCATCAACCGAGCTTCATGGATGCTGTAGGTCAAAGGTTTTTGACAATAGACATGCTTCCCCAAAGCCATCGCCGACAGGGAAGCAATCGCGTGTGTGTGGTCCGGTGTACTTACCGTGACCGCATCGATCCCTTTTTCCTTTTCGAGCATCACGCGAAAGTCTTTGTAGATCTTCGCGTTAGGCAAACTCTGGTAGGTCTTCGCAGCCCGGTTGGCATCGACATCGCACAATGCAACGAAGGTACCCCCGGCAGCAGTGACATCCTTGACCTCGCCAGCTCCTTTCCCCCCGACACCAATACCCGCCACATAGAATCGATCATTCGCTCCCCAAACCCGACGTGGAATGTAAGTGAAAGCGAATACGGTAGACACTGCCTTCTGAAAGCCGCGTCTGGAGATTTTAGCCTGTGACATGGGAGAGATTCCTCAGATAGGGTTGCCGACAATACAAGACCCGCGAGCCTCGTTTTCCTGATCTTAGCAAACCGCTCCGGATTTCGCAGCCAGCCTCCCAGCAGCATTCACACCGGAAGATGCTCATTCTGTGAATTACCGAGGTCATCCGCCTTCATCCCAGTTTCAGAAGGGACGAGCGTCGCGGCGATCACCTCAAAAAGGAGGTGACAACAATGCGATCAGCACCGCGTGCAGCATGGATCTGCGACAAGGACCAACAGGAGTTCGCCAAGGCACGGATCTCGATGCCAACAGTCTATCTGATCGTGCCAGGATTCGGGCTGTGGCATAACGCTGGCCGCTGATCCTATTATCCACCAGGTATTGGCTGCTAA
>JBBAXA010000051.1:0-11683 GCA_040396935.1 Pirellula sp.
CGTTCCTGATTTGGCAGTCATCTGTACCCCCGCATCGACTGTCCCTGATTTGATTCGAGAGTGTGGCGAGAAAGGAATTCCTGGAGCCGTGATCCTGACGGCTGGTTTTCGTGAGTTGGGGACCGTCGGAGCACAGCTCGAAGAACGGATTCGCGTCGAGCAAAAAAAGTTTCCTGGACTTCGTATCATCGGCCCCAACTGTGTCGGTTTGATTTGTCCGAGAGTCAAGCTGAACGCGAGTTTTGCTGTCGGGATGCCAGCGATGGGGAGTGTCGCTTTCCTGTCGCAATCCGGTGCGCTTTGCACGGCGGTTTTGGACTGGGCTCTTTTGCAGGGGATTGGTTTTTCACACTTCGTATCTCTCGGGAACCAGTTGGATGTCGGATTCGCCGACATTCTGGACTTCTTGGCAGAGGATCCACGGACCACCTCGGCCATCTTGTACATCGAGTCGATCCGCGATTCACGTTACTTCATGTCCGCAGCGCGAGCCTTTGCACGCAAGAAGCCCTTATTGGCTTATAAAGCCGGTCGCTATGCGGAATCGGCTCAGGCAGCGGCCTCACACACTGGAGCCATGGCTGGCGTGGATGCAGTCTACCAGGCAGCTTTCGATCGGGCGGGAATCGTTCGAGTGTTCGACATGCAGTCTGTCTTTGAAAGCGCTGCACTGCTGACTCAGCATCCGCAGCCGGTAGGACCTCGGTTAGCGATCGTCACCAACGCAGGCGGACCGGGTGTGATGGCGACGGATTCTTTGCTAGAACTCGGGGGCCAATTGTCGAAACTGTCCGACGTGACCCTACAAGAACTCGATCGATTCCTCCCCGATAACTGGTCGCATCAAAATCCCGTCGATGTGATCGGCGACGCCGACGCCGAACGTTTCGTTCGTTCGGTGGAAGCTGTCGTGGCAGATGAGAATGTGGATACCGTCCTGGCGATCTTGACACCTCAAGCCATGACCAATCCAACTCTCACAGCAACGCGATTGACCCAGGTCGCGATTCCATCCAGCAAAACACTCTTAGCGTCGTGGATGGGTGGAGTCTTGATGGCAGAAGGTGTACGTTTGCTACAGCAGTCACACATTCCAACGTTTGCCACACCCGAGCAAGCGATACGCGGCTTGATGCACTTGATTCAGTATTCCGTTCATCGCGAAATGCTCTATGAAACGCCTCGCGAAATTCCGCTGGTCTATCCATCGAGCGTGGCAGAGCGTTCCCGTATTTTTTCAAGTCGATCTTTCCAACCCGAACGGTCCATTCTGACTGAGGTCGAATCCAAAGCATTGCTGCAAAGCTATGGGATCCCGACGACACCCATTGCCGTTGCGCAAAATGCGGATCAAGCCGTGAGCGCATCATCCATCATGGGATACCCAGTGGTCATGAAAATCTATTCGCCTCAGATAACGCATAAAACGGATGTCCGCGGCGTCGCTTTGAATTTACAGAACGAGAACGAAGTGCGCGCGACCTTTGACCAGATGATGCAGAGCGCTGGAACACTCAGGCCCGATGCTCCAATCCTGGGCGTCGTCATGCAGCCCATGATCACGGCCATTCATGGTGTGGAATTGATCCTGGGAGCCAAACGGGACCCCATCTTCGGTACGGTGATGATGGTCGGAACAGGTGGTGTAACCGCCGAGCTATCCAAGGATCGATCGCTCGAATTACCTCCGATCAATGAACGATTGGCCATGCGTATGTTGACGTCGTTAAAAAGCTGGCCTCTTCTGAACGGATTTCGAGGTCGTCCGAAGGCTGACATCGACCAACTCGTCGAAATACTACTCCGCTTTTCGTCGCTGATCGTTGAGCAACCGGACGTCGTCGAGGCGGATATCAATCCTCTTCTGATCGCTTCGGATTCACTCATCGCGCTCGATGCCCGTTTCGTCTTGGCATCATCGTCGGAGCGTTCGAAACGATCTTATGATCACTTATCGGTTCGCCCCTATCCATCGGAATTCGAGAGCCTCATAACCCTTGAGGACGGGACGTCGATTCGATTGCGACCGATACGACCAGAGGACGAACCGCAATGGCACGCGATGCTCGGCCGCTGCTCCGATGCATCGATCTGGTCTCGATTTCATGTTCTGTTCAAAGAAGCGACGCATGAGTTGGCAACACGATTTTGCTTTTTAGACTACGATCGCGAGATCGCGATCGTCGCGGAGACGCTTAGCAATACGCCTTCGGAGATTGTGGCTGTAGGACGATTGGTGGCGGACGCAGACCACCGCACCGCGGAGTTTGCCGTTCTCGTCGAGGATGCCTGGCAGAATCGGGGTTTAGGCACCGCTGTCACGCGGCACTGTGTAGGAATCGCGGGTCCGTGGGGTGTTCAAAAAATCGTTGCAGAAACAAGTGCGATGACCAGTCGAATGGTCACTATCTTTCGGGAACTGGATTTCACGCTCGAGTCGGTACAAGACAACCAGGTCGTGTTGGCATCCAAAATCCTGAAGTGAACCGATCAGGCCCATTGTCCTTTGCGAGTGAATTCTACCAGCGCCTTCATGTAATTGGCCCGCTCAAAGGCAGATGCGTCTGCACTGCGATTGCGACTGATGCTACCGATCAATTGCTCGACGGAATCGTACTGATGATCGAGGAGCCATTGCTCAAGACCCGCGAGAACTTTGACGAGGTGATCTGGACCGTAACGCAGCAACGCCGAGGACATCATGGTCACATTCGCGCCTGCCAGGAGAGCTTTGACCACATCCTCGGAAGAATGAATACCACTAGTCGCAGCCAAGGAGCATGGAAGTTGATCCCGCAGGATACCTAGCCATCTCAAGACCAAACGTAGCTCATCGGGAGTACTGAGTTTCAAATGCGGTTTGATTCTCAACGTTTCCAGATCGAGTTCCGGGTCCAGGTACCGGTTAAAAAGAACCAATCCGCTCGCTCCCGCATCGATTAAGCGTTTCGCGAAGTGGGGCAACGCAGAAAAATACGGACCGAGCTTCACCGCGAATGGAATGGCGATTTGGTTTGCCACCTCGGCAACAATCTCGATGTAGCGATTCTCGACATCGATTGCGGACCATTGTGGATCGGTTGGCACGAAGTAGATATTCAGCTCCAGCGCATCGGCCCCAGCCATCTCGAACATTTTGGCAAAGCGAACCCATTTCCCTGGCGACGTACCATTGAGGCTAGCGATGACCGGTATCGCGACGGCGCGTTTTACATCCTCGAGAAATTCGAGATGTGGCTTAGGGCCGATGTTGTATTTCTCCAACTCAGGGAAATAACTAGCGGATTCCGCAGAGGAATCACCTGCATACTCATATAGTCGAAAGACCTCATGCTCTTCGTGCTCGATTTGCTCTGCGAAGAGCGATTGTAAAACGCAAGCAGCAGCCCCTGCCGATTCGAGCTTTTTCAGACTCTCCATCGAACCGGTGAGCGGACAGGCTGCAACCACCAAAGGGTTTCGCAATTCCAGACGGAGATAATGCGTCGTCAAATTCACACTCATGCATGTACCTCATCGATTAAGCCCGCCAACGATCGTTCCACATTTGCAATTTGCTCATAGTAATGCCATCGGTCGTCGATATCGCCCTGCGCTAATTGAAGCAGTTGTTCTGCTCGCGCCGGGTCGCTCCTGGAGAGCATGGAGAACCTAGCCTCTCTGGCAGCGAACTGACGAAAGGGAATGGTAGGTTTGCGGGAATCCAAGTGAAAGGGCTTTCCACCATCATGCGCGATACGGGGGTCGTAGCGATAGAGTGGCCAGTATCCGCTCTGCACCGCTTCCTTCTGATGGGACATACCGGTCGACATATCGATTCCATGCGCGATACACTGGCTGTAAGCCAGAATCAGCGAGGGTCCGGGATACGATTCGGCCTCTTGAAGCGCTTTGATCGTCTGCAATGGATGGGCTCCGATCGCGATCTGAGCGACGTAGACATGGCCGTACGCCATCGCGATCATCCCGATGTCTTTTTTGTTGATACTCTTTCCAGCTGCAGCAAACTTGGCGACCGCCGCTCGCGGTGTGGATTTCGACGCTTGCCCACCCGTGTTGGAGTAAACCTCCGTATCGAGAACTAACACATTGACGTTCTTTCCAGAAGCGAGCACATGATCCAATCCACCGAACCCGATATCGTAGGCCCAACCATCTCCACCGATGATCCAAACGTCTTTCTTGACCAAGGAATCCGCCAGGCTCAGCAATTTCTCTGCGATGGGGTTTGAATTCGAGGAAAGAAGTTTCTTCAAGTGCGAGACACGGTCTCGTTGCAAAGCAATTTCCGATTCCGTTTGCTGCTCAGCCATTTGCAAATCGCGAACGAGATCCTGCGGGAGGTCATTCGATAATTCTCGCAGTAGCCGTCGAACATTTTGTTCTCGCTGATCCAATCCCAAACGCAAACCGAGGCCAAATTCTGCGTTATCTTCAAACAGGGAGTTGGCCCATGCTGGTCCACGGCCAGCACTGTCTTTGGACCAAGGAGTGGTCGGCAAGTTTCCACCGTAAATCGAGGAGCATCCCGTCGCATTGGCAACCAACATGCGGTCGCCAAACATCTGCGACAGGACCTTTAAGTAAGGGGTCTCACCACAACCGGCACACGCGCCAGAGAACTCGAACAGGGGCAACAGGAGCTGAGATCCCTTCACGGTTCCGGGATCGAGCCCCTTTCTGTCTGCGTCGGGAATGCCCAAAAAGAAATCAAAATGGTTCCGTTCCCGTTCGAGAATTCCTAATTTCGGAACCATGTTGATCGCTTTCCATTTGACCGCTTCCTTACTCCGAGCAGGACAAACGTCCACACAGACGCCGCAACCCGTGCAGTCATCTGGAGCGACCTGAATGGTCATCCGATCACCCGGTCGATCCTTCGAGGACCACAGACGCGTTTGAAATGTGTTCGGTGCGTTGACCAGTTGGTCTGGCGAGAACGCTTTGACTCGGATCGCCGCATGGGGACACACCAGTGAACACAGTCCACACTGGATGCAAAGGTCGGGATTCCATTCTGGAATTTCCGCTGCGATACTCCGTTTCTCTAGCTTGGCTGTGCTGGTGGGAAAGGTACCATCGATCGGCATCGCACTGACAGGGAGTCGATCGCCGTGGCCTGAGAGAATCATGGCTGTCACTCGCTGGACGAAATCATCGCTGCTCACGATGAGCGGCTTTTGGGAAAAGCAACTTGTGATTTGATTTGGGATCGTGACAGGATGGAGTCCTTTCAAAGACAGGTCGACCGCTTCGTAGTTCTTTTCCAACACGCTGCTGCCCCGTTTGCAATACGTCTTCTCAATACTCAACTTGATTTGCCGGATGGCTTCGTCGCGTGGCAAGATCCCCGACAGGGCAAAAAAACAAACTTGCATTACGACGTTGATTCGCCCGGCCATCCCGGCTTGTCGGGCTATCGATTCGGCATCGACCACGAAAAGTTTCAGTTTTTGATCGATACAAGTCCGCTGGATTTCTATCGGTAGTCGATTCCAGATATCCTCCGGTCCATAGGGCGCATTGAGCAGGAACGTCGCTCCCTCGGCCGCACGGCTGAGAATCTCAACATGGCTAAGGAAAGAAAATTGATGGCACGCGATGAAGTTGGCCCGCTGAATCAAGTAGGTCGAACGAATCGGCTTGGATCGAATCCGCAAATGCGAAACGGTCATCGCTCCCGATTTCTTGGAGTCGTAGACAAAGTACCCTTGTGCATACAAAGGGGTATTTTCTCCGATGATCACTACGGAGTTCTTGGTTGCACCCACGGTACCATCGCTTCCTAATCCCCAAAAAATCGCTTCGGTCGAGTCGGCGTGCTCAACGATCCAATGCGTATCGACTGTCAAGCTACGGTGGGTAACATCATCTGTAATCCCAACTGTGAACTCTGACTTGGGTGATTCCCGCTCCAACTCTTGAAAGACCGCCCTAACCATGGCTGGAGTGAATTCCTTGGAGGCTAATCCATAACGTCCACCGATGACGGCGGCATTGAGTTTCGGATCCATGGGACCGCTGGCCCGCTGCCGATAGAGCGCTGTGACGACGTCTTGATAGAGGGGCTCGCCAATAGCCCCTGGTTCTTTGATACGATCGAGTACCGCGATTCTGCGTGTGGTCGCTGGGAGCACAGCACAGAATGCTGCAACATCGAATGGCCGGTAGAGACGAACCTGAACCAAACCGACTCGGTAACCACTCGCGACGAGTTGGTCGATCGTCTCCATAACCGCCCCGCTCCCAGAACCCATCATGACGATCACACGTTCCGCTTGTGGATCGCCATAGTAATCGAACAAGTGGTAATGACGCCCTGTGAGAGAGCCCAGTTGGTCCATCGTTTCCTGAACGATTTGCGGCAGTCGATCGTAGTACGAATTGACCGCTTCGCGAGCTTGAAAAAAAACGTCTGGATTCTGAGCCGAACCTCTGAGTTGCGGGTGATCCGGAGAGAGTCCGCGTCGTCGATGCTCTTCGATAAAGCGATCCTCCAGGAGTGATCGAATATCTTCGAGCGATAGTTCATCGATACAATTGACTTCATGCGACGTTCGAAAGCCATCGAAGAAATGCAGAAAGGGAATTCGGGACTTCAACGTTGCCGCATGCGAGATCAGTGCGAAGTCCGGTGCCTCCTGGACGCTGCTCGAACAAAGCATGGCCCAACCGGTGGAACGACATGCCATTACATCGCTATGGTCTCCGAAAATGGAGAGTGCGTGCGTTGCAACGGTTCGCGCGGCAACATGAAACACGGTAGGGGTGAGTTCACCCGCAATCTTGTACATGTTCGGAATCATGAGCAGCAGCCCCTGCGAAGCCGTGAACGTCGTGGAGAGCGCGCCCGACTGCAAAGCCCCATGAACCGTTCCTGCAGCTCCTGCCTCGCTCTGCATCTCAATGATTTCAGGAACCGTACCCAGGATATTACAACGCTTTTGCGCGTGCCAGGTATCCGCATGCTCACCCATCGGTGAAGCAGGCGTGATCGGATAGATGGCGATGACCTCGCTCGCTACGTAAGCGATCCGAGCAACCGCCTCGTTCGCATCCATCGTTTGACGGTTCGGCCTCATGTCGATCTTTATCTTTTCAAAACGAGACAAACGGCAGCAGGGGTTCCGAGCCTTTAGACTGCACAATGTATGCCCACTTTTTCTCCTACTGGAATGAAAAGGCTCCTTTCATGCCTCGAACGAAAGAATCCCTGAAAATTTCCAAACTGCATAAAAAGATTTCGGCGATCAAGCCCATGCGATACATCGACTCGGCTTACTCATACAGGATGTGCCAAGAGGCGCCGACATTGTGTCCAATTGACTCAATACGAATTCAGTACGAATCGTTGACCGATGATGAAAACCTCCATGCTTTGCACCCTTTTGTGCAAGTAGTCTTAGTTCATCACGGAGACGGCGCACTAGATTCCTGGCTGGTTCCACTCAGCAGTGAGAAACGTTGCGGAGTGCCCTGCGAAAGATCTTCGCTTACCTTTACGATCGCTCGGGGAAATCGCTACACTCACGGTTGTTGCAAAGCGTTCTACTAGAAACCCACGGAGCTGGTTGATGCAATCGCCATGGCATGACAGGCTACAGCAAACGATCATCGGTGATTTTTTATCCGCGGAGAATATCGCCACACTCCTCTCTCATTCGAGGTTTGTCGAATTACGACCTGGCCAATACCTGTTCCGCGAGGGACAGGAGAATCACAATTTCTTTGTCCTTCTCGAGGGCCAGCTCGATTTGACGATGATCGTTCCTGGACGTGGTCCGACACGCATCTTGACATTAGGACCGGGGGAACTGGTTGCTTGGTCTGCCGTATTGGGGGAAGGCATCATGACATCCTCAGCCATTTGTGTCGAACATGCTCAATTGATCGCTGTCGACTGCAAATCCATTCTGGATGAGATCGCATCGGATTCTGGCTTTGGGTGTGAGTTCATGAAGATGATGGCGACCGCATTGGCCAAGCGTCTTCTGGCAACACGCTTGCAAATGTTGGACTTGTTCGCACCAAACACTTGAAAACAGGTTAAGGCATGGATCGAGACGCTGAGTCGAGTTACTTTCTCGAGCGATCGAGACTTCAGGATTTGTTGGATGAGCTTGTGCACCGCCGGTACGAATTGCTCGGACCGCGATTGGATCAGGAAGCGATTGTCTACGACCGTATTGATCGGGTGGAGGATCTTCCGTGCGGATGGACCGACGAGCAAAGACCCGGGCATTATCGTTTGAAGCGCCGAGACGATGAGGCTCTGTTTGGCTATGTGGTCGGACCGCACTCCTGGAAAAAATATCTGTTCCCACCCCTCGTCAACGTCATGACCTCGCGAAAGGATAGCGATGGTTGGACCATGCAGGACGAACCGATTGCATCGAGTCGAATGGCGTTGATCGGCGTACGCGCCTGCGAGTTAGCCGCGATTGCCATTCAAGATCGCGTCTTCATGTCCGACATCTACGTCGACCCGATTTACGCAGCTCGGCGCAAGGATTTGTTTCTCGTGGCGGTCAATTGCACGCAAGCAGCCTCGACTTGTTTCTGCACATCGATGGGAACGGGACCCCGATGCAGCGCCGGTTTTGACCTGGCTTTAACTGAATTACCCTCGGGCTTCGTTCTCGAAGTAGGTAGTCCGAACGGACAGAACGTCCTCAACGCATTGGGATTGCATCTCGCTTCCGAAGCCCAATGCCAATCCGCCGAATCCCATCGACAAGTGGCTGTGACGCAAATAACGAAGAAAGTCGAAACCTCGGGCATACGCGACAAGTTGCTATCTCGTCTCGAGCATCCGCGATGGGAAAGCGTCGCCGAACGTTGCCTGAGTTGTGCCAATTGCACTCTGGTATGCCCCACCTGCTTTTGCAGTTCCGTCGATGAGGTGACGGATTTGACCAATGATGAAATCCATCGACAACGCCGATGGGATTCCTGTTTCAATTTCGACTTCAGCCATATCAGCGGTGGGCCGATTCGAAATCAAACTCGATCGCGATATCGCCAATGGTTGACGCACAAACTAGCGTCGTGGATCGATCAGTTTGGAACATCGGGTTGTGTCGGTTGTGGACGATGTATCACATGGTGTCCTGTCGGGATCGACCTCACGGAGGAGATCGCAGCTATTTGCAGTGATACGGACCCATCATGATTGCTACTCCAAACGCTCCAGGCACGGTCGCCAATCCCTGGCGTTCGCACACAGCGATTATCGATTCGATCCATCAGGAAATCGAATCCGTCGCTACCTATCGACTGCGGTTGGCTGATCCCAGCGTGGCGGACCGGTATCGATTTCAGGCTGGGCAGTTCAACATGCTCTACCTACCAGGTTGTGGTGAGTCGGCGATCAGCCATAGCGGTCCACCCTCCGCAGATGGCAATCACATGGTCCATACGATTCGTTTCGTCGGACGCGTGACGGAAGCTATTTCCAAACTTCGCGTGGGAGATCGGCTCGGTGTACGCGGCCCTTTTGGGACCGCTTGGCCGATCGAAAAGTGCAAAGGCCAAGATGTGATCATCATCGCTGGCGGTATCGGGATGGCACCCTTGCGAGCGGCTCTTTACGGATTGATGGAGGACCGAAGTCGTTTTGGTCGCATCGTACTACTCTATGGGACTCGTTCTCCCGAATTACTTCTTTACGCAGGCGAACTGGAATCCTGGACGAAACATAGAATTGAGATCCAGGTAACTGTTGATCGGGCCACCGAATCGTGGCAGGGTGCTGTCGGCGTAGTCCCGCTGCTATTAGACCGTTTATCTGGACTGCGACCTGACAACACGCAAGTACTGATGTGCGGCCCAGAAGTCATGATGCATTACTGTGCCCTCTCTGCGCTCAAGCGCAACCTACGCAAAGAATCGATTTGGCTGTCGATCGAACGCAATATGCAATGCGCAGTCGGCTTATGTGGACATTGTCAACTGGGTCCCGTGTTCGTTTGTAGACAAGGTCCCGTATTTCGATACGATTCCATCGAGAACCTATTGAAAGTGAGAGATTTTTGAAAACCAAACGCCCTACGTTAGCTGTCGTTAAATTCGCATCCTGCGACGGTTGCCAACTCACTCTGCTCGATGCCGAAGACGAATTGCTCGCAGTCTCTGAGGCTTTTGACATAGTGCACTTTGCGGAAGCATCGAGTCGATTGGAACCGGGCCCCTACGATATTACGTTTGTCGAGGGATCGATCACAACCCCCGAGGATCGCAAACGGCTGCTGAAGCTAAGAGAGGAGTCCAAATTACTCGTCACGATTGGAGCCTGTGCGACCGCCGGAGGAGTCCAGGCTCTTCGAAATTTCGCGGATCACGACGAATTCATGCAATCGGTTTATGCTCGACCTGACTACATCCAAACGTTGGCGACATCGACGCCAATCGCGTCGCATGTGAAAGTCGATTTTGAATTGCGAGGTTGCCCCATCGACAAACATCAACTACTGGAGGTCATCGCGTCTCTCTTGGCAGGACATCGTCCTCGAACATCCAGCGAAAGTGTTTGCCAGCCCTGCAAACGCCGCGGTACTGTCTGTGTCGTTGTCGCGAGGAATTTACCGTGCTTAGGACCCGTCACCCAAGCTGGCTGTGGATCGATTTGCCCTGCCTACGATCGAGGCTGTTACGGTTGCTTTGGCCCGTCGCATCAACCGAACTTACCGAGCATGACCAAGCAGTTGATCAGCAATGGGATGAATACCGTCGACTCGGCACTTTTCTTACAAAGTTTTAACACCTACGCACCAGCATTTTCCGATGAGAGCCAACGGTTGTGGCAAATCGCAGGTCGACCCCAAAAACCTCATCCGAGCCTAACAGCCGCTCGGCAGTCGCAACAAGGCGAGATGGAGGCTGATGATGAATGATGCTGAAGATTCGAAAAGAAAAATTCACGTACCCATCCTCACACGTGTCGAAGGCGAAGGCTCCCTGCTGGTCAAGATCGAGGGTGACGTCGTCCGCGATGTCCAACTTGCCATCTACGAACCACCGCGATTGTTCGAAGCAATGTTGCGAGGGAGACCGTTGGAGGACGTCGCCGATTTCACGGCCCGTATTTGCGGGATCTGTCCCATCGCATATCAGATGACAGCCGTGCAGGCGCTGGAGAATGCGATGGGAGTGCGGATCCGTTCCGACATACGTAGACTGCGCCGTCTGATGTACTGTGGTGAATGGATCGAGAGCCATACATTGCATATGCATTTGCTTCACGCGCCCGATTTTTTTGACTGCGATAGTGGTATGGAGCTAGCGCGACGGTTTCCAGAGGAGGTGAAACGCGGTTTGCGCATGAAAAAATTCGGCAATCGTCTACTCGAGGTGCTCGGTGGACGAGCGATCCATCCAGTGAACCTGGCCGTCGGAGGATACTACCGATTGCCGAGACGCGAAGAGATGCTCGCGCTAGTACCTGATTTCGAGTGGGGACTCCAAGCTGCGATCGAAACCGCCAAGTGGGTAGCTCGATTTCCTTTTCCAGATTTCCAAGCCAAATACGATTTTGTTGCTTTGACCCACCCCGAGGAGTATCCGATCCTCGATGGTAAAATAGCCTGTTCAGATGGAACCGCGATCGCCATCGAAGATTACGAACAGCAATTCATCGAGGAGCAAGTCCCCCACTCAACCGCTTTGCAGTCCTATCGCTTGCCTG
>JBBAXA010000051.1:11783-38582 GCA_040396935.1 Pirellula sp.
TTTTTGCAAAAATCGTCCCACCCACCTCACAGAATCAGGCTCAGATCGAAGCGGATTTAGTTCGTATACTGCCGGGTATCCTGAATTCCCAGGACAAGGCAATCGCTATGGAATGCGAACGTCTGATACGTAACTACGATCCATGCATCAGTTGCTCCACACACTTTCTGAAACTTCGTGTCGAAAGATCCTGATGCTTCCTCCCGAACTCGCACCTTCGGATACGCCTACCCTCGTTTCAGGCGAGCCCCATGACAAATCGACTATCCTGGTGGTCGGCGTTGGGAGTTCTCACGGCGATGACCAGGTCGGATGGTTCGTTGCCAAGGAGTTGATGCAGCGTTCCATGAGGAATTGCCAAGTGCGAATCGCCGCGACACCGCTCGAAATTCTGAATTGGCTAGAAGACTTTACCCTCGTACATGTGATCGATGCCTGTCAGGGAGGAGGCCCTCCTGGAACGATCTATCGATTCTCATGGCCCTGTTCCGAGATTGGGCAACGGGAATGGTCGGGCACACACGACTTCGATCTTGCGAGCGTCTTGGGCCTCGCTCACCAGTTAGACCAATTGCCCAGTCGAGTCTTCGTTTGGGGTATCGAGATGAACAGCACCCACAGACAAGTGGATGCTCCATCGAACGAGGTGATGGATTGGATCCATTCCATCGCGGATCGAATTCAGTCCGCAATCTTGGAGTCCGAGCTTCTTGTTCGACAAAAAGATGGCAGAGAGGAATCATGAGCGATCACAACCGAAACGACAGGGTCGAGTGGCATGCATGAACGCTCCTTAGCCCGAAATCTTTTCGAACAGGTTTGCAGCATCCAACGTGAGCATCCTCAAACTCGAATCAGCGACGTAGAAATTGAAGTCGGTTCGATGGCAGGGATCGAACCCTTACTATTCCGTTCAGCATTTGAAAGCTTGACGGTCGAGGAAGGGCTGGAGGAAATCCAACTGATCATGCATGAAGTTCCCGTTGTGGTCCATTGCCTCGATTGCCATCAAGAGAGCGTTGCCGAGAACTTCGTATTTTTTTGTTTGCACTGCCAGGGGAAGAGCGTGCGAATATGCCAAGGTGACTGCATAAAATTAGTGAGTATCGATCTTATTCCGGTAGAATCCTGAGGGGAGTCTTCACCATGCCATCAGAACACAAACGAATCGTCGTACGGCGGGATATTTTGGCCGATGCGAAAGCAGATGCTGCGGTCGAACGTCAACGACTGCAGGATCGAGGTACGCTCGTCGTGAATCTAGTCTCTTCTCCGGGAGCAGGAAAAACATCGTTGCTCCAGGCGACCGCACAGCATTTACGAGGCCAACATTCGATGGCGGTCCTGGTAGGGGATTTGGAGACGGATCGGGATGCGCAGAGATTGGCTCCGTATGTTCCTGTCGCTCAACTCACTACAGGCGGAGCCTGTCATCTCGAGCTGCCGCTCGTCCGACGCGGCTTGATCGCCCTAGGGGATCCTCTCGTGGATTTTCTATTTATCGAGAACGTCGGAAACCTGGTATGCCCCGCATCGCATGATCTGGGAGAGCATTTACGCGTGGTCATGCTAAGCGTCACCGATGGAGATGACAAACCAGGCAAGTATCCCAAGATGTTTCGGACTAGCCACGCGGTGGTGATCAGTAAAGTCGATCTGCTCCCCTATGTCCCATTCCAGGTAGACAATGCCATCCATGATGCTTTGATGGTCCAGCCCTCCTTATCCGCCATCCAGGTCAGTTCTCAAAAAGGGATTGGCATCGACCAATGGTGCCGCTTTTTGATCGAGTCTCGAGAACGATTGGTTTTGAGAGGGGAGTGTACCAGCGCGGTATGAACGCCACCTCGAAAACGGAGGCTTGTGTCGCCCAGCGCATCCTGCTCCTAGGCTATGTCCAAGGAATCGGCTACCGTCCCGCGCTCGCTCGGTTGGCCAGCGAGCTAGGATTGGTCGGATGGGTTCGAAATACCACCCAGGGTATCGAGGTACATGTTGAGGGACCCGACGGCCAGGTCAAAAAATTCATCGACCAATGCATGGACTATTGCCCGGCACATGGGGCCGTAACATCGCAAAATAGCCAATACGTTGGCGTGGAACGTCGGTCAGGTTTCCGGATTCTCCACGGATCTAGCCAATGCACTTTATCAACGCCCGTGCCGACAGACTTGGCTGTCTGTCGACAGTGCCTGGAGGAAGTGCACGACCCCGCCAATCGACGCTACGGTTACTTGCTGACCAGTTGTACCCAGTGCGGTCCGCGTTACTCGATCTTGGAAGCCATGCCCTACGAGCGCGATGCGACCAGTATGCGTCGATTCGAACTATGCGATCGATGTCGAGACGAATACACCAATGCAACCGATCGCCGTTATCACGCACAAACCACTGCTTGCGATCGATGCGGTCCCTCCCTCACCAATCTGAAGGAAGCATGCGATGAGCTTCGAGCGGGCAATATCGTTTGTGTCAAAGGGATCGGCGGATACCAACTGCTGGCAGATGCTCGTAACGCAAAAGCTATCCAGCATCTCCGCGACCTGAAGGGTCGAAACCGCAAACCTCTGGCAGTCATGGTCGCCGACATTCAGGAAGCAGCGAAAATCGCTCCGTTACAGCCCCAAGAGCGGGACTTACTGCAAAGCAGAACGGCTCCTATCGTCGTGGTAGAGAGTCAACAGCAAAGCTTGTGCCATGAGATTTCGAAAGGATTGACGACGGTGGGGTTGATGTTGCCCACCACTCCACTTCACGATTGGCTAATCCGTACGGTCGGACCATTGATTGTCACCAGTGGCAATCGAGAGGGAGAGCCTATCGCCTATCGAGAGTATCACACCTGCGAACCACTCCAGCAAATGGCAGCGATCTGCATCGATCATGACCGACCTATCGAGCGAGCGATCGATGACAGCGTCGTTCGTGTCATGGGTCAGCAAACAATTACCCTGAGACTCGCGCGTGGACTAGCACCGCAATCGCTAGAGCTGCGCAAAGACGACAAACGCTTCCTAACACCTATCCTTGCTGTAGGAGCGCATCAAAAAGTTGCTATCGCGATTACCAATGGTTCTCAAGCTCTTCTAGGTCCCCACCTGGGAGATATGGAAACCTTGGAAAACCGGCAACGGTTTGTGGATCATATCACCGATCTGTTACAACTCTATCGGGTCCAACCTGGCATCATCGTACACGATACACACGAAGACTACTTCACAACGCGTTGGGCTCAGGACTACGCGATCCGTAAGGGAATCCGAGCGATCGCCGTCCAGCACCATCACGCCCACATCGCTGCGGGTATGATTGAGCCAGGTTGGCTCCATCGCGAAGTGATCGGACTGGCATGGGATGGTACTGGATTGGGAACCGACCGCTCGATTTGGGGTGGCGAGGTTCTCAAAGCGACCGTCACAGGATTCGAACGAATTGCATGCTTGAGACCGTTCCTCCTGCCAGGAGGCGAAGCTGCCGTTCGAGAACCGTGGCGAATTGCGATATCGCTCCTTCACGAGATTCGTCGCTGGGATGAAAATTTCCGCTATGAATTACCTCCTCGGGCTCGTAAAGAAGTTCAATCCCTGCTCGATCAACCCGTACACTCGCCGATCACGAGTAGTATGGGACGGTTGTTCGATGCCGTCGCGGTGCTAGTTTTAGCCAATCATGATCCACATCTTGATCGAGTGGATTACGAAGGGCATTTTGCTGCCCTGCTAGAGTCTTGTTGTGACACGGATGCGACGGGCGTGTATCCTCTGCCGATCTGCGCCCCTGAAACGATCTCCTTTACAAACGGTAGGTCGTTACCTATTCCGAACTATCTAGATTGGCGGCCGATGATTCGAGCGATCCTCGTAGATATGGAACGAGAGGTCCCTACCTCGACGATTGCCATGCGATTCCATCGGACGTTAGCTTTTGCGATTCGACAAATATCTGAGTGGAATGACACCCTGCCTGTCGTCTTAGGAGGAGGTGTATTCCAAAACAAAATCCTTGTCGATTTGGTCGCCGAGGATTTCGCGCAGAGGTCGTTTCCATTGGCAATTCCGAGCAGGATTCCCATCAATGATGGTGGCATCGCGGCTGGCCAACTTGCCATTGCACGCGAGATTGTTGCGGAGGAATACCTATGTGCCTAGCCATCCCTGGCCGAGTGGTTCGTTGGATCGAACGGGAGTCACCGTTTTGCGAGGCTGAAATTCAGTTCTTCGAAGTCTATCGAAAATGCAATATGTCATGCGTACCAGAAGCCGAGGAGGGTGACTATGTGATCGTCCATGCAGGGGTCGCGATCAGCAAGGTGGATACAGCCATCGCCGAGCAATTGCTCATCGAGATCTCAAGCAGCGATGTATGGGACGAACTGCACGGGAGCGAAGCATGAAATACATCGACGAATATCGAGATCCCCAATTGGCAGCCTATTGGGTCGACAAGATTCGCAGTATCGCGACCAAACGTTGGACCATCATGGAGGTATGCGGCGGACAGACGCATGGTCTCCTGCGATATGGGATCGATGAGGCCCTCGAAGATGTCGTCGAAATGCTCCATGGTCCCGGCTGTCCCGTATGTGTTACCCCGGCGAGCGCGATCGAGCATGCCATCACGCTGGCCCAAAGACCGAAGACAATTTTAACCACATTTGGTGATATGATGCGGGTTCCTGGTGCGAAGATCAGCTTGCTCCAAGCCCGTAGCCAAGGCGCTGATGTACGTGTCGTTTATTCACCGCTGGATGCCGTGGAGGTCGCAAAACATCATCCAGAGTCGCAGGTGGTTTTTTTTGCAGTCGGTTTTGAGACCACTGCACCAGCAACCGGCCTGGCCGTGCTCCAGGCTCAACGCTTGGGACTCACGAATTTCTCATTGTTGTGCGTCCATGTGCGGGTCGAGCCCGCGATGCAGTCCATCGTTCAATCCCCAAACAATCGCGTCCAGGGATTCTTAGCTGCAGGCCATGTCTGCACCGTGATGGGCTACGATTGCTATCAGGACTTCGTGAAAGACTACCGTATTCCGATCGTGGTGACAGGATTCGAGCCGGTCGATCTATTGCGTGGGATCTACGAATGCGTTCGTCAATTGGAGCATCGGCAATGCGAGGTAGCGAATGAATACGCACGCAGTGTAAGATCGGAGGGGAACCTTCATGCTCGAGCTATCATCGAGCAAGTCTTTGGAGTGGCCGATCGCCCTTGGCGAGGTCTCGGCGTGATTCCTCAGGGAGGATTGGTATTGCGGGATGAATTCCGGGAATTCGATTCCGCCTTTCGATTTCCGGAAATGGCCATTCCCCTTGCGGAGTCCTCGGAGTGCCAAAGCGGTGCCGTCATGATGGGGCGCATTCGGCCAACTCAGTGCCCTCAATTTGGGGTGGCCTGCACACCCCAGACTCCCCTAGGTGCTCCGATGGTTTCATCGGAAGGTGCTTGTGCGGCCTATTATGCTTATCAATCCCGATCGAAGATTTCCAGTTCGAGTGCCGAATCATGAACTCGAATGCGTCGATGTTTACCTGTCCAGTGCTTTCGAGCGATGACCAGGAACGTATCACTTTGGCTCACGGCGAGGGTGCTCGTCTAACACGCGAGTTGATCCAGCGCCGAATCCTTCCTCTCTTTTTGAACGAAACTCTTGCGTCGTTAGGGGATGCTGCGCGATTGGCCCCTGTATCGGGTCCCTTGGCTTTCTCATCGGATAGTTTTGTCGTTTCTCCCTTGTTCTTTCCTGGAGGGGATATCGGTAAGTTATCAATCTACGGTACGACCAATGATTTGGCCGTTGCTGGTGCCGAGCCACTCTGGATGAGCCTGTCGTTGATCATCGAAGAGGGACTACCGTTCGCAACGTTGGATCGAGTCTTACAGAGCGCTGCGGATGCCGCTCGGTCGGTCGGAGTATCTGTCGTCACAGGGGATACCAAAGTCGTACCGCGAGGAGCTGCTGATGGCCTATTCATCACTACCAGCGGGATCGGGTATTATCCTGATGACCAAACATACGATTGCCGACAAATCCAGCCAGGCGATTGCCTGATCGTCACCGGTGACATTGCACGGCATGGGATGTCTATCCTGGCGGCGCGAGAGTCGCTGGGCATCGTGTCTGAAATCCAAAGCGATTGCGATTCGCTGTTACCCGCCGTTCGTCGTCTGCGCGAAGCTGCAATTCCAATTCGAGCTATGCGCGATGCAACTCGAGGTGGAGTCGCAGCTGTCCTGCATGAATGGTCCTTGGCTTGTGGTCATACTCTAACGGTGACGGAACAAAGAGTACCTGTCCGTCCACAGGTTCGTGGGATCTGTGAGCTACTCGGCCTCGACCCGCTCTTCGTCGCTAACGAAGGCACGATGATCGTGGCCGTCCCAGAGACAGCGGTCGGGCGAGCCATTGAGACATTAAGGCAATCCGCTGCCACCTCTCAAGCTGTCGAGATCGGAAGAGTCGGTCGGCGCAAGCTCGCTCCGGTTACCGTCATCCGTTCCCTCGGACGCGAGATCCCCCTGGATGAACCCTCCGGCGCATTTCTTCCCAGGATTTGCTAATTGGAACCCTACGGATGGCTTTTACTTCGACGTCGTATCCATCATTCCTTGAACCGTCCCCAAAATAAATCGACGAGGGATGTAACTCAACAGCGTTGCCGCACGTGGTTTCGGCAGGTCCGGTTGGATACTCCTCGATCAACCTCGAGTCCTATCGGCCTTGTGTCCTACCGTCCAGGATTCGCCAACGATTGGATCTGCGCTGCTGTCAACTCACCTCGGTATAAACGGACATCTCCAATCGAACCTCGATAATGGTCCTGGGCCCCAAAACCAATCCGGAGCGGTTGATTGGTCGTTAGATCATAGTCTCCCGCATTCAACGCTGACGATTCTGCGACGAGCACTCCATCGACGTACAGCTTCAATCCCCTCTCTCCACGTACTGCAACGATGTGGCGCCAACCCGCCTGAAGCTCTCGATCGTGTGTCACGTTTTTACCTGCTTCAATCGAAAGAACTTTCCCCGAAGGTAGCGTTCCGACAAACAATCGGCCGCGGTACACAGCCATCGACCAGGCTCGCCGGTACTTCACATCAGGAGTCGTATCCACGCGTCCGAACCGTGTCCAATTTTGATCTCCGTCATAGCGATAGATCTCTGCTAGCGGTAGCGTTCCTCCGTACATTTTTCCGTTGTAAACCAGCAAGGGCATCGCTTCGAGTTCCTGTCCGAGTTTGCCCGTGTCGACCCAATCCGAATCTCCTCGGTATCGAAAGACGTGCGCCTTGGGCCACTCGCTGACATAGAGGCTTCCTCCATAGATTCCGAATCCATAGGTCTGAGTTGCCTCGGGAATGACACCCACCTGCTTCCACTCCTGACCATCGTAACGGAACACGACGCCTTCGTCGTAGCAGGTTGCATAGATGGCATCATTGAAAACCGTCAACGCCTCGGTCCGCTTTCCGTTGGGTGTGCTGCAAGAAGTCCATCGCTGTCCTCCTTCGTAACGAAAGAACCCCGCAGGACGATACAACGAACTGGCGTAAAGCTTCCCTCGAAATACGACGAGGGATGCAATGGCTTCGGTCTCGGGTGAAACCGTACCGCAATCCTCCCATACATCCCCCGCGGCCAATCGATAAACTCCCCCACCGAACGATGGATTCTCCGATTCCGATAGGCTCGATCCGGCGAGTCGGTATTTCGATGACGCCGCATACAGACTTCCGTTGTAGACTGCCAAAGCGGAAATCGAATTGGCTCGACCAGGGCTGCCGAGGTCTGTCCAACGATCATTCCCCTCCCAGCGAAAGACGCGACCGGTTTGCTTTTGGCCTGCGTGGCATGTAGACGCATAGAGTCGTCCGTCATGAACGCAAAGCGAAAACACATAAACAGCATCGCCGAGACGTCCATGGTCTGTGAACGAACTTTCAACCTTTCCATGGTCGATTCCAAAATGGAGCTGACGTGAGTTGGGCTGGCTGTTGGTTACCCCTCCGTGATTGTAGATTCCCAAATGAAAGCCATGTCGCTCTTTCGGATCGTAGCAACTCACCAAATCGCCCAGGGTATCTCCCAGGTCATCGTCCGTGTGCGCCCATAGCGAGATGGAGAACGGTTGGGTACCGAGTTTCAGCTTGCTCGCATCGGCAACCTCCACCATCGACGTTCGGCCGTCGAAGCTCGCTCCTCGAAGCTTGGTCTTCGAATCGACTACCTCGCCAAACTTCAGTCCCCTCGCCGTCGCCGTGAGTTTCAATGGCGACAGGTCTTGCGTGTCCTGACTTAACGGCCAGTGACCGATCAATTCCGCTTGGATCGGCGCATCGGATGGTTTCGGTTCAGTCGCGACAACAACCCATTCCGAGGATTGGAGAAACAGACAACCTGCAGAAAAAACGCTAATCGATACGAGTAGCAGCCATGACGGGGAAAAAAATGGGGATCGTAACGAAGAGTCGTGTGGGGTTTGTCTTGTTATCATCGAGAGAGCTCCTTTGGATGACTTTCGATTGCCATTGTCGCGACTCGGCGTTCACGCACAAGTCAACGAATGCGAGAAGCGAAACGGAAATCCGGAAATGATCAAGTTCCGAATGGTCGGGGTGAACGAAGGACTCCCGCTCTCGGGACAGTCATCGTTCCGATTGGCACCATCGCTCATATAACAATCGGAAATCAGCTACCTTGCCAACAGGTTTCCGCTCAGGCATGCTCAGACATTATTCTCTTGCTTCAAACGAAACGTGTAGAATTTATTAGACGAGAGAAGCATCGATGGGGATCCGATTCGTCCTCTCCATGATCATGGGCCGTAATCGTATTTCTATGGCAGCCACCCATCTGTTTCTCGAAGCAAGCGATCGTTTGGCAAACAACGGCAATTTTCGAAATCAATCATGAATCTCCCCTTCCTCTTGCTTTACATCACCCTGTGTACGGCGCATCCGGAACCAGTTCGAGTAACGCTGGCTGAGGAGCAAGCTGTTCGACAAACGATTGTCATCGGTGTGAATGCCTCGCTGGAAACCAAGGCCTCTGCTGCAAAGTTAGCGGATTATTTAAGGAAGATCACCGGTGCTCCATTCGACGTTCTCTCCGGTGACGGTTCCAAGGGGATTGCGGTGGGTCGCAGTCTGGACTTTCCGAACATCGCTCATGGTGTTGAATTCAGGCCCAATGAGATAACACGAAGAGAGGAATACTTGCTACGTACCCACGCAGACGGCATGTGGCTTATCGGTGCAACCGACTTGGCGGTGCAACATGCTGTTTGGGATTTCCTCTACAGGATCGGATATCGTCAATTCTTTCCTGGACCGACATGGGAGGTGATCCCAAAGGCGAGGTCTTTGACCGTTGCCATCGATACGCTGGAAAAACCGAGTTATCACTCACGAAGGATTTGGTATGGATTCGGAGCATGGGATTATGCCAAGGAACCGTATCGAGATTGGTGTGAAAAAAATCGTTCCGGTGGCGGTGTTCAATTGAATACCGGTCATGCCTACGATGGCATCGTGAAATCACTCTCCAAAGACTTTGAACAACATCCTGAATTCTGGCCTGAAATCAACGGCGAGCGCAAACCCATGCGGAACCCAAAGCCTTGCTTGGGGAATGAATCCGTCCGTCAAGCGATGATCGCTCAGGCACTAGCGAGATTGGATTCCAATCCAACACTCGATAGCGTGTCGATCGATCCGAGCGACGGTGGCGGTTGGTGCGAATGCACGAAGTGCAAGAAACTAGGTAGCATTTCCGACCAGGCGATCACACTCGCGAATGAACTCGCTGAAGCGATCGACAGGAAACATCCTGGCAAAGTCGTCGGGCTCTATGCGTATAACTACCATTCGTCGCCCCCGACGATCCAGGTCCATCCAAACGTTGTCGTCTCCGTGGCTACTGCATTCATCAAAGGTGGTCAATCGCTCGATGAATTGCTCGTCGGTTGGGCTGGTAAGGATGCAGTACTCGGTGTCCGCGAATACTACAGCGTGAATACCTGGGATCGAGATCAACCGGCCCATGCCCGTGGAGGGAATTTGGATTATCTCCAGAGAACTATCCCTCTGTTCTACTCCAAGGGTGCTCGCTACATGTCCGCCGAGTCGAGCGACAACTGGGGTCCGAACGGTCTAGGTTATTTCTTCGCCAATCGGATGCTGTGGGATGTCAACGAAGCCAATAAAAAAGAGGCGATCGTGAACGACTTCCTCGAAAAGGCATTCGGTAGCGCCAGGCAACCCATGGCTGATTTCTATCAAGAAATCGACGGTTCCACTCCCCATCTCGTAACGTCGGATCAGCTCGGGCGCATGTTCCGTGCGTTGGATCAAGCACGCAGGGCAGTCGATTCACCGGAGATCCAAAAGCGACTAGACGATCTGACACTTTACACGCAATACTCGGATCTGTTCTATCAGTATTCCCAGTCGGACGCGCTCCATCGCCAAGCATCCTTCGAAACGCTGATCCGGTTCGCCTATCGGATGCGGACGACGATGATGATTCACACCTACGCGCTCTACCGCGATCTTGCCAACCGTGACAAATCCGTCACGATCCCAGCGGACGCGCAATGGCAGGTTCCCGAAGAAAAAAACCCCTGGAAATCCAGTCGAGCCTTCGATTCTTCCGAAATCGCAGCGTTCGTCAGGGCAGGTATTGAACGAAACCCACTGGTCGAACTGAACTTCCGACCAGCTGCATTTAGTAACGATCTGATTCCTGCATCCCAGGCTCTTAACCTCCCGAGCGATAAACCTGCCGGCGAATGGGGCCCCGGTCGCGGTGTCCAGATATTCCATACCTATACCGAAAAGGAAACATCGCTAGACCTAAAGATCACCGGCGGATTGATCCCTCACTATCGCGACCGAGGAAACGTCAAGGTTGAACTTTGGAAGATCGGTGGAGCTAGCCAGTCTGGCGAGCAAGAAACCTTGATAACCGCCGATAAATCAACACCTCCGGACGGCCAGGAGCACCTTGTCCAACTGCTGATCAAGGAACCGGGCCACTACCGCGTGACGGTGAGCGATGGCAACGATCGAACCTCGATCATCTGGCCAGAGTCGTTGCCCTGTGTCATCCAGTCGGAAAAAGATAAGGGAATGAACGAGACCTACGGTCAGTGGATGGGATACTTCTACGTTCCCAAAGGAACGAAAGTCATCGGGTTTTTCGGCGGGGAGCATGGCGAAATCCGCGACAGCGAAGACCGTCCGCAATTCTGGCTCAACGGTAAACAACCCAACTTCTACTCGATCGATGTCCCTCATGGTCAAGATGGAAAGGTCTGGAAGGCACGCTACGTCCGCGGGGCGATTCGACTCCTGACCGTTCCACCCTATTTCGCCCGTACACCTGCCGAGTTATTGCTACCAAAAGAAATAGTTGAAAAGGATCGGTGAGGATTCGAATGACTAGGCTTGGCTTCTCAAGACATCGATCAAAATCCCCCGAAGACATCCTCGCTAGAGCGATGAGATGCAACTGTGCTTCACAGTGTTATCCCTCGATGAATAGACTCGGTTGTCGGTAAAACATAATTCAACGGGCAGAACAATGGCGAACGAAGGACGATTAAGACCAGTGCATACTCCTCTCGCAAGATTGGATGGCGTCGCCACATCCATCGCTTCACTTTGTGTGTTCTCCTGTGCGAATTTTCCTAGGCCGAAGATACGAACCCATCGTAGCCAGCAAGCTCAGTGAGCCAGACGCTCTGCAAAGTCTTTCAGGTATTTCATGCGATGACGACTGACCGTCTTAGCACCGAAGTGATTTCCTTCGGCGAATGCAGGCGATAGATCATCGGTCCACCAATTCGGATGGCGAGCGGAGTCAGCATGGATTTCGCTCGGTACCGGATCCGTAGCAGTGATACTCCCGAGCTTACCATCGAACGTAGGGGAGTTACTGCCAAGGCTATAGTGGTACACTCCAGTTCCCTTCGGACAAAATCGGAACCGCAATGTCCCATCGTCCATTCGGTAACCGGGGAGTACTTGGTTTTCGATTCGCATCTCAGCATGGAGAGTATCTAATTCGTTCGGAGCCAAGGGCAACCTCAGTTCGACAATTCCAAAAACCGCGATAGTATCTTCGGTGGTCGTTAGCCTACCGAACGATTTGTAGGGACGGCTGGTAGTACGAACGTATTGGCCTCCCCAACTTGGTTGAGCGGGATCCTCAGGATTGCCGCTGAGGAGCCAACCGACAGACGGGGAGTCTCCCATCTTCAGCGTGTCGAGCTTGGCCGCGAAGAGATCACCCAACGCTCCCCTTCCTGTAACAAACCTTTTGACAAACTCGCGGTTACTCCATGGGCCTGATTGCTCGCCTCCCGTGAACCAGCCTCGATAGGTCGCATTCGATTCGATGATCCAAAGATCTGGATGATGCTCGACGATGTACTGATATGCGTTAGGCCCCCATTTTTTGTTCGGTCCCCCGATATAGAAAACTTTTAATTTCGGCGCGATATCAGGTGCGTCGTGTAGCGATTGGGCCAAATCCTCGATTCCACCCCAAACTAAAACATACAGTGGCCGCGACTCAACGCGTCGGGCACATTCGACGATCCATTTTGAACCCTCGGTCGATTTTCTTATACCTGTGTAAGGCGCTGATTCGGTTTCACCTTGTTTCGTCATCGCGCGCAGGGTCTGGGGAATCGGATATCGACTAGAGCGGGACTTCCATCGATCGAAGTCCTTTTCGTAGCAATCGATCACCTCGAGGATGTGTTCTTTTCGACCCGGTCCGTAAGGTGATGAGATCAAACCCTCGAGATCCAGTACATCTGCATAAGCAAACAGATGCACCATGGATTGGAAGTCATCCGGATCGGTGCCGCCGATATCGGTCGACACGATCACACGATACCGCTCGTCGATGAGGGAACATCGATCTTCGTGAGATGGGTTTCCCTGCTTCGTATGCGTTTGCGCATGGATAGGCGTGGGTGTACTCGCGAGTACGAAACAGACGAGCCACACAATCGAAAAAAACCTGAAATACATTCTTTCCATGATAGGAAGACACGAGGATGAATTGTTCTCACCCATCGACTACTGACAACCGACCGATGGGCGTAGCCCGGTGACGGTGACCTGGCGCATGCCACGAATGGGATTGACGATTTTCGGTTAAACCCAGTCCCCATCGTTTATAGCATACAGGGCTTTTCTGTTCAGCTGATGAAGCCATGTCGACGGTTTTGCAGCTCGGACTTAGGTCGTGTAGAAAGCGAGATACATTCGTACTCAGGAATCGACTCGCCTACCGGCTACCTATTCCGGACACCGGAATCGCTCGTATACGGTGTTGCAGGGGACTTGGTCGGACCTCTTATCAACAAACGCGCGATCAAGGCCGCGTACAGCACCGCCAATGCAAAGCAGTTGCAAGCGATTTACAACTACCAGCAAACGATCCTCGAGGCCCATATCGAAGTTGTTAACTTCCTGACCAAGGTTGAGAATTATCGCCGCAGCATTGAAATCAAGAAGCAGCAACTCCTCGCCTTGGAAGCATCCGTCGATGCCGCCAACAACCTCTTTCAAAATGCTCGAGCGGAGTACGTCGAGGTACTTTTAGCACAACGAGAACTGATGGAAGCAAGAATGCTTTTGATCGACACAAAGCAAGAGCAACTGGGAGCTGTGATCAATGCCTATCAAGCGCTCGGCGGTGGCTGGCGATAAAAATCTCGGCAGTACTCAACTACGGATTCGAGATGCTATGAGCGAATCCTGCCGGGCATGGATTCATTCTTCCCGAAAATGGATGATTCTCTAGAGTGATGTGGGACTACTGCAGATGCTACTCGGAGACCAATAACGACCAGATTGTCGCAAGGGCTCGGCAATGCAATCCAACACGAGCTAATCGTTTGGTTCTTTGTCAAACGTATGCCGCTGGGGATTGGGTTTGAGTCGACCCTGCAATTGGAATAACTGTGTGAGCCCCTGATTGACGAGCCGTTCGCCCGCGCCGACCTCAGCCTCCGTGGTATCGCTCGCGCCATATCCCCCACGTGCGGCTGATTGCAAATCAGGTAGGTATCTGGGCCAGCTGTAAGGTCCATCGCAACAGTAGCCAAACAAATAGGCATGTTTCACTCCGGACTTGTTTCGAAAGTCGACTTGAAACTGATGAAACGGCTCACCCGGCATGGTAAAGATCCCAATCGAACGATTGATGAGAAGCGTGGTCACCCCCATAGTCATTTCCTCGGACTGGTTCCATCGACTTCGAAATTTCAATTCGCTCGACAACGCTTCAAACGAAATCGATTCAGCGGGTTGCTCCTTGGCAAACGACAAAGCTCGCTTGACCTCGACAGCCAACAACTCGCCGAGCCGTTTCACATCATCAAAATCCTTGTCCCGATTTTCGCCACGTGCCATGATCAACGGATTGATGTCCCCTGCACCGGCTTGAACAAAGAGGCACATACAATCCGAACCGAAATCCGCCTCGATGATATCTCGCGTGACTCCGGGATAATCCGATGATATTTGCAGATTCCTCGGTCCTAGAACCACCGGATGGCAAGCGTAGTTGACCAGCACCGCACGTACCTTCTTTTCATCATCGGTGACTCGAATGACACCGACCTGGGAATCGACTGTGCCATACGGGATGCGATCCGGGTTTTCAAAATAGGTAACGGCGTAGGCTCCGCGATGTACGAGCCTGTTGTACCCAAGTCGAATCTGGCTCTCCGAAGCCACGAAGTAGGCTTTAAACATCGACTTTTGTGCTGTTTGGATCGCTTCGAGAATCCGTTCATCCACCGTATCGCGCCACGGCTTATCGACAGATGGAAAGTCATCCTGATTCATCTTCGGGCCAGCATGTGTATGTGTATTCATCAACAACAGCTTGTCGATTCCCATCGACTTCACTTGTTCATGCAAACGAGGCGAGTTGTAGACGCATAGATCACATGCGACCATCGCTACCTTGGCCTTGTCGGACTGCAGGATCATGACTCGGGCGGTGATAGGGTCGTGGATACCCTCCGTCGGCTTGGCTGCAGAATAACCTGCGGTCAATCCACCCACAGGAGGAGTGATATCCGATTTTGCAAGGCCGACTAAGACTTGTGCGGAACAATCCTCTTCGAAAACAGGGAGGTATAAGAAAACTAAAGCGATTGATATCCTTGTGAGAATACGCATGCAATGATCCGTCGAGCTCGTTGTGACAAAAAACCAGTGGTTCCATTCGTCAAACCGACTTCCTGAGTCGGCAACTGCCTCGCACCTAGAAGTCGAGTCAGCCGTACACATTCTAACGATAAACCTGAAGATCAATCACTGCGGTTTTTTTAACACTTTCCCCTGAGAATCCACGGTTTCCCCGTCGAACTGCTCTGACGACTTGGGAATTCGCTTCTTGTAGTTTTCCTTACCGATGTAAAAAGCGTTCTTTCGGCTCGAAGGAACTTTATGCGCAATCAACTGCTTGAGTCGCGAGATCCGATCCGTCGTCGGTGGATGGGATTGGAAATACGAACCGAGTGCCTCGATCAACGAGCCCGTGATTTCACCGATCGGCTCTTTCGATCGAGTCTTGGTTGGTTCTCCAAACCGTTCTCTCAATCGTTCAAAGGAGGAGACGATTGCTCCGGGGTCGTAACCGGCTGCCATCGCCAGACGCAGACCTGCAGCGTCTGCCTCGAGCTCTTGGTATTTCTGATAGCCGACAGCCAATACTCGGCGCATCGTCTCTAGCAGGTTCCCAATATGATCCATTCCGATCCGTTCCAGGGTGATCTGCGACTGAAACATCTCAATGCAGTGCCGCTGGTCGACGTGCGCGATTTCATGCCCCAGAATGCTCGCGAGTTCAGCCTCAGATTGCAGGAATTCGAGCATCCCCGTACTGATAAAAATCTGACCGCCTGGCATAGCGAAGGCGTTGATCCAGGGGGTCTCGATAACATGAAACTCGTACCGAATACCAAGTCTTTGAACGTGCGGTACCAGATCCTGCCCGACGGCTGCCACGTAGCTTTGCCAAGTCGACCTCTCAGCAGATGTATCGATCATATCACTGCTTAGTATGCGACCGAACTCCATCTCCTTCTCATCCGATACGCGACTCAACGATAACCCGAGCTGGTCAACGTCGCGAATCACATCTCCCCACACCTCCATCGCTGCAGACAAACTGACAGATTCATCGACGTCTCCAATCCACACCGCCACGGCGCCGATCATCATCAACGCCAAGGCGATCCAAGCACCAATACGCTTCCACATCATGAGATCCTCAAAGGTATGCTTTCACCTGAGACTTGAAACGCGTGTAAACCCATGAAACAGCGATCAAGAGCAGTCCAAGTAATACGAACGAGAAGATACGATAAGGCGTTTCCAAGTGACGCAGATCGTAAAGAAACAGTTTTGGTAAACAGACTCCGAGGACAGTCAAGCCGGTCAAGCGAAAGAGTCGATCCTGCAAAAAGAAACCGACGGCGAG
Source organism: Pirellula sp. (assembly GCA_040396935.1). Taxonomy (GTDB): domain Bacteria; phylum Planctomycetota; class Planctomycetia; order Pirellulales; family Pirellulaceae; genus JBKCUI01. The sequence continues at coordinate 28,296 of JBBAXA010000051.1, forward strand.
TAAGATTGCCCCTTCGATTCCCCAAGCCGCAGTAAGAAGTCGTCCCGGCATCTCATAAAAGAGTAATGCACCGAGCAGAATGGTTGCCAAAACGCAGTACATGACTCGGGCGTTCGCATCGATCCAACGCAGGGGTGAGTCAGGTCGATCTTTATCTGATTCCGTTCGAGCCAAAGCCCGTGAACAGAGCAGCTGGCAAAAATAGAGACTTCCGATTACCAAGGAACCGGTTACCACTGGACCAAAGAATCCACTCACACCCTCGGGAACATGGAAATTGGTCCCCCAACTGCGACCAAACGTCAATATCGCAATCAAATAGCTTTGCCACCTTAGATCAACCTTTTTGAAACGCAACCCGAGATACAAGAGGATCACGCCAAAGGCTGCCCACCCGAGTACCGCCAACACCCGACCCAACTCGAAACGTATTAAAACAACCAGTACAAAAGATGCGGCATGGAGATAGAATCGACCCAATCCTACCTCGATTGGGGACAAGGCATGTTGCTCTTTCGTATCCGACAGGCGTGAAGCTAGGTAGTAACAAAAAACGATGATTGGACCAACGGTTAAAAGCCTGTGCGAAATCTCCGCCGTCATGCCTGGATTCACAAGATTGGCAATGAATATCCGACCGAGCATCAAGCCACTCGCAGCATATCCGTGCCAGCGCAACTCCGCGTTTACCCTATGAAATCCCATTTCGATCAGTAGCAAAGCAAAGATCCCCCATCCGACCGCGACAAGAGGAGCGGGTAAAACATGCCAAAGGAACAATAGCGACATTCCAGACGCCGCGGCCAACGTGAAACTGGATAACGCCTTGGGTGGGTTTGGCAACGAGGTCAGCAACGGCTCGCGGAGCATACGACTACTTGTCGTGTACAGAATCGCCGCGGCTGGAGCTAGCCAAATCCATAACCGCTGCGTATTCTCAGGCAATGCATCTGGATAGATGAGAAAACCATTCAAACCAAACAGCACCGCGATACCAAGCAAGCCGACCAAGCTGCTTTGAACACAAAACTCTATCAATTGAGCTCGAAACGCGACCTCCATCAGCACAAGCGAGAAGGCCAACCAGGAAATCCCCAAGTACTCTGGTCGGAGATGGTTGTGCTGCGACCAAATCTCAAACCCGATCACCAGAGTTAACAAACCGGTCGCGGCCAAACTATAACCTTTCTCAACAACCAATAACTCGGATTCTTTCCATCGCATGAGTATCTTCCGATTGCAATAGAAGACCGCGGCAAGAAGAATTGCGAACGGTGTCCAGCGCATCAGCTCTAGCGCCGACCACCACATCGAATGGGTCATTGAGAAATCGTTGGTGATGAATCGCGTCAGGACCAAAAAGAAGATCGGCAGTGATAGGCCCCTGAGGAAGCTTTGTCCAAATAGAACTCCAGCAAGAAACAGGAACTCTCCTTCCATCAGCCAGGCGGTGTTCAATCGCCATCCAGCGTCGCTGTACTTTTGCCAAATTGCAATTGCACAGAGGGCTGTGGAGATCGTGATAGCTGCTTCGTAGCCCCCCAAAAACATTCTTTCTATTGGTTGCGCGTCGGTACCAAACTTGGATACGGGCCTCACGATAGCACGGATAATACTGCTGGCGAGATACGCAACTGCCATCATGCCAAATAGGAGATATAGCGTTTCAAAGTTGTCGCCCCAGTGCATGATCGAAAGCCCTACCAGACCGCATGCATTCAGCGGAAGAAGGCTTCGCCCCACATCGATTTCTCGACCACCCTTGGCGAGGGTGGCGATATCGAAAAACTCAAAGAGCAACCAGCACAGAGCGATGACGAGATGGCCTGTCGTAAAGTCAAGCCATATCCTGTTACCGTACAGCACCTCTGAATAACGTATCGCGAAAACTCCATAGGTACATACGATACCGAACACAGCGAGTCGATCCCATGCGTAACGAAACGCGACCACCAACAACGTGGATGCTAGCACCACACTCGCCACTGCTGAAAACAAAGTAGCGGGGCTAATCGCAATCGCAAAGAAACCGAAGAAGTAAGCCAAACCTGTCATAATCTCCATGCGATAACAGAGAGAATGCGCGATCATCCCCGTCGCTACCGTCAAGAGAAGCAAGAAGGCGAGGGTTGGATTTTCAACAATACGCGATGCGTCCAGACCATGCATCGCGTAGGTTACGAAATACAATCCGGCCCATCCTCCGGCGATCAATCCGTAGGCAAACGTTCGAAAGCCAACTTTCCGCTGCACAACCGTCCCAATACCGAGCATGCCGACACTAACGGCAAAGCCGATTGCCAACCGACCGATCGGTCCAAGCTTTGTCAACGAATAGCCCACGAAAAGCGCGATTCCAATCACCACCAAAAACACGCCAATCTTATTGAGCCAGCTCGACCCAATGACGGACTCCAACCCTTCTTCCTCCATGGGCTGCTGCTGAAATGTCGGTTGGAGTGGGGATGGCGCAGGAACTACGAGTGGATGCGAGCCCTTTTCCTCGTGTCCCTTGAGAGGCTGCTCTGCCTCCTTGAGAGGAAGCTCTGCCAGAAGGGGTGGAGCATTCACTAACGGACTGTGATGAATCGAGCCGACGCGATATCCGCAAAGATAGCAGTACTTTTCATTCCATGGACCATGGCATTTGGGGCACAGTGGTCGCGAGGGTTCCGACAGCTCTCTGACTTTTGGCGCGTCGCGCAACTCCACCGCGCTGGCCGCGACTGCCGCGCCGACAAGATGATTGGGTTCAACATGTGGTACATAGGGCTGCGCAAGCGCACGCTTGCCGGTCGGAGCAGACTCCGCTTCGGTTCCAACGTATTCGATACCTGGAGATCTGCGACGCACGACAACCTCATTCCAAAGAACTCGGATCCGCTTCTCCAACGACTCTATTTCATTTCGAAGATTTCGGATTTCGAGCGATCGAAACAACGCAAAAACCGACAATGCCAGCGACAACAGGGTCCCAAGAAGACTCATGCCACAAACAAGAATTAGGACTTCTTCAAACATGGCGTCACTCCGATCGATTCTCGTCGAATCCGTCATCCCAATCTGCGAAACACCTCGGCCAACCGGTCATCCATGCAGCTCGTTTTACACCGGACCGGTACTCCCATTCCTGCGTGCTTCAACCTTCATAACCGAGACACAACAAGAGCAATCCGTACGCAAACTGTGTGCCGCAATTTGGCTCGTACCTCCGGCGACTCCATCACGTGAGCAATTCCTCACTTTTGCAGGGAATTCGAAAAAACGACATCGAGAGATTTTGTGTCGTTTGGGAACGATTTCGTGCCTTAGAGCACAGTCGTCCTCAACGGTTCGAGCGTCAATCGATCGGGACTGAAAGCGTCTTTCCTCTGATCACAGATGCGTTGGCTTAAGCGACGGATTTGGTACGTTTTCGTGCGGTCCCAAGAGGTTGGAAGCTCCCCCTGGAACCTTAAGAAAAGGCATAAGCGCCTTCGAATCCGGAGCCTGTAGCTCGTCGAACGATTGGAGATCACCCATTGGGACAAAGCTCTCTCCTCCTTGCGAATAGATCCATACCAGCGGAAGATAATCCACGTTACGCATCGAACCCGAGTGTGGACTAGAACTCGAGACATCGCTTGTCGGTACTTGAAGCCTCTACTCGACGAACTGTTGAATCCATATCTTGAACTAGTTGAACTGAGCCGGTCGCGATACGGAGAGAATTGCATTTTGAATACCCCGGAGCAAGCTTTGCTAGATGCCTTCGACGGCCACGATGTGGATGGCGTTCGCGCTGCAATAGCTCATGGTGCTGATGTATGCACTCCCATCGATGGCAAATACCCTATCTACTGGTTGCTCGAGCAATACGAACGATCGGATCGACTCGCTGATTGCATTCGCCTATTGATCGATCAGGGTGCAACACTAGATGATCCAGCCATTCTTCCGGTACTACTCGACGATGCGGAGGCAATCCGATGCGCTATCAAGCAGACGCCTTCATTATTGGAACATCGGACGACGCTGGTGTCTGCATTCACGTCCTTGGTCGATGTTTCTTTGCTCCATGTCGCTGCCGAGTATGGAAATCTGAAAGCTGCTCGGGCACTCGTTGACTCTGGAGCGAATCTCAATTCGGTAGCGGCTATCGATGAGTACGGATTGAATGGACACACACCCCTCTTTCACTGTGTAAACTCCATTTACAACAGGTCGGAACCGATCCTGCGACTGCTGGTCGATGCAGGTGCGGATACGACCATCCGCGTGGATGGTATCGTTTGGGGAAAAGGCTATCCCTGGGAAACGGTTTTCCTCGATGTGACGCCTATCTCCTATGCTCAGATGGGATTGCTTCCCCAGATGCATCGGAAAGAAAAAGAGATCTACGGAAATATCGCTACGATTCTGAGGCAGTCGGGTCGAAAAGTCCCTTCTTTCGATAACATACCGAACCGCTACTTGGTACCCAAGTACGAATAACACGCAACGAATGCGAGGGTTTGTTACTTCTGTGAAGATCCCGCTACAGGCTCTTGTCGGGATGACTTCAAGATAGTTGGCATACGCGGGAAGTGCCTACGAGACAAAGGAGCATGGTCTGCCGAGCGCGGTCCGACGTATATCCCTAAGCGGCGGAAACAGGCCGCCGCACGCAAAAGTGCGCTAACGCCAGTTAAGAAGTAACTTTGGTATTACAATCCATGTTCGAATCCGGATCAAAACTTCTTTTCCAATAAATCAATCCATGTCGAACCTGAATCGAAAACAGTTTTTGATGGGTATGGGACTCGCTACGATATACGGCACCACCCTGTCCAGATGCCTCGGTGAGACTGCGTCGAAATTCGCTATTCCATCCTATCTACGCGGATACGAATCGTTGTATGAGAAGCAGCCTCGTGCGGCAGCAATCCAATGGCACCGCGAAGCAAAGTGGGGCTTATTCGTGCACTACGCGCTCGCCAGCTTACGAGGTCTGACCGCAAAGGACGCCGCAGAGTCCAAAGGGAAATCCAACAAGGATTGGAAGGCTCGCAAGCAAGGAACGTTTGAAGAATATGCAAAACTGAAGGACCGTTTTACAGCGGAAAATTTTGATGCTGACTTCATCACGGACCTCGCTCTGGCAGCAGAGATGCGTTACATCAATTTCACGACTCGACATCTCGGTGATCTTTACATGTTTCGCACTTCGGTATCGGAATTTAGCAGTTTGAACTCTCCCGCAAAACGGGATCTTGTTGCCGAGCTTGCTACTCAATGCCAGAAAAAAGGGTTGGGATTATTTCTTTATTGTCCACCCGATGTAGCACGCACAGAGCCTCAGGAAACCTTTGATCGCAACTGTACGAATATTCGCGAGCTACTCACACAATATGGCCCGATTGCAGGAATCTGGTTGGATGGGGTCGGTTCCTACTATTCAGAGCCGCGGGCGTATGCTCGCATCCATGAGCTCTACGCTCTGATTCGATCTCTCCAACCGCAATGCCTGATTTCCTTCAAGCAAGGAACGGGGACCGAAGACTTCGTCGCACCTGAAGGTCTCATGCATACCAAAAAAGAGCCTATCGCTGAAAAAGCTTGGATGCTGAATCAAGGGAAACGAGGGGATATTTGCACGAACATGCAAACAGCTCCACCGGCCTGGATCTATATGGATGGCTGTGAACATATCAATACGGACCAAGTGCTCGCGCTCCTTGCTGACGCCTTTGCGCAGGATGCAAATCTAACGCTCAATACCGGCCCATTGCCAGATGGATCCATTCATCCAGCAGACGTAGCGGCTCTACGCGAAGCAGGCCAACGTATCCGCCAAAAAGGTTTTCCCGAGCCGAAGCGGATGGAACGATCGGAGCGAAGCAAATTGAAAGCTAAACAAAAGTAACTCAGAGACCCATGTGGGCATTCCTTCGCTTCCTCGCCAGTATGGAACCCGATCCCTTTTACTCGATGTCCATTTACTACGGTCTCTTCGTTTGAAGCCAGTGGATCGGTCAGATCCAATTCCTCTGCAGCAACCATTTCTTGACCGATTGCGTGACAAACCCATATCCCAGCAGTGTCGCCACAAGGAGTGGCCAATACATCAGCGGCAACGGGGAAAATCCCAGGTAACGACCTAAAGGCGAGAAGGGTAGCCCCACTCCAACGACAACGATGACGGTCGACATCACAGCCAGCGGCCATGAAGCTCGACTCTGCAAGAATGGGATCTTGTTCGTACGTATGATGTGAATGATCAGAGTCTGCGTCAGCAGGCTCTCGACAAACCAACCCGTTTGGAAGAGGCTCGTGCTATGCGCAGCGGCGTCGGGTGTCATGACGTTCCAGCAACCGAATAGGTAGAGCATCATGAAGAATGTCGTGTAGTCGAAGAGAGACGAGCATGGGCCAATAAAAAGGATGAATCGAGTCAGCTGCCGAATATCCCAAGGCCTCGGTTTTTGGACTTGATCGGCATCGACCTCGTCTGTCGGAATCGCGGCTTGACTGACATCGTATAGCAAATTGTTGGCGAGTATTTGGATTGGAGCCATAGGTAAAAACGGGAGGAACGCGCTCGCTCCCAGCACGCTGAACATATTCCCGAAATTACTACTGGCTCCCATACGCACATACTTCAAGATATTCGCAAAGACTTTTCTCCCTTCGACGACCCCTGACTCGAGAACGAGCAAAGATTTCTCCAAAAGAATGATATCTGCAGACTCTTTCGCGATGTCGACCGCAGAATCGACACTGATTCCTACATCTGCAGTCCTGAGAGCCGACGCATCGTTGATACCATCACCCATAAATCCAACCGTATGCTGACGTGACTGCAACGCTCGAATAATCCTTTGTTTGTGCGAAGGGGAAACACGAGCAAAAAGGTTGGTATCTAAACAAACCTCTGCCAGCTGATCATCACTCATTCCTTCGACATCGCTTCCCAGCATCACTCGACCAGTCGTCAGACCAACTTCTTTACAAATTTTCTTAGCGACCAAATCATTGTCGCCGGTAATTACTTTCACCTTAACTCCTCTCTGCTCGAGGGCCTCAATGGCTAACTTCGCCGTTTCCTTTGGCGGATCGAGGAAAGCCACGTAGCCATTGAGAATCAACTCGGACTCATCCAGTTTCGAATAGGGCGTTGAACCGATGGGGACGTGCTGAGTTGCCGGCATATCCTTACTCGCAATCGCCAACACTCGAAAGCCATCGGCCGAAAGTCGTTCATATTCCAGCTTCAATTGATCGATATGGGTGTGATCCATCGGGTACCGCTCTCCATCCAGTTCGAAATTGGAACAGCGTGTAAAGATAGCTTCGGGTGCGCCTTTGCTAATGATGCGATCCTGCCCCTCAGGTGTGCGCACGACCACCGACATGATGCGTCGATGAAAATCGAACGGAATTTCGTCTACCTTTGCGTACTCGGGGATCTTCGCATGGGTATGCGTCTCGGTATGGGCTAAAACAGCCCGGTCAAGTACATTTTTCAATCCGGTCTGAAAGTGGCTGTTCATGTATGCCAGGGCCAGCACGCCATCATCTTCTTTTAAGACAACATCGCAGTGACGCTCGAGGATCACACGATCCATCGTCAATGTACCAGTCTTGTCGGTACACAAGATGTCCATGGCTCCCAGATTCTGAATCGCATTGATCCGTTTGACGATTACCTTTTTACGGCTCATTGCAATCGCACCTTTGGATAGACAAACCGTGACAATCATCGGTAACATCTCCGGTGTCAGGCCCACAGCGACAGCGATGGCGAAGAAAAAAGCGTCCCCCCAATTCCCCTTGGTCAAACCATTGATCAGGAATACCAGGGGAACCATCACCAGGACGAAGCGGACGATCAGCCAAGTGAATTGACTAATGCCTCGATCAAAACTGGTTGGTGGCTCCTGTTCCAATAGCGAGGCTGAGACCGAACCGAGATAGGTGTCTTTACCGGTCGCAACAACGACTCCAGTCGCTGAACCGCTTTCCACGCTGGTCCCCAGGAATGCGACACTCGTGAGTTCAATCGGAAGAGTGGTAGAGGCATTTCTCTCGACCGCGAATTTCTCGACTGGAAAACTCTCTCCGGTGAGCGAACTTTGTGATACGAAGAGATCCTTGGCCGTGAGCAATCGGAGATCCGCTGGAATCATGTCTCCCGCCGCGAGCGCGATCACATCCCCAGGTACCAACTGCGAAACTCGCGTTTCCTGCGGTTGCCCATCCCGAAGAACCGTCGCAGTCACCGAGAGCATCGCTTTCAGCTTGGCGGCGGCGCTATCCGCCTTCGCCTCCTGAAAGAGCCTCAATCCCACCCCCAGAAAGATCATCATCATCATCATCGATGCAGCGCGGTAGTCACCCGTCGCCACCGAAACAGTCGACAATACCGCGAGCAAAAGCACAATCGGATTCACGACAGCGTGCAGAAGAAGCTTCGCAAGTCCGGCACGCTGGTCTTTCGCTAAAACATTGGGCCCGTATTCGGCAAGTCGAGCTTGAGCTTCTCCAGCCGACAATCCCTCCGAGCGAGATCCAAACTCCTGGAGGAGTTGGGTACGATCCATCGCGGCGACTCGCGCCCATAGGGTCGAGATTGGGGATGGTTGTTCGAGATGCGTAACGAGACTCAGAATTTTCTTCGGTATGATCGCGGTATGGTGTATCGGCATCTCAATGCCCTAAAGAAACATAACGATTTGCCGGAATGCAGTCGCAACCTTGGATGGGTCCGCTACTAGCAAGTCCTATCGCAAAAACCGATTTTGTCGAATTCGATTCTACCCGTCTGAATAAAATCATCACAAGATCAGAGCAGCACTCCCTCAGTAAGTTGTCGCTGCGCTTCTTGTCCATGTTCCTATCGAGCATAACGCATCGATCTAAAACGATCGTTGGCAACATAAAACAGCTCCACACCGAGAAAAGTACACAGGATATTCGGAACGAAAACTCAGTCACCCAGCCGCGCGAAGAAGAAGGATCGGAATGGGTCGCCCTTAGGTGCCCCAAGTCTGGGGGGGATCGATTCTGTACATCGATACGGCTCGTACCAATCCCAGAAAGAATGGGTTCACTCGGTTCCAGTCGATGAAGCGACGCCGAACTACCAGGGGTTTTTACCGAGTCAATACCTTCGTATTCGCAAACCTATCTACATCAAGCTACGTCATCCTATTGAATTGACTTCAGAGCCGGCAGTTCTCTAGACTTTCATGCTAACATCGAATACCACATGGAATGAACAGTATCACGGTCACATAGCATGATTCTCATAATCGAAGTTGGATATCATCAAGTAACCGTGCAGTCGGTCTGAGTGCTAATAAGCCTAATCAAAAGTACTCGAATACTTTTCCGAACCCATCCTGTCTTTGCCCTACGTTTAGGACAAATAGACTCCGAAGCCCTCTTCTAATATCTGTTCTTCTGCCATTTCATGCTTTTGGAGTCGATCGATAAATCGGGAGAATTCAGCAGTGATCAGCTTCCTTTGGTTTTCAGATGGATAACCTGGAGCCATCACATCGATCAATCGATCAAGATCTTTTAATAAATTCGGATGCTCCAGTTGTAACTGGTCGAGCTCCTTACCAAGTGCTGGCTTGCGAGCGACCGCCTCATCCAAACAGCCGCCAACCTCTTCCTCGCGAAAATGATCCTCTAACTCGTCATGAAGCGATCGAAGTTCTTGAACCAAATCGGTTGTAACTCGTTGAGAACGCGATTTCCACAACTGGGCGATCTTTTGAATGCGTTCGTTCAGCATTCGATGTTTCGAATGAAGATTTGTGCAGTAAGCAAAATACTCACTCATGTTCGTTGTCATTTTGGTCAACCATTCAATGGTTCTGAATTGGAAAAAATCAGACGAATACGATTCAACTAACGACAAAACCCTTCGATGTTCGGAAAATCGTAGTGATCGGCCATCTACTCATTTGTACACGTGATGGAAACCTTCTGGGAATCCATGCAACGTGCATTTTTGGATAGTGGATTCCACGCATGACGCATGGCGGATTCCGCCATGCTATCCAATGCAACCTTGGTGCGGCACCATTTTTATGACACTCGGGTCGCCATAGAACGACGCAACATGGATTACAACGATGCAACGCGTGTTACTTGGTCAAGGTGACTTGAAAGGCACGGCTCTTGGGGGTCTTTGCTAACCTTCTTCACTCTTTCAACAGTCCAGCCAGGATTCTGTTTGGTGGCTTGGGCAGAAGCACTTGCTTCATTGTCGGCATAGACCGTCACCGTCTTGCGACCAATCGCTGCAGCGTTCCA
>JBBAXA010000052.1:0-34028 GCA_040396935.1 Pirellula sp.
CCCCGGCAGTAAGAATGTCGGCCCATTCCGGCCTGCAGCGTCAATCAGTGCCAGGCACTTTCGGCCCCTTTGGCCAATTAGCGCCAGGCCCTTTTGGCCACGCTCTCGCAGAAGCCAATCGTGACCCACCCAGCCCTGTTTCCGAAATGCTTTCAAACACAATCGGCCCAGAGCTAGCAAATGAGGGTGTTAATTTTTAACGTTCATAGAATATCTTTTGTCTGAAGAGAGTTTCACTGAAATACCGATCATCCGGATTGAGTCGATCCGCGCGAGCAGTTCGTCGTTTCATCCAATGCAAGGAAAGTCACGTGAAAAAGAGATTCTTCTTTCATTTTGCTAGCAACACTATCGCTTGCTTGGCTTCTACAGCCATGGTGTCACTAGCGTTTTCACAGGGACCTGCGAGCAACCGATTACCTGCTCCTGCCCCGATTTCCAACACTGCAAGCGCTGTAAACGATGCGAGATTACAAATCTATGACATCCCTTTGGAGGCAGTGGGCAGTGTAGCGGCGCAGCTGCAACTGCAGTTCGCCAACGACAAACGAGTTCGGATCACCAACGAGCCTGGTACAGGCCGCCTGATGGTGCTCGCACCCGATTCTCAGCAGCAGCTTATCAATCAGTACGTCAATGCCGTCAAAGCCAAAACGGGGACATTGGCAACCGATGCCAAGGGCAACATTATCCCCAGTTCGATCCAAAAGACCGACTACAAATTGCAACGGGTACCTGCCAAGCAATTTGAAGATGCGATCGCACGCTTGGCCGGCAGCAAGCTTTCCTCCGTTGAAATCGGCAATGGAATGGTCAGCCTCCGTCTAGCGACTCCGAATGGTATGCAGGAACTGATGCAGATCAATCGGAATGCAAATTCCGTCCATGTGGTTGGTGCACCCGGTACCGTGATGGACTGGACGCAAGTGATCACCGCTATCGACCAAGGCCAAGCCGACCCCGATCGCCCTACTCAGATCGTTCCGATCACCCCCGCCACTCCAGAACGGATCGAGCGAGCCATTCGTTTGGTGCGATTTGCAAATTATCAACAACAGGGCGGAAACCCTCAAAACCCGAACGAAGAAGAGACCGGCGTCGCACGCATCCCAGGTGCTACCCAGGGAGCAAATGATCCCGCTACCGTCATCGCGGCCCAGGATTCCCTCTCAACCGGAACTGGTTTGATCGGTGATGTCGAAATCTCGTTCGTCAATGAACTGGGATTGGTCATGATCAAGGGGGCGAAAAAGGATGTCGAGCGCGTTCTCGAAGTGATCGAAAAGATCAAGCAGCAAAGTGTCGACACCCAACCCGATATCCAGCTAGTCACCCTGAAGCATGTCAATAGTCAAGCGTTGGCAGTGATCATCGATCAAATCAATCGAGATATCTATCAGCCACGACAAGGGCAGGTGAATATCACATCCCTTGTACAGCCCAATGCCCTTCTCTTGATTGGCCGAAAAGAAGCGATGAAGAGTCTCATCGACTTGATCAATCAATTGGATGCACCCTTGGATCCCGATAGCCAATTGCAAATTTTCAAACTACTGCATACATCCTCGGTCGATGCGGAAACTCTCATTCGTAACTTCTTTGGAGCTACGGGTGGTACCGGCGGAGGTGCGGCTGCCAACACACCTACCGGGCTCAGTCCACAAATCAAAGTGGTATCCGATTATCGGACCAATGCTCTGATCGTGCAGGCATCCCCTCGCGATTTGCGTGAAGTGGCAAAGCTGATCAAGGAAATCGACGTCGAATCCACCCCTGCCGAAAGCCAGATCCGGGTTTTCCCGATCAAGAATACCGTTGCGTCCGAATTGCAGCCTATCTTAGCAGCCGCGATCGGCGGTCAATCGGTCGGGGGTGGTGGTCAGGGACAGGGACAAGCTCAAGCGGGAGGTGGTGGCCAAGGAGCGACGACGACCACGTCCCAGGCCCGTACACCGAGCAGCAAGCTGACGGTCGTCTCTCGCGATAACAGTGGGGTCATCGATTCAGGAATCTTGGCAGGTGTCGTCGTCACAACCAGCCCGAGTATTAACGCGTTGGTGGTTCGAGCGCCGGCCAAGAGTATGCCGCTGGTGGCCGCACTCATCGAACAATTGGATGCACTCCCCACGACGGATGCTCGTATCAAAGTTTTTCCCGTAGTGAACGGTGATGCGACGAGCCTCGCGCTCACGTTGCAGCAAGCGTTCGGATTGCCTGCCACCGCAGGAACGGCGACCACGAACGCGGCTACCGTTGGATTGCAGAACCTCGCTGCACTCACCGGCGGTGGAGAAAGCGCCCTGGTGCCCCTACGAATTTCGGTGGATGCTCGAACGAACTCGATCATCGTCACTGGTGCAGCGACCGATCTCGAGGTCATCGAGGCATTGCTTTACCGGCTGGATGACAGCGCGGGGACCGCTCGTACCAATGAAGTGATTTGGCTGCGTAACGCGGCAGCAAACGATGTCGCGACCGCTTTGAATCAATTGCTGACCAACCAGAGAACGGTGATCACACAGCAGTTGCAACAGGGGCAAGCGATCAGCCTTTACGAACGCGTCGATCGAGAAGTCTTCATCGTAGCAGAGCCGGCGACCAACAGTTTGATCATCAGCGCAACGCCTCGCTACTTAGGCCAGATTCGGGAAGTCATCACGCGACTCGATCGTCAGCAACCCATGATCGCTGTCGAGATGTTAATCGCTGAGGTCACTCTCGATGATACCTTTGAACTCGGCAGCGAAATGGGATTGCAGGACTCGCTCCTGTTCGATCGAAACATGGCGACCGGGGGTACGCTGACTTCACCAGCCTTCAATTTGGGTACAGGATTGAATCAAACAAATAATCTTGTTCGCCCCAATAACGTGGCAGGACAAGGTTTTTCGGATTTTGCCCTTGGTCGACGCAGTGAGCTTGGGTACGGAGGCTTGGTTCTGGCGGCAGGAAACGAATCGGTCAGTCTTTTGTTCCGTGCCTTGCGTGATGCGAATCGCATCCAGATTCTCTCTCGCCCCAATCTTTTGACAATCGATAATAACATATCCGTGATACAGGTCGGCGGTAGTATTCCAACAGCGTCTGGTACATTCGCTGGCGGTGTAACTGGAGGTGTCAATACTTCTGTTGTTTACCTCCCGGTGGGGCTGATTATGCAGATCCAGCCTCGTACCAACCAGGATGGCTTGGTCAACATGATTGTAGCTATCAATCGTTCGTCGGTTGATCCTAGTCAGCCAGGACTTGCTGTCGCCACGGATGCTAATGGCAATGCCATTGCTGAATCCCCCGCATTCGCTGTTACCCAAGCCCAGACTCGTGTCACTGCCTACGATGGACAAACCGTCGTGCTCGGGGGGTTGATTCAAAAGACACGCATATCGAGACGTCGCGGTATTCCTTGGTTAGAAAGTATTCCCGTTGCCGGATTGCTTTTCCGATTCGACTCCGAATTTGAGAAGCGGACGGAACTATTGGTCGTGATGACTCCTCGCGTTATCAACTACAACGACGCAGCGAAATTGGACACGATCAAGCAGGTGGAATCCTCACGAATGAGTTGGTGCATGGCGGACATTCTCAATATCCATGGCGATGCTGGATTGTCTCCGGGGAATGGACTGTGGGGACCTGCGAGCTCGCCGGTGATCTATCCCGACCTGCAACCCACGGTTGATATCAACTCGGTCGATGCTTCTCCAATGATCCTCGGTGACTCCAATCCCGAGCAGGAAGAGGTTTATCCCCAGAATCCGCCGGTAATGACCTATCCCAATGGAAGCCTACTGATCCAGCCCCTCCCAGAGGGGGGTAGCACGACTCCACCCGTGAATAGTGCAACACCGTATCAGAATTCCTCCTACCAAATACCAGTCAACGGTCAGCCACCCACAAACAGTGGTGTCAGTCAAGCTGCCTATCGTTCTGGTGGACCCGATGCTCGTATCGCAACACCAGCCAAGCCGCGATAGTTGCTCTTCCCGACTCATCAGTCTTTCGTTCATCAACATCACTCGACCGTAACCTTGCCGTGGTCTGTACTATGAGAATTCGAAATCGAAGTGCCCAGTTTTCTTACTCGCAGCTCGGATACCGATTCCCTCTCGTCGTTTTCCTGCTCTGCATGAACGCCTGCGGTTGTGCCTCGCTCGTGGGAGATCAAAAGTCGGGTAAGAAAAAAGATTCCAAGTCCTGGTTTTCTTTCGGTAAGAAAGAGTATCAGATTCCGCAGTCGATGAACGTCACTTGGGCACACGACATTTTGTCATTACCGGGAAAACCACCCACACGTGGGTTCGGTGGGCGTTTCTATTTCTACAATGAAAAGACTCAAGCGATCCCAGTGGATGGCGAGCTGATGGTCTATGGTTTCGACGACACCGATGGACGCGCAGAATCGACGGATTTGAACCAAGCTACCAAACGATTCAAATTCACCGCGGAGCAACTCACCTCGCATTTTTCGGAGGGGCAGTTGGGTGCATCCTATAGCGTTTGGATCCCGTGGGATTCAGCACCCGGTAATGAGAAGAAGATCATGCTGATCCCGATATTCATCGCGAAAGATGGTCGACAGATCCGAAGCCTGCCGGCAACCGTGAATATGCCAGGCAAGAAAAAGAATGAGTCGCAATCCATCATTCAGGTTAGCGCTGAGATGCCCAAGCAACCAAACGCTCAGGCGACTCAAGCAGTCTATGATGGGACGGCCAGGCCAGTGGGAATCACCACCCTGAATTTACCTCGACGACCGGTCAAGAGCGTCGAACCTGCAAATTTAGTTGCTGCTTTCGAAACTCAACAGAAACAGCTCGAGCAGCAACAGATGCAAGCGACGGCGTTGCAGCAGCAACTGCAATCGAATGCGTTGGCAATGAATGCGTTTCAGGGGCAATCTAGCACCCAGCCTGTAGCCACTTCGCAGACTTATCCAAACGGAACAGATCCCCGCATGTCGACGCTGCCACCCGATCCTACAGCTATCACTAACGGCTGGGCACTGCCTCAATTTTCTCAGCCGACGTGGAACCTACCATCAACTGGTTCTTCACCGAACGCACGCCCGGCTCCAGCATCATCAAACGCTCAGCCAGTTTCTTATCCGACTCCGTCGCAACAGTTCCGCTAAGGGTGACTTGCCCGTCCTGGATGCTGGCAGTTACCGATTGCATCCGCTTGCCGACAGGGAGTCGGCTCATGCGACCCTCGAACGCTGCCAGCGGCTCAGGGGCCTCAGCACCGGCGTCCGGTACATTGCTGAAATCGGGACGAACGACCGCACGAACTTTGCGCTGGTTGGCGTTGGCGCCGGTACCCGTCGCCCCTCGGGTACGACTGCCGAGTCCACCGAGGGAACCGACCCCGCCTAAACCGACACCTCCGAGCCCTCCACCGAATCCTCCCCCTAAACCCCCAATACCACCGAGTCCGCTCGAGCCGAATCCACCGATTCCACCCGTCGTTCCGAAGGCGTTACCGCCAAATGCAGTGGCTCCAAAAGGGCTGCCTCCAGCGGCACTGCCACCCGACGCTCCGAGAGGACTGGTGGCCCCCTGAACGCCGAACTGAGAAGGGCCAGATTGATTCGACACCGCGCGAAGAGTTGACAATTCGAGTAGCCCAACTCCGGTTATGCCAGGTCCACCAAAAGATCCTGGGAGACGTTGTGCCGTGGCACCAGTGCCACCGATACCCCCTCCCAATCCCGAAGTGCCGCCCAGTCCACCGACTCCGCCTAATCCGCCGATTCCACTGGTACCACCACCCAAGCCTCCAATGCCTCCCATCGATCCGCCGAGGCCCGTGCTTCCGAATTGCGCGTGGCAGAATTCGCCGCAAGCGATCGTGGCTAGAAGGCAGGCTAAGAGAGTTCGACTCGAGAATTTCATCATGTGCTCCTTGGTGTGCACCCCATCATTTCCGACTGGCTCCATTATCTCCACCTGTGGGATCTGCGTGCAATGCATGCATTCTGTTTTTGGTAGCGATTTTTTGGATTGCTATCGGAGTATCGAAATTGCAGATGGCTCTCTAGAAGCCAAATCGTAACCTGACAGTTCCGACGGTCATTCCAGAACTGACGGGAATCCCATTAGTTCATTTCGGTCAAAGTTTGACGCTCCTATCGAAACCCCATCTGCGAGCAACGGTATCGATCTCGTTTGAATAAATCAATCATTCCAGTAGATCACGGCATTTTTGGATGCACGTCCGACCGCGATGATATCCGTCTTTCCATCGGAGTTGAGGTCAGCGGTGATGAGATCCTCAACGGCGACTTGCCCAGGTTCGATCAGTTGCCGTTTCCAAGATCCGTCCCCCTGTCGATCGTAGACTCGGACACCGCAACGATGCGGCGAAGCATCGTCTCGAACTCCAATCACGAGTTCATCGTCTGGGTCGTTGTCCAGATTGGTGCACGCCACCGCGTGCCCCCATTTGAGTTCTTTGTCGAGGATATTTCTTTGCCAGAGGGAAGAGGCTGGACGATCAAGTTTCCATTGAAAGTCGGCGGGTTGATCGTAGACCACGACCTCGTTTCCATGCCACGGTTCGATCGTCGCGATAAAGGACTTTCCAGTACCTAGGGATCCTAATCGAACTTCGCTCGATCCCTTGTTCGGTGCTGGCCCCTCGAAACCAATGCAAAGTCGAGACGATGAATAGGTTCCGAGATCGTTCCGAGCGAACCAATGCACCCCCTCGAAACTGGCCGTCAGCAATTCATCACGCGATGTCTTATCGAGCATCCGAATCGGTTGAAAGTTATGCATGACGTGCAGGGAGCGATCAATCGTTTCTTTGGTCCACGGCTCCGACTTGGGTGCTGTCGGTATCGAGTATTGAAGCAGTTCGACGCCTTGATCCTCGAAACCAGGACCCGTCGAGCGAGGGCCCTTGAGTGGAGCGACGATGAGTTCCCGTTTCTGATCTCCATTCATGTCGCACCAGTGCATTCGGTGGACCGTGATCACGTTCGTGTCGATCGAATGGAACGCCCAGGGATCGCGAGGGTCGGCTGGGGACTCCAACCATCCGACAGCTCCACCGGATTGCGTATTGTTCGGTTGCCAGTCGAAACCGATAGCGAAATCGAGATCGCCATCGCCGTCGATATCGTTCGGTGCAAAGCACACGTTGTCAGACTTCGCATCGGGCGTTGCGTGGATCACGTGCGTCTTCCAGTCGGGAGCCTCGAGCCATAGGAATCGCTTTGCATCGACGATGGCAATATCTAGTTTCCCGTCGCGATTCATGTCGATTGCACGGACGGCGTAGCCGACGTTGAGAGAGACCGGTAGTACTTGACTGCGCCAGTTCCCTGCATAGGCACTCGATGTGTAAGCGGTCATGCAAACCATCCAAAAAAGCAATCGACTTCGTGAGGACATCATGGGAAATATTCGGTGTAAGAGGAGAGTGTAGGACTGGTAGGGCACAGTGAACTCATGAGAAATCGGATACGGGAATCCATGTAGGATCGGTTGTAATCGATCGGCTGTTCGGCAGGTTCGTTTGACAGTTGGTACGAATCTCGCGACTTGAGGTATGCCTCAGAGCTTTGTATGCAGGGCACGACCGTGATTTTAGCGGATCGCGATGCTGGGTGGCTGGCGAGGAAAGCGATTGCGTGGGTTTGCTAATTATCGATTGGTTGACTAATCGCCTTTGAGTGCCTGCAAAGGAAGAGAGCTCGCGATTAAAAGGGCTCTTGAGCTTCCAGATGAGCATGCGGTGGGAGGAATTGGCATGAGAGGAATGGGTGGCGCTCGGCGGCGTTGGCGAAAACCGCGTTGGAATCGCTGTAAAAAAGCAATGATTTTTGCACTTTGAATTCACAAGAAGCTCACATCCGAGTTGCTCCGCGTCGACAGTCTTTTATATTTGAGGGGATAGCGTTTGAGGGAACTAGGCTAGTTCGAGCGGCATACCCAGGCGACATTGCGGAGGTTGGGGTGGCGAAGATAAGTGTGGCAGGTGTAGCTGCGGAAGACGTTCTCAATTGTCTCCCCGAAGGTGTTGCCATGATCGATTCCGACATGACGATCCTGTGGGCGAACTCTTGTTTTGAGCAGTGGAGCGGCGGCGTTAGTCGGATTGGTGAGAGTTTTTACTCGGCACTGGCCAATCCTGAGATATTGGGGATGGAGGCCTGCCCGCTGCAGACGTGTTTCTCGAGTGGTAAAGATGCTTCGTCGACTCTGCACACGGGCGGAGGTTCTTACTATCACGTGCATGCGGCACCGTTGCGAGGTGGCAATGGGGGAGCAGCCAAGATCGAACGATTGATCGTCACGCTCAGCGACGTTACGGAGGAGATTCTCCAGGAGCAGAAACTGGCGGCGATCCATCAGGCCGGTGCAAAGTTAACGGACCTGAAGCCAGACGAGATCTTCTTGATGGATGTCGATCAGCGGATCGAGTTATTGAAAGAGAATATCCGTCATTACACACAGGATCTCCTCAACGTCGAGGTGATCGAGATCCGGTTGCTGGAACAGTCGACCGGCGATTTGATTCCTCTCTTGTCGGTCGGGATCGATCAGGTGGCAGCAGATCGACGGTTGATGGCCAGTCCGCAAGGGAACGGCGTAACGGGTTATGTGGCGGCGAGTGGAAAGAGTCATTTGTGCCGGGACACGACCAAGGATCCTATGTATCTCGAGGCGTTCAAGGGAGCTCGCAGTTCGTTGACTGTACCAATCTTACTACACGAGACCGTGATCGGTACGATCAATGTGGAGAGCCCGAAACTGGATGCATTCACACTTTCGGATCAGCAGTTCCTGGAAATTTTCGCGCGGGACGTCGCGGTGGCTTTGAATACATTGGAGCTACTGGTTGCCCAGCGGAACGATGCCGCCCACCAAAGCTTTGAGGCGATCCACGCAGCCATCGCGCTCCCGATTGATACATTGCTACTCGATGCGGTCCATCTCATGGAGAAGTATATCGGTCATGATCCCGATACCGTATCTCGATTGAGAAGTGTTTTGTCCCAAGCTCGATCCGTTCGTAAGTCGATCCAATCGATTGGTCAGTCGATGGCCCCTGCCGAGGTCAGTCCGGTCGGTGGTCCTTCGGAGGGTGGTGGCAAGTTGCTCGGGAAGCGAGTCCTCGTAGTGGATCTCGACGAGCAGGTTTTGTTGCAAGCGCACGCCCTTCTCGAACGTTATGGATGTGTCGTCGAGACGGCGCACTGTGGCGACGAAGCTGTAGCGATGGTCAAAAATGCGGTCGACGAACCTTATCAGTTGATCATCTCCGACATCAAACTGCCAGACTACTCTGGATACCAGCTGATGATTCGACTTCAGAAGTTGATGGATTTTGTGCCGATGGCATTGATGACCGGTTTTGGATACGATCCAGGCCACTCGATTGTTAAAGCACGGCAAGCTGGCCTGCACCCGAAAGCGATCTTGTACAAGCCATTTCGTCTTGAGCAACTTCTCTTTGTTACTGAAACTCTTCTCGACTATCGGCCTGATTCTGCTCACATGGTGGCCGAGGCTCCACCGATATCCGGTACGTGATCGCAATCCTCTACTGAACCTGGCGATTCATGGATGAATGATCTGCTTGTAACCAGCCTTATCATTCTCGTAGCTTGCATCGGACATGCAGGCGCGATTGTCGGGCTCTACAACGTTGTCAACGCGACAGGTATCAAGAGGACGACGATCAAACTCATCGAGAAATTCATCTTGGCTGCCGGAGTCTCGATACCAGTCTTTTTGCTGGGGAACGAGTACGCCCAGCGAGGCTCTCTCGGTTTGGTTCCTTATGAAGAGCTGCAGTCGCTCACGCAGCTCTATGTGGCTGCTACTTCGCTGTTCGCGCTGATTGCTGCCCCCTTTTGGATCGACGCACGCCCCTGGTTCTCGCTAGCGCATCACCGAGCGATCACCGTTGACTCGAAATTGCATCGGGAGTCACCCAAGACCGATTGGGTGAAAGGTACCAAGTTTCGGACCATGGCCCAACTTCCCCGCAATGAAATCACCTGGACCGAGGTAAACCATAAACAGATCCTGCTCAGCGCATTGCCGGAGCCGCTGCAAGGTATGCGGATTGGGCATATCTCTGATGTCCATCTCATGGGCGAGATGGATCATCGATTCTATGGGCGCGCATTGGAATGGATTCAATCCATGGCCCCCGATCTGATCGTACTTTCGGGCGACATCGTCGACTACGAGCACGCGCTGGAGGAGATCCAGCCTGTTTTCGGTGCCTTGAATGCGCCGATCGGGAAATGCTTCCTTCTCGGAAATCACGATCGCAGGTTGAGCGATCCGCTACAGGTTTGTCGACGCCTGACGGATTTGGGGTGGATGGATGTCGGGCATTCCGAGTGGCTCACAGAGTTTCGAGGTGTACCGATTCAGGTTCTGGGGAACGAACTCCCCTGGTTCAACCGAACCACCGAAAGGACAGCCATCTCAAACGTACCAAAGCCCCTCGACCCAACGCAGATTTGGAGGTTGGGGGTTGCCCATTCGCCGGACCAGTTTCGATGGGCCAGCCGAATCGGCTGCCAATTGCTGCTGTGCGGTCATACCCATGGGGGACAAATTCGCTTTCCAGCGATTGGACCTCTGGTCGCGCCCAGTTGGTTTGGCAGCCGATTTGCATCAGGAGTCTTTGAGAAATCAGGGACCATCATGCATGTCAGTCGAGGGTTGTCAGGCGTGCATCCCTACCGATGGGGGTGTCCTCCAGAGGTTTCCATCCTCGAACTTAAAGCATTAGGTTGAATACTTTTGTTGTGGATTTGAAGCAGTCGGCCCTCTTTTAAGCCTCGATCCGTTACTATAGAGGTCGAGAAAGCGAAGGATTCGGCAAGGCCAAAGGAGGGAAGAAATCTTCCAGGATACGGGGGTAGTTATGTACTGCACCGCAATTTTTTGTGGTGCAAAGCAATCTGCTCGGTGACTTGAATCCACCACTCGCCTAAGCATCTTCGCTCTCTCAAGCCCACTGAGGAAAACCGATTCAGAACCTTTTGGTTGAACCGTACTTCCGCGGGGCACCGCAAAATCCCATTTCCCACTGAAGAACTTCACAGCGGTTCGCGATACCTCGCCCTAAGGCCCATCGATTTGTGAAGTTGGAAGGTTTGACTTGGCAACGCAATGAGTGACCAAACTTGGGTAATTCAAACCGAGGATTTGCAGGTCGGCACGGTCCTCGGTTTCGATCTTCTCGATACAAACGGTAACGTCCTCCACCAGGCTGGAATGCCTGTTACCGAGCGACTAAAAAGTCGACTCGCTGCAAACGGAATAACCTCCGTCACCATTCAAGGTGCTTCGGAGACGTCTCCCTCGAGAGTCGAATCCGTTCTGATGGAATCCTTCGATTCGTCTACGATACAAGCTCTGCGAAGGTCGATCGACTCGGCGGAACAATCGGTTTCCAATGCCGTTGCAAGGATTAGCCAGGGGATGCCGATTGATTCCGAAGAGGTCGCTGACAGCGCTGGATCCTTTATTCGGATCGCTGGAAAAGACTTGGCTGCAGCGTTCTCAATTCTTACGACACATCAGGTGGGGACCACTGCCGAGAAGTTACAAAAATTGGCGGATCGATCTGCCAAACTTTCCTTGTTGGGGATTGTGATGTCTCTGACGCAGGGGCAATCGGAGGAGTTCACGCTGGAAGTCGGCATGGCAGGCTTGCTGCACGATTGCAGTCTTGCTCTATCGCCAGCTTTGATTGCACGTTCGATCTACGAACCGATCGCGGATGCTGAACTGAGGGAGGCTTACATCAATCACCCGTTGAAGTCTGTTGAGCTATTGAAGTCGAGCGAGGGGATTCCCGATCGGGTTCTGGAGGCGATTACCCAAGTTCATGAGCAGGCCGACGGTTCAGGCTTTCCGAAAGGTTTGCGTCTAAACCAATGTTTGTATCAAGCGGTGTTACTCAATGTTGCAGATGCGTACCTGTCGCTGACCGATGGTTCCGCGTCGAAGAGATTCGTACAGTCCGATGCGGTGGTCTATCTGATCAATCATGCAGCGAAGGGGAGATTTTGTCCAAAGACCATCCAATTGATGATCAAAGGTATGTCGGTCTATCCGATCGGTACGGTTGTTTTGCTCGACGATGCAACGAAGGCTGTCGTTGTGCGAGCTAACACCGATAGTCCTATGAAGCCTGTGATCCGGACCTTAGACAAATCCCAACAAAGGATCGATCTCACTCAATCCACGCGGTCGATCGCAGGTCCCTTTGTCGATGGGACAACTGGATTTGAGAGGGTTCGCAAATCCGAATTAGATGAAATTTTTTGGCGACTGGATACGTTGTCAGCGTCCCCATCCTAAGAACGATACATCGACGCTATGAGTTCCGCGCTCGTAGGGTGATTCGGCGGGAGACCTCGCGACCGTATCCCTGGATGTCCAAATCATCCGAACCGAGTGTTATGATGGAAAACGCGGAGGTCTCTTTTGTTTCGACCATTCCCTTGAGCGTGACGCAGGGGACTCCCGAGGGATCGGCGTAATTACCTGCATGGTTATGTCCATTGATCCATGCGACGATATTTGGATGCCTGTCGAGTGATTTGCGCAATTCCTGATCGTTCCAAAGATTGTGTGCATTGTCGGGTGCGATCGGATGATGCGCGAAAACAATCACCCGTTGCTGCATCGTTTTGGCGATGTTGCATTCGTTTTCCATCCACTCCAATTGGGGATTGCCAATGGCACCGTTCCAATCCTGAGCTTGTGATTTCCTCTCCTCTTTGAGCTGTTGCAATCTCTGTGTTGCCTCCTCGTATCTCGGAGACGTTTTTGGTAGACCATAGAGGCTGACATCATTCGTATCTAGAAAGAGAAATCGCCATTCATTTTGGCTGACGCTATAAAAGCGGTTCGGCATCTTTAGTTTGGAAGGAACCTGAGCCTTATAGTCGTCCTGAAGATCGAAATCGTGATTGCCCAACACATGATAAAACGGATGCTTCGAGCCATGTAGAATGGAGAGCATCGGATCAAAGCTGTCCCAATACCGATCAATCAGGTCGCCAAGATGGACGCAGAAATCGAGTGCTTGCTCGTTGAATTGGGCTATAGCGGATTCCAATTTGTCGATCGACTGTCGATAAAATCGCGATCCTTTTGAATCGGCATCCGCGTACTGCGCATCTGCAATCAAACCAATTCGCAAACGTTGTGTTGACGATCCGATCGCAGACGCAAATGCGTGTTGTGAGCCAATCGGTCCATAGGATACGAGTGCGCCGGCCGTCATTCCGACAAACTCTCGACGATTTCTTGTTTGCGATGGCGCGGCCTTCATAGGATCTGCCTGGATGTGGATGTTTCTATGGATGTAGATACTGTACGGCGGAAGCTAATCAAATTGTTGTTGGAATCCGGTCTCATACGATGGACCTAGGATAGCAGATCGTAACGAAAGTGGAGTTCGTCGACTCCATCCTCGTAGTAATCCTGCAATCGACCCGCCATACGGAAACGGGCTGCAGACATCCAAGGGCTAACATTCGCTAGATCCGATGGAAAAGCCATGTAGAGGAATCTCCCTCCCCAGGACTTTACCTCATGGAATATCCTTTCAAAGTCGGCGGGCTTGGTTCCTTGACCTTTCGGAACCAAATCCCAAGCAACCCAATACACGTCGTTTGTTTCAGGTATTTCGTCGATATCAGTTACCTTGAGGTCATGTGTGTCGAGGGGCGACGTCGTAGGTTGACGTGGGATCAATCGCATCCCCAAGACCAGCTGAGCGACTCCGGGCGCATAAAAATCCGTATGCCGAATCTCCTGGATAAAACCCGTTCGCTTGTAGGCTTCCCTCAAATCGAAGTAGACATCCCCATCCGCGGCGTTTGAGTCGTCGGAGATCTGGACAAAGACTTTGCGGCCCCCATCCTCCACCATAATCTCGGAAACCCATTTCAGCATTTGCATGAGTTTTCCCGATCTGCGGTCAGAAAGTTGGATATACGTCCATGACATGCCGAACGATCCATCGGTGTTCTCAATCGGTTTCGCTCCCGCGACGCCAATGATCGTTTGACGCTCACACAGGCAGTACTGGCCCTCGAGACCTGTATCGTACGTCTCGCGAGCTTCCGTCGCATCGTCGACGTCGTATTCCATGATAATGTTCAACACAGCCGGTACGTCGGATGGTTGCATAGGACGCAGTTCCAGCCCCGTTTCGTTCATGCGATACAAGCGTAATCTCCCAGTTGGGTACCTTCTGTCGATCTCTCACAATTCATCCATTCTATCGTGGATACCAGTTAAAGTAGCTTTCGTCCTTCGAGGTACAAAACATTCTCGATCTGCGGTGAGTCCGACAAATTCTTGGTCCTTGGATTCCTTCGAGCGGGACGGTACGTATTCTGTACCTATCGTCTTTTGCTTCGCGGGCAGGATAGAATACATGCCGGTAATTCCGTGGGCGAGTTATCGCTGCGAAGTGCATCGACTGAATCAAAGGGGAAAGAGTGGAATTCGCTAGTTGCTTCGAGGAGCCCAGGCTACGGACAGGAATGAATATTCAGTCGAGGTGGGTGTCCTTCCTTTTGATCGTGCTTTTATGGAACGCGATGAACGTCGGGAGAGGGGCTGCTCAGACGGGACGAGCAAACGCCGGATTCTCCGAGCGTCCAACGAGCGTACCTGGAGATGCTGAGATCCGTGGATCTCATCGCAATCATCCGATCATTCTCAAGACCACATCTCGAGTAGCAGGCGTTATCGACTCACTTGTCTGGAATAACAAGGAGTTCCTCGACAGTTACGATCATGGACGTCAATTGCAATCCGCTGTTAGCTTCGACTGCCAACAGCGGACTACCTTTTGGCCCGAGAGTTTTAATCCTACCGAAGCGGGGTCGCGCGCCGATGGGAGAGGGGCGATCTCATCGAGTTGTTTATTGGAGATCTCGGTGAAAGGAAACCAGCTAAGGACTGTCAATCAACCTGCCTTTTGGTTGGCTCCACATGAAATGTCCTTCGGCCATCCTGCTCTCAATCCAACAGTGCTTTCTCCATTTCGAATTGAGAAATCGGTAACGATTGGAATCCAAATCCAACATCAATCGTTTCCGAATGTCATCGAGTATGTAGTTACTTTTGTTGTTCCAGACGGTGAGAAACACTCGCTCGCCCAGTTCGAGGCCGTGACTGGTTATATGCCGTTCGAATTCGACCAGTTTTATTTTCTAAACCCATCGAACCCGGAACTCAAACAGCTCGACCGTGGTCCTGGAGAACAGGAATTTCCAATTGTCTTCTCCAATTTGGAAGGATCCCATGCCATGGGAATCTTGTGCACAGACCGACACGGACGGATGTACCAAGGTCCTACCTATGGACGATTTCATTTTGAAAAGGAGCGGGTGGTCAAATGGAACTGCGTTTTCCGTCGAGTCAGTGAAACCTTTGTCCCCTCCGGCCGCCATTCATTCCGGATGCTCATTCCGATCGGTACATGCGATGATGTCGTCGAGACCATGAAACAAATACTCGATCTTTCCGCAAGCCGTTTGACTTCCCTGCCCTAGCGAGTTCCATTCCCCATACTGATGTTTCCGATGCAACACCCTGCCGGCCATGAGGCTGGGAACTGATTGGTTCAATCGATTGCGCTGGGTACCGCGGAGGCCCCGGCTAAAGCCAGGGGAGGCCTGATACTGCGAAGAAGCGAGAGCTTTTCCTGATCCCATCGAGGAACCCCTACCAGAGTGGGTGGAACGGTCGGCTCCGATGGGAACGCGATCCTCGGATTTGTTAGGCGCAGGCATCTCAACTGAATGCTGGCATTCCTGTGGAGTCGTCGGCTGGTAATGTGATCAACTTTCCTGACCGATATTCTCGTGAAGGAAGAGATTCGGTATGAATAAGTCGGCGAAATCCATCTTGCTGGATCTCGTTGTGGTTTCGAATCGGGAAAGGAATCCCATGGATCGACGTGCGTGGTTTTGCAATATTGGATGGATGACACTGGGTGCGGTTGGTGGTTGTAAAGGCTACCAATACGGTCACATTGTGAAACCGGATGCTCCGAATCTTGTCGGGAGTCATGAGGCGGGAGCAGAGGTTTTCGATCCTCTGGTGGATGAGGCGGTTGCTAAGCTTCTTGCGAGGCAGCAGGTCATTACTCCAGACACACCCTGCGGACCCGATGGACAGCCGATTCCCAAAACGATTTGCTTCGTTGGTATCGAAAACAAAAGCGCGGAAGATATCGGTGACTTCAAGGACAAGCTTTATCAACAGATCGATGCGAAGATTTTGGAATCCCAAGCCTTCCGACCGATCAGTCGAAGAATGGTGGATGCTGCCCTGTACGAAACACGATTGCGTCCCGATTCGCTGATGATCCCCGACAATATGAGACTGTTCAGCGCTGTTTTGGAACGCCAGGGGGCACCCCTCGATTATCTGTTGTGGGCTGTCCTGACCAGTGGGACTACGACCAGGAATTCATCGAAGCAACGCGACTACGATCTAGCGCTCGAGTTGGTGAATGTCCACAGTGGAGTCACGGATAAACAGTCTGCTGAGATTCGCAAAGGGTACCACAAAACGGCTATGGGTAAGGCCTGGAACTACAACCCATTCAAGCGATGATGAGATGTTATTTCTCATTGTTTACATAGATCGACTTAGCGAGCGATGGAATTTTAGGAGTGATGGTATTCCTCGAGTGAGATGGGTCGGCGCACCCAGGACAGCAATCCTGGATTCGCTCCACCTTTTCCGGTGTGTTTTTTTTGTTGCCTGCTGGTTCACTCTGACCGGTTGCTCGACCCATGCGAAACGCATCTCCACTCCCCGGATGTTGTTTTACGATGGTAGGCTGGACGAGTGTAAAGTAGGACTTGAGAAACTCGCAACCGCACGACATGATCGAGATGTGGTGAACCTCGATCTGGCGGTTGTGGATTTGCTGCGAGGGGATCCTCTCGAGGCAGAGAAGCGCCTCAAAGTGGCTCGCGATCGATTTGACGAACTCGAGTCCAAATCGATCACGGAAAACACGTTGTCCATGTGGACCGATGAGCAAGTTCGCAGTTATGCGGGGGAGGATTACGAAAAAATCCTCATCCGAGCATTCCTGGCTCTCTCGAATCTTTTGCATGATGGGACCGACGCAGAAAGCTACACGTTGCAATTGCAGGAGAAGCATGAGGAATTGGTCATTCGGACGGCAGAGAGATCCAATCGCGCTAAACCGGACTACCAGCCACTCCCACTAGGTTTTTACATGCGAGGACTGCTGCGAGAAGCAACCTTGAGAGATTACGACGATGCCATCCGTAATTACGAGATCACAACCGGTCTGCTTCCCGATTGCATGCCCTTTCAGTGGGATCTCCATCGAGCTCGCTACGGTGTTCATTCGAATCCGGGTAATGGAGTCCTTTACGTTTTTGCATTGGTGGGGCGAGGGCCTTACAAAATCGAGGTTTCGGAACAACCAACGAGCGATGCGCTTCTCATCGCCGATCGTATCGTTTCGGCAGTCGGTCCCTACAAACTACCACCAACCATTGCTCCCATCAAAATTCCGGATATCACCGTACCGATCTCGGATGTTGATTCAGTGCGAGTCAGTATCGAAGGACAGGCAATCGGCCCAACTCAAAGTATCGCCGATATTGAGAAATTGGCGGTCGATTCCTACGAAGCGAATCGC
The DNA here is from genome assembly GCA_040396935.1 of Pirellula sp. Classification (GTDB taxonomy): domain Bacteria; phylum Planctomycetota; class Planctomycetia; order Pirellulales; family Pirellulaceae; genus JBKCUI01. Next base: position 17,695 of record JBBAXA010000052.1, read on the forward strand.
AGTCATATTGTCGCTCGCGCTGTCGCTCGAAGGGTGATAAAAAAAGCCACGGTCGCTGCAGCCAAGGAGACGCTGCAAACCGATGGAATCACTTCGTTCGGCATGGATCTCGCTGGAATCGCTTGGGAGGCCACCGAAGGAGCAGATACTCGGTGTTGGGGACTGCTGCCTCGCGACATTCAAGTGCTCCGCGTCGAGATTCCAAGAGGAGTCGCACAAGTGCAACTAACCCCTCTGCGCGGTGGTTCTCCTGTCGGAGGTGCAAAACATTCTCAAGTCTCCATCAGCGACGGCCGGAATACCTATCTGCTTTGCTGGTTTCCGGACGCTCGAAGTCCGGGGCAAGTGCTCTCGAATCCACGACTCTAGGGAATCTACATCGAGCTGAATAGGATGGCTCAGAGCGTGACCGCCTGATTCCCGAGCGTCATGAACTCAATCGTGGGTACCGGATGGTTCTCGGAAAGCCTTACGATTTCGGGATCGACAATTCCCATTTCGGCCGCATGCTGCAAATCCTGAATCGACGAGACATCGCAACTCTTGAGCAGCACAACCTTATCCGCACCGAGCACATAGGCCAGTAGCCAGGCGAGAGTATCGGTTGTTGTATTCCACGAAGGTTCTGGGCGCAGCGGCGTTTCCAAACTGTCATGCAATCGTTCGTCGTAAAAGCTGCATACATCGACCAGATACTTGGCTCGATCTCTGGAGTTTTTTGCGATCGCCAGTTCTGCCGCATTGGAGATTGGACTCATCGCGGGGAGCAAAAAACGAGTTGTCTCCCATGTCGTTCGTAACAGTCGAATGCACTCCCAATGGATCCACCGGCTGTCCATCGTCGAGCGATGACGATGGAGCAATCGCATACTTTCAATGAGTTCTCCACCTCCAACAATCATAAAGAGTTGATCGTTTTCGAATTGGCGGAAGACCGGTAGCAGCAACGATTCGAGAGGCTCATCCGAAAACAGCAGGCTCCCCCCCAACTTCAAAACGATTTGTCGCTCGGCTCGTGCTCTCATTCTACGCATCTCCTGAACTGAACCACGATTCGCTCCCGTCGATTATCCGAAGTGCCATCCACAATCCGTTAACGCCGCGCTGATTCCTAGTCGCAATCCCAGGCAAATCGAAACAGCGAATTCAAACGAGGGGCCGAGCCAGGGGAATTCCCGGAAGCTGGCGGCTGCTATATGGCATTTTATCGATTGGTTTCTACTCGCTGCACGAAATCGATGATGATTCCAAGATACGACGGAGCCCATTTGCGAGTCGCTCGATCTCGTCGAAGGTGTTGTAAACATGCGTCGACACTCTGAGGAATTGTTGGTTGTTCCAGTCCAAAACATTGATCTCAATCCGATGGTCTTCCCAGAGTCGTTTTCGGACCGATTGTCCATTCATCCCCTCAGGAATCTGAAAGGAAGTGAGTCCTCCACGCTGCGAGCGTTCGCGCGAGGTGATCAACCGTAGGCCCCCGATTTGATCGATCTCTTGGCGAACCGCCTCGGACAGTTCGTGGTGCCGTTCTCGCAGGGCAACGTATCCGATGGACTCGATAAAATCGCAATTGAGAGGGAGCAAGTGCCAGGGAGTGACGTCTCGAGTCCCTTCCATTTCGAATGGACGGATCCAGGCTGTAGAGCCGAACTCGTTGCGAAGGTGGGGCTTGGATCGATCGTCACAATATCCCCAACTCACTTGCCAGGGTGCGATCCAATCTTCACAGCCCGGCGAGACATAGAGAAATGCTGCCCCGACTTCCGCCAAGAACCACTTGTGAAGATTCGCAGCATAGAAGTCGGCTCCGAGAGTATCCAATGCGAGAGGTACCATCCCTGGTCCGTGCGCACCGTCGATCAAGGTCAGGATTCCATGTTGCCTGGCGAATTGGCAAATCCTGGCAATCGGAAGAACGATACCCGTCGTGTAGAGCACATGACTCAAATAAATTAAGCGGGTCCGCGGGCTGATCAGTTCCTGGAGACGACTCACGAATTGTTCTTCGTCGTATGGGAAATGCGGCACCTCGCAGACGATCATTTTCCACCGATGGAGAGCCGCTGCACGGTCCCAAGCCCATCGCATGGCGCCGTATTCATGATCGCTGACGATTATTTCGGAATCGGGTGGTAGATTTAGCGCGAGGCAAAACGTATTGATGGCGTGGGATACGTTTTGAAAGAAGATCAACCGTTCCGGCGAGGTCGATAGATGTTCAGCCAGTCGCTCTCTGGCGTTCCAGAGCGAATCGTGCATGGAGCGCCAGACATAATCTGTCGGGTTATGATGCATCCGCGTACGCGACTGGATCGAGGCCGCATGAACGGACCTGGGGACGAGACCCGAGGTCCCCGTGTTGAGATACGCGATCGATGGATCCATCTCGATTCGATCGCGAACAATCTGCCAATCCACGGACAACCAATCCAAACAGGGAAGGGAATGCGCTGGCCTTAAGCGAATAGCGCGGAGACCGCTTGTGCTTTGACCAACTCTCGCGGTTGGTTGAGGTGGTTGTAAACCACTGTTTCGGGATCGATTCCAAAAGCGTGGTAAATGGTCGCCAGGATCTGTGCTGGGTGCACTGGCGCTTCGACAGGCGAACTCGCCGTCTTATCGCTCTTGCCATGCACATACCCTCGCTTGATTCCGGCACCCGCAATAACCGAGGTGTAGCAATAGGGCCAGTGGTCTCGACCATCGTCCGAGTTTCCGTTCCCGCTGGTGCTAACCCCTCGCTCAGGTGACCGTCCAAATTCACCGATGGCGACGACCAAGGTATCCTCGAGCAATCCTCGTTGATCCAGGTCATCGATCAATGCTGAGAGTCCCGTATCGAGCATTGGCCCCGATTGATTCTTCATCCGGGTGGAGAGATTGACGTGATGGTCCCAGGAGTGGTTGTCGCTATTGGCAACCTTGGGCCAAACCACTTCAACCACGCGTGTCCCTGCTTCTACGAGTCGTCGAGCTAGTAAGCAACTCTGACCGAAGGTATTCCGGCCATAGGTATCTCGAACGGCTTCCGATTCCTGGCTCAGGTCAAAGGCCTCGCGGGCCTTACCGGATACCACGAGGGATAGGGCTTGGGAGAAGTATTCATCGAGTTGCTGATTTTCAACTGCGGCATTGATCGTGGGCATTTGTGCATTGATCAGATCTCTCAATGCAGCCCGACGTTGGAGCCGAACCGCGAAAACCTCGGGACGGAGTTGTAGGTCGCTGACGTTGATTTTATCCATCTTGCTCATATCCATGTCGTCTCCCTCCGGATAAAGCGTGTAGGGATCAAACGCCTTACCGAGGAATCCAGCGGCTCCACCCTTTCCGACCACATTCGATTCCTGCAGGGGGCGTGGGAGCATCACCAACGGCAGCATTGGTTCGTCGGCTGGTCGCAAGCGGATGATGTTGGACCCAAAATTCGGAAAGTCCTTTGGCGACGGAGGTTCGAGCTGACCCGAGGGGCTAACCTTATCGGTCGTGTAACCTGTCATCATCTGATAGATCGCGGCGGTATGGTTGAACAAACCATTGGGCGTGTAGCTCATAGAGCGGATCATGGTGAACTTGTCATTGATCTGGCTGAGCTTCGGTAAATTCTCCGTGAAATGCACGCCACTGATTTTTGTGGGTATCGCTTTGAAGACGCTCTTCACTTTGTCCGGTACGTTCTCCTTTGGGTCCCACAGGTCCAGATGGCTAGGGCCGCCTTGGAGATAGACCATGATCATCCGCTTGGCACGATTCCAACCAGGTGCCGATTTCGCTTCCGACGATTGAGCCGTTTGCAACTGGAGCAAATTTGGTAAGGTCAAGCCGAATAGGCCACAGGAACCTACTCTCAGAACATCGCGGCGAGAGAATCCCAGATGACCGTCGCAAAGATCTCGTCCTGAACGTCCAATGAGTCGAAACATGCTATCTCCTTCACAAAGGATTAATGGTTGAACAAGAAAGCGGGACTATTGATGAGTGCCCAAGTGATATCTTCTGCGGCGGTTAAGCGAGCTTGAGATTTTTGTTTCTCGCTCTCCTTCACATCGCCACGTAATCTTACCAATCTTGAATCGTCTTGGAGTGGAACGGAGAGTCTTTCTATCCGTTTCTTCAAGGTAACGACTTTTTCGTCCTCGGGTAAAGGACGATTTTCCTGGTTGAACCGGTCCCGTAGCCGAACGGCATCTTTCGAACTGTTTTTGAGGTAAGTTATTCCATCTTTGGTGTTTTTTTCGTTCCAGTCGTCCGGTGGGAGATTCGCTAGTGCCGTCAGGGATTCGGACAATCCCAATTTCAGTTCCCCTGAATGCTGGGCCACGCTCAGTCGGAACCGTCCCAGCCGATGTTTGGCGGCGTTATGGAACTGGTGGATTCTCCATTGCAGGACCTCTCCCTCCCCAACCTTGGCAGGCTCCTCCAGCTCAAAGACGGCCCAATGCTCTGCGCCTGTGGCTCCCGAGACGGCCCAGCCACCTTGGTCATTGAGGTTGCCGTCGATGGCGGCAGCGGCTGAAAAACCGTTTTGATCAAAATCCGTCAGGCCTTTTTTCAGTTTCAATTTCCGCATCTCTTTCGGTTTGTCCGCCGACCCTGCGAACAGCTCGATCTCCGTCACGACGAAATTTCCAGCGTCGGACAAACCTGGCCCGTTGGATTTCAAATCCGCGTGGGTAAGGGCTTCCAGTCTCACGACATTGAATGGGAACCCTGGCGCGGGCGTATCGATCGTGTACAGACCTTTATCATCGGCGCCGCTGGCGAGGATGGAGCGATCCCCCAGAGGGACGAGCTTCGCTTTGTTCGAGGATTTGGCCGAGTTCACGACGGTGGGAACCCAGTAGGGCTGCTCCCGCTTCGATTGCAGGAATTCCTTGAGTTTCTCGTTGAGGGATGCTTCGAACTGTTCAAGTTCCTGTTTTGCCATGGCCAGTCGTTCCAGTCTCGCTTTCTCGGCAGCTTCGCGATCTGCGCGAATTTCGTCTTGGCGAGCAGCGAGCTCGGACTCCGCTTTCGAACGATCCGCGTCTAGTTGAGCCTGGCGCTTTGGTTTTTCTTCCTTCCACCACGTTTCTCGCTCGTCGAGCGATCGTACCAGCGCGGAGTGGTCGGACTCGATACTCGCTAAAACCGAGGTCGCTGCTTCGACTTCCGCATCCGTAGCGAACCGATTGAGAACGCGAACGAATAGCTCATTGATGAGCTCTCGATTATCCGGTTCCTGGGAGACCAACTGCCGGATCGAATTGTTCTGGTCCGAGATCGCGATGCCGACCGTCGGTCCGCTGACCAACGCCATGACGGAACCTAATCGCAATTCGCTCGACCGTTCGCACTCGCATGCGCTCTCGCGCGGCGGGCGTCCCAAATTGTTGAGAAACCCATCAGGCAGTCCCGCATCCGCATCCGCGAGCGAAGCCGCCCGCGCGCCGGGGTCCATCCCAGGGATCTTCTGCTTCGAGCCAGTCACCAGGTGAATGGCGTCGTAGAGAACCTCGGCTGGTAATCGACGCGCCATGGCGTGAGAATAATTTCGATCGTCATCCTTGTTCCACGTATTGGATTGAATCGATCGTTGGTAGGTCTCGGATTTACAAATCGCTCGCATCACATGACGAACGTCAAAGTTGTTCGCGATGAAATCCTTTTCCAAGAACTCCAGCAACTCCGGAATGCTCGGAGGATTTCCCGCGCGGATGTCATCGATCGGTTCAATCAATCCTTTTCCTAAGAGATAGCCCCACAATCGATTGACGAAACTCTTCGCAAAGTAGGGATTCTTCGCGCTGGTCAACCAAGCGGCGAACTGAGCTCGACGAGAACTTCCCTCGATCTGTGGAAACTCCGCCTCGAATGGAAACTTAGGTGCAACTGTTTGTTGAGTCCTCTGATGCTTCATCTCAGCGTTGCCAGAGTCCGAAACGACTTCGAAGAGAGGTTTGGCTCCTTCGACCGCCGTTCCTCCGATGGTTTTAGCTCCCGACTCCTCGTCCTTCTTCAAGGAGACATGGGTAAAGAACGCTGCCGTTTGGTAGTACTGATCCTGGGTCCACCTTTCGAAGGGGTGGTCATGGCACTTGTTGCAATTGAAACGAATACCGAGGAACAGGTGGGTTGTGTTTTCGATGGTCTCCTCGGGAGTCCTCAGAATCTTGTAATACGAGGCAGCGGGATTTTCGCGATTCGATCCTGACGCGTTGACGATTTCATGGACGAACTGGTTGTATGGTTTGTTGGCTGCGAGACTGGAACGGATCCAATCCTTGAATTTCGCGGCACCTTCCTTGCCCAGGAATTTGGAGTTCACCTGCAACAGATCCGACCATTTGTTGGTCCAGTGGTCGATGAAGGCTTCGCTTCCGACGAGCTCATCGATGATTTTGTTCCTTTTCTCCGAGGATGGCATCGCATCGTCCAGGAAAGCGCGGACTTGATCGGACGATGGAGGTAGGCCAGTCAAGTCGATGTAAACCCGTCTCAGGAATTCCGCGTCGGTGCATAGGGAGGAGGGTTCAATCTTCATGCGTTGGAGCTTGGATGCAACCAATGCGTCAATCGGATTCACGAATTTGGGTGCGTCCCACGCATATCCACCACGGTCTCCCATCACCGTGAGGGTGGTCGCTGCGTAGGCTCCTTCGTATCGAGCCAGAATCGGCGCTTCGCCCCGTCGTAAGGCGTTCACCCTGGCTCCATCCAACACATTCGCAACTTCACCATTTCCCGTCTCGACAAACGCTTCCCGGGTGACATCCCGTTGCTTGCCATCGGTGTAGGTCGCGGTCACACGAAACTGTTGCAGAGCACCCGGTGTGGCAAGGATAGGATTGGTTGGACTGATCGATATCGATTGCACTTTCGGCGCTGCCAAATCCAGTTTGGCTCCCTCCGCGATCCACTGCCGGATCACCAATGCTTGGCTATCGCTTTCGTGAAACAGCTTACCTCCCGTGTGCGGTACCAGTCCCAAAGGTTTGGTCATCATGAGGCTGGAGAGTGGTGAGGCTGAGTTTAACCGTCGACTGGCCAAATCATCCGCCAATGCTCGCACATCAAAAATCGGGTCGTAGCCCCGGAGGGATAGTTTAAAGCCCCCCTTGCCTGCCTGAGCGCCGTGGCACGTGCCCTGGTTGCAACCCAATCGAGAGAGGACAGGATTGACATCGCGAACGAAATCCATCGGACGATTGCTTTCGTAGGATACTTCAACGGGTACCTCTTCTGCATAATTTGCGAATTGAACAACAATCTTTGAGGATCCATTAGCCAGCGGTTGGACCCAACCTCGGTCAGACGTCCAGGCAACATCCTTTTCGGAGTTCGCATAGCGGGAAAATCGTGTAACGTCCCGAGTTTCTCCTCCCTCGAGATGTGCAGTAACAATAAACTGCACCGAATCATTCCAGTTGCTGAATTGGATCTCGCTCGGTAGGACCGAAATACTCTTGAGTCTACCGATCGGAAAGTTCCTCAGCTCCTGGAGGAAATCCGAGTTGGTGCGCTCGGTTTGGTGCATGGCCGCCAACTCGTTCAGTCGAGCCAGACGCGATTCGGCAAGAGATGCGGAATCGGGAGAGATACGAGCATTGGGGGGCGTTGCGTCGAACTCCGAGATGACCTGCTGGTCCGTAATATTCCAAACGCGAATACGCCCATCTGAGCCGCCTACCGCAATTCGACCGCGGTTATCGATCGCAATCGAGTAAATCGATGTGTCGGTCAGATTCCAGGATGCGATGACTTTCGGCTGCTCGGTGACGTAAGCCTCTAGTTTGGTCTTCTCTTCTGGGGTTCGCTGCTGACTCCGCTTCGACTGAATTTTTTTGATCTCATCGGGCATCGAGCTATCTACATCGTAGGACCATACCTTCACGGTGCTTTGTCGGTCTAGGGTGGAAGCTGCAGCGAGATACTTTCCATCGCTGGAGATCGCGACATCAAAAATTCGGCCGGGGATCGGTTCGAGCTGTCGGATGAGGTTGGCGTCATCCCCAATCACCCGAGCGGTCTGGCGAAAGACTCGATAGATTTTAGGAGAACCGTCTGCCCCTCCGACGACGATTTCATTCCGAGTCGGATGCACCGCGATCGCTTGTATCCCACCCCGAAGAGCCCCTGGAGTGATCGAAGTGATGTTGTCGACGAATCGCTCCGTCTCGACCTCCGTCAACTTCACTGTCATATCACGGCTGACGGAGATCAAATGCTTCCCTTCCGGTGTGAATACCGTCGCTCGCGCCCAATCCTCGTGGACTCGCTGGAACAGTCTCTGCGTTCCGGTCCGATCGACCGCTCGGACCGAATTGTCCGTGCATGCAAACGAAATCAAATTGGAATCCGGCGACCAGTTCACTCCGAACAACGTGTCATAGCCAATCGCGAAACTCTCCACCAACTCCTTGGTTTGGCTGTTCCATATTTGGAGTTCGCCACGTATACCCGGTTCACCACCCGCGACCGCGATCCATTTTCCATCTGGCGAATAGGAGACAGATTCGAGTCGTGGACTCAGGCCGATCAAACGGTGGGAGAGGGACCAGCGATTCGCGTCATAGACGAGCGCCTCGTGGAATCCGGATGCGACCAGTTCGTTTCCATCCGGAGAAAAACGAAGACTGTTCAGGAGAGGAGGGCGAATGTACGTAGGTGGATTTTGCGCACTGAATTTCGGGCTGGTCGGCCCCGAGTCATCGAGTGCACCCTCATCGATCCACTTCGTGATCAAGTCGATTTCTGACTGCGCCAACGACTTGCCGTTTTTGGGCATCTCCGACTTGCCGTCGACAATTTTGATTTCACTCACCAGATAGCTCTCGGAGGATTTGCCGGGAACGATGGCACGATTGCCCGATTCCCCAACTCCGAGGAGCGCTAGATATTCGGTCATCGAATATCCACCCTGCTTCTTGGCAGGTTGATGACACCCGAAACAGTTCGCCCTCAGGATCGGTAATACATCCTTGGAAAAACTGACGTTCGATTTAGCTTCCGTCCCCTCTGCTGCGGCGGAAGTCATACCGAACAGAAGAGACAGCATGAGACACTTGCGACCGAGTAATCCAAAAGTCATTCAACAAGACTCCGGTAACGGGTTCCCAGACAAACAATTGGAACCATGTGGCGGGATGGGAACGAACAATACAAGCGCAGGGCTTGAGCATTTCGATCCTTTCCTTCAGATCACTCCGAGCGCGGAGCGAATTCCTGAACAAAGAATCGGAACGAGTGAATCGAATCGCTTTGGTTTTTGGGCCAAACGATACGACACATACAATAACTCAACCCGCTATCGGGGTCAATTCAGGCGTTAAGCCCCACGGTCGGTAGATAGGACCGCTAATCGGCCCAAAAAGTCGATGGTCTCTGATTGCGGCATACCACTCGCGAGGGCTCCGGCGGCAAAACCGCTTCGTTCCCTGGCTTTTCTCAGCGTGTAGCTAGAAGCGTCCGAATTTTCCATTTCCCTCCGGAGCTCCTTGAGGTGTTGGATCGAAGGGGTTCGTAGAACCTGAATCCAGCGGTCTCGATTACGGGATACCTCAAGAGTTCGAATCGCGGGCAAAGTTGGCTTTCGCGATGCCAAGTCCGTCCCCAACGTTTTTCCTGCTAGCATGGGATTCCCCCAAACGTCTAGCCAGTCATCGAAAATTTGAAAGGCTAGGCCGAGCTGCGTGCCATAGTGCGCGAATTGCTCTACAGTCGCGGGATCCGCTCCGGCGGACCACGCGCCCAGGCGGCAGGCGACGCTACAAAGCGCCCCTGTTTTTGCAGAAAGGATCGAAAAGTACTCAGGCTCGGTCAGCTCAAAATGACCGATCGTCTGGCCCTGCCGAATCTCCCCTTCGCACACCTGTTTGGCCGCATCTGCGATCCAACGTCCAGGTCGCGTACTCTCTCCTTCATTTGCCAAACCGTATGCATGTGTGAATAGCCAATCACCAGCCAGTATGCTCGAGGGAGTATCGAAAGCCACGTGCAACGTCGGGGAGTGACGTCTCCGAGAGGCAGAATCCAAAATGTCATCGTGCACGAGTGTCGCTGTGTGAACCAATTCGACCGCCGCAGCCAAACGAATGGTCTCCTCCGTTATCTTTCCGCAAGCCTTGGCGCATAGGAGCGTCAAGACAGGTCGAAGCCGCTTTCCGCCGAGCGTTCTAACATGACCGAGCATCGATTGGAGTTTACCCTCGGTTGCCTGTGGTGGCAGTTCCAGTAGTCTTTCCACGGACGCCAATTCGCGATGAATAGAGTCCGTTGCATCCGACAGGACTTGCCGATAACCGCTATCTCCCAACGTACCATTGCGATTCGATTCCTTCCCGGAAGCGTGGTCGGGATGTCCAATCCTCGATTTCGAATCTAGAGGTAGACGCTGAGCGGAGGTTCGAGGGGATGTTGAAGAGTCTGGAGGAAGAAGTAGTTCGGTTGGGCTCATCATATTAACTCGCACGTGTGTAATCTCCGCGAATGCCACCTGCCTTGTGAACGAGGCAAACATTGCGGATAGAAATGGAGCGATCGAGAGACTTGCACATGTCATACACGGTAAGGGCTGCGATGGAGGCACCGGTCATCGCCTCCATCTCCACCCCTGTCTTGCCAGTGGTTCTTACACTCACTGTCCAGCGAAGTTCCGTTTTCCCGGTCCATTCGTGTTCGACATCGACAGACTCGATACCGATCGAATGGCAGAGTGGAATAAGATGGCTGGTCCACTTGGTGGCCTGGATAGCTGCTATGCGAGCGACCTGGATGCAATCACCCTTTGCCAAGCAACAAGATTTCACTGCTTCGGCAGCCGCCTCGGACATGTCGACCACACTCTGTGCAACTGCCAGGCGTACCGTTTCATCCTTGGCAACAATATCGACCATTCGGGCGCGGCCAACCGAATCCAGATGTGTGAGTCCCAAATTTTCAAGATCGTGTGACATCGTTTCCTCACCCTCGAGTGCCATGGGCTGACGCGACGATTCGCTTTTGGCGGTTACCTATCGTAAACCCACTGCAGCGGCGGATCACCTGCTCGGTTCGGCAGGGAAATTCTCTTTTGACCCAACATGGGGATCATCCGATACGCTTTACCCGCACGAACGCGGAACTCGTAACTTCGCAGCGACCCCTTTCCGGCTTCATTTCGAGCAGAAGGCGGGAATTCATCGGAATCACTGGAAAATCCGCACCGGAGTCGAGGAATCAAAAATCACCGAAAGAGTCGCCCCGCTGGGACGAATCGCTTCGTCGGCAAGAGCAGGCGAGGCTCACCTGCTCTCGAGTGCTAGAAAGGGCGGTGTACCGGCTTACGCCGATCTAGGCCTTGGCCGCGTACTCGGCATCGAAGAATGTCTTGCTGTCCTTGACCGTTGGCTTGATGGTTCTTTTCCCTTCTTGCCAGTTTGCGGGGCAAACTTCACCGTTCTTCTCAAAGAACTGGAGTGCCTGAACCATTCGCAGGGCTTCGTCGACGCTCCTGCCGAGCGGAAGGTCGTTGACAACTTGATGACGCACGATGCCATTCTTGTCGATGAGGAACAGGCCGCGCAGGGCGACGGCATCGTTGAGTAGAACGTCGTAATCGCGAGCGATCTGCTTGTTGAGGTCGGCTACGAGCGGATAGTCAATTTGCCCTATCCCTCCTTGATTGCGAGGAGTGTTCCTCCATGCCAGGTGCGAATAATGGCTGTCTACAGAAACGCCGATCACTTCGACTCCCAAGTCATGGAATTCCTTGACTCGATCCGAGAAAGCGATGATTTCTGTGGGGCAAACGAACGTGAAGTCCAAGGGATAGAAGAACAGGAGTACGTACTTGTTCCCCTTGTACTGGCTGAGAGAGATTTCTCCAAAGGTTCCATCTTTGAGTACAGCTTGTGCTTTAAACTCCGGAGCTGGTTTGGTAACGAGAACGGCCATCTATTTTCTCCATGGTGAAGGAATGAACAATCAAGGGTACAGTGTGCCTCGCGAGCAGATGCGAACAGCAATCGCGTTACATGCTCTCTATTGTCCCTCAATCGTCAAGGCTTACTCGCATGCAAGAATACGATCGATCCGACCCAAGTGACATCGATACGACTGTCGCAACATTGAAATTGTGGACCGACCAATTTGCCGCCGAAAGAAATTGGGAGAATTTCCATACGGCGAAAAATCTTTCGATGTCTGTAGCGATTGAGGCTGCGGAACTAATGGAGCATTTTCAATGGTCTGAATCCATTCCGCAGCGCGACCTGTCGGAACTGGAGTTAGCCGCGGTCGCTGAGGAGGTCGCTGACGTACTCTCTTATTTGCTTCGCTTGGCGAGCGTTTTGGAGTTGGATCTGACGAAAACCCTTCGATTGAAAATGGCCAAAAACGCTTTGAAATACCCGATCTAGGTGCCGTAAATCGGTTGTTTTTCAATGTTTTTTGGCAAAAAACACTCGTTTTGCAGCGTTTTTGTGGGTTTAGGGCCATTTCCCGGTTGCATTTTGTTCCCTGCATCCTTTAATTCAGCCAACTTGCGTGTCCAACGTCGGGCATGGAATGACATACGTGATTGTTTGAAAGGGATTCGTCACATGGCAAAAGCAGCCGGCAAGGCAGAAAAGCCGCTCACCAAGGTACAGATTTACACCAACATCGCCGAAACAACTGGTCTTTCGAAGAAGCAGGTGGCCGAAGTGTTCGATGCGCTGAAGCAAGAAATTGCAACGTCCATCGGCAAGAAAGGCGTTGGAACGTTTGTGATTCCCGATCTATGCAAGATCATACGCCATCAAAAGAAGGCTCTGCCAAAGCGACAAGTACGAAACCCACAAACGGGTGAGATGAAATGGGCCGATCCGAAACCTGCATCGACAACGGTCAAGGTACGTGCTCTGAAGAAGTTGAAGGATATGGTTTAGTTTCCGTTTTTTGGATCCAAGCAAAAAAGGCAGGCCGATCGGCTTGCCTTTTTTATTTTTTCTTTTTAAAGACCCAATGCGGTTTTCGATCTCGAAACGATCCCGAGTTCATCGTCTCCCTTCCCAGGTGCTCACTCATTCCGCAAGACTCATCCGTGTTTCGATCGACATTTGCCGATCCATCGTGAACGCATGCGTCGAAGAATAAAGGTATCCAGTAGCGATTCGCCGAGCGAATGGGTTTCCCATCGATCCGAATCCCTGTTTGAGGCATGGGTCAATCTTGGGGAATTGACCTCGCCGTGAGCTTGCACAGCAGGTTTTTCGCGAGGTCGATACCTAAGGCTTTACCGGTCGCTCTCCATCCGGGGACTGCATTCACTTCGATGAGCATGTTGCGACCATCCCGTGACTCGATGAGATCCACGCCCACGATCCAGCCTCCAACGATCTTGGCAGCGCGGAATGCCATCTCTGCTTGTTCGAAGGTGGGCTCGATAGGTTCTGCCATTCCCCCCTGGGATACATTGGCTTTCCAATTCATTCCTCCGGAACGACGTACACAATACAACTCGTCGTCCATTACTAGCAGACGCAGATCGCATCCATCGCAAGGGATGAACTCCTGGATATAGATCGCACTTCGCAATTGCTCTAGCGTGCTAAAGACTCTCCAAGCCATATCGCGATCGCACACTCGCACGATCCCGCGTCCTTCTCCTCCGAAGATCGGCTTGACCACACAATCTTCTCCTAAGGCATGCCATGCTTCGAGGGCTTCTTCCCGACTCTGGCAGCAAACCGTCGCTGGTGTCAGGAGACCCGCCGCGCGTGCCTTTTGGATGGTTAACCATTTATCGATACAAATCTCCAAGCAGCGCGGTGAGTTTACAATGTGCGCACCGGAGTATTCCGCTAGATGGAGCGCGTTCATTCGAAAAACGATCTGTTCGAGAGAACCGAGAGGCATGGTTCGAACGATCAATGTGTGAAGTGCACCTAGATCTTGAGCCGATACACTGGTTTGCTTTTGCTCCCATTCTGAATCAATCGGTTTGGCCGATACCGAACAGCGATCGCGAGTTTGAGCAACCAACGATTCAAACGCAAAGGCTCGAAGATCGATTTCGATCCCTTCGTTTGCTGCCAGTTCGGTCGATGCGCGTATCAAGTCTTGGACGTACCAACCCTTGGGGTTGCCAAGTACCCCGATACGAAATGGATTCAAAGATTCCCTCGAGACTTTTCATGAGATCTGAATTTCACTAGCTTTCTATCATCCTACCAGCCGATACACCCGTAAAGTCTCGGTGCCGTGTTCGCCGCGATACTGCCGCCTCGGCCGCAGGGCTCGATAGCAAGATGGGATAGCCGATGGCGGCCGTAGTGTTCCTGATAGGCCTCCTTCATGGCGGTCCTCCGAGGTGTCGAACCAAGCCCTCCGAACTTAGGACTAGGTCGTCGATAGTTGCCAGAATGTTTTTTGGGTTCCGATAAAGTCGGTTTTTTGTGCATCGAAAGAGACGGATGGGCGAATGAGGATCGCATTGGATGCGAAATCCTTCGGTTCCGTTTCGCGTAGGATTTGCTCGTAGTGTGCATGGACGCCAGGCTTCGCCGTAGCTGTGTAAGGTGAGGATTCTCGCCTTTATCAACTGTTTCCATGCCATCAAAAGTTCGACTAGGATGGGTGTCTCTTGTTGCGAGGCCCCTGAGGATGGCCTAAAACATAAAAAGATGGTTGACAAATTTTGCTCCCTCCAAAAACGTCTGCGAGCTCAATCATGTTCGAAGCTCACTATCGACTGAATCGTCGAGGACTACTACAAATTGGCGCTTTCGGTGTGGTCGGATCGTTCCTGCCCCAGAAGATCGCTGTTCATTCGGCTCATGCAAGCGAGAATTCGAATGCATCCGCAGACATAGGTACCTTCAGTGGTAAGGCGAAGTCGGTGCTGATCGTCCTCCTGAGTGGAGGGCCTAGTCAGTTGGATATGTGGGATCCTAAACCCGATGCGCCGGCGGAGGTGCGAGGGGAGTTCTCTACGATATCGACAACGATTCCCGGTATCGCTGTTTGCGAACACATGCCGCGACTTGCAAAGCAAACGAACCTTTGGACGATCCTGCGCACTATGTCCCACCGCGAGCACAACCATTTGCTCGCAACACACGTCGCGCTTACGGGGCGAGATACACCGCTACCTCGAGGTGGCTCTGATTTGGATCGTGTCGAGTCTCGAAACGATTTTCCCAATTTTGCTGCAGCCCTCGACTATATCCGCCCTCGGAGCGATGGAGTTCCAACGGGTGTTTCCCTACCTAACTACTTGATCGAAGGGCCTTTGACATGGCCTGGGCAGCACGCTGGATTCTTGGGTACTAAACATGACCCATGGCAAATACAGGGAGATCCTAGCGAGGCATCCTTCAAAGTCGATGCCCTGAGCATGCGCGAGGGAGTGACGCAAGATCGATTTGCCACCAGGCATGAACTGTTACGGTATCTCAATACCAAACCGAGCCAGGTGAGTTCGAACGATCTCGCGGCATTTCGCGATCAGCAAGCAGTTGCCTATCGGTTACTGACGTCGGGGAAAATGTCGGATGCCTTTGACGTTTCACGCGAGTCGGACGAAACGCGTGAACGTTACGGGAAGAACAAGTTTGGACAGTCTCTTCTGCTCTCTCGTCGAATGATCGAAGCGGGGGTGCCGATGGTCCAAGCAACGATGGGGATAGTGCAAACTTGGGACACCCATGTCGACAATTGGGGACGATTGAAAAATAAACTTTTGCCGCAACTGGATCAGGGACTCGAAGCGTTGATGACAGATCTTACGGCCTCCGGTCTTCTCGATCAAACACTGGTCATCGTGATGGGGGAGTTTGGTAGGACTCCGAAGGTTTCCGCGCTGCCGGGCCAAACGATTCCGGGGCGAGACCATTGGGCTCATGCCTACTCTGGGCTCTTTGCCGGGGCAGGTGTACGCGGAGGACAAGTTATTGGACAAACCGATTTGCAAGCGGCCTATCCTATCAGTCGCCCTTGGACTCCAGCCGACGTTTGTTCGACGATTTTTCATGCGCTAGGCGTACCGTCCGATGTTCAATTGACCGATCCGCTGCAACGGCCGCATCATTTACTCAACGGTACGGTGATCGCACCTCTTTACACCGGTCGTTCTTAATCCGTTCCGGTCGAATTCAAACTGCTATGTTCAACGAGGATCGATCACTCTCCTTGCGCAATTGAATTGCCTTGGCTCGGCATGATCGGAGCGTGCAAGGACCTCGGGCGATTGCGGATCGGCTCCGACCTCAGGAAACCAGAGAAGATCGAAGCTCGTAGATTCCTTCAACAGTGTTTGGTGATCGTCTGTCTAGCAACCTGTTCGATAAGAAAGCGGCGTCGCGCTAGCGGCCGATACCAACCTGTTGGAA
>JBBAXA010000053.1:0-2482 GCA_040396935.1 Pirellula sp.
GCGGCGGCTGCATCTGAAAGCTGTACTTTGACCATCGTTCTGCAGGAGGGATTGAGGGTCGTATCTCGCAGTTCCTCTGCATTCATTTCACCCAATCCTTTAAAGCGAGTGATGGTCAAACCCCGACGTCCTGCATCGCGAATCGATGGCAATAGTTGGCGGAGATCGTCGAGGCCCGTCTCCGTCTCCTCGCGTACCAATTTGAATCGAGACTCGGTCGATCCGGTTCGTTCCTTGGGAATCAAATCCTCGATGGAAAATCCGAGCTCAATCAGCTCTTTGAGTCCTGTATTGATGGTGCGCACCTCGAACAACTCGGTGATATGTGCCATCGCGGTCTTCTCATCTTTGCTATTTTTATTTGCCTCGCCCGGTTCGGTGCTGGCCGTCGAGACCGGAGCCTCCTCGATTTGAATATTCCGACCGGCCATAAACTCATCGAGCTTATCCCTGGTCACGAACCAATGGTCCTCGACTCCCATGTCCAGATGGAAGACTGGTAATCGGCCTGTCTCTGCTTCCATGCGTTCGGAGTGCATGCGTAGCGAAATACCACGGCGTTCCAGGTTGAGCAACGCATCTTCCATCGTCGCGAGAGTATTGCAAAGCTTGCGCATCGGCTCTCCCTGGAAAACTTTTCCGTTCTCATCGATGAATTGACTGTCCGAAAGGCCTTTCTCCTGCAATTGGTTTTTCATCTCCTCTTCGGACTGTACGTAATACTTCTCCTTTTTTCCGCGAACGACACGATAGAGCGGAGGTTGGGCCAGGTAGACGTGCCCACCCGCGACCAGTTGATACATCTGACGATAGAAGAAGCACAGCAACAAGGTACGAATGTGGGAACCATCGATATCCGCGTCGGTCATAATAATGACACGATTGTACCTACGTTTCGCGATATCCTGATCTGCGCCGATCCCGCTGCCAATAGCCTGGATCATGCTCATCACTTCCTCATTCGCCAAGACTTTATCATCTCGACTCTTATAGGCGTTGATGATCTTTCCTCTCAGAGGCAGGATTGCTTGAGTGTCTCGAAATCGGCCTCCCTCGGCGCTACCGCCTGCCGAATCACCTTCGACCAGATAGAGTTCGCATTCCTCCATTTTATTGCTAATACAATCTCGTAGCTTGCCGGGCAGACCGCCCCCGCCGAGAACGTCCTTACGTTTGCGTAGAGCATCTTTTGCTTTTCGTGCTGCTTCCCTCGCTTCTGCAGCCAGCAGGCCTTTGCGCACCAGCAACTTGGCATTCTTTGGGTTTTCCTCGAGGTATTTCGTCAGCGCTTCTCCCACTACCGAATTGACCATTCCTTCGATCTCGCCGTTGCCAAGCTTATGCTTGGTCTGTCCCTCGAACTGAGGATGCGAGACTCGTACGCTGATGATGCAGGTTAAGCCTTCGCGAAAATCATCTCCGGTCGGTGTCAGTTCCTTGAACAGATTCTCCTTCTTACCGTAAGCATTCAGGGTTCGCGTTAGGGCAGCCCGGAATCCTGATACGTGCGTACCACCTCCCGGCGTATTGATATTGTTGCAGTAGGACTGCAGATTCTCGGTATACTCCTCTGAATACTGGAGCGCGATTGAGTATCCGAAGTCCTCGATGCTTCCCTGGATCATGATCACATCTTTGTGGACCACATCGCTCGCCCGGTTCAAATGCTCCACGAATTCCTCGATGCCTCGCTCGTAATAGAACTCGTCCGTCAGATTCGCTCGATCGTCCTTTACCTTGATCCGTACACCGCTATTCAAGAACGCCAACTCCTGGAGACGTTTTGCGAGCGTATCGTAAGAAAACTTGGTCGTGGAAAAAATTTGACCGTCGGGCTTGAAAGTCGTTTTCGTTCCCCGTTTCGTCGTGGTTCCCGACTCACGGACGGGGCCGGTCGCGATGCCTCGCTCATACGATTGGGTGTAAATCCGACCGTCGCGACAAACCTCGACCTCGCACCATTGCGACAGGAAGTTCACAACGGTAACGCCGACGCCGTGCAAGCCTCCTGAGTGCTGATAGGCCTTTTTCTCAAATTTCCCTCCAAACTTGAGAATCGTCATGACCCCTTCCAGCGTCGAAACATCTTTACGCAGCAGTTCCGATAGTTGGGCATGCCGCTCCGTAGGGATACCCCGACCGTCGTCCTCGACGGTGATCGATCCGTCGGAATTGATCGTTACGGAAACCGTCTTGGCATGACCCGCCATGGCTTCGTCGATCGAATTGTCTACCACCTCGTACACCAGGTGGTGTAAACCATGGATGTTCGTGTCACCGATGTACATCCCAGGCCGCTCGCGCACGTGCTCGAGATCGTTTAGGTGCTTTAAGTCGTCTCCCGTGTAGCCTCCCTCTTGGGTCGGTGAAGCGTTATTTTCGAGTTCAAAATTTTCGTCGCTGGAAGCGTTCATCGGGATTCCAAAAAGTAGAGAAAACGCCGAAAAGCTCAAGGAAATTCGAGGATCCTATGCTCTCCACG
>JBBAXA010000053.1:2582-32551 GCA_040396935.1 Pirellula sp.
CCCGGCCCAGCGAAATGCAGGTCGACCATATTCATAAAGGTTCGAACCACCCTCGTAGCCCCCCTCTTCCCAAACACGCCGTGACGGAATGTATGCAATCATGTCATCCGTGTATCCACACACCCATGTTTGATCCCCCAGCAGCTTTTTGAAATGCAGGGCATAATCGACGACAACCTCAGCTCCCATGCCGATGAAGAAAGTCTCTTTTCCTAAACGCCAAACATGAAGCGGATACGGATAGGTTGATGGGAATACTCTCCCTTGATCTAACTGTTCCAACAATCGATTAGCCCATCGCGATTGAATCGCATTAGACGCCGTTTTGGCGGTCTGCAATCGCTCCCTCGATACCGTCTCCAAATAAGGCAGTTCCATCAAATCGTATTTGGATACCAACCTCGAATCCAAGGGCCGCATCGGGCGAGCTATGGCTTGTTCCACAGCATCAGCAAGCATATTCCCGTATTTCTCGCACAACTCAACGGAGCGACGAGGCAGGGGATTCTGGTCGCCACCACAGGTGTTCACGAACATGGCTAATGCACCTGGATGTCTTGCCTCAATCGTTAACTGAGCAAAACCAGGATAGTCACCACACCATTTCGTAAACGATAACGTCGTCGGATGGCAAGCGTAACCAAATAGAATCGCGAGCAGTTCACCGGAATGTTTCGTCACCGTCATCGTGGGAACAGCATGGTCTACGGGTCCCTTCAGTTTCTCACCACGCGAAAGGACTGCTGGTACCTCCGCCTCGGGGTTGTTGCGACGATTTACAGCAAAGGTTGCCTGTCCTTGCCCTGTGCGGAGGATCGCTGGGGAGAGCTCTCGGATCGCAGCACCGACCAAATCAACCATGAGCTGCTGCATGCGCTCTGTGTATTCCTTGACCAGCTTTTCCTGTTCCGAATCGATGGGGTAGTAATCCAGTAAATCGTCTCCCAGCCTCGGACCGCAGTGATTGTGCGAAAAAGTGATCATCACTTGATGTCGTTCCAGCTGATACTTCTTTTTGAGATCCGTAAAAACAACATCACTAAAACTCTTAGGTACTCCTTGAAAGTCGCTTGTAATCAAGACGGCTCGGTTGCCGTATTGGTCCTCTAAAGCAAGCGCTTTCATCCATAGCTCATGGATCTTGCCATCCGGCACTCGTTTCGTTCCATAACCTGCTAACCAGACCGCCGTCTCTGGGGTGAGGATTGTTTTAGAAACCCCAGCCTTCCACCCATGGTTTTGTGCCCATAGCCAAGGGCACTCTATGAACGAAAAAGCGAAAAGTAAAACTAACCGAGCACTATGACGAAACGCTGTATTCCACATCCGATCATCCTTTGATTTCGCGAACACTCTCGCATTTTACTCGATGTCCAAGTTTCGATGGTCGCAAAAGTCGACCTCGTAAAATGAGAAATCGATACCCAGCATCGATCAAAACGTGTTTCTTTTCATCGTATGAACGGTCTGTTCCTATCGATACACAACGGCAGCAATTCGATTCGTTTTTTGCTGACTGCTAACTATGGACGCTCGGGATTCGTTGGATATCGGATCTAAAACCGGCTGCCCTCACCTTGCTAAATCCAATATTCGATCCCACGGGCTGGAATCCGATATCCTAGCGAGCTTCGGACCGACTCGATGCAGAGACACAGTCCAAGCCATTTTTCAAATTGCACGACAGTAAGATCATCCATTTTTATCCTGAATGCATGACGAATCTTTCAGACTAGGGCGATCTTTGATTGGAGCTCGATCCTTAGATTCGCAACTCTCCACCGACTGGAAACGATTCGAATAGGAGAGACGATTCTCGCAGTGATGGAGTAGAATTCGGCTCAGCCCAGTTCGATGATTTCGGGTGCATCGAGTGCGAAAACAGTTAGGTTTATCGATTGGCGTCGGGCTATTGGATCGAATAAGCTGCTCAACATGAATCACGGTATCTATCGAAACCAGACTATTATTCTCACCTCGAAACATCGCAAAGCTGAGGCGATTGCGCCCCCGCTGAAAACAGAATTAGGGGTTTCCCTGCTCGAACTGGCTCTGGACACGGACACATTGGGTACGTTCTCTGGCGAGATCGAAAGGATTGGTACGGCGATCGAGTGTGCCAAACGCAAATGCGATTGGGGGCTTCGAGAGAATGGCGGAGAACTGGGACTCGCCAGCGAGGGGAGTTTTGGACCACACCCATCACTCCCGTATCTAAAAGCAGACCTTGAGTTGCTTGTATTTATCGATTTAGTACGCGGATTCCAGCTCGAGATCATGCATGTGAGTACCAAGACAAATTACGCGACGAAGTCGATGCGTGATTTCGAAGAACTGGCGGAGTTCGCTCGGGAC
This sequence comes from Pirellula sp., assembly GCA_040396935.1. Lineage (GTDB taxonomy): Bacteria > Planctomycetota > Planctomycetia > Pirellulales > Pirellulaceae > JBKCUI01. The sequence continues at coordinate 4,938 of JBBAXA010000053.1, forward strand.
TCTCAATTCCCATCGCATGCGCTGATCGTTCGCCCCAATCAATGGAACGATCCTCCCATTTTATTTAAAGGTATTCAGACCATCGAATCTTTGGAGGAAGCATTCGTAATCTCACGAAACCACTCTGCCGATCGACGTGTTTGGGTAGAAACGGATATGCGAGCGAACTACAACCCCACTCGTATGCAAGTCCTACGGGAGGCATCCCAAAAACTCGCTAATCGATTAGCGACAGCCTGCCCGGTTTGCTCTAACCCCGGCTGGGGATCCGCGCGTATCGAACGAGGGCTACCTTGTCAGTGGTGCCAGACGCCCACAGAACTCGCGCGGTATGAAGTTTGGTGTTGTCCTAAGTGTCATTTCGAACAGCGGAATCCAAGAAGCGATGGACGCACAACCGCCGAGCCAGGCAATTGTCCTCGTTGTAACCCCTAACTCCGTTCACTCGAGTGGTGCGGCGATGCAGATCGCATGTTTGCTTGGGAGTTGAACACTGCCAGAGGATCGGTACCAAAACAAAGACCTCCGTGTCAGATCCAAATGGCCAGGCCGTTAATTCGTATCTCTATGCCAAGCTTCCCACTGTTGCTTTAGCCAGGTATTGTCCGGCGGCGCGTCCGTGATCAAGTAGCGGTACCTGGAATGAAGCGGTTTTGATTCCTCAATCGTAAATTCGTCCTCAACACATGGGGAGAATACGAAGTACGGTTTTGTCGGATGCAATCTTGCACGTTGAGGCGACCGATAATTATCCCGATGCCCCAGGACGGATAGGGTCGCCGTTTTTCCATCGATTTTTCCAGTCAAGGAGACCCAGCGTGTCGGTTCATGATTGCCTCGGACTCGATCACTTCCGTGCTCGTTTATGATGTTTCCCGTGAACTCCTCGGTAGCATCTTGGACGCTCCCCTTCTTTTTCAATTCGCTATCCTTCGGTAACAACCATTCGACCGGTCCTCGCACCGCAAAGCCGCCGTAATGATATTTTTTGATGAGGAGCGGTTTGGACGTCGTCGCCATTTGAAGGGAATCTATCTCGAAACAGTGGTACTCCCCACTGGTTGGAATTGCTGTGACGGTCCATCGCTCCCTCAAAATGTCGATCTCGGGTGGATTCATCGCACGATGCGACAGATCCACGACAAATCCTAGACGTCCGCGTTCAGCAAAAGTATCGATCGTTCGCTGGTGCAAAACACGCCCGGTTTTATCTGCCAGATTCCAGAAGTCGATAGCTCGATTCTCCCATTGCGTTTGTACCCAGGCAGAGAAAATTCCATGTTGATGCGCATGGTCGTAGGGAAAGGCGGCCGTCACAACCGCGCCGCTCGGCGATGCAACGGGATGCAGAAATCCAGATCTTTCGAAAATGGCATCGATACCAGAGGGTGCTTTGGGCGAAACCTTGTTGTACTTGAGTATCAGCCTCCCACGCTGCCTGATCGAAAGTCCTTCATTTGATTCGGCCAGTTCCATATCTCCCAACTTCAACTCCGTCTGATAGCGTTTCGGAGTGATCATCTCCCGGAGTCGTTGCTGGTTCATCAAGCGTGCTAGTTCGGGTACTTCGACCATAAGCTCCTGAACGATCAATTGGGCGACAGCTCGACTTCCTTCTCGGTTTAGATGGGTATGATCAGCCCCTTTTTCATCCATCGGTTCGAACGCGCGAAACGATGTGGGGCCAAATTGTTCACACTGAAACAGACTCAATGCGTGCAGATCCAGTCGGGAAACGACTTTTTCCCGGGCGACTTCCATGGTTGCCTCTGCGTACTCGCTTAAAGAGGGAACAATCTTCCCTTCGTCTGTCCATCGTCGTCTTGTCAAAGGAGAGAAGAGTACGGGCTTGATTCCGTGCTGAATGGCTTCGTCCACATAGGAGCGCAGATGATCGCGAAACGCCGTTTGAGGATCTGATTCCCGTTCCGGTCCTTTTCCTGGTTGATCGTTGTGACCGAATTGGATGATGACAAAATGAGGCTTTGCATCAAGGCATTTTTGCCACCAGCCCTCAGCACGGTAGCTTCGGGAGCTTCTTCCGCTTTTGGCTAAATTGATGAGTTCAGCTTTCTCATTAACGAGTTCTCGGAAGCCAAGTCCCCAACCAGATTCCTCCGTTACCGTGGAGTCGCCCACCAATACAATCCGATTGCGATCTTCCACGGTTTGGGTTTCACAACGAGTTGGAACAAGCCCAGCGACCGGAATCGAAAAAAGCAAAAGAGAGCGAAGCGAGAGAAAATTCCGAAGCATTTTTCAAGACTCACCGAGGTTGGATGATTAGGTAAGAAATTCTACCCTATCTGTGGCCAGGATTGCTTTGCCGAATCTGTCGACGGAACTTGAATACGTCCGCAGGATCTTATCGTACAGTGTGCGTTGTTGGGCTTCGTGACTTGTTCGAGATATGTGTAAACTCTATACTCGGCAGGAGTGCGGGCGTAACTCAGTGGCTAGAGTGTTAGCTTCCCAAGCTGAAAGTCGAGGGTTCGAATCCCTTCGCCCGCTTTGGTTTTTTGTAGCAACTACTCCCGACGCTCTATTGGATTCTGGCTGCGGAGGGGAGTCGAATAAAGTCTGAGAGCTCCAAAAAATGCGGGTTCCATAAAAAAAGGCTCGCGATTGCGAGCCTTCTCTTTGGCATTTTTCCCCATTCGATCAAGCTCGTGCGGCGAGCTGTTTCTTTCGCTCAGAGATAATGTCATCCTGTAAACTGCGTGGGACAGTAGAGTACTTGGCTAGTTCCATTGAAAACGTTCCCTGGCCTTTAGTCATGCTTCTCAAATCGGTTGCGTAACCAAAGGTGTTCGCCAGGGGAACTTCCGCTGTGATGTAGGAAATTTTATCTCGTGTGTCGGTTTGTGTGACCAAACCACGACGAGAGATAATGTCTCCCACCACAGACCCTTGATCATTCTCGGGGCATTCGACATCGCATCGCATGATCGGTTCGAGCAGAACGGGAGACGATGCTCTCATGGTTTCGCGGAAGCAATCACAGGCTGCGATGTAGAACGCACGCTCACTGGAATCCACATCGTGGTAACTACCGTCGTTCAAATCGATTTGGACGCCTACGACGGGGAAGTCCGCGAGAGGGCCCCTAACCATCGAATCTCTGAATCCTTTTTCGACCGGCGGAATGAATTGCTTGGGAATCCGTCCTCCAGTGATGTGGTCTTCGAATACGAACGTTTTCTCACCCTCGGGATCGATCGGTGTCAATTTGCCCACGATGTGAGCGAATTGGCCTGAACCACCCGTCTGTTTCTTGTGCTTGTAATTGAACTCTTGTGCGACACCGGGAGCTTCACGATAGCTCACCTTGGGAGCTCCGACCTGAACCTCGACTTTGTATTCCCGACGCATCCGTTCTACATAGATATCGAGGTGCAATTCTCCCATCCCGCAGATGATTGTCTCGCTGGTTTCTTCGTCGTTGTAGACCTGGAAGGTCGGGTCTTCTTTTCGGAATCGGTTGAGAGCCTTGCTCATCTTGTCCGCATCGGCGCGACTGGCTGGGGTGACCGCAACCTTGATCACAGGCTCAGGCACATACATGCTCTCGAGGGTGCAGTAGTCGCGGTCGTTCGAATAGGTTTCCCCGCTCGCACAATCAATACCCATAATCGCTACGATGTCACCTGCTTCAGCCGTATCGATTTCCTCTCGTTTGTCGGCGTGCATCCGGACGATTCGACTAAAACGCTCCTTTTTGCCTGTACGTTGATTGACGTACATTTCGCCCTTTTCGATCTTGCCCTGATAGATTCGCATGAACGTCAATTGTCCGAACGGATCTTCTACGATTTTGAAGGCCATTCCGACGAACGGGAGATTTGGATCCGGCTTCAGGTCCAGCTTGGTTGTCTCGTCCCCAACCTTCCTCGCCTTGATGTCTCTCTCCAGCGGGCTGGGTAGGTATTTCAAGACGGCGTCCAAAAGGAGCTGCACTCCCTTGTTCTTGTAGGCGCTTCCACAGAAAACCGGGGTGATACGTTGCTGCTGGGTAGCCTGCTTGCAGACGCTGTAAACCAAATCATTAGGAACCTCTTCTTCACTGAGAAGCAGTTCCATCATTTCATCGCTGTACATGGACAAAGACTCCAGCATTTTCTGCCGCATCTCTGCCGCTTTGTCTTTGTAATTCGCAGGTATTTCTTCTTCGCGGACATCCTCGCCGTCTTTCCCATCGAAGTAGTAAGCCTTCATGGTGACGAGATCGATGACCCCTTCAAATGTTTCCCCAGCACCGATCGGGATCTGCATCATGATCGCGTCGGCGTTCAGCTTGTCGCGAACTTGCTGAGCGACACGATAAGCATCGGCGCCCGTTCGGTCCATCTTGTTGACAAACGCCAGCCTAGGAACCCCGTATCGACGCATCTGACGATCGACGGTAAGCGACTGGCTTTGAACGCCACCTACGGAGCAAAGTACTAAGACAGCGCCGTCGAGCACTCGCAGCGAACGCTCGACTTCGATGGTGAAGTCGACGTGGCCAGGAGTGTCGATCAAGTTGATGACGTAGTCTTTCCAACGAAGCTGAGTAGCGGCGCTGGTAATCGTGATGCCACGTTCCTTTTCCAGCTCCATGTAGTCCATCGTGGCACCGTCGCCATCCCCCTTGACTTCCTCAATCTTATGAATTCGTCCGGCGTAGAAGAGAACTCGCTCGCTGAGGGTTGTTTTTCCAGAGTCGATGTGTGCACTGATACCGATGTTTCGTAATTTTGTAAGGTCCATACTTCACTCAGCGTTGTGCGATTTGATTTTTCCCAAAACGCATCAAAGGAAACAGTCCATATCGGTCTGATAGGTCCGCCAACACGGCGGGAAGGACCGATAATTCTCTTGTAAATCTGAGCAAAAGTGTACAAATCTGCGGCTTTTCCGAAAGGCCAAAAGCTGCAGGGTGGGAGTCGTCGCGATGGCGGCCTAGAAGCGGGCTCCGACGAATCCGGGAAAGGGAGCCCATCACCGATGGATCCATTTTGCCTCCGATCCTAGGACTTCATCGAGAGTGCGGAATCGTTCTGCACCCTGTGTTTCGGTAGGTGACCCGAAGCAATCAGGCAGGTGAGGCGCTGGGAGAATGGTCAGGAAGTGGCAATGTGGGGGATCGCCACAGAATCTCTGTCGCTACCGCCTCTGTCGATAAAGAGTTGAGGCCGATTTCCAGAGATTTTAGAGATTCTCTTCAATACCTCGATTGGAGAGCTAGCGTTCGAGTACCAGCCTTGATTTCGGGCGCTTTTTTCTGTCGGGCCTGTAAAAGGAAGTGTTGGTGTTTTGGTTTATGGCAAGGATCAGGATGCGATGTTCGGTATGGCTGACCCCTTCCAATCCGTTTTCAGCAATCTCAGACTCGATCGATTCATCCCGTTCTTGTCGTTTCAACATCGAGTATGTCAAGTGCGATCTATGTTCGGTCCAACGAGGATTCGCTCTATTGAGCGTTACTGCTTGACCGGTCAGCAGGGTATGGCTGCTGCAATTTTTTGAGTGGCTCGAAGGGAAATACGCAAAACTTAGGTGCACGTATTTGCAATAGCAGCCGAGATGATCGTTCATCAACGTCGGGCCACGGGCTCCCGAGATGGTTATCTCAGCGAAAGATTCGCCTTTGCCGGAAGATCGATGGCTTCCGATCTGGTAACCGGTTGAAATCCCAACTGCCAAGGTCGGAAATCGAGTCAGAGAGAAATCAAGCCAGAGAGTACGAGATACCAGGAACGGTATCCGGTCAGATAGAAGAAGGAACCTGAAAAACGCGATCATCCCATCGCGGCATGAACTTCGATGAGGGCTGGCAAGGCCGATGGATCGCTCTGATAAAAACGGTCTTAAAAAGAAATTGTTGATATTGTTGAAACAGGCTGAAGTCTCTCAGCTTTGCTCAGTTTCTAAGGTCCCTCGCTCAACTCGTATTCCGGATCTGGCTCCTGCACGCATTCGGCGGTGAACTCGATCCCGTCGTAGATCTGCTGCATCGGTAACGTGCAACCTAGGAAAGGCAAATCAATCTTCGCCTCGATCCCGTGGACTGTCTGCCGCAGAAAGCCACCCGTGGACCGTCGCATGACGACTGCGATCGGCTGATGCTGCTCGATCGCGATATAGCACTCGAGCGAATGGATGTTCAGGTAGGCAGCCATCTTCTCATCCAGATCGTAGCGCCGCGTCGATGGGGAGAGGACTTCGATGATCAACACGGGGTGATCTTGAAAGACCGATAGGGGGTCATTCGATTGGCAGACTACTTGGACGTCCGGGTAGTAGAAGCGTCTTAGTCCCTCGCGGTCGATTCGGACTTTGGTATCTGAATCGAAGGGGCGGCAAGGTTGTCCTCTTAATTGGTTCACCAAGTGAACAAGACAATTTATTTTCACGCAATTGTGTCGATTGGTCGCTCCGGTCATCGCCCGGATCCAGCCGTCGATGTACTCGCTTTTGGTCTGGGCCTGCTCCTCGATTGCGAGGTATTCCTCAACGCTGTGATAGGTCGATTTTTCCGCGCTACTCATTTTGATTTAGTCTCCATCGACAGGAATAAATCGCATGTATTCCGTTCAATATACATCAAGAAACATGACTGACGAAAATGTCTTATGTAGCATCGTTCGGCCCCCACCAATCGGCTGCCTTATTCAACTGCTGGCTTGGTGAAATGATCGCGAGTCCTTACGCGCAACTGCTGGCTGATCCGGCCGATCGATTTGCGAATGGAATGCTGGTTGGGAATCCCTTTTCGATCGAGTCGTGTCAGGGCACGGCTGCAGTCCCCCTCAACGGTGGAACGTAGGCTATGATAATCGTGGGCTATCGCGGCGAGATCCATGACCGCAAGGCTGTACGCTAAGTCAATGAATGAAGCTTCGGAGCAGACAATCAAATGATACGAGTACCCACGCGGCGGAAATTTCTAGAAGAGACGATGCTTGCGACTGCAGCTGCCTGCGCTTTGCAAGGCCAAACCAGCTTGGCGGTAGAGGCAGATCAGTCAACGGCAACGGATGATTGGCCACATGCGGTGATCGGTTGTCGAATTCGAGGTCGGGTCCACGCCCAAGAGTTTGGACGTATTCCTGGGGTGCGAGTGGCTTATGTTTGCGACCCCGATCGAGATTTGGCAGAGGAGTTGGCTACGCAGGTCGAGAAAGAGAAAGGCTATCGGCCGCAAGCTATCCAAGACATGCGGCGAATCTTCGATGATAAGAGCATCAAGACGGTTTCCATTGCCGCCCCCAACCATTGGCATGCGTTAGCGGCGATTTGGGCCATGCAGAGTGGGAAGGATGTCTATGTAGAAAAGCCGGTCAGCAACACCATCGAGGAAGGAGAGCGGATGGTTCAAGCGGCGCGGAAGCTGGGACGCATATGTCAGGCTGGTACTCAGAATCGGAGTGTTGGTGCACACGCCGCCATTGTCGATTACCTTCGGGCAGGCAAACTCGGTGAGGTCTCATTGGCCCGCACAATCATCTATGGGAAACGTGGTTCGATCGGTCCTCGAGGAACGTACCCGATTCCCTCCAATATCGATCACAACTTGTGGCTTGGGCCAGCCAGCCAGCAAGTCCTCACACGACCGCAGTTGCACTACGATTGGCATTGGGTGTGGGATACTGGGAATGGCGAGCTTGGTAACAACAACATCCACTATGTCGATTTGGTTCGCTGGATGCTCGGGCTGAATGGTTATGGGGATAGCGTTTGGAGTATCGGTGGTCGATTAGGGTACGAGGATGCGGGTGAAACCCCCAATACCCAGATGGTCGTGCACACGTTTGAAAAGCAAACGATCATCCAGGAAGTCCGCGGTTTGAAATCGGGCCCGTTCAGCGAGAAATTCAAAGGAGGTTGGATCCTCTACGGCACGGAAGGTTTCATCGCCGGGACCTCGCTATTCGATCCCTCCGGCAATTTAGTCCAGACATTCAAAGGACCCACGGAAAATCATTTCGCGAATTTTATCGAAGCCGCGCGTTCTGGACGCTCCGAAGAGTTGAATGCAGAGATTGCTCAAGGGCACCAATCTACGGCTCTATGCCATGTAGGCAACATTTCGCATCGGCTTGGGGAAACCGCGGGGCCTGGAGAGATCGAGCAAGCGATTGATCGAGCGATGCTACATCCAGAAGTGATGACGACTTACATGAAAATGGTATCGCATTTGAAGGAAAATGAAGTGGATCTTGATAAGCAGCGATTGACCTTAGGCCGGCGGTTGCAAATTCGTCGCGAGCAAGCACCATTCGTCGACTCGATGGCCAATGCGTTGATCGGACGCGAGTATCGAGCTCCCTTTGTTTTGCCCAGCGATGCTAACCTATGACGGGAGGTGACTCTCGGAAGGGAGCGTTCAAGCGGAGGAGGCTTGGTACAGGATGCTGACCAGGCGAGAGATCGAAAGATCGTATTTGAATTGATTTGGCCTTACAGACGGAGTCGACCGGCTCAAACTGGGTCGCGTTCATTGAGGGCTTATCGATAGATCGAGAGGATTGGGGCCCGTGATTTTCCGATATCCTTACCCGTTCAAAGCGACTTTCCGTCATTCCCGCAGCGCTGAGCCTCTAGGTAACAGCCAGAGGCATCTGGGCAGAAGTTCCGAAGCAGCAGGCTCGGTGCCGATCGCGATGAAGGGTGATTCGTTCGAGCTGAACTCAGCCAGAGGATAGAATAGAACTCGGTGTGATTGATCTAAAGAAGTTGGCGACTATCTCCCCATGAGCTTTGACACTTCCCTGAGCCTACTGGAAAGATTGAGCGACCGGTCCAGCGACGCGGATTGGGACCGGTTACACGCAATCTACTCGCCATTGCTGAAGCGGTGGCTGGCAAGGTACGGAGTCAGCGGCAGTGACCTAGACGATTTAACTCAGGACGTTTTTCAAACGGTCTTCCGCGAGATCCCCCAGTTTCGCCACAACGGACATACGGGCGCTTTCCGCCGCTGGCTTCGCATCATGATCGTGAATCGATTGAAATGGTTTTGGCGATCGCATCGCATGCATGCCTCTCCAAACATGGATACTTTATTTGCCTTGATGGAGGATCCCAACAGCGATCCCAACGTGATGTGGGAGTTGGAGCATGATGTCCACGTTGCCAAGCGATTGCTGGAACTCGTCGAGCATCGATTCACCGCGACGAGTTGGGAAGCTTTTCGTTTGCAGGTCCTCCAGGGGTATCGCGCCAGCGAAACCGCTTCCATGCTTGGCATCACGGTGAATGCGGCACTGATCGCGAAATCTCGAGTCCTCAAGGCGCTCCGGGACGAGGCGCGTGGAATGATCGAATTGGAATAATTTTTTCCCGGGAATGAAAGGAATGGAATCCCTACGCACTACCGAGTAGGGCCAACACGTCACGCATTCGTCGGAGCGTATGGATGGAAACTCGAACGGAAACCACTGAGCCTGCCGAGCCTGGGCAAAAACACCCCACGCAAGATCAGATACGAGCATTCTCCGCCGGAAATCTGTCGGATGAGGCACTCAACCAAATAGCTGAACACCTGGCGCATTGCGATTCATGCACCACATGGATGGAGACGCTGCCGGAAGACACGCTGGTCCAACTGCTCCGGTCGGTACCGGAGTCCACACGCCCCTCGCTTCGATTGGTCGCGGGTTACGATATCGTCAGCGAATTGGCTCGTGGGGGAATGGGAGTCGTCTACCTGGCGCGACAAACCGCTTTGGGTAGGGATGTCGCTCTCAAGATGATCCATCGAGGTCCTGACGCGCATCCCGAGGAACTGTCGCGATTTCGCCGAGAGGCCCAGGTCATCGCGACCCTTCGCCACCCCAACATTGCTCAGGTCTTCGACGTAGGCGAACAGGATGGGACACCCTACATCGCAATGGAAGTCGTGCATGGTCTCACGCTGGCCGAGCTTCTCGTGGATGGCCCCATGGATCCTCAGAAGGCAACGCAATTGCTAATTCAACTGGCCGATGCGGTCGGCCACGCCCATGCCCGCGGCATCATCCACCGGGATCTGAAGCCTTCGAACATTCTCATCGAGGCGGAACCGTCCCCCTCGACCGCAGCACTCGGCGAACCATCGCAGTCGATCCACCCCAAGATCGTCGACTTTGGATTAGCGAAGCAAACCACGGCGATGGACGGAGAGACCGTGACCGGTCACCTGATGGGGACTCCCAAGTACATGTCGCCAGAGCAAGCATCCGGGGCGCACAAGTCCATCACCGAAACGACCGACATTTACTCCTTGGGGGTGGTCCTATACGAAGCCTTGGTCGGTCGATCCCCTTTTGAAGGCTCGACGGCGTTGGAAGTCTTGGAGCAAGTCCGGAGCACCGACCCTGTGCGTCCCAGAGCCCTGCGACCTTCGATCCCTCGCGATCTCGAGACGATCTGTCTGAAATGCATCGACAAGAACCCAACCGATCGCTATGCGTCCGCGGCGGATCTCCTGGAGGATTTGCAACGCTTTCAAAACGGCTTTGCGATTCTCGCCAAGCCCACCCCTTACCTGATCCGTCTCTGGAAACTGGCAAGGCGTTTTCCGATTCAATCAAGCCTCGCATTATGCGCATTGCTTGCCCTCGCATCCTTGCTCGCAAGCAGCCTGGTATTCAATCAGCGATTGAGTCGAGCGCTCCGGGAGCAACGGTCCGCGAGCCAACTCGCAGAGAAGAATTACCAGACGGCTCTCGAAGCGGTCGACAAGACGCTGGAGCGTGTCGGTTTCGATCAATTGGCGAATCAACCCGGCATGGAACGGGTCCGCGCGGACATGCTCGCCGACGCGGTCCGGCTCTACGAGAAGTTAGCCGAGTATCAATCTCAAACCGACTCGCCCTCGACCGGCAATCCAAATCTCGCGGTCCTCGAGCAGCAGGCAGACGCGTTGTCCAAACTGGGTCGAATCCGCACGCTACTTGGTCAAACCGACCTCGCTCGCGATAATCTCTCGAGAGCGATCATTATCCAACAGCGTTTGGTCCGAGACGTTCCCGATCAGCCTGCCTTGATCCACGGCCTAGCTATTTCGCATGTGAATCTTGGTCGAGTAACCAAGGATCCCAAGGAATTTCAATCGGCTTTGGATTTGCTGCGGCCGATTCGCGATACCTATCCTGCATGTCGACAGAGTCTTGTGCAAGCGATCAACCAATTGTCTTCGTTTCAGGAGGTGGATCAAAAGGAAACAATGCTTGAGGAGGTTCGCGAGTTGACGCAATCGGCTTTGTCGGAGTCACCCGCGGATCCCTCATTGCGGCTGACGCTCGGACAATCCACGCATAACCTCGGCTTGCTGTACATGAACACCCACCGCATCGAACAAGCAGAGGAAAGCATCGCTGAGGCGCTGAGCGTCTTTCGCAAATTGGTCATCGATCACGATGGCGTGTACGAGTATCAAACATCGTTGGCCGAGTGCTTGTCCGCGCTTGCGAATCTTGAGTATCAGCGAGGCGATTTCGCCGACGCCATGCAGCACATGAACGAATGCTACGCCATTCGGGAGTTGTTGGTCGCTCGATATCCTGCCGTGCTGGAGCATCGCGAGGCACTCGCGCGCTCCTACCAAACGCATGCGTCGAGCTTGATCTCCATGCAGAACCATAGCGAAGCGATCGAGATGGCCCGGCGGGGGCTGGACGTTGCGGAGCGACTGCAGGCAGAACATCCAAGACGACAACATGCGTTTCTCGTAGCCGCGGGGCATTCCCTCATGGGGTCCACGCTGCTGGCTAACAGTCGAGCAGACGAAGCTGCCAAGAGTTTTGAGCAGGCATGCGAAACCTTTGAGGAGCTTCTGGCACAATCATCCGAGGAGATCTCCTATCGCGTTCAGGCGGGCGTAGCGTGCATGAACTACAGCAACATTTTGCGGCCGGCCGCGCCTGAAAAAGCGTTGGTCTACACAGATCGAGCCGTTAGCCTATTGTTGGACGCCTCTCGGCAAAATCCATCCCGATCCGACTATCAGTCGTACGCGTACAACGCTTGCGGCGCGCATGCGCAAAGTTTCGAAGCACTCGCTCGCCACAGCGAAGCCGCCGATATGTGGCGGAAAGCGATCGAACTGGCTCCCAAGGAGGATGTCCCTTGGCTGAAGTTGCGTCTCGCGTTCGCATCCCTTCGAAGCGGAGCGGCGCAACCCGCAGTGGAGATCGCTCAACAGACTGTGGATTTAAACGGGCTCGATGGTCCGTTCCTTTATGACCTAGCGTGTCTTTTCAACCTACTCGCCGATCAAGCAGGGACTGAAACGGAGTCGCTGCGATTCCGCAATTCCGCCTTTGAATCGTTGAATCGTCCGGCAACCCTGGAGTTCCTGAAACAAGAAGTTCATCGCAATCAGTTGACGGTGGACGCCGACTTGGCAAGTCTCCGGTCGGATCCGCGATTCGATTTGCTTCTGCAGCAGCTCGCGCGTTGAAAAATTGCTTGAGTTTCCGCCAATGTTTTCGCGGAAAAGAGGCTTTTCGCTGAAAGGATTGACTGCCAGGGGCACTTGTTCTTTTGCCAGCGTCCGGAGACGCCCCCAATTCCGTTGGCGCCCCCAACTTTTTTCGAGGATGGAGTGCATGTCCAGTCACCAACGTCGGAACCGATTGCTGCGTCTGCTGCGTGAGTCACTTCACCGCGGGCCGCAGAAATCGATCAGGAGACGCAGCCTGCGGTGGGAACAGTTGGAGGATCGACGTCTGCTTATTTCGGATTGGCACAACGTCCTACAACCTCTCAACACGACAGGGGACGAGCTTCAATCGGTGGACCCGCTCGACGTTCTTTCGATCATCAACGAAATCAACGGTCCCAAAATTCGACCGAACAACAATAGCAGTCAACTCCCACCCGCGGGGTCGAGCGGAATCTCTCCCCCACCCTACGTCGATGTCGATTGCGATAACCAGGTGACTCCCCTCGATGTCTTGGCGGTCATCAATGCGATCAATGGCAATAGCAGCGGCCCAAGTTGGAAATTTGACCAGCGCGGGGGAGCCGGCAGCAGTGCCGGAAAATATCGATCGGATGGCTGTCTGCCAAGACTCATCGAAGGAAACTCTCTTTCGACGACGCTCACCTCCGAGCTCGTCATTCCAGCAGGCAAGAACACCTTAACCTTCGAGTATCAATCGCTACTGTTCGACACCTTAAGCAACGGGCGCATGCGCGATGCGTTCGAAGCTGCATTGCTTGATGACAGAGATCGCCCATTGGTTCGGACCCTCGCGACGGATCGCGATTCCTACTTCAATATCACCGAAGGATTGAGAGCGTCGAACACGGCGGATGTTCTCGCTACGAACAACGAGGTCTCGCTGTCTCTGGTCGACGTCTTACCCGGTACCAAGGCGAAACTCGTTCTGCGGTTGATCAACAACGATGGCGACTCCACATCCGCCGTCACCATCAAATCACTTCGATTCGAATCGATTCCACCTCCACCAGGTCCACTCCTGGCCTTCGGCAGTGGGATGTTCTCAACTCCGCAGTCTGAACAAGGCAGCAGCACGAATGCTCGGAGCACTCCATCGAATGACTCATTCATTCATCCCCCGTTTGGATCGGTTCCGGGAAGACCTGTCTCAATTCGCAATTCATCCCAAGCAGGCGTTTTGAACTCGGCAGGAGGTGGCATGTCGAACGTGGGGTCACAGGGGGCACCTCCGTCGTCGTCGATCATCGATTCGCGAGGCAAGGAATTCTGGGTCGGTTTTCCGGACAATCTTTACGAGGGTTCCAATCAACCTCACAAGGTCCTCTATCTGTCCGGCGAAATCGCTACTACGGGCGAGGTCACGATTCCTGGGTTGATCGATCCATCGACGACGCAACCCTTTCGCCGCGCATTTGTGGTCAATCCAGGGGCGGTAACGGTTGTCGAGTTGCCGAGCCAGGACATCGGCGACGGCACCAACGACGACGATAGCGATTACGACGTGGAAGCCGAACGGATCGCGCGCATTGGACGGCGCGGGATTCACGTGGTGGCACATGAACCGATCACCGTTTATGGCCTCAATCTTGCGGTCAGCACATCGGATGCATTCCTGGCTCTGCCGGTCCCATCTCTCGGGACGGAGTATATCAACCTCGGATACGAAAACACCTTCGCGTCGATCTCATCGGTCGAAGGAACGCAATATCTGGTGGTTGCAACCCAGGACGATACGCAAGTCACCACGGCGACTGGACCGTATTCGGGTGCTACGCGAGCTAATCAAGCACGCGTCTTTCGGCCCAACGGAACATCCGAATTCAGCCTGGGTAACAGCGACGGCCAAGACATCGGCCCGTTTGGGACCGACCCCGAAGGAACGGGTTCCCTCGTCGTGACTCCGCCATTCGAGGGATATGCAGGCGAGTATCACTTTGAGCTCATCGATATCGCGTCTGCAGCGATCAATGCGAATCTCAATGAAAAGGTGACGGCATCCTTTCCAACCGGTCGGGAAGCCAAGGTCTATGCGTTCGATGTTGTTGCAGGCCAACACCTCTATTACGACGCGATCTTTCCGGGATTTCCTGCGCCCTCGGTCAGTGTGCAGTTGCTGTCACCCAGCGGCGAGCGTGCAATTCTCGATGCGCAGAGCGACAGTGATTCGCTTGCCAATCGGTTTGGTGCTTGGCAGATTCGGGAAACAGGCAAGTACTATGTGCTCATTATCGGAGAGCACACGGCCGCGTTTGATTTCGGGTTCCGATTGATGGACATGCAAGCGGCACCGACAATTGCGTTTGGCTCGAATGTTAGCGGCGAATCCAGTCCAGGAGGGATGGCCGAAGTCTATCGCTTAAGCGCCATCGCGGGTCAGGTCATTTACTATGATGCGCTCAGCCAGGATCGGAATGTCCTCTGCACGGTGTATGGGCCTGGAGGGCAACAGATCTTGGTGACTTCGGCACCCGACGAACAAATCTTCGTCGCGCCTGAGACGGGTACCTATTACGTCGTCTTAGACGGTTCGGTCTTTAGACCCTCCTCATTCGCATTTCGGATGCTCGATTTGAGATCGTCCCCATCGCTTCTGCTTGGCGTTTCAACCGAAATCAACGTCGCATCGGGAAGACAAACGGCAGTTCGATTCAATGGGTCAGCGGCTCAAACATTCGAAATGGAAATCCAAAATATCTCCCCACCGTTTCGAACAACCTATCAAGTGGTTGACTCAGCTGGCCGTGCGGTTCCGCTCGAGCAAACGGGAAATCGGTTTTCTGGGCGATTGCTGTTCGACGGCGAGTACTTCCTGTTGGTCGGTGCATTGACCCCGGCCGAAGGGGGAGATGTCACGATCGCGCCAAGGCTCGTTTCCGATCCTTCAGTAACCAAGAGTGGAATGAACGCCGAGCAAACGCTGACCATCTCGGCTGGAGGGGAAGCGACCTACACATTCGATGCCCCTGCGGGAACGCGAATCCTGGTCGATGCCTTGAATACCCAATCCTCGAATCTCAACGTGGAATTGAAAGGGCCTGACGGGACTCGTTTGTTCACCGGATTTGGGTTTGCGAACGACACCCAAGACATTCCCCGATTCGGGCCTGCCTTCTTGCCCCAGTCGGGCACCTACCGTATATCGGTTCGGGGTAATGCATCGACCGACTCTGGCAGCTACCGTTTCCGTGTTCTCGACTTGGATACCTTTGGCACGCCGATTTCGTTTGGCACGCTGGTCAACGGGAATTTCCCGACGCAGCGAGAAGCGGTGCTGTACACCGTCGACGCAGCGACTGGCGACCAATTGCTCTTCGATGGTCGTTCGGGATCATTCCTTTATGGGATCTACGACGAAGGGTTGAACCCGATCCTATCCAAGGGAATCTTTGGAGCAACCGGCGTTGACGACGCAGATGGTCTAGGCCGTGTCATGCGATCGGGACGACACTACCTTCTGTTCCAGAGCGACGCATCGGTTCCCCAGGAGTTCGGTTTCGTCATCAATAAACTCGCAAGCGCTCCGAGTCTCGCGTTCGGTGAGGAAGCCGCAGGAATCGTCCCATCGAAAGGCCAATTCCTGTACCGTATCGGCCTCCAAGCCGGGGCGCGTATTCGATTCGACAATCTGCTCCCGTTCAGCAGCGATGTCAACTATCGAATCGCCAGCGCCGGTGGCAGAGTTCTTTTTGATTCGGGTTTCCAAGCGGTCGATTCAGGACCTCCAGGACCAGGAATGATCGTGGTACCCGAGTCCGGCGAGTATGTCGTATCGATTCAAAGCAGGCGTGCAATCGCTTCCGGATTCCGCTTCCGGATCGACAACCTCGCAGTCTCACCTACATTGCCCTTCAATACCGATTTAGAAATCACGCTCAGCCCAGGTCACGCTGCCCAGGTCTACCGGTTCGACGCGTCGGCCGGGGATACCATTAGGATCGATTCCTTAGAAACGACGTCAACGCCCCTGGATTGGGACATCCGGGGGCCAGTTTCCCAGTTTCGCGCTGGCAGCAATGACGGTCTCGGATTCACCGCCAAGATTCTGAGCACAGGTACGCACTACCTTGCGCTGAGCGGACGACTCAACAGCAGTTCGCTCACGTTTCGATTCCGCGCGACTCGAACGGCGGGCCCCATCGTGCCCCTTACGGGATTCAATCAACGAGTGCAACTCGATCTTGGAATCAACGAGACGAAGACGTATTCCTTCGATGCGCCCACGGGGAAACTAGTTTACCTGAACGTGCTGAAGTCCGAGTTCAGGATTCCGACGCATACCGTCACCCTCGATCGAGGTGAGACCTATTTGATGCGCGATCTAGCTGGTGGTGTTTCCGGTCGAGCCTCGGATCTCACTGGTTCGATCATCACCAGCACCAAACCGATCGCGGTCTTTGGGGGGAATCGAGCTTCGTTCGTTCCGAGTCAGTTCTTTGCTGCCGATCATTTGGTGGAAC
Organism: Pirellula sp.; assembly: GCA_040396935.1. GTDB lineage: Bacteria > Planctomycetota > Planctomycetia > Pirellulales > Pirellulaceae > JBKCUI01. The sequence continues at coordinate 21,828 of JBBAXA010000053.1, forward strand.
AACTACCCCCGACGAACACTTGGGGACGCGAGTTTGTCACGATGCCGTTAGCGACAAACTCGCAACGCGGCGACCGATTCCGATTTCTCGCTCAAGCCGACGGAACCCAAGTGACGGTGAACAGAACTGTCGTAGCCACCCTCCGTCGCGGCGAGTATCACGAGCAAGTCATTACGGGCCCTGGACATGTCGTTGCCAACCAACCGATCCTGGTCGCACAGTACGCCCATTCGCAGAATTACTATCGCTCGGATCCTGGCGGCAACCCAAGCTTTGTCGGCGATCCGCTGATGATGATCGTACCACCTTTCGAACAGTTCCTCTCGAACTATACGGTTTCGACACCCGTGCAAAGTGCGATCCTCAACGCCCAGCGATTCGATCGCAACTACATCAACCTCGTCGTGCCCTCCGAGGCTGCAGGACAGATCGAAATCAATGGTAGTGCGGTGGAAACCAACCGGTTTGTCGCCATAGGATCGACGGGTTTCTTGGGTGCTCAAGTTCCCATCGCGCCAGGGGTTTATGAAGTGGCAGGGCCGTTGCCCTTTGGCGTCTTCGTTTACGGTTTTGGTGCGTTCGATTCTTATGGCTATGTCGGAGGGCAATCGCTCGCGCCGGTTGCCAAGGTCAACTCGGTCGACTTGACACCCGCCGTTTTGGAACGGGCCGTCAACGAAGCGATCACATTAACCGCTCGCGTTGCGGACGCGACTGGATCTCCCTTGGCGGGGATTCGAGTCGACTTTGACGTTGCGGGTGCCAATGCGCAAAAGAGCTTTGGTTTTTCGGATGAAAACGGCTTGGTGGTGTTCCGATATACGGGGCTCCGCGACGGGAGGGATATTGTTACTGCCTCGGTGGGCGAAATCATGGATGACTCGATCGTGGATTGGATACCTGGTGCCGTCGTACCACAGATTTTGGTTACCAGCCCTCGCAACAACAGTTCGGTGAATGCAGGAACGACGCTCGTCGCCACGGGACTAGCCATCGCCGATTTTCCTTTGGCAACCATCGACCTCATCACCGTCAACGGCACGCCGATCACCGATGTCGATGCAGCCGGCAACTTTTTCGTCACCTTGTTTGTGGGGCCTGGTGACAATGAATTCGAATTCACCGCGATCGATTCCAGCGGCCAAACAGCTTCCCAGGTCATCACCGTCCGGGGCACGCAGCGCGATCCCGCTCAATTCGATTTCTCTCAGTTCGCCAACGTGACTGGGAGCTTTCGCGAAAAGTATGCGAGATCTTCGCTCCACCAAGGCAAGCAGCTTCTGGTCGCTGAAACCGCGATCGAGAATGTCGGCCAATTTCCCACCGATGTGCCACTCCTGGTCGGCATCACCAACATCAGCGATCCCATGATCCTCGTGCGCGACGCGGATGGAGTGACCCCAGAGGGAATACCCTATTACGACTTCACCGGCATGGTCACGGGCGGATCGCTGAATCCAAGAAGCTCCACCGGTTTTCTTTCGACGAAGTTCTTCAACCCGAACACAGTCCAGTTCACCTACGATCTGATGTTCTATGGCAAGCTCAACGCACCGCCAGAGATTCGGAGCGTTCCGATCGTCGAGGTGGAGGTGGGATCACCGTACGCCTACGACGTACTCGCAAGTGATCCCAATCAGGATCCGATCCGCTTCGAGTTGGTGGAATCGCCGGCGGGCATGACCATCGGCGAGCTTAACGGACAAATACGCTGGCAGCCGACCACCGCAGACCAGGGAGTTCATTCCGTCGAGGTGCGAGTTCTCGACTCGCGCTTGGGGGTCGCTACTCAACGCTTCTCCCTTACGGCTCAACCCAAACCCGCGAATCGTGCTCCTCTCTTCACATCGCTCCCCATCGCCTTGGCTGAGGTAGGGACATCCTATCCGTACGTGCCCAAGGCGGTCGATGCAGATAGCGACACGCTGACGTTTCGTTTGCTCGCCGCACCCCTTGGGATGACGATTCAATCGAACGGTGCGTTGGACTGGCAACCCTCGGTCGAGCAACTGGGAACCCAACGCGTCGTCATCGAGGTCTCCGATCCTCTCGGTGGTTCAGCCCAGCAGGGGTTTTCTGTCCTGGTGGTATCGCCCGTTGGCAACCGTGCCCCGGTGATCGTGAGCGATCCGCCCTCTGCGATGAACCGAAGTGGGATCACGCATCAAGTGATCGCGATCGATCCGAACAACGAGCCCGTAACGTATCGACTGCTGCAGGCACCTCCAGGAATGACGATCTCGTCGAGCGGATCGATCCGCTGGACACCGACACCAGATCAATCGGGCATGTTTCATTTCGCGATCGAGGTTCTGGATGCGCGAGGCGGGCGCGATGAGCAGAATGTTTCGCTTACCATCTTCGATAACGATGACCCGATCATCACCAGTTCAGCCGTTGTCCAAGCGGCCGTCAATACAAACTATGTTTATCAAGTCACAGCAACCGACACACTCGGAGATACGCTGACCTTCTCCTTGCGGGAATCGCCGATCGGTATGACGATCGACCCGTCGACGGGGCTTGTCCGGTGGCCGGTCACAACGGGAGCGTTTGAAACGGAGCCGGTCACGGTGGAAGTATCCGATGGCCGGGGCGGGATTGCCAGTCAGTCGTTCGCGATTCTCGTCTCCGGTGGGAAAAGCCTCGGAGTGCCCAACGACCCCGTGTTCGTGAGCCAACCGTCTCCTGTGGCATCTGTCGGTACCAAATGGCGCTACACTGCTCGAGCCCGCGATCCCGATGGTGCTCCGCTCCGATTCGATCTGCCGCTGGGACCGGAGGGAATGGTGATCGACACCCTGACAGGTCAGCTTGGTTGGATTCCGCGCGCTGATCAAGCGGGCACGCAGCAAGTCGTGATTCGTGTCTCGAATCGTCGCGGTGGAGTCGCGTTGCAAGCGTTTCGTATCGAAGTCGATTCGATGAATACCCCTCCCGTGATCTCATCGCAGCCGCCGAGTGGTGCGTCGGTCGGAATCGCATGGGAGTATCGAATCCATGCGCAGGATGCGGATGCCGATCCGTTGGCGTGGGAGTTGGTCCGCGCCCCTGCTGGCATGACCATCGTGCCACTGAGCGATTCGGATGCGGATGCCGTCGTCAGTTGGGTGCCATCGAGTCCGGGACCAACAGAGGTCGTTCTCGCAGCGCGGGATCCTCGAGGCGGTCGCGCCGAACAGCGTTTTTCACTCCAGGTCGCTGGCAATGCGACCAATCTGCCTCCGATCATTCATTCGACGGCTCGATCGAGTATTCCAGCCGGTCAGCCCTGGGTCTATGTCCTCTCAGCCGAAGATCCCAATGGCGACCCGATCACTATCACGATGTTGACAGCCCCTCCCGGAATGAGCTTGGATTCGGGTAGGCGCACCTTGCTGTGGACACCGACCATCGCGCACGTCGGATCGAATCCTGTTGCGATACGGATTGCGGATGGTCGCGGCGGAGTCACTGAGCAAAGTTTCTCGGTGCAAGTTTTAGCAAACTCCATTCACGCCGCTCCTGAAATTGTTTCCCCTCCATCCGCCTTTCGGGCAACGGTGGGGGAATCGTTTCGGTATGACGTGAGAGCTACCGACGAAGACGGCGACCCCGTGGAATGGCGCCTCGAGGAAGCACCTCACGGCGCGTCGATCGATCAGCGATACGGAACATTGCGCTGGACACCATCTTTCGAGCAACTCGGTCTGCAAAGGTTTGTTGTCTCAGCCAGGGATCCGCTGGGCTGGGAGGCGAAGCAAAGTTTTTCATTGATTGTTTCCGGGGTTAACCTTGCACCTCTGATATTGTCGCGAGCACCCACGGAAGCCGTAGTGGATGAGCGATTCGTCTACGGCATTCGAGCTGTCGATCCAGAAAATAATCCACTCACGTTCGGATTGGTTCAGGGGCCTGCGGGCATGACGATCGATTCGGTCCGAGGCATCGTCCGTTGGACGCCTGCGGTCAGTCAACTTGGAATGGCTAGCGTCACCATCGAAGTCGCTGACGGACGAGGGAACCGATCGACTCAGACCTTTTCGCTGCGAGTCACTCAAACGATCCGGAATCTCGACCCAATCATCACATCGCGCGCCAATTTCCGGGCTCGTGTCGACGCGATGTATCAATACGACGTGCAGGCGGTGGATCCCGAGGGCCGGTCCCTCACCTACTCCTTGATTTCCTCTCCTTCGGGCATGCAGATCGATGCTGCTAGCGGCTTCATCACGTGGACCCCATCACTCTCCAACGCCGGAAGCCATCTCGTCCAGGTTGCCGTGCAAGATACGGATGGGGGACGCAGTCTGCAGCGGTTCGCGATCCTAGTCCGTATCAATCAAGCTCCCACGATCCAATCGCCACCGATCACCGGAGTGTCTGTCGGCGGAGCGTATCGATACGATGTGCAGGCCTCCGATCCCGAAGGGGATGCGTTGTCGTACCAGTTGGTCACTCATCCGGTTGGGATGGCTATCGATTCCTTGGGCCGAATTCAATGGCAGACCGCGCCGGGGGTCGCCGCATCGAATCCTGTGTCCTTGCGAGTTACCGATGCCTTCGGTGCCACGGCAACCCAGAACTTTGTGTTGACCGTCGCGCCCGACACGATCGCTCCGAAAATCAAATTGAGGCTGAGCACGAACCCCTTGGTATTGGGAGAGTACTCGGTCATCGCGATCCAGGCGAGCGACGATGTGGGGATCGCGGATGTGAAGTTAACGATGAACGGCCAGCCCTTGGGCTTGGATGCGAATCGGTCCGCAACGATCCGAGGCGACGTGACCGGCTTGAGAACACTGCGGGCGATCGCCGTCGACACCTCGGGTAACGAAGGAACGGACGAAGCGATCTTGCGAATCTTTGACCCCGCCGACACGCAAGGGCCGACGATTCAGATCACTGCGCCTGCGCCGAATGCGACCGTGACCAATCTGACCGATATCAATGGGTCGATTCTCGACGATCAACTACAGTTCTACCGCATCGAGTATGGACGAGCCGATTTGGTGGACATCCATCGGCCCGAATCGGACGATTCCGATTATCGACTTCTCGCTTCCGGCAACAGTCAGGCGGTGGATCGAGTATTGGCCACTTTCGATCCCACCGTGCTGTCCAATGACGAATACGTGATCCGAATCCTGGCGCAGGATTTGAGCGGCAATGTATCTACCAAGGTGATCCCGGTGAGCCTGGATGGACAACTGAAGCTGGGTTCTTACAACTTCGAGTTCACGGACTTGACCATTCCCCTGAGCGGGATTCCGATTTCGATACGACGCACGTACAACACCCAGGACGCGGCGGAATCGGGGGACTTTGGGTTTGGTTGGACGCTCTCGGTGCAAGACGCACAAATTCGGGAGTCGATTCCGGTGAATGCCTTGGAGGATCAAGGGTTCACGTACGCGGCCACTCCGTTTCGTGACGGCACGCGCGTCACCATGACCAAACCGGATGGCAAGCGCGTTGGGTTTACGTTCCGACCGACTCCTCAATTCAGTCTCTTCGGGGGCGGTTCCTGGTTACCGCGCTTCGTTTCGGATCCAGGAGTCCAGGATCAACTCGACGTCGGTTCCCTACCACTTCGTCGTATCGGCGATGCATTCTTCAGCAGCCTCTTCGGGGAACCGTTCAATCCGTCATCGTATCGCCTGACCACCAAGGATGGAACCGTCTACGAGTATGGGCAATTTGGAGGTCTTGCCAATGCGTCCGACCGCAATGGAAATCGCATTGAGTTCCGTCCCGACGGAGTGTTCAGTTCCAGCGGTCCCTCGATTCGATTCCTGCGCGATCCCCAAGGGAGAATCTCGAAAATCATCGATCCCGCTGGCAATGTTTATCGCTACGTTTACAACGCTTCCAACGAACTGATCCAAACCATCGATCCAATGGAACTGTCGCGCCAGTACAGCTACTTCACGACTCCAGCCCACTATCTGAGAAGGATCGTCGATCCCAATGGCGAAACGGTGTTCTCGGCGCAGTTCGATAGCCAAGGGCGCCTGACATCCTCAACGAACGCAGGGGGTGCTTCACTGCAGAACCAATACTTTGTCAGCGAGCAAAAAGAGATAACGACCGACCCGTTAGGAAACCAATCGATCGTATTCTTCGACGACCGCGGCAATGTGCGACGCGTGGAACGCCCCAGCGGTGTTGTATCGATGGAGTACGACTCCCAGGACAATTTGATCAAGACGACGGACGAATCCGGCAATGTTGTCACGCAAACATTTGACCCACAAGGCAATTTGATTGCAGTGACTAATCCGCTCGGAGGAACGTATACGAGCCAATTCAACCAGGCGGGTCAAATGACTTCGACCAAGGATCCTTTGGGGCGGAGTATTGAGATGGTCTATGACTCCTCCGGAAACTTGATCAAGGTCGTTAATGCCCTCGGGATCGTCACCACCGCATCCTACGATCGTCAAGGACGTGTCGTCCAATCAGTCGATGCCAAGGGTGCAGCGTTGCGGATGACCTATGGGGTCGGATTGAAAGCGGAGCGAGTGACATTCGAACCTCCGGTGACGACGACCGCGGGCGCGGCACCAGCCAACGCGCCAGCTGCCAACGGGCTGCCGACTCAACGATTCGAATACAACCATCTCGGACAGGTCATTCGCGCCGTCGATGAAAATGGTAATGCGACGACGTACGAATACGATGCAATCGGTCGCCCTGTCGCTACCACCGATGCGATGGGAGGCAGGTATCGATACCAGTACCGAGGAGATCGCTTGGTCGAAGTCGTCGATCCCTTGGGTCGATCGACGAAGTACGAATACGACGATCTCGGCAGGCGGATTCGCGAGATCGATCCGGCAGGGGGCATCGCAACCATGGAGTACAACGCCAGGAATCAAGTGATCGCATCGACCGACCCGCTGGGGCGAACGACCCGCTACGTCTATAACGGGACGGGACGCTTGGAATCCGAGACCGATGCGTTAGGCAATACGACGCGATACGAATACAACGCGGTTGGATTTCGAACGGCCGTGATTGACGCGCTTCAACATCGCTGGATCTATCGATACGACGCGCTGGGTCGACTGCTCAGCTATTCCGATCCGCTGGGTGGGACAACCACCTACACCTACGATTCCGTTGGCAACAACACCCACGCGACCGACGCCAACGGCAACACCACTCAGTTTTATTACGATGGATTGAAGCGTTTAGTCAGGGTGGTCGATGCGCAGGGGAACACCTCGGGCATCGCCTACGACGCCGAGGGCAATGTGGTTGCCGTGACAGATCCCAAGGGTCGGGTCTCATCGTTTGAATACGACGACCGCGATCGCTTGGTCAAGGCGACCGATCCTGCAGGTTTCGTTCGTCGCCAAGCCTTTGACGACGTCGGGAATCGGGTTCGTGTTACCGATGAGCAAGGGGACACTACCGAGCTGTTTTACGATGCCGCGAATCGAGGAATCAGCACCCGCGACTCCAAGGGAAACACGACCCATCGCGTGCTCGATGCGTTCGGCAATACGGTTCGGTTTCGGAATGAGCTCGGACAAACGAGCAACTTTGAACTGGATGCTTTAAATCGCGTCAAATCGATCTCGACAACCGAAGGGCGCATCATTCGCAAGGTCTACGATGCCGTTGGCAATGAGGTCGCATTCACGGATCCCACCGGCAACACGACTCGGATGGAATACGACGGGCTGAATCGTTTGCTCCGGCGTATCGATCCCCTGTCGCATGCCATCGTGTTCGGCTACGACGGGGTCGGCAATCTGGTTTTCCGTATCGACCGAAACGGGCGAGAAACACGTTACGCGTATGATGCGGCTCGACGATTGACATCCGAGACATGGCTGTCCGGAGCAACCACGCTCAACCAATTGGTCGCCACGTTTGATGCCATGGGGAATCTGCTTACGGCAACGGATCGACGAAGCTCGCTGCAATTCACGTACGACACGTTGAATCGCAGGGTGTCCCAGGACAATGCCGGTACGTTGGGGATCCCTCGGTTGCAATGGACCGCGACGTTCGATTCGATGGGGAATGCAGAGCAAGTGACCGACAGCTTCGGAACCGTGTTTTCCCGAGCCTTGGACTCTCGGGAGCAAGTCGGTTCCATCCGGATGCACGGGGGTGGGACGGATCCCATGCGCGTCGATTTCACCTACAGTCCGCGAGGTCAAAAGACGTCCGAGGTCCGATTTGCAGATCTTGCGGGGAACCAAAAGGTGGGCTCGACGCGCTGGCTTTACAACGCTCAAGGCCAGCTGACCGACCTGACTCACTTCAATGCGCTCAATGCAATCCTCGTGGACTTCGACTATGCATACGATCCGCTGTTCCAACTCACCAACGAATCGGGATCGTCGGGCAACAAGCAATACCAATACGATCAAGCGGGCCAGCTCAAGTCGGTCGACAAGGAAGGCGCTCGGGTCGAAACCTACCAGTACGATGCGAATGGCAATCGAGTCGGGGCGGGCGTGGTACTGGGACCAGGAAATCGGCTGCTGGAAGATGGAACCTTCCGCTATGCCTATGACAACGAGGGGAACCTGGTCGAGAAGCTGCGTTTGAGCAGCAATGAAAAGTGGCTTTATTCCTACGACTATCGCAATCGGATGACGCGTGCGGAGTTGCGAAGCGCTGCGGGGGCGACACTCCAGATCATCCAGTACGGATACGACCCGTTGAACCGTCGTATTTCCATCGAAAGCAATGGAGCCACGTTGTCGACCGTTTATGTCGGGCAATCCCCGTGGGCCGACTTCGATGGAGCGGGAAATCTAGTCGCCCGCTATATGCCGGGAAGCCAGACGGACGAGTTGTTGTCTCGCTATCGTCCTAGCGAAGGGGTGTCGTGGTATCTCGTGGATCGCCTCGGCAGCATGACCCACATCGCTGACAATACAGGAGCGATCGTCAGCCAGGTGAGCTACGACAGCTATGGAAATATACTCAGCGAAACAAACCCGTCTCGAGGAGATCGTTTCAAGTTCACCGGACGCGAATGGGATGATGCGACAGGGCTCTACTACAACCGAGCTCGCTATTACGATCCGAAGGCAGGGCGATTTGTGAGCGAGGATCCGATCGCCTTCTGGGGTGGAGACGCGAATCTGCGTCGCTATGCAGGCAACGATCCAGTGAACAGCACCGACCCGATGGGGCTGCAAGCGATGTCCGAGGGCGGGGGATTGATGGCCTTTGTCAGTTACTATGCAGACTTTGCCTTGACGTATGGCAGCGATGAGCCGTTTACATTTCGTATCGGATGCAAACAGGGGGCCTGCGGCATCTCGGGAGCAACGGATCCTGAGACGAAACTCAAATACAGTGTTCCGGTACCTGGAACGAATGGTAAGTTGAAGCTCGGCGGTACCGTTGGCTCTGAAGGGTTAAAAGCCAATGTGACCGGAGGCTTAGGACCGGTTTCGGCGAGCGGCGGCACCGATGGGTTTTCTGTGAAGCTCAAGGGAGAAGTGGGCCCAAAGTCCTGGGGGCAATTCGAAGACAGCGTCGAGCTCAATAGCAAAGGAGAGACGAAGTTTGAATTGAAGGGACCAGGCGCTTATGCGCCGAGCTTCAGCAGCGAGAGGGCGGATCTGCCAGCGATCCCCAATCTGCCTAATCGAGACGAGTTTGAATTCCTGGTCGAGTCGACAGCCACGGGTCCGCATCTGGTGATTGCAGCGGATATCGCCATCTATGTGGGAGTGGCCGAGCAGTTAGCATTGATCGCCCGGGTTGCATCCGCCGAGGATTGGGAGACCGCCGTGCAGGTCGAGTACGCTCGGAAAACCGATAATCCGAAGGCAGCGGTGAAGGCGGTGGGTTTCGCTAAGATCGCGATTCGCGATCTCCCCGCGCCCGGTAACGACCCGACACAGCCTGTACCACCGACAAAGAACCCCACGATGCACGATCCCAGTCATCCACTCCAAGATGAGGGAAGCGACGACGAAGGAGACGATAGCGATGAGGGTGATGACCCCAACAACGATTCCGATGAACCCATTGAATTTGGGGATGGAAGTCGTTCTGGCCTAGGGGATCTGGTCTGGCATGACATGGATAGCAGCGGAGTTCAGGACCCGGGAGAGGCAGGCATAGGTGGTGTGCGCGTATGGCTTTATTCGCCGGGATCGGATGGGAAAATCGGAGGTGGAGATGACCTACGGATTGGGGAACGGGTAACCGATGGGATGGGTTACTACTTCTTCGGTCTGCTTCAGCCAGGCGTGTACTTCATTCAGTTTGATGTAACAACACTTCCTGTCGGTTTTGTTCCGACCAAGCCGAATGTCGGTTCGGATGACGCGCGCGATTCCGATGCGAACGAAGAAGGGTACGATTCACTGACGACTCTCGAGCCCGGAGAAGTCGATTTGACCCATGATCTAGGAATCCATCTGCTTTGATTGGACACACAACTCCTATCCAATTCCTGAGACAGCCGGAAAAGAATTTCGCACTCCGTGATTGATGCCGATATGCGAAGGGGTGATTAAAACCTGTCGCTTTATTAAAATCGAGGAATCTACCTGGACTGCTGTCGATGCGTCCCATTGCGTTTTTACTCTGTAGCAAACATGTTAAGCAAGTCGCTTCCGTTGTGAGTAGGATATACGCGTTGTCGGTCATCAGCATTGCAGGCACTTGACCACATCCGAGCGTCGGAAATTAGAGAATCTTGGTTGCAGCCTATGGAGACGGTACCGCAAATCGAAACGTTGCGATCCATCATCAAT
>JBBAXA010000054.1:0-32112 GCA_040396935.1 Pirellula sp.
GATCGTGGTCAAGACGATTGGTTTCTCTTATCTTGTTGGTTTGGGCAATCTGGGGAGCAGCCTGATGGGGGATCTTTCTCCGGTCTCGGGTTTCAAGTATGTTGGCGGAACCATGGTATATAAACTGACAAAAATCACTTCTCTCGACGGTATCGAGGGATTCAAGAGACACGTTTCGGGACTGGGGCTCGATTTGGGGATCGATGATCGGATCGCTCCTCCCTCCGAGTGCAGTCTGTACAGTCCAATTTCCTGGAACGGCCGACAGATTGGGAATCGAGTGGCGATCCAGCCCATGGAGGGCTGGGATGGTACCACCACGGGAGGCGTTACCGCTCCTATGATTCGTCGTTGGGAGCGATTCGGGGAGAGCGGCGCGAAACTCATCTGGGGCGGTGAGGCGATGGCCGTCCGTCCGGATGGCAGGGCGAACCCGAATCAGTTGATTCTGAATCGAGAGAATGCGCCGGCAATCGAAGCGTTAAGAAAATCTCTCGTTGAGTCGCATCAACGGCACCACGGGAATACTGCGGACCTAGTGATCGGTTTCCAACTCACGCATTCGGGCCGCTTCTGCCGACCGAACGACAAGAAACGTTGGGAGCCTCGCGTCGCCTATCGCCATCCTTTGCTCGATCCCAAATTCTCCGTTACCAGCGACTCGATGGTATGGACCGACTCTCAGCTGGATGAATTGATCGGCGACTATATCAAGGCTGCAAAGCTGGCCTACGATGCTGGAGCAGATTTTGTGGATATCAAATCATGCCATGGATATTTGCTGCACGAGTTTTTGAGCGCGTTTAGCAGGGAGGGAATCTACGGCGGGAGCTACGAAAATCGTACGCGACTGTTGTTCTCGATCATTCGCGGGGTGAAGGCTGAGGCCCCGGGGCTGGCGATCGGCGTTCGCATCAGCGCTTTTGATACCGTTCCGTTTCAACCGAATCCCGACACGGCAGAAGCGGGTAAGCAGGGACAAGGGATGCCGGTTCCCTTCACAAATCTCTTACCTTACCTGTTCGGTTTTGGGTTGAATCCAAACAATCCATTGGAGTCGGATTTGTCGGAGACGCATCGATTGCTCTCGGATCTTGAGTCGTTGGGTGTCACGCTGGTCAATCTCTCAGCCGGAAGTCCTTACTACACGCCTCATTTATTGAGACCTGCGGCATATCCACCCTCAGATGGGTATCAGCCCCACGAGGATCCGCTCATTTCCGTCGCCCGGCATTTGAATAACGCACGCGAGCTGAAGCGAGCGCATCCTGGATTGTTGATGGTTGGCTCAGGATACTCCTATCTCCAGGAATTCCTCCCCTATGTTGCCCAGCATTACGTTCGTGAGGGCTTTATTGATTTCGTGGGTATGGGAAGGATGGTCTTGTCCTATCCGCAGCAGATCACCGATTCGGTCGTGAACGGTACGAGTCAGCGAAAGTTGGTTTGCAGGACCTTTTCGGACTGCACGACCGCACCACGCAATGGTCTGGCTTCCGGTTGTTACCCGCTCGATGAGTTCTACAAACGGTCTGAGGACGCTCGCAGATTGAAGGAAATCAAAGCATCGCTTTAGTTTCTCGGTTAGGTTTATTCTTTTCTAAGATTGAGTACCTGGATTCTTAGTTGAGTGGATGAGTTCATGCAAATACGGAAACTCGGAAAAACCTCGTTGAACCTTCCCGTCTTGGGCTTTGGGGCATCGTCCATAGGAGCTGAATTCGGACAGCGGGACTTTGGACAGTCGCTGGAGAGCGTCTCCACAGCGATCGAGCTGGGAATTCGTTTTATCGATACGGCAGCCTACTATGGGAGAGGTATGAGCGAGATATTGCTGGGGCAGATTCTGCCCGAGTATTCTCGTGAATCGTTGGTCATCAGTACCAAGCTCGGACGCTACGCGCCGAGCCATTTCGATTTCTCAGCCAAGAGAGTTCGCGAAAGCATCGATGTGTCTCTCGAACGTATGGGCTTGGAGTACCTCGATATTGTTTTCTGCCACGATATCGAATATGGCGATATCCAGCAGGTCATCGAAGAGACGCTTCCAGCCTTGCAGAGACAGGTAGAAAAAGGGAAAGTGCGATACCTCGGGATCAGCGGATATCCGATGAAGATTTTCGAGCGCGTCATTCCGACCGGGTTGATTCAGTGCGCCATCACGTACAACCATTACACCTTACAAAACGATATGGCGACACGATTGATTCCTCTCGCCGCGGCGCAGGGTGTGGGACTCATCAACGCAGCTCCTTTTTCAGCTCGACTGCTCAGCCATCTGCCGTTACCCCCGTGGCACAAAGCGACCCATGACGTTCGACGCGTCGCTGCCGAAGCGGTCGATTACTGCCGTGCTCAGGGGAGTTGTATCGAAAAACTCGCCTTGCAGTTTTCAACGCAAAATCCTGCGTTTGCAAGTTGCCTGGTGGGTAGCGCTCGGAGTAGTGAGATTCGTCAATGGGTCGATTGGCTCCAGGAGCCAATCGATACTTCCCTCATGCAGCAGGTACAGAGCATCCTCAAGCCGATCCACAACTGGTTCTATGTCGAGGGAAGGCCTGAAAACAATGATTTGAGTTGGCCCACATCAGCGAAATGGGAAGACGCTTGATGACGGTCAACAAAAGCCTCGTTACCAATCTAGTATCCATCGGTTGTGTTGTCGTCGGATATCTGATTCCCTCCGAGTCTCCATGGGCACGACCGGTTCGAGAGATAGGGCTCTACGCGACATCCGGCGCGATCACCAATTGGATTGCGATCTACATGCTGTTCGAGAGAGTACCCGGCTTTTATGGCTCGGGGGTCATTCCGAGCCGATTCGAAGACTTCAAGTTAGGTATCAAAAGCCTGATCATGAATCAGTTCTTCACGCGGGAGAATGTCTCGAATTTTTTTCGTTCGGAAAGTGCGGCCAATGTAGTTCGTATCGATCCGGATTTGATCGTGAGCACAGTCGACTTTGACGCCATGTTTGAACGTCTACGGACCGCGGTACTGGAATCTCCTTTCGGCGGTATGTTGGGATTGTTCGGCGGAGCAAAGGCACTGGAACCGTTGAGAGGACCGTTTCGTGCGAACGTGGAGAAAGAAATACGAGCATTGGTCGAGTCTCCCAAGCTCGCGGAATCCCTGAGGGCTGCGTCGCAACAGGAAGACGTCATCGAGGGCATTCTCGAAAAGGTTCAGGCCATCGTACAAAAACGCCTCGACGAATTAACCCCCAGCATGGTCAAGGACATCGTCCAGGATATGATTCGCCAGCATCTCGGCTGGCTCGTCGTGTGGGGAGGCGTCTTCGGTGCATTGATCGGTCTAGCAGCGAGTTTGCTGGTTCCCAAGTAAATCACGACCGACTTCTATTGGTCTCCCCGCAACCATCGAATCCGACATCCAGCAACAAATGCGAGGATGGGCGGGTTTCACTCTCGTTGGCCTGCTCATTGAATCCGTTGTTCCGAGCGTAGGCGTTTGGCGATTCCTGGTACGCTCTTTGCACTCCGAGGTCCGGTTCGAGCTCATGCCGTTGGGATGAATTCACTCGCGAGAACGGGGCGATCGGAACCCACGTATCGTTCTTGAAATCGAAGCCATCCATGATTTTGACAAACGGCTGGATGTCTAAAAACATCAAGCAACGGACGCGCGTGTGTCCCTGGTAAACAGAGCGCGACACAACGACTCGCCCGTCATTCATCGATTTAAGGAGAAAATAGAATGCCTTCCAGGCGAGGATTTCTCGGGTATGCCAGCGCAGTCGCCGTGGGCTGCTATCCAGGACTCGGGCACAGTCATTTGGGGGCTTCACCACCCTCTTTTCAGGAATCGATGCGTCAACTGCCTGCTGAGCGTGCGAAATTACTTCTCGGCTACCCCGTGAATATGACAACTCCACCTCCGGAGTTCTTCGAATGGAGAAAGCAACTCAGCGAACGAGGGATTAACCAATTCGCTTTCAACAATGTTGGGAATCCCTACAAACCCAGTCCTATTCCTTACAACACGCATGATTTAGAGCGTGAAGTCATCGAGCGTTTCGCGAAGCTGTACGGATTTGATCCTCAAGACGTTTGGGGCTTTTTGAGCCATAGTGGTACCGATAGCAACATGCATGGAATGTACATGGGGCGGACCATTCTGAAGAGCCGAACCGGATCCAATCCGAAGGTGTATTTTACCAAGGAAGCTCATTACTCGATTCAGATCCTGCGTGATCTTTTGGGGATCGATTGGATCGAAGTGGATACGCAGCCCGATGGGAGTATGAACCCCGACTCGCTGGCGTGTCGACTCGCGGAGCATCCGAATCATCCAGCGCTTGTGGTCGCCACGATCGGGACCACATTCAAAGGTGCCATCGATCCGATCGATGCCGTTCGCGAGCGTCTCAAAGGGCACGAGTTTTACATCCATTTGGATGCGGCGCTCTTTGGAGGCTACTTGCCCCACACGCCATTCGCAAAAGAACTAACAGCCATCAGCACACCGGATTTCTCGGGTAAGACCTCGATGCGATACCATTCGCTGGCTGTCTCATGCCACAAATTTTTCGGCTTTCCATCGCCGGCTGGACTGTTTCTAACGACAGGCAAAGTATTCGCTGAGTTTCAAGCAGGATTTGAAAAAGTTCATTCTCCGGACTACATCCACCATGTCCCAGGTACGATCACCTGCTCACGCGACGCTGTCAAACCAGCTGAGTTTTCTTTCTTTAGCTCCGACTCGGCATTTTCACGTCAGGCCGGCGACGCTCAAAAGATCCTCGAAAACACCGACTATATGATGCAGGAGATGAAGTCGCGATTTGGATCGCTTCATCCCACCCGAGCCAGCGAGCGGTCCAACACAATTTACTTTCGCCAACCTAGCCCCAGAATCGTCAACCGCTATTCCCTAGCAACCATGGAACTGCGACTAGAAGGTCAGAGGGAACGCTACGCGCATGTGGTCGTGATGCCCCACGCTGGGAAGGAAATTCTGGATCAATTTCTCGAAGACTTGCACGACGACATGCGAAGCTGATCGGGTCGCGCATCCGGTCATTCGTAGGGTCATTAAGACGGAAACGGTTGTTGCGTCGACAATCCCACTGACGAACTCATAGGTCTCTACGATTAGCGAGGTAAAAAGCGCCTGTGACGAATTTCTAGACATCGTTGATCTGTTTGGCCAATGCAACCACTGGTTCTCTTTACCGAAGGGACGAGTTGACGGTTTGGAACCGGATGCAAACGCCTCGCTAGGCGAGAGAGGAAGCGATTTGGTCCAGGAGTGACTCCTCGAGTTGTTCCGAACCTTTGTTCCAAAGAGATTCCGGTTCGGACTCCTGTTCGTTGGGATTCGGCAGTACTCTGTCCAACGGCTTTGCATCCCGTTGGAAATCGATCAGGTTCGACATCCAAGAATCAATTGCATCGTAAGGGAACCACGCCTTCGAATCGGGGGGATTTTCTTCGTCTCGACTGTTGTTAATCCATTCCGAGTTTGCAACTTGCATTCCAAAGGCGGGATTCGAGATCCATCCTAGAGCACTCCCTACCCCGGCTGCAGCCGTCTTGCTGAGAGTTGATTGGCCGTTGTCGAGGTTGTTTGCTGAATTGATCCAGTTAATCACCATCAATGGGTCTAGAGCGGACAACCATCCATCGCCATCGACATCCATGAATACCCCGTTCGCTCCGTCTAGAAGAACGGTAGGTTTTGGATAGAAACCGCGTTGATTGATGTTGGTTAGCAGCATACTGATATCATTTTTGTCAACGATTCCATCTCCATTAACGTCGGGTTGCGGATCGGATTCCGATGTCGTTTGTAGTGCACCTACCATCAGCTGCGAGGCACCATTTTCTTCCGTATGAATTTTCCATCGCTCTCCACCAATCGTTATGGAGATCCATTCCCCTCCCCCCTCCAAAACGGTTCTTTCCAATTCCAGATCCTCAGTGCTTCCCCGATTTTTTCCCTCCATCAACGGATCGATGAATCCTAAACCCGTTTGGTACAGAATATTCACCAAGCGATCACGGTCGATACCCCAGGCCTCGTAGAGGTCGATTTGCGGGAACAAGGCTACCGAAGAAGTAGATAGGTTGGGACTCGTTAAATCGATGACGAAGAGCTCATGGTCGGCCAAAAACGTAATGCGATTCTTGAATTCGTGGAGTTGGGTGACCTCGGATGGAGTTTGTACGCTACCGAGGTTCGAAAGCTTGCCCATGGGGTTCACCCGAAACAGAAACAAATCCGTTTGCCAATTGCTTAACGGGATTGCATCACGATTCATTAAATCCGCAACGGATACCTCGTTGGTGGTCGGTTCCTCGAGGATGGAATCCAACTCGAAAAGCTTATGCGTGGTTTCGCTCGATTGCTGAACGTTCGCGACTAGCAAGCCTGTATCTGGTAAGAACGTAAACGCGGAGGGACCAAAGCATGACCAGGCTAACCCTCTCTCGGCGACCACGGTTGTTTTATCAATCACTTCGTACGAGTTATTCAGCAAATCGATAACTTCAAGCGAAACCGCGCGGTCATCGACTCCACCATCGTATTTGAATGGATTGGAAACACGCAACCAACGGTCCGGGAGCAGCTGCTTCCACGCGGATACTTCGTCGGGGAAATCAAAAGCATTCGATATTTTTGGTTCCGGCTCGGTAAACAAATCGACCGTCAACAGTTGGGAACTCGTTGCTATAAACCCAGTTTTTCCCTCCACCATGAAATCTTGAAACCAGCTATCCTCCAATATCTCCAAGATATTCAGTTCGGTGTGCTCCCAGGGTTTCTCATCTCCCATGCGGAAGCGATGCAGTGTCAGATCCCAAGGATTCGAATCATTAGCGGTCAGCAAAAACACATAGGCTGTTCCATCGATGATTACAGATTGGAGGGAACCATCCGGGTAGCCCTTTGGAAGGGTGGTATCTCCCACCAGTTCAATCGATTGAGTCGATTCGTCGATGGTCCATCGCGATAGAACAGTCGTCGAAAATACGGTCATTGGTTCATCAGCGATTGAATCGACTTCTGTCCATGGAATGCTATTTCCTGATTCGTCAAACGTCATCAGTGCTGACGAGAGAGTGACGATACCTCCGGGAATCGTCAAGATGTCATCGAAGGGGCTGTGCATCCATTGATGAATGATAGGACCTGCAGTGAGCCGATCTCGATCGTATATTTGGATCGTAACTTCGGGGTTTGTCCAATTGGATTGCGAATCGATCGTATGGATCCCTTGCGAATCTGAATCCACCTCCGATTCCAACCGATTGCTGAGGGAGATTTGGCTATCCGCCGGTTCGGTCGACTCGGACGGGTTCAGACCATCGTAAAGATCATCGATTGTGATTGCCTCGATAGGTTCAGGTATCGTGCGCGGATCGATCGTCAGTAAAACAATTCGTTCGTCGGCGATCCATACACGGGTGACGGCACCATCGATCGGTTGTGATGATGTTTTCACAGGGTTCATCGGATCGCTGAGGTCGTAGATCAAAATTTCGCTCGTGCCGAGATGCGAACTCATCACGAGCGTGAGTTCCTGGCCATCGAGTGCGACCGCAGCTGGATAGCTATCCAACGAAGTGGTTGAAAGAATGTTGGGAGTCGTTTCCGCGACGTCGACGATGAACAATTCTCTTCCGTGTCGGATAGTCGCGGTGGCTCCATCGAAAAAAATATCGCTCTCCCCAGTCCAGGGGATCGCGACCGACATCGCGTGATCCATGACGAAGCGTGATTCGAGTCGCTCAAACGCTAGCGTTCTGGAGGGTGCATCGGTGACGGTTGGGGTTATACGGCTGCCGCTATATCGTCGCCCCATATTCCAGTTCCTTCTGGCTTCGGTCTCAATCGATCATACTCCCATTCTGCATCGTCCCCGATCGATAGAAAATTTAGCGTAATCGTCAAGGTTCCTCTATTTTCACAGTGTCATTCCTATCGTTCGGCGAGGGGATGTCGGACGGTTCTGAAGGAGGCAATAGGTCGATCGGGCTTCAGGTGCTCGTACGCCTCGCCCTGAGCTTGCCTCAGGGCGAGGCCCTGCGCTGTGCATGGTTCAGTGATTGATAGTCTAAGGCCTTTACGTGACCTATCAGAGGCGACCGTGACTGAAAGCAGTCACATGACCGCGAGGGAATAAGAGACGGAAACCGGATACGGATTGCGATCGCCTCGCGTAGTCGAAATTCAGTTCTCGGTAACGATCTTGGCGATATCCTTCAGCACGGTTGGCAGTAATAAGGCACCAGAGTAATGATCGGCGTCCATCTCAATGTGATGCCCCTCGGGTAGCTTGGCCGCCTCGGCGAAGAGCTTGGAATTTCGCGGAGGAACCACATCGTCATACTTGCCGGAATAAAGCCAAGTTCGAGCAGCATTGACTCGATGTGCCACGTTGAGAGGTTCCACCACATGGAGTGCATCACGAATTGCCTTTTCGTTCAAGCCTCGCGACTCCATCTGCTTGCGAAAGCCCTGGGCATCCTTCTTCCCTTCGGTGACAACTCCCATCAAATCACCACCAGCTAGTAGGACAATCACCCGATGAAAACGGTCGTCCAATCCAGCGGTGGTGGCTGCCACAAAACCACCCAAGCTTGTGCCTTGCAGCGAGATCTTTGCAGGATCTACGAAGGGGAGGATTGCGACAGCGTCGAATGCGCGACGAACATCGGCAATGGATTGGCGGAGGGCTAATGCAGGATCGGCCTGATTGGATTCGTCCGAACGCCTCACCCCGTAATGCGGGAGATGGATCATGAAGGCGTGTATCCCCTGATTAGCAATCCCCTGGGCGATCACCTTACCAACGGTCATTCCACGCCCTGATTCATGGACAACGATCACAGCCGGGATCTGAGAGCTGGTTCCCTGTTTCGCAGATTTCGCAGGAAACCATTCCAGGGCAACCCGATCGTTCGTTGTGATTCCGGATTGAATAGGAGATGGGAATCGGACAAACGTTTTGTCCTCTTTTCGTTCTAGAGTCACATCAAATCGTTGGGCAGGCCAACACAATTGGCGCAGCACTCCTTGACTCGCTTGATTTTCTTCATCGGAACACTCGGAGAGAGAATCCATCCCCTCCCAATGCTGGCCATTCCATGACGAAAAGGAATTCCGAGGTTTCTCGTTACTGGAAAGGGTCGATACCTTTTGAGACTTTGACTGCTGAATCTGCTCAAAGAATTTTCCAAGATCGATGCGAGCGTACGGACGATCGGCAGCGGGGGATTGATGGTCTGCGTTGGACACGTACAAAATTCCGTCCTCCGGGACGAAGAGCACGTTATGCAGATTGGAATCCATCGCGACGGGTCGACACATGAGCTGTTGACCGATCGCGGTATCGATCTTGCCATACGATTCCCGGATGCGAGTCTTCAAGGCATCGAGACGTGAACCGGCCGATAGCACGACCGCATCTGAAATCCCATCGCCGAGTTGCGGATGGGCTTGCCCAGGAGCGACAAACTCTATCGACTTCGGAGTCGCTGCCACACCGACAGCAGTGCGATCCTTCCCGTCCGCAAACACGTAGTAATACTCGCATGTCCTGGGACTATCGGCCCAAAGCTTTTTTACATCTTCGAGAGTACTGCATTCCTCGAGCGCCCGTCGCATCAGAGTGGCCATCGGTACTCCATCCCATTGCCCTTCTCCGCGTCCACCCATTTCCCCGAGAGAAACCTTTTTGGTATTCATTCCACTGACGCTACCGATGAAACCACCATAGCCTATGTTTGCAAATGCATGGTAATCTTCCGGAGCGACGATAAACGTCGTTGCAGCATCCTGGAGGCCGATCGTGGTCATGTAGTCGAGCACACGGCCATGATACAGCTTGCCGTCCTTGGTGGCTGAGCCAAATACCGCGAAGCCGGAGCAGTGAAACAGCTCAGGAAAGACGTTCACGACCTCAAGCAAATCCTGGTCAAACCCTAACGAGGCCGCGAGCGCCCGCGTTTCACGTTTGTGTCGCTCGGGAATGAACGGGGACAAACGCTTATACGCTTCCTCCAAGTCATGACGGAACCATCGACCGTTGACTACGGATTGCACAGCCCCGAAGCCATAGACAACGGAATCGATACACCGTTGAGCTTCCTCCCGTAGTAGTTTTCCGTGAGCGTCACCGATTTGTTCGGGTGTCCCCCAGAGCAATGCCACTCGCTGCCCCTCGACCCATAAGAGCTGTCCATGATCGACACTCCTATCTTTCTGCTTTGGGTTGGTGAGCTTGGGAGATGGAGCGAGAACCTCCATGGCACGCCTCAATCCCCTGGCTAATGTTTTTTCGAGTTCATGCCTGGATATGGAAATCGTCTCGAAATCGTTCCAGCGACTGCGAACCCAATCGGAATCAATCTTGGTTGGAGTGTCTTTTGGCAATACGTTCGAAACGCTGAGTTTGCCTCGAGTCGTCCCCGACTTGAATTCCAACGAATCGTCACCAAAGAGCACATCACCTTGGTCCGGCAACTGCCATCTGTTTTTCTCGGAGTCCTTGGCCAGTTGGAGCTTGCTCAAAAACAGAATAGCTCCTGCGGTATCCACAGGATCGGTATTCGATAACAGGTTCTTACCCATCGCGACCAACGATCCATCGCTGACCAAACGTTGGAACGCATCGGTCGGTCTGAGGTGATCCTCTGAGTCGACTTCGCCGGTACCTACAATCATGCGACGATGCTTTGGCAGAACCATCGCCGAGAGATCGTTACCGCGGACGATGGTCACTGCATACTCGGGGTGGTCGATCTCCAAAACGAAGCTTTCATCATCGATACGTGCTAGTGAAAACCGAACGGATTGCAATTTGCCATCCACGCTCAGCTCGATATCACCCGACCAGGCAAATGACTTTTGACGCAGGTTCCATGTATCGAGCCAGGGTTGTAGCTGCTTTGCGAGCCGTTCGGCAGGCTCCACCTCCGCAGCAACCATTGGAGATACCGAAGAGGCAAAAACCGTTAACGCAAAGAAAGAAATCAACGCAACAAATCGTTTTGATCGAATCATAATTCTCCCCGTTGAGTAGAAAACCGGTGCGTATTGTATCGAGCAGACTTGCGGTATGAGAATAAGAGAAATCGATAGGGCCGGCTGCTTTCCTTTTAATTCCGGCTGTCAGCGACTTTTGAAGGCAATAAAGGCTTGTGAGGCGATGGTTCCTGGGCAGTTTGTTGGAGGAGGGCTGACAAAGGAGGGCGTCTCAGGAAAGTGCGGAATCGTCGGCGGTAATCGGCCTTCAACTCAGCACGCGAGCTCGATGGATCGGATCGCTGGATCGTATGATCTACGAGGAGTTCGTTTCGGATCGGGGCAAGCTCTGACGAAAGTCAGATAACACGGGAATTGGGCGCCTTGGTTGTATCGATGACCAATCTCTACCAAGCGATGCAAGTTTGGGAATGCAGCGTCCACCTCTCTAACCATGCGGATTCCATCCCAACAGAACCGGTGATGTGCGATTGGAGCGAACCCTACGAGATGGGACCGGCGATGGGATCACGCTCGCGAACTGGTGGCTTCCTTGCCGTTGTTTTTTTGCGAATGGTAGCCACAGGGAGCGTACCCGTCCTTTGAAGTTTTGTCTGCGGATTCCAAAACTGTTTTAAGGAGACCTGATACCGACGATTCCTAAGACCATGCCCCCTATTGTTTCGATCGGTAGTTGTTCGCACTGAAATTCGCTCACTCCGAGAAGACCGATCAGGAATGTAGTAAAATAGGGGTATTATTTGTTACTCGACGGGGAAATTAGATGAAGTCGTTGAACCTGCTAGGGGCCATTTGTGTTTTGTTGGTAGTCGGTATCGGGCTACCGAACATCCTACGATCTGAAGAAGATGTGTGGCCACAGTGGAGGGGGCCCGCGGGTTTTGGACACTCCAATGCGATCAATCTACCATTGCAATGGGATGAGTCGAAAAATGTCGTGTGGTCTGTGGGGACGAATGGTCGCGGTTACTCCTCGCCCATCGTGCGCGGTCAACAGATTTGGATTACATCCGCGATTGAAACGGCGGCTTCTTCGGACGATGCAGCGGCTCGATTGAAAGTCAATACCGGCGACCAACCGCTCACGGTATTGGATCGCGTCGAGTTCCTAGCGGAATGTTTGGATCGACGAACAGGTAAACGACTCCATTCCATTCCTCTTTTCTCTTTCGAAAAACCGCAATGGGTCCACAAGCTAAACAGTTACGCATCTCCAACCCCCTATCTCGATGGCAATCGACTCTACTGTCACTTTGGTGCGTTTGGTACTGCTTGTTTGAATACCGACACATCGAAGGTCGAATGGGTCAATCAAGAACTGCAGGTGATGCACGAGAATGGCCCTGGAGGCTCTCCCATCGTTGTGGGGGATTTTGTAGTCTTTCATTTGGATGGCAGCGATAAGCAGTTCATCGCAGCCCTGGACAAGCACACCGGAAAAGTTGCCTGGAGAACCGATCGATCCGGCGAGATGAATCCCAATCCGCAACTGAAGAAATCCTACGGCACACCCATCCTGGTCGAGATCGATGGAAAGTCCCAAATTGTTTCTCCCGCGTCTAACTGGCTCTACGGTTACGACATCCAGTCCGGTAGCGAGCTATGGAAAGTTCCCTACGGCCAGCTCGGGTTTTCCTTAACGCCCCGGCCAGTGGTTGGAAACGGAATGATCTATCTCGCAACGGGATTTGGAAAAGGACAAATCCTTGCATTCAAGTACCAAGGGCTCGCCATGCCGGAGATCGCTTGGAAGTTCGCTCGTGGAACGCCTACGATGCCGTCCCCTCTCCTGGTTGATACGGAACTTTACTTTATCACCGACACCGGTGTGTTGACTTGTTTGGATGCTCTGACGGGAACGGAACATTATCGCGAACGATTGAGTGGGAACTTCAGCTCCTCACTTTGGTATGCGGACAAAAAGATTTTTATTTCCAGTCGCGAGGGAGACACCTACATTTTCTCACCTGGCCCTAAATTCGAACTCTTGTCAAAAAACACATTACCGGAACCGATCATGGCGACTCCCGCTGCGATTGGACGTGAGATCTATCTTCGAACCGAGAAGAGAATGTTTCGTTTGGAATCCTTGAGTAAAAATGAAACGAACCGTCCTGTTCCTTAGGATGTTTTTAGTCTTTAGCCCCCTTGGGCTATCGCATTCGGTAATCGCTCAGCGGGTGATGGAAAACCTGGATCGAGGAGTCATCGCAATTCCGAAAGAGAACGGAGAGATCTTCGTCAGTTGGCGACTCCTGGGAACCGAGTCGAACTCGACCAGGTTTCATGTCTACCGGACTTCGAACAACGAAATGCGACAACTGACGACCGAGCCTCTCGATGGAGCAACGACCTTCGCAGATCGTCCGGATCGGAGTGTCGAAAATACCTATGTTGTGCGATCGCTAATGGATTCAATCGAATTGCCTGAAGACGGCCGATGGACTGTGGCGGCTAATACGGTAGCGAAAAACTATCTCGAGATACCGTTACAACTTCCGCCGAGAACAAACGCTGGGGATGCGTCGGTTGGGGACTTGGATGGCGATGGCGACTACGAGATCGTCTTGAAAGGAGTCCAAATGCCTCGCGACTCCGCAGCTCCAGGTCTTTCGGGAAGCCCGGTCCTGCAGGCGTACCAAGTGGATGGCCGTTTGATGTGGACTATCCATTTGGGAATGAACATTCGCGAAGGGGAGCACGATACTCAGTTCATGGTCTACGATCTCGATGGAGATGGAAAGGCGGAGCTAGCCTGTCGCACCTCCGATGGTACTGTGGATGGTACTGGCAAGATTTTAGGCGAGGCAAATCGCGATTGGAGAGATCTCACGCCAGGATCACGAAGCTATGGAAAGAACCTATCGGGGCATGAGTATCTCACCGTATTTGACGGGGAAACAGGACGTGCGCTCGCTACCGCTCCGTACCTGCCCGGACCGGAACCTCTCGATGGTTGGGGAGGAATCGGAGGGAACTCAGGTAATGACAACACCGGAAATCGGAGCATGCGTTTTCTGGCTTGTGTTGCTTATCTCGACGGTGTGCTTCCATCGCTCGTCATGTGCCGCGGTGTCTATGGCCGTTCGGTACTAGTGGCCTGGGATTGGCGAGATGGCCAATTAACCCGGCGTTGGATGTTCGATTCGGGGAAACATGCACGCGGAGGGGCTCCCTACCTTACCGAACGCTCCACAGTGGATGCCAATGCAACGGATACTCTCACCAACGAAGACGGGGATTGGATTGGGATTGAACCTGGGATGGCATTGGTGTGGGACCGCCTGGGTGTTTCCGAATATCGCCGTGTTGTAGCTGTCAGAGGCAAATGGTTGAAAGTGGACAAACCGATGACTCCCGCCAGGAATCGGTCGACCCATGTGTATGGTTATTCCGGGATGGGTGGACACTCGGTGAGCGTAGCGGATGTCGATGAGGATGGAAAGGATGAGATCGTCTACAAAGCAATGGTTGTCGATGACGATGGCCGAGGCCTATTCACTACAGGACTTCGGCATGGTGATGCGCTGCATGTGAGCGATCTCGATCCGGATCGCGAGGGATTGGAAGTCTATGGACCGCACGAGAACGAAGGTGGTCCTTGGGACCAGTGGACTCCAGCCGTCTCTCTTTTCAGTGCACGAAATGGAGATTTGTTCTGGTCTGACAACTATGGAGGAGATGCGGAGCGAGGCTTGGCAGCCGACATCGACCCTCGTTCTTCAGGCGCGGAACTTTGGGGAACCAAAGCTGGATTGTTCTCCGTCCGAGGCGAAAGAATCTCCGAGAGATCTCCAAGGATGAACAATTTCGCGATTTGGTGGGATGGCGACGAGTTACGGGAACTCCTCGAGGCCAATCGGATCGAAAAGTGGAATTGGTTGGAGGAGAGATTGGAAACTGTATTCGTCGCCTCGGGAGCCATGCCCGCCGCTGGTACGAAATCATCGCCGGTGCTCCAGGCTGATCTTTTTGGCGATTGGCGCGAAGAGTTTATCCTTCGTGTCGAGAATAAATTCCTACGAATTTACACCACGACAGAACCCACGCGACGCAGATTGCCTACATTGATGCACAACCCGCAGTATCGCCTGGCGATCGCATGGCAAAATGTTTCGTACAATCAGCCTCCTCATCCGAGTTTTTACTTGGGGGACGCCATGCGAGAACCGACGCGAATCCCAATCCGTCTCACAGAACGCAAGACCCGCCGCTAACGAATCCGCCCGGCGAGAACCACCACTCCTATTCATTCAACTCTCGAGTCGTCCATGGAACAATTCCGACGCCACTTCCTCGTTTCAACAACCCTGGCCGCCTCGGGTGCAACCACTGGTTTATCTCAATCGAATACGGCACGAGAGATTATCGACTGCCAAAGCCATCTCTTCTGTCCCGCCCTGGTCCAACGGATGGAAGAGTCATCTACCGAACCTACCGTTTTTCGGCGGGATGGTGTTCGAACGATCAAGATGGGAGACTGGTACCGAAAAATTCCCGAGCATTACATGAGTGTCGACGACAAGCTGGCCAGTATGGACCGTGCCGGTATCAGCCGAACGGCGCTTTCGATCAACGATCCGGGCCCAGAGTGGTTTGGCAAAGACGGACTCGAGGTCGCACGTGTCGCCAATGATTATGTTGCGGATATCGTCTCGAAATATCCACGTCGTTTTTTCGGCCTCTGCGTTCTGCCGTTCCAGGATATCCCAGCTACCCTCGATGAAATGAAGCGTTGCTCCGAACAACTCGGGATGAAGGGAATACTTCTCTACACCAACCTGGCCGGAGAGTTTTCGGACTCACCTCGATTCGCGCCCTTTTGGGAACTCGCCGAACAACTCAACTTGCCGGTTCTGCTCCACCCCGCCAAACCGACTACCATCGAACTGGTAAAAGCTTACGAAATGACCAGCACACTCGGGAACATGTTTGAGAACACGATCGCCTTGACCCGGTTGGTCATGTCGGGCCTGTTGGACAGGCACCCCGGGTTGCAATTGGTCTGCCCCCATTTGGGAGGGACCCTGCCCTATATCTTGGGACGACTCGACCACCAACTTTCTGTGCTCAAGCGAGGACCACGATTGCCACGAACAGCCCTGGAATATCTCAAGCAGATATGGTTTGACGTCGTCTCTCCGCTTCCCGAAGCGATTCGATTTTGCCATACTCTTTTCGGGCCCGACCGTCTGATCTACGCGAGCGATCATCCATGGGTTGAACCTGAGGTGATTCTCAGCGCCCTTAAGAAAGCCGCATTGCCTCCAGACGATATCCCGAAAATCCTTGCGACCAATGCACAGCGCCTTTTTCGTCTATGAGGAACCATGATGCTACGAGTGATCACCTTTGTCGCTTTGTCCGTAATCTTCTCCTCGATTGCGAAAAGCGAGTTCCGCATCGAGAAGGTTGAAACGGGGTTAGACATTTACTGGGACTCCCAACGAATCGCTGAATATCGTCACGGGAATTCGGAGACTCCCCGCCCTTATTTTGCGAACATCCATTCACTCGATGGAAAGCGATTGACGAGAAATTTCCCTCCGATCGCTGGTGTCGATCCAACCGACCACGACAAACTCCACCCGGGAATTTGGTTGGCCTTCGGTAGTTTGAATGGTGTCGATTTTTGGCGAAACAAAGGACGTGTCGTGCACGTACGCTATGTCGCAGAGCCCACAATCTCGAAGCAAGGTCTCACTTTTTCGACCGAGGAAAATTACGTCGGACCCTCCGGAGAGAATGTTTGTCGAGCGATCAACGAATACAGGGTAGAGCGATTGTCGTTGTCCCCACATCAGGCATTCGTCTTGAAATGGAAGACGCAACTCAAGTCGGACACGACCGAATTAAGCTTTGGTGATCAGCATGAAATGGGATTAGGATTCCGGGTTGCAACGCCGATTTCAGTCAAGCATGGTCGTGGAACGATCAGCAGTAGTCATGGGGGAAAGAACGAGAAGGGAAATTGGGGTCGCGTGGGGAATTGGTGGGATTATTCAGTCACTAGCGATAATCAACGAATGGGAATTCTTGCCATCGCTTCTACCAATCCTCGACCGATATGGGTCCATGCTCGCGATTATGGCTTCATCGCGTTGAACCCAGCAGGCGTTCCAGATCGCCCTGAGGATTCCCTCCCTGCAAAGCCATTCCAAGTCCCCAAGGGGGAGTCCCTTCAATTCTCGTTTGCTCTGGTCTTTTACTCGACCGAAGCGAGCAACACGTGGGATTCAGAGACCGTTTCCAAACAAGCGGTCCAATAGCCAACATGGAGTAGAGCCTGAATCCATTTCAAGACCTCACGGTCGGTCCTTCTTCCAGGTGATTCTCGAGGAATAGTTTAGAGACGGAACCAGCAGTGCGTCTTGGCAAGTGTCTTAGTCGAGCGGCAGGCAAAAAAGCTTCGGGCCAGCTTGGGATACATCAAAAAGAAGAGTTGCAGGTCGCTCGCGCTATTCCGCTTTGAATGGAAGCGCCAGTTTTCAACCATTCCGGTTCCCAATAGGATGTGTACCACCCTTTGCTGAGGGACGCCTATTGCTTTTTTGTTGCGCTGGCTACCGAGACCCGAGACCTTCTTCGAAGGTAGCGGGCGAAATAAAGAGCACCTAGTGATGACAAGAGAATAGGTGAAGGTTCAGGGACCGCCGTAATGGATGCCGTTCCATACGTTGCGATCGAATCGATAACGGTTTTGTCTGCAAAAGTATTATCAGCAAGAATCGCGTTTCGGTCTCGCAACGTCAAAGTCGTCGTTCCTACTCCTGTTGGTGCGGAAAATGCTACTGTACCGAGGATGACGGATGTCGTTCCGTTGGCACCCACATTCCCCAACTCATAACCGTTAAAAGCGTCGGTGGAGAAATACTGGAGCGATACACGGTTTGGGTTGCTAAGATCAATTGATGGATTTCCTGGTTGGTTGAAACCGTTGGAGGGAGTGAATGACACAAATGTCGATTGGGCACCGGAAAACGTCCCATAGTCGATGGTCAATCCCATTTGAAAAAATCCATCGCTCCCACCCATAGATAAGCGAGGGACACTACCACCATTCGTCGACTCTTTGAGGATCAGTTGCAAACTCACATCGGAGCCGCTCGGCGTATACTGATAGGTCGGTTGATTGAATTCTAAGGAATAGGTGAAACCGCCGATACTTGGTCTAGCAATACCAAATGCAATCAATATTGATAATAGATATTTCATATGGCTCTCTCTGACATATTAAATATCAATACTAGCTTATGAAATCTCAGGGGCTTAGTATTTTATTGAGATTTTGTCGGAATCGAATCTCGTCGTTACTATTAATATCTCCGTCTCCATCCCAGTCAAAAAAGTCCCGGTAACGAGGATTTCCGAAGGAAGTGTTCAGGGATTGCCGGAAAAGCAGATTATTCAAGGCATCGATATCTCGATCGCCATCATCATCGCCGAATAAACGGTAGAAATGATCAACCGCTTGGTCGCCGTAGATATCATTCGATCCTGCCATGGAGCCTGTCTTACCAGCGTCTACGAAGAATCCACTCGATGTCGATGTTATCGAACTACCTTCTATGATGAGCTCATAATTTCCGTCTGCCAGGCTGTCTGGTAACTCGACCATCGCACCTGGATGAATACTCTGTCCTCGATCAATCACCGAAGCACTGCCCGAAAATTGGATCTTGGCGACCGTATTTCCTGAAACAATCGCCGACGATACCAATAGGCTAACAAACTGATCCGTGTCTCGATTCCTGACACGCAGGCCGTTGGCCGCTAGGACGACTTGGGTATCAAAAGAAACTACCAACTGAGTAATCATTGAGCGTTGGATAGCACCCTCTTCAACCTGGATACCTGACACCTCGGGTAGATTCACAACCGATACGTTTAAAACTTTATCCAAGGTCGCTCCGGATGAATCAGTGACCCGAATATTGCATTGATATCTGGGCTTGGTTTCAAAGTCCAAGACGGTTCCGGCTTTGAAAAGCAATTGGTTCCCTGTCACTAAAAAGAATGGATCATCCAGTCCCGCTAACAGGGAGAAAGCTGCGGTATCTCCGATATCAAAGTCCGATGCTGAAAGCGTTCCAACCAGTAACTGAGTCGCGGTGCTCGTATTCTCGTTTACTGCAGATGCGCTCAGAGTAATGTCGTACGGTGCGTCGTTCACCGCATTTACGGTAATTGCAATATTTCCTGTCGCTGCGAGCACCCCGCCCGCCCCAGTCGCCCCAAGGTCCGATACCGTAGCAACGAGTGTATCGCTCCCATTAAAATTCAGATTGGGGCTATAAGTGATGGATGCAAGGCCCGCATTGACGTTCGCGGTCGTACCCGTGATGGAAAATGTTGATGCACCGTTGGTACCATTGGTAAACGTCAAACCCGTCGTCGTCCCTAGAATGATTTTACCGTTTGTCACCGCGAGTGTTACCGCCAGGATCGTCGCATCCACATCACCGACCGTAATCGAAGGAATCTTCCGTGGCGTATCTTCGTTGGTCGTTTGCGGTCCAGGAACATTGATGGTCGGGGCGTCATTGACCGCGACAATGGAGATAATAACGGTGGCGATATTTGAATCCAGTGATCCATCATTTAGTTTATAGGTAAACGTATCCTGACCAGAAAAATTGCTGTTAGGTCGGTAATTAAAAGTTCCATCCGAGCGGAATGAAAACGACGCAGCATTGACAGGATTGGTAACGATCAAAGCGTTCACTACGGCGAGCGAATGATCCGGATCACTATCGTTCACTTTCACTCCTGCACCTCCCACCGAGAGAGAAGCATCCTCGTTCATGGAGAACAGGTCATTCAATGCCAATGGCGCATCATTGACAGGGACGACTGTAACCGAAGAAACGATCGCTAATGTCTCATTGGTGTTGTCGTTCGGATTGGTATTGCTGCCGCTATCTACCAATTGCGAGATTGTAACCACTCGGATACCCAGAGTTGGGTTCTGGCTCGTATTCTTATACCGCAATGCGTTGATCAGCGTTTCAAGCTCCCCCTTGGTCAAGCCCATATGGCTGATCACGACAGTCGCCGTGGTATTCACTACCTTTACCGAAACCGAAACATCAAAGCTATTGATGGTTCCTGCCGTTAACGATCCTGCAACGAGCGGTATCTCCACTCCATTGACGATCAAGATCTCCGCACTCGCCTCAGTCAGGTTCGATACAGTCAAACTAAGCGAGGTAAAGCCTTGACCTTCCTCGACGGTGGAGGCATTAGCTGAGCGGTAAAGCGTCGAGGCGGGAGCGTCTTCGATGTAGATGGGAGAAAGTCCGATCGCGCTCAGCGTCGGCTGATCGTTCACTCCATTCACGGAAACCGTGAATTGTCTCGACAAGCTGCGATTGTCCGCAGGCGTGGTAAGATTTGCATCGTCGCCTCCGTCCTCAACCGTCACCGTAATCACGCTAGAACCAAACGTGTTGGCAATCGATGATAATATCAGACTCCCGGTCGATTCGGGGGATGCATACTGAACGGTTGGGTTCGGAATCAGGTCGGGAGAGCTACTCGTTGCAAAGACTCGCAAGGGTCGCAGGCTCGAACCGCCAGGAGAGATCCCGGTCAAATCGACGACATGTGTTCCAAAGTCCTCGTCCAATACCCGATCGGCGATCGGTGAAAATGTGGGTCGTTCCCCAAAAACGTCGTAGTCTCCGTAGAGCCGAACGAGCGCGATATCATTGCCTGACCTCCCAGCGATCACGATTCTTCCGTCAGGTTGGCTGATGATGCCATACCCGTAGTCGTCGCCACTGAGGTTGATCACGCGAACACCCGTCCGATTGAAGGTGCTGTCTAAAACTCCGTCGTAGCTCATGCGGGCGACCAGGATATCTTGGTTCACGCCGTTGTAAGACTCTCCGGTGATCAGGATCTTTCCATCGGGCTGAAGCGAAGCCCTGCAACCAACATCCCCCACATTGAGTCCAGGGAATGTCCTAAGACCGTTACTGCCAAACGTGGTATCGATCGCCCCGCTCGCTAAATGCCGAGTCACGACAACATCCCCATTGGACTCGCCAATCACGAGCATCTTCCCATCGGGCAGCCTCAAAGAGGAGCGGTAGAATTCGTTACCTGGGAGATCGTACTGAAAACTTGCTTCCTCGATCCCGCTGACATTGACTCGAGTAACGCGTAGACGATCAGTCCCATCTCTTCCTGCGATTAGGAAATCTCCCGTGTCATCGATTTGGATTCCTCTCGCATGATGGTAAGCATTTTCGTGATAGGCCCAATTCGCTTCTAAGGTGCCATTGGTCAGGTAACGACTCACCCAATAACTGCTACTATCTCGCCCCACGGTCAAAATCTTTCCATCAGCCTGAATATCGATGTCGTAGATCGGATTCGTCTGGCCTGCAGTCGACTTGCCGTTTGTGCCGAAGCTTGTGTCGAGTTGTCCGTTGTTAAGATAACGCGCTAGGAAATCGATACCACCGACCAAGTATCTCCCCTCACGATCCAACTTCACGGAATAGGCATGCCTTCCCTCCCCGAAGTTGCTTTCCACCACGCCGTTCACCCCAAAGGATGCGTCGAGCGTCAGGTTGCTATTGAACCGCAGCAGCCCGAAGCGATTGTTGACTGCCCCCACGGCCAGGATCTTGCCGTCGGCGAGCTGCAGCATGTTGTAAATGATATCCAAGCCACTGCTGACCGAGAGTATCTGCCGACCGTCCCCATCGAAACCTGTATCGAAAGCTGATGGAATCGTGGACCATGTTGGGCTATCACCAACGGCGAACTTCCTAAAGTTGATACGAACTGTATCGGTATCCTGTTTGGGACCGCCGGTTCCGAAGTACCCTTGGTCGTTGGTCGTGACTGTCAATGTGTCGAAAGCAGTCAGCGGATCAGAGTCGTATTCGACTAGCAAAGGGCGGCTGAAAGATTCACCAAGATCATTCCATTTTTTATTCGATTGCAATTCCAGAAAGTCTTCATTGCCCCCACTGTTGCTCGGTTCGGAGGGGAGCCAATTGGTGTAAGACCATGCTTCGCCAGTCACCCACCGCCAACCTCCACTAGGCTCGAGGTAGTCCGCACCTGTCCGATCTTGAATCCCCCCAACCCAGACAGCACTACTGACCGGAATGATTGAGCTGATAAAGTCCTGCTCGGCCTGAGAAGTGATGGTAGCGAGATAAGCTCCCCGTGCTGCCGCGAAATCACGTCCTTGAGTCCACCCCCCAACCGGATTGGAAAGGTATTCGTACCAGTGATTGTTTCCGCCGTTTTCAGCCTTCCATTGATAGGCATTGTAGGTTGGCGGCGTGTAGTAAAGCCATTCCAACATCTTATTCGCAATTAGCTGCGGAGCTGTGAACTCGATGATCCTGTCGTCTCGTCCATCCCCGATCAAATAGGTGAAATTGCTAGCTGGAGGATCGGGATAAGCAAACGACAGTGCTCCCCGATCGACTTGGAGACGGACTTTGATCGGGTTCGAACCCGCATCTGGATCAGAAACAGAAATTCGATTTTGCCGATACTCGCTGAATGCCAAGGGAAGCAATTCCGTGGTCTGCTGCGGTCCAGGAATGGTGTTCACGGGAGGCTGATTGACCGATAACAATCTTCGCTCTTCGAGCGTCTCCATCATGAGATGGCAGCGACGCGGTTTCTGCGCGAGCGAATTGACAATCCTGCGGCGACGCGACAGTATCCTCTTCATGGTTCTTGGTGTTAAACTCCGAGTGGATCTAATCTCGGTGAACCGAGGCAGGGGTGCAGGATCGAGATGATGTCAGACTCGGTAAATCGACTCAGAGAATCTGACTCCACAGCAATGGTCCTGCATTTTCTAAGACTGTTCACGATTTGGTCATGGACACGTTAGAAAGTCCGAAGATCGATTGGTAAGGTCAGAACCTCCCAGTGTTAAGAATCAAACCAGTCAAAAATGCTTAATTACTGACTCTAATCTCCAAGAATACAAAATCAACTCTCAGCTTCGAACGAACAAAATCACAACTTTCTTTTTTGGATACTATCTTTCCTTTGAAATAACGTTAAAGGAATGTAAAAATCCGCAAAGCCAACAGCCAAGGAGGTCGCACTCGACTGAATACAAACGATATTACGTCTGTAGAAATCCGTTTCCTTATTTCATACAGTCGATCGGGCGATCGATTTCATTGAGAGGGAATCAAGGCGGACTCGTATCAAGGAAGTGATTCCAGCTCCTTTAGGAAGGATTGGAAATCCTCGCGACTCCGCAAGGGTACGAAGTGGGGCTCTTGTTTTAACGATTCAGCGAGGGTCGCAGGTGAATTCATCCGTTGTCCGTTCCCGGTTGGTATCTTCCTCAATGATTCGAGCGATTGTCTCGCATACTCTTCTTGAGCGGTAGTATTGTCGTTCGCGAGCCCACTGAGGCGACTCCAGGCACAAGCTGTCTGATAGAAAAAGGCTGGATCCTCGGCTGCTAAAGCGGTGATGATCTCCAAGCTTTTCCGCAGTGTTTCCGAGTCTTTCTTTCGGGTTAACATCTGGATATGAAGATCGAGCCCTTTGACCATTTCTTCTGCGGGCAGATCTAGGAGGGAGGAAGGATTCTCGAAAGCTCGATCCGCTTTTTGGAAAACCGATAAGGATGAGCGTAGATTCGCCTCCCATTTCTCCAAACTCCATCTACCCTCAGACTGCTCGGTATCGAGGGTGCCGACTTTTTTTCGAAAGATCTCCAAACGCTTCAACGCTTGTTCATGCAATTGGGCGGCTTGACTAAAATCCTGACTCGATGCGGCCGCACGCGCCGACTGATAATAGTCACTTAATAGATTTTCAATGGCTGTGGAATTTCTCGGTGATCGGTCTGCCAGTCCTTGGCGGATTGCCAGAGCTTTTTGGTAGAACGTCAACGCCTCTTCGGGGTGATCGAGTTGCAGCGAGACCTCACCGAGCTTTTCGTAGCTCCATGCCAGATCACGTTGGAACTGGGTATTTTTGGGGGAATCCTCCGTGAGTCGTTCGCGGATCGTTGCCGCCTTATGTAGAAAATCCGTGGCTGATGCAGTCTCGTTCAATTGGAATGATAACTCGCCCAGCTTGCCGTAACTCCAACTCAGAGCTCGTTGGAGCGATAGGTTTTCAGGATCTTTCTCGGTTTGACGGAGGCGTATTTCCTGACCCTTTAGGAAGAACTCAAAAGCTCTCTGTGTTTGCTTTTGTCGCAATACAATCTCTCCGATCTTGTCATAACTCAAACTGAGTTCTTGGAGTGATTGTCCATCCGCAGCGGCCAGATGGGCGAGTCGTTGACGGGTTGTCTCACCCAGATCGACAAATCCCATCGCCTCTTCCTCGCGATCTAAGCGTATCGACACCTCTGCCAATCGGTCATAGCAATGGCATAGTCGTTGCTGAGCTTTGAGGTCATTCGGCTGCTCGCCGACCAACAACTCCTGAATCGCCTTCTCCGATTGGTAGAACGCGAGAGCCAATTCATAAAGATTCGATTGTGAGGAAGCATCACCCAGTAGAAGATAGTCGACGGTAGGCTTCACCCCGTATTCTCTTGGATTCACGATCGACGAGGCGGTTTGTTGTATCAACCATTCAAGCGTTTTGCAGGTGGAGTCAAATTCCTTTTTGCCGGTACCACTGTTCGGAGGGGTGACGGCGACAGCATCGATCCACTCAACCGCAACCTCTTGGTATTCCATCGATTGCAAACTCGATTCGAGGTCATGCATGTGCGCTCCGCCGTAGATGATTCCTACACTTTTCACATCGGTTTCTCGCTCGAGAATCTCTCTGAAGTCATCGATGACAACCTGATTGCGGTCGTTGATCAGAATTTTGTATCGGGCATCCTGTCCACTTCTATCCGAGCGGGATGGTGCCGCATCGGCGATCGACTGAAGAAACGATTTCTTCGCAGCTTCTGTAAGATAGGGCATGAGCTCACGAATTTTCGGGACAATTTCTGAGAAGAGGATCTCCAAGGGTGACGCTTGAAGAATCTCTTGAGGGACTACTCCAGCGGCTATCATGCGCTCGCGGATTTGATCGCTCGAGAGATCGCTACTACGCCACTGAGGTTTGTCATGAAACATCGCATCCCCCTGAAAGACCAAGCCTGTTGCTTTCGCGGTGCTGCGATATCGGTTGGATCCCGAGGTATCTGAGGCAATCGATGGTAGGAGCGCCAGTCGGATGTCTGCAGCTTCCCCTTCGCCACCCTGCGCATTATCTCCACCCAGCGATAAAAGATCGAAAGCCGAGTGGGCTTGGGGGCCTTTTGTACGGCTGCCGGGATCCCCCTCACCATTCTCTCTTTGGACAACAACATAGCGAAACGCGTTCCCCCATCCATCTTTGGTAAGCGTCGTCGTGAAAGCTTTCAGTTTGTCATCGAACGAATCCACTACTTCCTTCCAATCAGATGGTGGTTTTCCTCGATGAGTTGAGTAATCCTTGATCACATTCTCTAGAGACCGCATCCTCATTTTGGTGGTAGCGATCCTCCACTCGGGCGAGTCTGTATCCTCGAGCGAGTATTTTGGTCGTCCGGTCCCGGCCGGTGTCTCCATCTCGTAGAGCACGACATCTTGTGCATCCAAGAGGGATTGTTGCCTTTCAAAGAAGGACCGATCCGCAATATGTACTACACTGTGCAATGTCACCGATGGGCCGGTCTGCCCCTGCCTCTCGAATCGCCGAACCGGCAATTGCAAGATGATCCTGCCTGTACGATCATCTTCAACCACTCGACAGAACAGTTTGTTGGACGATTCTTTCCTGGGTCGGAGACGGCTTGCTGAGGGTTCCGCATCCTGCGATCGAAGAGGACCCGACCAAGTCAAGCAGGCGACCATACACGCGAGACAACCGATACTGAAAATCGGTATCGAATGCCATCGTGAGGAAAAAACAAGCATGCCATACTCCCGACGAAACCTGAGAATCGCACTTTGCCCCCTTAAGATAACATGCCCAAGCATGGATTCCCAATAACTTCCCGCACGGGTGACGAAGACAGTCTCTCGAGCTCTGCAAAGACACCTGATTTGCCTGGATGGACGATGAGGATCGATCGACCACATAACCAGTCTTCGACTTAGAGATCAGTGAGTGGATGCAGTGTGAGAGCAAGGAATCGGGCACATGGCTTTTCTGAACGTAGTAGTCGTTTGGAAAAAATCCGAATCCAAGTTTGTTCCATTCCAACTTAGTCTAGGTCTGAAGTTCGCGTACACGTTCGCTTGAATGAACCGACAGGCCGTGCGAAGAAACCGGGTTCGAGCGCGGTCGATGCACGAGATGTTTTGGTCGCAGCGTTAGGGGCGCGGGTACCGCTCCGTTGACTTACAAGTGCATGCCGAGAAAACCACCCGAGCTTTCCAAGCTCTTCTCGAGATTTTGGATGCGTTGTCTGGTTTGCTCCGGATTCCCGGCTTCGATAAAGCGATTGAATTCGACGATCACTGCATGGATGACCGATTCCTCGAACCATTTGACGACATGCTGTTCCAACCATGGGCATGTCTCTTTATCCAGCGAAACTTGGAGTTCAGCATGCTTTGCGATGGAATCCGTCTCATCTGTGAAAGCAACGCCTTCGAATCGAAACGCGATCATGCCGTGCGAAGGATCGTTGGTTACAAAAAATTTACATGTTGCATTGTGCAAGTAGTATGTGTTGTGCGTTCCATGTGCCGCAATCGCATTTTTGATGCGATCGTATTTCGCGGCCAGGGCAGGCGATGCGTCGAGCGGCGCATCCAGACGAGTCATACTACGAAGTGGCACACAATCAAACTGGATATCGACGTATCGTTCCAAGCGTCACCTCCGAGCAAGCTTTAGGCGCCAAACGCGGCATTCAACAGTTCTCGCTCCTCGAGCTTGTGAGCTTTCATCGAGCCTGTGGATGGACTCGCCGACTCCGCCCGCGAGATACGCTGTAATTTGAAACGGCTGGCGAGTGTATCGCCCCAATGGATCTTGACGAACTGCCATGCGCCCATGTTCGATGGTTCGTCTTGGTACCAGAAAAGCGGAATTCCAGATTCGTATTGGCTGAGTGATTCGAGAACCTTGCTCGCCTCGAGGGGATAGAATTGTTCGATTCTTATCAACGCCACATCGTTGCGACCTAGACGGGTTCTCTCTTCCAAAAGATCGTAGTAAGCCTTGCCTGTGCATAGAACGATCCGAGATGTTGGCGTTCCAGCGGGACGGTTGTCCGGGAGTATCTTCCTGAACGAGCCGTGTTCGATTTCCTCCAGCGTGGAAACGCAAAGCTTGTGTCGAAGGAGACTCTTGGGAGTAAGAACAAT
This sequence comes from Pirellula sp., assembly GCA_040396935.1. Classification (GTDB taxonomy): domain Bacteria; phylum Planctomycetota; class Planctomycetia; order Pirellulales; family Pirellulaceae; genus JBKCUI01. Next base: position 27,333 of record JBBAXA010000054.1, read on the forward strand.
CAGTGGCTTGCTCCATTTCGACTTGACTTGCCGACGAAGGAGATGGAAGTATTGGGCGGGAGTGGAGGGTTGCGAGACGATGACATTGTGTTCTGCCGCCATCAGCAGATAGCGTTCGAGACGTGCGCTGCAGTGCTCCGGTCCCTGACCTTCGAACCCATGGGGTAGTAGCATGACGAGGCGGCTCAACCTCTTCCATTTGTCCTCAGCGCTGGCGATGAATTGATCGATCACGCACTGAGCCACGTTCGAGAAGTCGCCGAATTGAGCCTCCCAGGCGATGAGCCCCTCCGGGCAGTCGAGGCTATAGCCGTACTCGAATCCGAGAACCGCGGCTTCGGACAATGGACTATTGATAATCTCCACACGGGCTTGATTGGGGGACAAGTGTGCGAGAGGCATGTGTTTGCGATTCTCTTTTTCGTCATGCAACACCGCATGCCTTTGGGAGAAGGTACCGCGCTCGCAATCCTGCCCTGATAGACGAACTGGATGCCCCTCTACCAACAATGACGCCAGAGCCATCATTTCGGCCGAAGCCCAGTCGATTCCTTGCTTGCCACCCGCGACTTCCTTGCGGTCGTCAAGTACACGAGCTAGTTTTCGATGAACACGGAATCCGTCGGGGACCGTGCAGGCACGAACGAGTAGATCGCTGGCCATCGCTCTCGGGATACTGGTGGTCGTCTGTTCGTGCGCAGGTTCAGGCCCCCCGAAGTACCCATCCCAGATACCAGTGAGTGAAGACAAGTCGTAAACGAAGGGTTCGCTTTTGGCCAGTTCGAATTCGCGGGACAGACGGCTGTGACGGACCTCGGAGATCGCATCTGCCTCCTGACGTGTCAGCCCGTTCATCGTGAGGAGGTGTTCCAAATAACTATCTCGGACCGGTTTTTTCGCATCGATGGCCGCGTACATGAGCGGTTGGGTGTAACGGGGCTCATCGCCTTCGTTGTGCCCGAGCCTGCGGTAGGCATACATATCGATAACCACGTCCTTCTCGAACTCTTTTCGGAAGTCCATAGCCAAATTCACGACCTGCGCTACCGCTTCAGGATCCTCACCATTCACGTGGAAGATTGGGATTTGCAACATCTTGGCAATGTCACTTGCGTAGGTACTACTGCGGCTCTCATCGGGTTCGGTCGTAAAGCCAATCTGATTGTTCAGGACAATATGGAGCGTTCCACCGGTTCGATAGCCGGGTAGTTCGCTCAGGTTCAGCGTTTCCTGAACGACTCCTTCGCCGATGAATGCCGCATCCCCATGGATCAAAATCGTCATCTGCTCACCCCGCATGATATCGCCCTCTCGATCCTGCTTGGCGCGGCATCGTCCCAGGGCAACAGGGTTGACGAATTCGAGGTGGCTCGGGTTGAAACACAACGAAATATGGACGGTTTGTCCGGTGCTCGTTACCCAATCCGAGCTGTAACCCATGTGGTATTTGACGTCCCCTCCTCCACGGAACAATTCGGGTTTGGGATCATCAAATGACCAAAAGATACTTTGAGGACGCTTGCCCATGATGTTCGCGAGCACATTCAATCGCCCGCGATGGGCCATCGCGAGAATGACCCCTTTGACCTGATGCTGACCCGCTTTCTCTAGAGCTCGATCCAGCAGAGGAATGAGGCTCTCCGCCCCTTCCAGCGAGAATGTTTTGGCCATCGGATACTTTTTACGCACGAACTCCTCAAAGATCGTAGCGTCCGCGAGTTTCGTGTAGATCCGAGTCTGAACCTCCCTCGAGAGAGCGAGGCGGTTTTCCGTCGACTCCATCCGTCGCTGCAACCAATCGCGAATGTTACGATTGTCGACATGCATGAACTGCGCACCGATACTACGGCAGTACGTATTGCGGAGCTTCTCGATAATATCACCGACCGATCGTCCGTTCGCATGCTCCAAGGTAGGTGAGCTGAACGCACGTCGCATATCCTCTTCGGTCAGACCGTGGGAATGAGGATCTAATTCGGGCGGTCCCTTTCGGGTCAAGCCGAGCGGATCGATTCGGGCAGTCAGGTGCCCTCGAACTCGATACTCGCGGACCAGTTGGTCGACCCTCTCCTGCATCCGTGCCAACCACAAGGCATCTGGTAACTCTCCGTTTGCTCCCACTCGGGCATCGACCGTCTCCGGGCTGGACGAGTAAAGACCTTCCGATTGAGTCGCGAGCGAGAAATCCTCAAAGTACTTCCTCCAAACATCGGAAACACTGTTTGGATCCTGGATGTACCGCACATATAAGTCGTCGATGTAATCGAGACTGTAGGTATTCATTTTTTCTTGGCTATTTCGTCAAAAGTTTCTCTTCGGGATTCGCCGGTCCATCGGTCTCCCTGATTATGGTTTCTGCTAATCAAGGTTACTAAGGAATCCGCAGACAAAAAGCAATCCCAAGGAGCAATCTGACCCCTTCATGGGATCAGGAAGGCGTTGAATCAGCCGTCTTTAAGGGAAAACGATTATCCCGGAAAGGGCAATTCTGGATGGATTGCACCTCATTATAACTCGGTTGCCAAGCCCGTCGAGCGTTGGGAGTTCAATTACTCCCGCGTGGTGGGGTCCGCCGCATGGGCAGGACTTTACCACGGGAGCAAAAGTCCTGCCGATCGGTTCATTGGAATCTCTAAAGCCAAGCATCTCCGGAGAAGATTCTATCGAGATCCGACGACTCCTCGTCGATCGACCCGACGGTCCGCCATCGAGCCAAGTAATCCGCTAAGGATTCCTCTTTATCGAATAGGGAAGCCAGGGGAAGTGCCGGACCAAATTCCGACTCTTCCTTGAGCACAGCGGCCAATGTCAACTCCTGAAGAACGTCCAGTGTCAACTTTTCCTCGCGTTGACGTAGCTCGACAAAGGCTTGTTGCGACATGATTTCGACATCAACCTGGGTAGACATCAGAACTGCCGCACTACTCGCCTCACCCTCACCAGCACCGCCGCTACCAACGGAATTGATGAAGTTGATGATCTCGAGGACGTCCAGTGCATCGGTCCCACCATTGCCGTTGACATCCAAATAAGGAGGTCGGCCAAAACCATCTGGTAGCGGACGGAACCCATTGAAGTTAATGTCATTGACAATGAAGAGCACGTCGATCGGCGAGACGAATCCGTCATCATTCACGTCCATCTTGTTGACGGGGTTCTGATGCAGGGAATTGACCACGTTCAACGTGACCCGGGCCAAATTGCTCGGTTGACCCGTCGTGTCAGAGACGAAGTACTGGAACGTCGCCGTTCCTGAGAAGCCGGTGGACGGCGTGTAGCGGATCGTGCCGTCCGCCAGGATGATGACAGCTGTACCTACATCGGGCCCGGACGCAATCGTCAGCGTGGTGCGATCCAACGCGCCCCCTTGATCCGGATCAAAGTCATTCCTGAGCACATCGATCACGGTTGGCGTATTTCGTACCACGGTAAACGTATCATCGACAGCGACGGGTGGATTGCTCGAATTGACAATCACCGTCGCCTCGTTCGATGGCGCACCCAAGGAATCGCGGAAACGGTACGTAAAGGAGTCCTGCCCGACAAATCCAGCGGTAGGAGTGTACTCGACCCTGCCCGTCGGCAAGACGGCAACTCTGCCATTGGAAGGAATACGTCCGATTTCAACCGTGCGTACGTCGATGCTCGAGTCGATATCCGTATCGTTTGCGAGAACATCCAACAGCGTAGGAAGCCCTGCCGCGACGCGGAATGAATCGTTCACTGCAACCGGGTTGTCGTTGATACCTGAGACGGTGATTGAAACCGTTCCGAGATTGCTCAAGGCACCTGCCAGATCGCGGATCGTGTAGGTGAACGTGTCGACCACCGTTTCCCCAATGGTCAAACGTTGCAGCTGGGCTGATCCGCGGGGATCGTAAGTAAAGCTACCATCCGCATTGAGAACGACGATTGCTCCCAGCGTGCTCGTCAGAGTACCTGATGGTGGTACAACCACTTGAAGCGTATCGTTGGGAAGATCGACATCTCGGTCATTAGCCAGGACACCGGCAGCAGCGATCGAAAGCTTATCATCCTCGGATGTTGCGTAGCGATCATTCACCGCGAATGGAGCATCGTTCAGAGGCTTCAACTCGATGGTAAACGTTTGCCGCTGCGAACGGTTGACATTCGGTGCCGTGCTCGGTCCGTTATCGACGCCGACCACGTAGACTTCGACGAGTCCCGAAGCGTCCGGCGCTGGAGTGAAGGTCAAACGACCTGTCGAGTCGATTGCAGGTTGCACGGAAAAGAGCGCGTTGTTGCTATTGGTTGTCAACAACGCAACGCTCTGACCTGCCTCGTCGGTTCCCGTCGGAGGAGTATTGTTCATCCCTTCGGCACCTACAATCTTGGTGACGAATGGGTTGGCGCTGACGAATGGGCCAGAGTCCTCATCTCGACTGATATTCCCACCGAGTACATAGCCGGGCGGGTCGTTCACGGCTCCGACGACAATCGACAGACGGTGTGTCGTCGAGGTATTCACGTTCGGTGGCTGCGATGCACCATTGTCGATTGCAGTCACATCGACCGTCACAACTCCATTGACATCCTTTGCCAGCGTGAAGGAAAGCACTCCCGCGGAATCGATTGCCGGCTGAACAGCGAAAAAGGCGGGGTTGTTAGCCGTCACTTGGAACGACACGGTCTGGGCATCCGGTCCACTCCATTCGTCTGGAGCATTGATCGGTCCCGCAAGGATATTCGTAGCCCACGGTGCGTTGTAAGGAGCCGAATCCTCGAGCACATTGAGATCGGGACCGGGTGTGAATTGCGG
>JBBAXA010000055.1:0-31483 GCA_040396935.1 Pirellula sp.
AATGGGCCGACAGTATGAATGCCGGGGCGACGAAGTCCCCCGGTCGCCGAGTCCCGATTCTTCCTCAGGCCCGAATGGGCCGACAATGTAATGATTCGTAACAGGCACCTCTTAGGCCCGAATGGGCCGACAGTATGAATGCCGGGGCGACGAAGTCCCCCGGTCGCCGAGTCCCGATTCTTCCTCAGGCCCGAATGGGCCGACAGTGTAATGCTTCGCATTAGGCACTGCTTATTTGGGGTATGGTTATTGTGTCAGCCCCGCAGGCTTTTCAAGAACAGAATTGACCGCAGACCGTGGCTCTGGGAGCCACGGCAATCATTGTTTCGGCCCTTCGGGCCACTCTGCGCCGCATCATCCTCTGCATTCCAATCTGCTTCGCGGCGTTAGCAACTGCATCGCCCGAGGGGAAGAAGGGTAAATACCTCTTTTATCGCACGGTCCGGGAGCCTCGATCGAGGCTCCCGGCGGGATGCCTATTGAATCGGAGATCAGATACCCTCTAGCAAGTCACTAAGCAGGCTCGAAAGTAACTGCTGTCCAATTCTAGGAGTAGGAGCTCGTTCTGTTCGGTAGTCGATCGGACCGATCTGGGCTCCTGGTGGGAGCTGAGGGCTCGGGACCGAGGGAACGACTGGCAACCTTTCCAAAAACTCGGGTGCGATACGCCAGGATTCGTGTGGGGCTTCTCGATCGAAACGACTCGATCCCTGGTGCCAGTCATAGGGAACTGGACCACCTAGACTCGGCACCGTCACCACAGGGACAACGGGCTCGCCGTGGGGTGGACAATAGGGAACAGCCAAGGATCGGTAACGATCTGCCAGCTCACGATCGAGTCTGTCCAGACGTTTGGTCAATTCAGGGAAATACCCCACGAGTCGCCGATCGCCGCGAGCATGGCAGTCACTCGCTACCAGCCTATGAACGTGATGCGACGCGGCGCAGGTCGTGCGCAAAACCGTTTGAATTTGCCCGAAGCTCGCCCCGCATTCGACTAGAGAACGCAGTTGTCGAGCCATATGGTCCAAATCCATCGCGGGTCGGACGGCTGGGCTGAACGGAAACTCGTCGGCCAGTCTTTCAGCAATATCTTCCGTTTTGCTCTGTACCGATCGCGCTTCGGATACCTCGCTCGACCACGGATTACGAGCCTGGGCGAGTGGGTTGGTTCCAAGCAGTAAACAGAAAACCTTTACACCCAATAACATCGATCGATTCATCTGGATTCCTCACCCCTCTCTTGGACAACAACCGCATCAGTCGCTCTCATGAGCTCGAATGGATCCTAGATACAAAAGGTGTTCCAAACGTAAATTTTTTTCAAATCGTTACAGTTCATTCCTCTTTTTTGTATCACGGGAAAAGAGACTGTCCTCAGGTTAGAGACATCACCATCAATTTGACGACACAACTTTCCGTCTTGAAAGTTTTGAGGAAACTTGCAACATTCCCTCAAGTCTTAGACCATCCAACTGGCAAGGAAGCCATTGATCATGCATTACCAGACTCCGCATTGGTTCGAGTCCATGGGCTCGTCCTTCCCTTGGATCATTCCGTTGGTTGCTATCGGGTCACTCTGGCTGGCGAGAATTTCCGAGGATCGACGATTCAAACAGATCGCCGAGAGGGCCTATTTTGGGCTTTTCCTGCTCGTTGGGTGGGGAACGCTCCGAACGATCATCAGTAACGAAAGCTGCTGGATCATCCACACATCGAGTATGGCGGCGATGATTGTGGGAGCGGTCTTTCCATGCATTGGCGACTACGATCCCGAGCCGAGCGAAGCGTTTGAGCACCAGTAGTCCTGCAGCTCTGCAGAGGCGTACCGCTCGAGCCTATGGAAGCTTCGGTTCCCCTGACTTGTTAGAGTCATCGGCCGGCGGATTTTTTTCCGTCTCAGGTTTGTTCGTGTCAGGTTGAGTCGCAGGCTCGGTGACGGCTTTTGCTTCCGCTGGCTTTGGAGATGCGGCATTGGCTTTATTCCACTGATCCTGGATCGCTTTGATTCTGGCCTCGATGTTTTTCAAGATCTCCGACTGCTTGTCGGCATCCTCATTCCGGTTTTGATCGCGGTAGACCTGGATCAGTTTCTTGCGAGTGGCGATGCGTTCCGGACTTCGTTCCAAACAGGCGAGATACGCGTCGATCGCGGCATCCGTTTTTTTCGCGAGAGCCTCGATATCCCCTTTGGTGTCTAGAAATTCTGCGACCTGAGGCGTGAGTTCGATTGCCTTTTGGATATATTCTCTGGCTTTGTCTGTATCGGGGGGCTGAATTTGGGTCATGAGCATGGCCAGATTGTTCAAAGCGAGTGTCATGTTTGGTAGCTCTGCCAGAATGACTTCGTACTGAACGATGGCCGAGTTCAAGTCACCGATTCCGATGGAGGCTTCCGCCAGAAGCATTCGGGCCGAGAACGAAGCACCCTCCCTTGCGATGAGCGTGCTCAATCTGGCTCGGTTTTCGTCACCGCTGGAAATCCCCAACTGCCCCAGAATCGAAAGGTCGGATTGGATCGCGATATTGGTGGGATCGATTGCGATCGCCCTGTTAAGGAAATCCATGTTGACTTGTCCTTTGCCGCTATTTTTGGCTAGGCTCAAGCGGAACTTGACGCGGTAGGCATCCGAAAGTGCGCGTCGCAACTCCAATGATCTTGGATTCTCAGCCAGCGACCTCTCCAGAATGGGAATGGAATCATCGGTTCGATTGGTGAGCTGGAGAGCTCGCGCGATCGTCAGAGAACTTTGTTCTTTATCGACATCCGTGATCCCGGGTTTCTGGAGACGTCCGCGCATGTTGGCGATGATTTGATCTGCGACATTCGAAGCAGGAGTCACCATGTTGTTTCGCAAATAGAGAGCGATTGGCTCGAGGCGTAATTCCGGCGCGGATTCAGCGCCCCGCATCAACACTCTCGAGGCATCATCAAATCGTTTGGATTGTTCGAGAAGCTGCGCATAGACCAAGTACAAATTCGCGGGGAAATTGACATCGGATTTTTCCAAGGAGTTTGCAAAGTGATGCATCAACTCTTGAGGGGAAATCGTCTCTCCCGCGGAAGCTCTGCGAATCATATCCTCGGCGAGCCATGCGTGAGCAAATCCAAAACCCGGCCTATCCTTCGGAGCAATCGTCTCCATCATGGATCTGGCTACACCCGTACGACCATTCTGTGAATTCCGAAGCGCGACGAAAAACGTCGCATTTTGACTGTTACCACCGAGTTGCAAAATTCTTTTGAAAAGCAGATCTGCCTTCGCATCGTCTTCGGGGGATCGTTTCTTGGGTTCCCCGTTTTCATCAACGACGGGCTTGCCATCCTCAGTGAAGCCCAAAGCTTCATTGGCTTTGGCTTCGTACCATTGCAACAAGGACTCTTTGGAGCGGAGTCTCCCTGCCAGAACAAATCCTCCGAGAGTGAAAAGGAGAATCAGCGGCGGCACGATGGCCAGGATCGCCTTCCAATTCCGAGTGCTTCTCCACGCATACAAAAAGTCGGTGAGTTCCTGGACCATCTCCAGGGGACTCATCTGCAGCAAGCTACGACCGCCTCTTCTACTTTGACGCAGAAGCTTGGCCTCGGCTTTTTCCAGTTTGGCTTGAGTTTTCGGATCCACTGCAACACTCCCGGGGCGAATTCCTTTTCCCCTATTGTTTGCTATCGGGGTATTTGGTGCAAATCCGGGGTGACCCCAAACAAGAAAAAGAGAGGGTCCCATCACGGGGAGCTCTCTTTTGCGCTGTATTCGCTACAAACATCAGTCCGATCATGCCGAAAAACGGACTATTGAGGCATCTTCAGCTTCGAATTTAATTTCGTTGCCTTGGCAAATTCGGCTTTCGATTCCGCCGTGTTCCCCTTCTTCATCAGAAGGATGGCTCTCGTGAAATGCAAAGAAACGGCGTTGGGAGCCCCCCGCTCGGCGGACTCGACATCCTTTTCCGCCAAGTCGGTTTTTCCGCTGACCGCGAGCCCTCGGGCACGTATCAAATACGCCTCGGAAAGCTGATCTGGATTCAACCCGCCACCGGCCAATCCCTTCTCCATCTCAGCTGCGGCCTCGACAAACTGCCCTTTCTGATCCAGCTCCATCGCCTTGTCGTAGAATGCTTGAGCATCCTGCAAGCTTGTTTTGCTGACACTCGAACCGCCACATCCCATAAAAAGCAGACATAGAGAGGCTGCATTCAAAAAATGTGCAAGTCGCATCGATTTCAGGTCCATCATGGCGGTTCGCTCGAGCAATTTCCATCAACGCCTATTCGATGACGGCGACCTCACCACCATCGCGTGTTCCTGTAGCTCGCCAAGTGACCAGATCGATATTATCGGACACGAAGCGAACCGATCCATCGCCGTTGGAAGCGTTGACGCCTCCGGTATGCTTGCTTCTGGCGCTGATGATCGCATGTTCCCCGGGGGCATCGGCAATCGCGCTTCGAGTTCCACAATCGATGGCTCTCCAATTTGGAGGAGCAACGTGGTTGTACATCGTGCTTGAATAGAACGCGAAGGGCCACCCATTCGAAAAGTCGGTACCGGATAACCAACGTCCCATCGAATTGAAGTTAAAACCGCCGTTGAGGTCCGGGGCTTGAGCCTGGCACGCGGAGAACATGACGTTCGCGTCTACGAGATTGTTTGGGCGACTGAGCATGTTGGTCACGTCTTCAGGACCAGGCAGGCTGACCGCCAAATTTCGGCCGCTTCCTTTTGTCCGCTCTGAGAAAAAGACCGTGTTCGACAAGCCATCCGAATGAGCAGAAATCTTCATCGCGGGGCCTATCGAAAAGGCTCCATTGCCGCGACAGGAAAATCCCGCAGGCGAGGTCGCACTTGTGTTGTTGTTGTTGCTCGTTCCCAGAGCACCACCGAAAGGAGTCGATCCGCCGAAATTGTAGCGGTAGTTGTTCTCGGTGATGATCACTCCCGTATTGGGGCAGGAAGGGCAGATAAAGATCGCAGCCGCATTTGCGTACGCTCGGTAGTTCGCGTTGATCGGCGTCACTCCCCCCCCGGTGGTCATCCGCACCGATGTGGGAACGCTGAAGTCGATCATGTTGTAAATGTTTCCCTGCTCCATGAACGGCAGGACGAAGGTGTGAACCGATCGGAAACCGGTCCAAGCCCCTGCGGGGAGCGTGTTTGGATAGCTCGTGTAGGAAGCTTGCGGTACACCTCCTACGCTATAATCCGGATCCATTCGTCCTGGTGGAAACCGACCGTGGGCAGACTCATAATTGAGAGTTGCCAGCGAGATCTGCTTAAGATTGTTGGAACATTGCATCCGCCGAGCCGCTTCACGGGCAGCTTGAACGGCTGGTAACAACAATCCGACCAGGATGCCGATGATGGCGATAACGACCAGCAGTTCTACTAGCGTGAACCCTTGCCGTAAGCGACGAAACGAAGTCATTTCTTGCCTCAAAAAATTTTTTATAAAAGAGCAGATTGGGAAGCCCAAAACCGGTTCCCATGACCAAATAGAGTAGCAATCGAGTGGATGGATTCAACTGAAAATCATTCCAACATTCTCCGGTATTTCTCAAAGCGGCGAGAAAGGGTGCGATCCGCAGACACTGATGCGTTTCAATCGCGGGGAAAACTCCCTTGGGATGGTTGAAAACGGCTAAAAATACTGCAAATTCGATCGGCGGCACCCTCGTTTCCCCATGGCATCCGCCCGTCCCAGCATCTCGGGTCTTTCGAGCATCAATCCCTCGAAACGGATTGCCCCATCGCGGTCAGCACGATCGATCGCCCCGAGGCTTTGTCGCGATGCTCCCAGAGATAGATTCCCTGCCAAGTCCCCAGTTCGAGCGAACCTCGTGCGATTGGAATGAGCAAACTGCATCCCAGGATCGAGGATTTCACATGAGCCGGCATGTCATCGGGGCCTTCGACCGTGTGTGCGTAGCTGAGAGCTTCGGGAGCGATGGTATTCATCGCCATTTCCAAATCTTTTCTTACATCAGGATCTGCATTTTCGTTGATGCTTAAGCTGGCCGACGTATGCAACAAAAAGCAATGCAGTGTTCCGATCTCCAACTCTTGGATTTCCGGCACACTGGCGACAATCGTCGAGGTGATAAGATGGCAACCGCGCGAGTAGGCTGGCAGCTTGATTCGCTTTTGGAAAAAATGCATGTTCGATTCGATGTGAGTTTACGGAGTCACACGCCTCTTGACGGTCGCGACTCACGCGCCATACTTCCTGGTTCTAAACACCACCTCCATTGTCAACCACCATCCAGGACAAGGCAATAGACCTCATGCGAAGAGCGAAAATCACAATCGTTGGAGCCGGAAATGTCGGTGCGACCTGTGCTCACTGGTGCGCAGCGAACGAACTAGGAGATGTCGTCTTGCTAGACATCCCGATGACCGAGAATATGCCCAAAGGGAAAGCTCTCGATTTATTCCAGGCTTCCCCCATTATGGGTTTCGATAGCCGGCTGGTTGGCACGACGGATTATGCGGACACAGCCAACAGTGACGTCGTCGTGATCACCGCGGGCATTGCTCGCAAGCCTGGGATGAGCCGAGACGATCTGCTCAGCACCAACGCCAAGATCGTCACCAACGTTGCCGAAAACGTAAAGTCGACGAGCCCGAATGCGGTTGTCATCGTCGTCAGCAACCCGCTCGATGCTATGGTGCAGCGGGCCTACCAGGTACTCGGCTTCCCATCGCATCGAGTGATCGGGCAGGCCGGCGTGTTGGACACCGCTAGATTTCGCGCGTTCCTCGCGATGGAGTTGAACGTGAGCGTTGAGGATGTTTCAGCCATGCTCATGGGAGGGCACGGTGATACGATGGTTCCCATCGCGAGTTGCACCAGTGTTGGGGGGATTCCCGTGACTCAACTGATAGCGAAGGACAGGCTGGAACAAATCGTTCAACGGACGAGAGACGGAGGGGCTGAAATTGTTTCTCTATTGAAGACTGGCTCTGCTTACTACGCTCCTGCAGCTGCAACCGCTCAAATGGTAGAGGCAGTGGTTCGAGACAAGAAACGACTCATACCTTGCGCCGCCCTCTGCAACGCCGAATACGGAGTTGGAGGTTACTATGTCGGTGTTCCTGTCGTGTTGGGGAGCTCCGGAATCGAAAAGATCATCGAACTGCAATTGTCTGATTCCGAAAAAGCTGCGTTCCAGAAAAGCGTCGATGCCGTAAAGTCTTTGGTCGGCACCATGGGCCAGCTTCTCTCGGCTTCCTAATCGCTACTTTTTAATGCAAGCATTCGGTTGGTCATCTAGCCAGCCGAATTCTCGTCGTATGCGCCATTGACCTCCTCGGAATCGTTGGCCTACAACCTGTCGCATCCACCTGAGTCTGGTAGATTACGTCGCGAACGAGTCGAACCATTTTGGCCCTCTAGGAAATATTCGATGAATCGTCTTCCCACTTTGCTGGCCCCTGCGGCTCCCTTTCGACAGACGGCAACCAAGAAGCGAAGAGTTCAAGAGAATCCAAAACTACCGATCGACTTCACGCATCGCTTGTTCTTCCCGACTTCTTTCACACCTTCGTACGACTACCCACTCGTTGTGTGGTTGCACAGTCAACGGAGTAGTGAGTATGAGCTCCAACCGGTCATGCAGGCCCTGAGCAACCAAAACTACATCGGTGTTGCTCCTCGCGCCAACATTCGAACCGAATCGAAAAGGAATCTTTTCTCGTGGGGTGGTTCTCGAGAGGATTATGCGTATGCCGAGGAAGCCGTTTGCGAATGCATCTTCAGCGCAATTGAAACGCTTCCTATCGATTCGACCCGAATCTTTTTGGCTGGTTTCGGTGCAGCAGGAACTTTGGCTCAATGGATCGGACTTCAGTATTCGGAGCGATTAGCAGGTGTGGTGAGCATGAGCGGTCCGATTCCAACCATGAATGGCTCTCTGTCCAATTGGAAGCTCGCTCGATCCCTACCGTTTCTCTACATCAGCCGTCGAGGCTCTTCTCTGTGCAACGAAACAAACGATCGAGAAGCGATCCGTTTGGTCCACCGATCAGGTCTTCGATACACCTTCTGGCATCTTCAATCCCATGAGGATTCCGGGGCGGAACCCGATGAGCTGTCCACCGAGATGCTAGCTGCCGCAAATCGATACATGATGGGCATTGTCCTCGGACAACCCATCCCCCTGACAGCCGAAGAGAAACGGGATCATCTCGTTGGACCGTTTGGATTGAATTGATGTGGAGTATCTTTTCGAACTCGAGGATGTGATTGTCGAACGCAATCGCGTTCGCATACTTCATCTCGATTCCCTCCGAATTCCACACGGACAAAACATCGCTATTTATGGCCCCAATGGATCGGGTAAATCGACGCTCCTGAAGCTATGGATGCGTTTCTTCTACCCGTCTGCCGTCGAGGATTCCAAGGGTTTGATCCGCATACTCGGAAAGTCGGATTGGAACGTCTGGGATTTGCGCTCGCAAATCGGGTTCGTTAGTTCCGAGATCGACCATCACTTCACGCAAGGCCGGAGTGGCAGACTGTGCCCTAAGGAGGCTGTTCTCACTGGATTCGAATCCTCCGAGTTAGAAATCGATCCAGCAAGCGTAACACCCGCTGGGAGGGATGCAGCAGACCATTGGCTGGAATTCTTCGGAATCGATCCGAGAAGCAAAAAACATCTCGCATGGCTTTCCACCGGCGAACGGCGCCGAGTGATGCTCGCACGTGCATTGGTGTTTCATCCAATGGCTTTGCTTCTAGACGAACCGACAGCAGGTTTGGATCTGTTGGCGCGTGAAAGCCTCCTCGAACGTCTGGAAGCAATGACAAACCATGGCATACAAGTTGTTCTTGTGACGCATCATACGGAGGAAATCTTCAGTCCGATAAACCGTGTCGTGATCCTCTCTAGAGGTTCCCTTTTTTTTGATGGAGAGGTCGCGGAGGCTATCAACTCAGATCGTCTTTCCAGTCTTTACGGGGCTCCCATCCAGGTGGAATGCGTTCGGAATCGTTACCTCACCCATCTCGCTTGACCCTACTATTCGTTGCAACTGTTACAAAAGCTAGACTCGGATCCCATGCGCTCGACGAGCGGTTTGCCTGACTGATAAGTACGAGCTAAGTTTCGCTGATCAAACGAATCCGATTCCGTTCTCGTCCAGACAGAGTTTTGTTCTGCACCATGCACCCTAGCTCTCCCGGTCCGTTATCCGGTCATCCGGTCCCTACGCCATTCACTCCGCTAACCAAAACAACCCTGAACGGTCTCGGGAGCGAGGATACGTGGTCCCACCTGTCGCATCACCTGAAGCCTGTCGAGGATGCGTCCAGGAGTCGGCAACTACGCTTTTCGGAACTCTCCTCCGAGGGGGGATCCGAATGGCTCATCCAGCCGTCGTTTACAACAACAGTCGTCCCTTCCCCCTCCATCGAGGAGGTGTTGGCAACACGGTTGCGGGAGAATGCTGGTTCCAGCAAACTACTACCTCATTGCTCGATCTCGATTCCGGATTCCGACATCGACTTCTTGTCGTATGAAGCAAACGATTCAAGAACGGAGTCCTCTGGATCGCAGACAAGCGATTCAAACACAGATAAACCGAACAGCGCCGACAATGCTGATAGTGACGCGCCGACATCCACCGTGTGGGGAATCCCTTTCCACGCGGTTACGATGCATCGTACGCTCGAGATCATCGATCGGTTGATCCAACAGCGAAATCCGACCTATGCGGTAACGGCTAATCTCAACTATGCCATGCTCTGTGCGAAATACCCCAGGCTGAAACAATTCACGGAGCGCGCTGCACTCGTGGTTTGCGACGGCATGCCTATCCTCTGGAGAACCTGGCTGAACCAAGTACAACTCCCAGAACGCGTTGCGGGTTCGGATCTGATTTATCGACTCGCGGAACGAAGCGAAATAACGGGGGCGAGGATTTATTTGTATGGCGCAGCCGAGGGTGTCGCCGAAAAAGCAGCGAATGAACTTCGACGGCTTTATCCTCGATGCAACATTGTGGGCGTGCAGTGCCCCCCGTTCTGCGCAACCAGCGAAACGGAGATCCAGCTTCAAATCAATCAAATCAAGAAGGCCGATCCCGATATCTTGCTCGTCGCTCTCGGACAACCGAAAGGGGAGTTTTGGATTGAAAATCATCTAGCCGAGCTGCAAGTCCCTGTTTCGATTCAAGTCGGTGCCTCGTTCGACTTTGTCGCAGGAATCGCCAAGCGCGCACCGAAACTCCTGCAACGGCTGGGACTCGAATGGCTTTATCGCGCTATCCATGACCCAGTACGTCTGGTACCTCGTTATCTCCGCAATGGATTGTTCCTGTTAAAAATGCTCCGACTCGATGCGATCGATTGGCTGGATACAACTGCCGCTCCAACGCGAGTGCAACCGAAGAGTTGAGCATGTATTCCACGCTTAGCCGCGTGCACAAGTGATGTGCAAACGCAAACGATCGAGTAAGGATCGGCACGATGCCAGGCTAAGCTCCCTCGACCCGTCGGACCACCCATAGTACTGGGCTCTTTGCATTCTCTGGGTCACAAAAGCGATGCATGTGTAATGCGTGGGAATGAAGACGCATCCAGGCCTCGATCGCTAATTGCTCTTCGCGCCCACCTGGGTGACCGGGATAGGACAGAATCGTCAAGATGCCCGAAACGGCCAACCGATGAAATGCTCGATCGACTGCCAGTAGGGTAGTCTCTTTGTTTGTGATGATTTCTTTGTTACCCAAAGGCAAGTATCCCAAATTGAACATGGACACAGCAATCTCGGTAACCCTTTCCGAATTCAGATAATCGTCTAACTTCGAATGGCATCCACAGTACAGAGCCACTCGTGGACCGATCTTCTCCTCGGTCAGCTTATTCCGAGTGATCTCGATCGCTTGAGGTTGAATATCGATCGCAATCACCCTGCCCTCACCCCCCACGAGGGACGCTAGAAACAACGTGTCAAAACCGTTGCCACATGTCGCATCGAGAGCGATCCAAGGCCGAACGGGTTGGGTCGATTCGACATGTTGCCGAATCAGGTTTTGTGCTTCCAGCGTGAAGTGCATACTTATTGCACGGGTGGTGCTGAGACACCATCAATGCCGCCGTACTTGGGAACGGCTGGTTCCTTGATCTCCTTCAGCAGTCGTTGAATGACTTTGTCGCTCGTCATTCCCTCCGCCTGCGCTTGGAAATTCGTATTCAATCGATGTCGTAAAACCGGAATTGCGATTTTCCGAATATCCTCGATAGCCACGCTAAAGCGTCCATCCATCGCAGCGATCGCCTTCCCCGCCTGGATAAGAAATTGACCGGCGCGTGGACCTGCTCCAAAGTCCAGCAGTTCCTTCACGACCTCCGGAGCATCGGGTTCCGAGGGACGAGTCGCTCGAACCAATGCGACGACATATTTGACGACAAACGGACTGACCGCAACGCTCGTGACCAGTTTTTGGATGTTCAGGATCGCCCTGGCTGACAAAACCTTGTTCGTCTCAGGCCTCTCGCTTCGAGTCGTGGATAAGAGGATCTTTTCTTCCTCCTCCGCGCTTGGATATCCAACCTTGATATTGAACATGAATCGATCCAATTGCGCTTCGGGCAGCGGGTAAGTCCCCTCCTGCTCGATCGGGTTTTGAGTTGCGATCGTGAAGAAAGGTTCAGGGAGCTGATACGTTTGACGCCCTACGGTGACTTCTCTTTCCTGCATCGCTTGTAGCAAAGCCGCTTGAGTCTTGGGAGGGGTACGATTGATCTCATCCGCAAGAAGAATGTTTGTGAAGATGGGACCCTCGACGAAGCGAAATTCCCTTTTCCCGTTCGCATCCTCCTCGAGCACATTGGTGCCCGTGATGTCGGACGGCATCAAGTCGGGCGTGAACTGGATTCGCTTGAAATTCACATCGAGGATTTTTGCGAGAGACGAAACCATGAGTGTCTTTGCCAGACCGGGTACCCCCTCCAGCAAACAGTGACCGCGGGTGAAAACAGCCGCAAACAGTTGCTCGATCACTTCGTCTTGACCAACGATGGATTTCGCAAGTTCCGCTCGCATCTGATCTCGGTGCTCGCGAAATTCTCGCAACAGATCCCCTATGCTTTTAACGGGTTTTCCCGTGGGTACATTCGACACTGATAGATCCATCCAACTGAAAAGGTAGCGATACGATAGAACTCTGACGGCTCCATCCCTGCAGGCTCGAGCATTTTCTAGGGGGATGCCGTTCACGACAAGTGGGACGATTGACCTATTGGGGGTCTTCATCTCTATTTGAGTCAGAGAACATTCCCCTTTTTTGATTCGAACGGTCCTATGTCGAACCTGCCCCTTCCCACTCCGGATGCCATTCTCGCCATGCGTGAGGTGGTTCTCGGTCAGATTGAATTTGCTCGGAAATACACCCTGGAGCTTCTCGAGGCCACGCCTGAGGAGCTTTGGCATATTGTCCCGAACGGAGCCAAAACGCATGTTGCTTGGCAGGTGGGGCATCTCGCGGTGTCGCAGTACGGCCTGATGCTTTTCCGGCAACGAGGACGAGCCGAAGGGGATTTGGATCTGATGCCGGGCTGGCTGCGAAAGAAATTCGGACGAGGCTCGATTCCAGCGACCGACCCTGCCGAGTTGCCTACCCGACTCGAGCTATTGGACTGTTTGACGAACATCCATACCGCGAGTCTCCGAGCTCTCCCATCGTTCGATGCACCACACCTGACAGAACCGACGGAAATGCCCTATGCCGTCTATCCCATCAAACTGGGAGCCTTGCTTTTTTGCCCTTTGCATGAGTCGATTCATGCCGGACAGATCGGAGTGCTCAGGAGGCTTCACGGCCTGGAGCCTGTTCGCTAGCTATCGATCGGTATTTTAGTCCCAAGCAACGATTGGTATCATCCGTGGGGTTTTTTGATTCGCCATGCGATTCGCGTATCGACTCGTCGTCGTATTCGGTCGCTTTCGCGTGTTCATACCATGGAAGGGTCTATGGCTCAGGATGCGAGCGACAAAACCAATCAAACGTACAGACCGTCGGACTGGTTGGCTTATTTAGTACTACGTTTTGCGATCTGCTGGATCCAGAGCGCGTCGCTGGAGCGATGCGATCGGGTTTGCCGTTTACTCGCGACGCTTTTGACCGATTGGATACCTGTTCGCAGCACACTGTTGGCAGAAAATTTCGAGTTGATCTATCCGGAATGGGATGCCAGACAGCGTCGTCGCGTCAAGCGAGCGATGTGGCACCATCTGCTCTTGATGTGCTGCGAGATTGCCCAAGCCCCGCGGAAAGTGCATCGAGAAAACTGGCACGAGCACTTTCGATTTTCCGATCGGCGTCAATTGTTGAAGATCATCTTGGGGGAACGTCCCGCGGTCTTAGTCTCAGGGCATTTTGGAAATTTCGAGTTGGCAGGTTTCATCACGGGGCTTTTTGGAATCGCCTCGACGACTGTCGCTCGTCCACTAGACAATGGTTTCATCCATGATTTCGTGATGTCGTTTCGCTCGATGGGGGGACAACACTTCCTAGCCAAGGAGGGAAGTTCGGAGCAGGTTCAGGAGTTATTGAGAAACGGTGGAAAACTAGCCTTGCTAGCGGATCAACATGCAGGACGCAAAGGCTGCTGGGTTGAATTCATGGGTCATCTGGCTTCCTGCCACAAAGGACTAGCGCTTTTCACTCTATCGAGCGGTGCTCCGATGATGGTCTGCAGCAATGTCCGAAAAGACAAACCGTTAAAATTCGATCTCAATCTTTTGGGTATCGCAGATCCTCTTCAGCCCGGAGAGCACTTGGCCAACGTGACAACATTAACACGTTGGTACAACGAATGCCTGGAAGGCGCGATACGCGATACTCCAGAGCAATACTGGTGGGTTCATCGAAGATGGCGAGAGCCTCCTCCCTCGTTAAGCAAGAGAGCGGCCTGAACCTCGTGCAGCAGGCTCGAAACCGTAGATCATTCCATCGAGCTGGCATCGGAATGGTTTAGAAAACCAAACCACACCTTGGTT
The DNA here is from genome assembly GCA_040396935.1 of Pirellula sp. GTDB lineage: Bacteria > Planctomycetota > Planctomycetia > Pirellulales > Pirellulaceae > JBKCUI01. The sequence goes on from JBBAXA010000055.1 coordinate 13,999, forward strand.
GTCGAACGAACGTCTTCGCAACAATGTCCCAGGAGTTACTTTGCGTTCCCAGCATCGGCGCATCGCGAAGTTCTTCCACTATCATCACCCAGTCGCGAGAACGAAGATATCGAACGAACGATGATTTCGAGTATCGAGCCAGGGTTCGAGCCCGGGAACCGACGGCTCCGATCTGCATCTCGTTCCTGGCTAGGAATCACGACTCTCTTGAGATTTTTTCAGCAGTTCGCGTTCCCATTCATCCCATTCGAGGCGAACGCGATTCGGGAGAGAATCCAAAATGAGCTTCCGTTTGTCTTGTTGATCACCGAGCGTACTGAGGTCTCGTTCGGCAGCCTGAAAGAACGTTTCGGAATTCGATGACATCGGAGTACGTTTCGCGAGCCATCCCATTTCGATACGGGCGATCGTGAGGAGAACAATGTCGGTACCCTGGTAATTGGCTTCCAGGACTTTGCGCACCGACTCAACAGCTTTGGTGTAATTCTCTCCTTCCAATTGCTTGCGAGCAATCTGTAGCTGGGACTTGAGATAATAGTTCCAGCTCACGGCATCCTTTGGTGGAAAGTACTCAGACACCGCTTGCCAATGCATGAGATCATTCTCGAGAAGCGCCATCGCATATTGTTTTTGGATGGTGGATTGACGTTTGACTCCCGCGATGGTGGCTTGAGAGTGAAACAAATCCCGCTTGAAAAATCCGTTGGCGACGGCGAAAGCGCTCATCGCAGCCAAAACGACCGCCGCAGGTTTCCATGCCTTGGAATACCATTTTCCGGTCGCTCCATCTCCAGTGGCCTCTTTGCTTTGGACGGCCAACTGTTGCAACGTCTGCGTCACCGCGAGATTGCTGAGTCTTTGATGTTCAATGACCAATCCGGTAAAGGGAACCATTTTATCGATCGTGCCACCGAGGTGCTCATCGATTACGGAACGGAGCGATCGAGATAATTCGGCTGCTGTTGCAAATCGTTCGTCGGGCGACTTGTTCAATAATTTGTGGACGATATCGACCAAAGAATCCGGGAGATCCGGTCTCAATTGGCTGAGGCGAATGGGATCCGCCTGCACATGCTGCATGGCCAGCGCGAGATTGGTCTCCCCTGAAAATGGCGGACGCCCCGAGAGCATGTGGTAGGCGGTTGCGCCGAGGGAATAGAGATCGGTGCGGGAGTCCACGGCGAGCCCCTGAATTTGCTCTGGGCTCATATAGAGTGGAGTCCCCAGAGTCACCCCTACGGCGGTCAAATTCTGCGACTGGCCTCGTGACCTGGCCAGCCCGAAATCGGCAATCTTCACCTCTCCATCGGGGGTCAACAGCAGATTATCCGGCTTGATATCTCGGTGGACTAACCCGATCGACGCAGCCTTTTGCAATGCAGCAGTCGCTTGCCACAAAATCGACACAGATTCCTCGAGGGGTAAAGCCCCCCGTCGTTGGATATAGGCGTGTAGGTTGCTACCCGGGACATACTCCTGGGCGATGTAATGAATGGAGTCGAATTTACCAACATCGTACACCTGAACGATATTGGGGTGCATTAATGAAGCGACCGCGCGGGCTTCCTGTAGGAATCGTTGCTCGTGATCAGCAGAGCCGACGTAATCCGATCGCATCACCTTCAAAGCAACATGTCGATGTAGCGATTGCTGGAAAGCGAGATACACCTCGGACATCCCACCCACGCCCAATCGATGCAGGATGGTGAAGCCGGCGATCGTTTGGTTCGTAAGGTCCGGAGATGAATTGCTGGTCGTCATGGATCCCGACTCCATCGAAGGGCTATCCGACATTGCTCCGAAGGATGGAGGTTCACACGAACTCCCCCCTCGTCGATATCCAACTTACACCATTCTCGGCCGACTGCATCGATCCGCCAAGCTTCAGCCACGTTTTTGAAGAAACTTAAACGTGTGGAGGCCCTTTTTCCCCGCGTTTCGTGTACCCAAAGTACGGCATCGATTTCCGACTTTGTTTCGCCATCCTCGACGGGCAGCCTGACATGTTCCAGGGTATCGAATTCCATACGAACGCTGGCGACACTACTTTGAGCCAACCAAGCTCCGGAATCCTTTCCCTCTCCCGGGATGGACACAGGCACGATCCACGGTTCGTCCAGTGTGTCGTAGGCGGTTTCCAAGGGCCGCGGCCAATCCATCCCTAGGTTGAACTTGAATTCGTTTTCCGCCCCTGTGAGGGATGGCAACAGTGTGATGAGATAGCGGCCCTCAAACCGCTGATGCACGGAGAGCCCCGGTGTCGCCAAAAAGATTTTGTTCTCGACGTCATCGATTTCAATCAAATCCACACTCGCTTGCAATGGAGATGGTAGCTTTCCTTTAGCTCCCTGCTGCCAAGCGCTTACCAGACCGGATTCATTTGCCCAAGCGGTCCGCCAGACCATCTGCAATTGCTCGTGCTTCGCGTCGCACATCACCTCGATTTCCAGCCAGCGCGCACCCTTCCATAACGTGAATCGAGTCGTCAACGAAACGACTTGTCCGCTGGTCAACTTCACTTTCCCCGTCGACTCGATGCAGCCTACCACATCGGAACTTTCGACCAGACGCAGTTGAACATCCTCTGCCGAAAGGAAATCGCTCTCGTGCCATTTCTTCGGGACGACCGGAGTGCCCTCCACCAACGAGGCCATTCCGCTCATACGACTTCCCCGCTTGCTGGGTACATAGACGGAGCGTAGATGCCCACGCTTGGGATCGATTTGAACCTCCATGTATTCGTTCGCCAGGGTCCAGTCTTTGTCCGCGACTTCAGATCGTTTTCCTGAGATACGACTCCAGACCGAGGGACGATTTACAATCGTGTGATCGCGCGGCTGCGCATCCCCAATAGAGACCGCACGGAGTTTTACAAATCCAAAGGGAGGAACATCGACGACGGCATTCGACCATCCTTTCGAAACGGAATGGGCAACCAATCTGGTACTACTCTCAGGCTCGAGGACACCGTTCACATCACGTAAAAACAGCCTCTGCGGATGACTGCAAGGGTTCACGACGAGAAAGCCATTCGGTTTTCGATCGCTCGAACAGGAGATTCCGAGAGATTCAACGATGCCATTCAAAAGTGCCTTTTTCAACGGTGCCGTCGCACTCGATACCGTATCGGACGCTATGGACGGAATCGGAGCGCTCTCATTCTCTCGCTCCAAATGGGCAATCGACTTTAGTAGATCGTTATCGCTTTTGGCTGGAGCGACCTGACGCCAAAGTTGGCTTGCAGACCTCAACCTCGACAAACGAACGGCAGATCGACGGTTGGTTCTCAGGGAATCTCTCAGATTCCTTTGTTCCTCGTACGAATCCGGAATTGGGACCTTGAATTGACTGTTGTGAAAACTATCCGTCGAATAGGGTTGATTCGTGGAAGCAAAATATTTCTCTGCCGTTTCAAAGGTTCCCAAGGCTGGCGAACGCGCCATGAATCTTATCAAATCGGTAATCGCTTCGGACGACCTACCCGGCCAATGTGCCAATAGCATCGTCGGTACTTGGTGGTAATCGAGTTGCTTCGACAAATCCGTAGTGAAGTGCAGAAATGTTTCCGCATTGTTCGCATCGAACACATGCCCCAGGACGCAATCGATCGCGGCTCCTTCGTTATGCGATTGCCAACGGATCTTGGCACTGTCTTTTGTTGGTACACTCCCGCCAGACCACGCGTTAACAATCGCACCTACAAAACCAAACTGATTCAAAACATCCGGCATCAGAAAACTGATACCAGCCGAAAACTGAGAGAAGACAGTCGGCGGCCGAAACCCAAACGCGGCTATTTGGTTTCGCCCCTCCGCCAACTCATGAAAGAGATAACGCACGGACCGATACGATGCAATCGACTCGGTAGCCAATCCGCCGATCAACGAAATCCGATGACCTTGGTTTCCATCCACCAAGCGCTTCAAAATATCAGGATTGGAGGAGGCGAGATGTTCGAGCAGTTCTCCAGTGGTCAGAAAACTCCAGTCATGCTCCACTCGCAGTTGGTCCTCGAGATCGTTCCCGAGCGTCGACTTCGCAGCGAGTACGATATCCAGCAGATGGATATGTTGCGAACAGTATCGATCCCGCTCTTGGGATAAGGAGTCGAAACTCGCTTGGAGCCAACGTTCCGTCTCCGCTTCATCCCGCGCGACGGAGGCTCGAGCTGCCTGTAAAACCTGTTCGCTAAAGGCTAACCAATCCAAATTCCAGGAGTATCGCAGTTTCCGAGCCAGAATCTGAATTTGAAGGAGTCCGTAACCGAGCGCGTAAAAATCGTCCCGCAGTACACAAGCAGACGAGGGGATCGAACAACCTGCATTCTCCAGCCTTTGCTGAATCTCCCCCAAGAGTTCGGAACGCGTCAAATAGTGTGTGTCCATCGCCACACATTTCCCTAGATCCAGTCGCTCCCTCTGCGGAATATCCACTTTCTCTTTGCAGAGCTCCGGAACGAGAAGCAACGCAGACTCCAAGTCTAACGATGTGCTGTCTGTTCTCTTCCACTCAGGAAGGGTCGCGAGACCAGCCAAGAGTTGAGGGTCCCAAAGAACCGTCCATGCACGCAAGAAATCTAAGGCTAATGTATCCCCGATTCCGGCAGGAAGATCTTCAAGCGCATAACTCGGAACGGCGATGACTGAACGCTGAATAATTGGCATCCGATTTGACTGTCCAAGGGAGGGGCCGGCGTGGATCGAAACATCCACAACCAACCCTGAAACATCTCTTTATTCTAGCATAACCTTTCCATTTCCCAACGCTTGCTCCCGAGGAGCGAGCTTTCCAGAAATACCCTCGGGAATGCATTGGGGTTGTCCAATTTCTGGAATTTCCCTCGGTTCCCGCCATGGCGAACTCTCCCAAGCCAGGAAGGCTCACCATCACACAAGGATCGTTTCGAACGTGAAACAAAGAAGGATATGTTTCGCCGAAAGAACTCGACACGAAGATTTGATACGGACACGATGATTCGATCCCTAGCGAAGAACTCGTTTCAGGAAGTACTCGCTGGGAATCCCATCCATCTTCGTCGGTAGGCTGAGCCGATCCGAATTATCTCAACGCACAATCGGCAGGTGTTATTTGAGAGTTATCAGGTACTCGATGACATCCACAAACTCGATAGGGGCAACAGTACCCCAAAGATTTTCCGGCATACTGCTCTGTTTGGCTACCTTTCTCGCCTCGATGTCAGACCTCTTGAGGGTTCTCGTTTCCCCTTCGGCCAGCAGAAGCGTCAGTTCCGCATTGGTTTCCCTGAAAACAAAACCGGCGAGTGTTTCATCGTCTTGGGTCAGCACGATTTCCGTCAGATATTTAGGATCCATCCTCGCGCTAGTGCCACGAATTGGAAGTTCGAACCCCGATGAGGTGGCAATCGAACCCGAAGGCTAACGGTTCTTTTTTGCAAAACGGGTAGTGCATGAAGAGGCCGTTCCAGTGCTTGATGTTTGTTTCCTATCGACGAAACCAAGCAAAGCGACTTGGCACCAAGCGAAGCAACCGCTCAGGCCCGGATGGGCCGACAGTAGGAATGCCGGAGCGACGAAGTCCCCCGGTCACCGAGTACCCACTCTTCCTCAGGTCCGAATGGGCCGACAGTCTAATGGTTTGCGCCAGGCACAGCTCATTGGGGGTTCGAAGTGACATACACATTCATTTTCTCCCCAGTCGAGTTACCGACAAACGCAATGCGTTCACCGACCATCCATTCCAGAGGGAGTCTAGCTGGTGATCGTTCAGCCCGCTTCGGTCGAGGGGGGAGTTTAAGTAAATCCTGGCCAGGAACCTCTCCCTGCTGAGAATGAAGCAAAGCATCGGGCGAATTAAATAACAAAGAGTAGAACGATACAAATGGAAGCTGACATCGCGACTTATTCGATTGAAAAATTAACATAAAAGAATATCTAACATTAAAAGCATGTTAAGGGGAAACCTTTTGCTGTATCTCCTTGCCAACTTTTATTCGACGAGTCCTAGCGAAGCGTTTCGTCTCAATCGAACACTTATTGAGCAAGGTGTCGACGTTGAAATTATGAACCAGATCCGCGCGAAACTGACAAATCCACGTGGTGTTTGACTCTTGATGAAACCAAAAGGTTTGAATCGATTTTCACACCATCTTAAGTTGGACAAAAACCGATGCTGGCTTTCGACGATTCCCAGATCATCCTCCTTTTCTGTGCGTTCAGCGGTTCGTTCCTGCTCACGTTCCTGTTGGTGTTCAACTCATTTCGTTCGACTCTTGCTTTGCGTTGCAATTTGTTTTGTTGGGTATTGGTCGGCGTAATTTGTTGTTTGGCTGTCGACGGAATGGATTACCTTCATTCTCAATTGGCAGGACGAGCCCTCACCTGGACAACGTTCCTCGGCATGGCGAGCTTGGTACTTCTTTGTTGGTCGATCGTCGGAAGCCCATCGAGAAGGCTGGATCTTCTAAACAACCGTCGCATTGCAACACGTGGTCCCTTACTCGTTGCGACGGTCGCTCTTTCCGCCTGGTCGATGGCACGCATCATGCTCCGAACCATCAACTACAGTGTATTCGGTGCTGGAATGATTATGCCCGGGACCGTCGTCGTCGAACGATCCCATTTTGGGATGACAGACAAAGGGAATCGCATCGCACTGTATTATTTCGATGCGGATAGCTCGATGGCAGGATACATCACGCATACCGACGAGCGTTACTTAGGATTCCGCACCTCGCTCATCCAACGCGACGAAGTCGACGTCTCCGCGAATTGCCATGGATGGGTCTTCACCGGCGGGAGATTCCTGCTGAGGGGAGAAGGAGTACAACAAATCCTCGACGACAATGGCTACGAGGTTGTCGCAAAACCGACCGAGGGAGATATCGTGATCTACCGCAACGTCTTGGGTGCGATTCTTCACACGGGTTTGGTACAGGGAGTCCTCAGGGACGACACAATTCTCGTCGAGAGCAAGTGGGGTATCGACCAGCGTTTTCTGCATTTACCCGAACAACAACCCTATTCATCGATCTTCGAATTCTACCGATCCAACCGAGGAGGACATCTCATCGAGATATGTCCTAACGCAGCATCCAGCTCCGGCGAGGGCGGCTAAAAAAGACCTGGGATCAGTCGATAACGGACGCGGCTCATGTACTTGGAGTAGTCCGCATCCAAACGGAGCAATCTCTCTTCCGCTAAAATTCGAGGGATTTTGATCGAGTAGAGGGCTGCAAAAATAAAGAGGTTCCAAACCGTCGGATTCAATAAGAAGAAGCCTATGTGCAACATCACGTAGCCCATGTAGATCGGATGCCTGACGAACCGATATGGGCCGGCCACACAAATTCCTCGATTTGCAGCCACCACTCCAAAACGTCGCCCCAATGTCAGTTTCGCATAGAGCTGAACGGACAAACCCGTAACGGTTAGCATCGCTGCCATCGCATCCCAAGCGTGTGGACTACCTTCGTGTGGGCGAGCCAGCAAGGATAAGGAGGTCGCAGCGAAGGCGAGCCCCCAATCTAAAGGTCGCGTTGATAATTGGTTCGCTCTCTTCCGAAAGAGCACCAAAACGACCATGATAGACTCGGTCACCAGTAGCATCGCATCTCCAACGACCACCGATTGCCCCATGCGAAGCGACGATGCAATCGATCCTGTGAGCGCGATCAGAAAATGACTGAATAGAAGGAGGATCGCAGTTTTTTCGATGGTATCTAAAACCCGCGACCTAAGCAGGGGCTCCGACCACCAAGTCCGCCAGGATTCCGAACATGCGAAAGATGGTTCCGAAACTGTGTTCATCTCAGACTTCTTGAGTTTGCTGCATGAATTAAGCGGGCGGGAAATCAGCCAGCACAGCACACAGCGCCAAGTGTCAGGCGAGGGTGGGAACGATCGCTCGAAGCGATGATCGATCCAGAATCCAGAAAAACCGCGCACGATGCAGGCGTGGAAAGATAACTCGCACTCTTGAGGGTCGGTATTTTTTTTTGAAATGACTCACCAAAAATGCATCTCGGTTGTCAATCCAGACGGATTGTGCCGTTTTTACGATCCGCTGACGAGATTCAACTTTCCTGCAATTCCGCCCAAACAGCATTCCATTCCGCGAGTGCGATTCGACTGAGTTCCTGATGACTGGCTGGAGAACGAGATTGCAGGAATTGCTGCACCCTGTCGGTATGAATCGCTGGATCAAAGCCGGGTAGTCCGATAGCCCTCTCCACGCGGTCCGACAGATTTTCCAAGAGTCGGTTGTCATGTACACGCCGGAACCAATACTTCGAATTCCAAAAATCTCCTTCCAACCGATGCACAATTCCATGGATGTAAGCCCTGACGCCACTATTGGCAGACTGGACAATCTCATGAGCTCGATCGATGAGCCCTAAGCGCAACCATAACATCGCTTCATAACTCGAACCCCGTAAAGCAGGATAGGAATCTAAAAGCTTGGTGACCGAGTCCATGTGCTGTGCGGTATGGACGGCTACCAGAGGAACGTCGTGCTGATAACCTTCACAAAAAGCATCCAAGGCACGCTTGGTTTCCGGATCGAGCTCAGACACGATGATACTCGCGATACCATGCAACGAATCGTTCGATTCCAACTCGGATGGATGTCGACGGTGAAAAATCAACGGCCTCGGCTAATGCATCGACATCGGCAGCCGTCGAGAGCACATCTCCGGGCTGGATAGGCAATAGATTCTTGATCGCGGTCTTTCCTAATGCCCTCTCCAACTCCTCAATGAATACCGTCAAAGGGGTCGGATTGTTGTTTCCAATATTATAAACACGGTAGGGTGCCGTGCTGGTCGCAGGATTCGGAGCCATCGGATCCCAGCTGGGATCTGACACCGGGATTTTATCGGCGATGCGGAGGATCGCTGTTACGATATCGTCCACATACGTAAAGTCCCGTTTCATCTGACCCGCGTTGTAAACATCAATTGGCCGACCTGACAGAATCGCATCTGTAAATTTATACAGAGCCATATCGGGACGCCCCCAAGGCCCATACACCGTAAAAAATCGGAGTCCTGTCGTCGGCAAACGGTACAAATGAGAATAGGTGTGCGCCATCAACTCGTTCGCCTTTTTCGTGGCGGCGTAAAGACTGATCGGATGATCGACGGAATCGGATTCCGAAAAGGGTTGTTTGCCGTGTATCCCGTAAACGCTGGAGCTGCTGGCATAGACGAGATGCGGGACAGAGTTCCGTCGACAACCCTCCAGGATGGTGATCGTACCGGCAACATTGGAATCGATGTAGGAATAGGGATTTTCAATGGAGTATCGAACTCCCGCCTGTGCTCCTAAATGAACCACACGATCAAACTGATGGGACTGAAATAAGGACTCCACAGCCGCTCGATCCTGTAAGTCCAATCGATAGAAAGAAAAACCAGCGTGCTCTTCTAATCGAGCCAATCGAGCTTTTTTGAGTCCGACATCATAGTACTCATTGAGGTTATCAACCCCGACCACAGTCGCTCCTTGGTCCAAAAACCGAAGCGAAGTGTGGAATCCGATAAACCCGGCGGCACCGGTAACGAGAACAACGCGATTCATTTCACAGAGGTTCCTTACTCAGCTTGGGTAAAACCACCTTGGAGAGCAAAGGATGGTTCTCCCGCTCTTGATACATGCCATGCATCGATCCTAGCTTAATCCAACTGCGCAAGCTTTGCATGTCGTAAATCACCCCGCGGAAGCCCAACTGCGTTGACCAGGAGAGATGACTGCTGCCGACACTTGCCCAATCCCATAGCAAGGCGATCGTATCTGAATCGGACTCGCGTTGAAACAAATGCAATTGCTCTTCACTTCCCTGCAGGATGCATGCTTTGTCGATCACGACCATCCCCTGGTATGAGGAGGAGTCCCGCAGGCAGTCCTCGAGATGATCCATGATGCAGTAGTCGTGATGCAGACGCTCGGTGGATTGACCTCTCCGGCGACAGGAATCGACTTCGACGCGAAGCAGCGTTCGATGCCATGCATCTAGCCCAACCAATCTCCATTGCAAAACACGACTGCATTCCATCGTCGATTTCATCCATTGGGTAACGTTGCCAGCAGGGCAACTGAATCGGAATACAACTCGAGCGTCCCTCCCTGGCATGCGCTGGGTAACAGAACCGATTCGCCACGTTTCAAAGCGAGAGTTGTACCTTTCGAATGCAAAGTAGCGACTCCAGAGGGGATCGTGAGGATACAGACTTCATGGCTTGGCAATACAACCGTTGATTCACCTCGCGCCTCGCGGAGAACGAATTTGTCGCAGTCCACCAGGAGTCGCCATCCCTGTAGCGAGGTATCCTCGACGGGACGAACAAAGTCGACCGGACCGCGATCAAAATCAATCACTTCCATCGCTTGCTTTATGTGAAGCGGCCGAGGCTTACCGTCCTTATCGACTCGGTTCCAATCAAACAGTCGAAACGTGCAGTCACTGGCTTGTTGTATCTCCGCCACGAGCAATCCAGCGCCCAAAGCGTGAACCGTACCAGCGGGAATAAATACGCAATCCCCTGCCTGGGGATGGAGCACGTGAAGACATTCCTCGGTGGTTCCCTGTTCGATCGCCGCTTGCAGTCGGGCGGGGGTGACGTCCGGTCTCAAGCCAGCATAGAGGAGTGCGTTCGGCTCCGACTCGATGACATACCACGCCTCTGTTTTCCCTCGATCGGGAACGGTCATTTGAGATCCGTACACGTCATCCGGGTGCACCTGCACACTCAAAACCCGCTGACAATCAAGGTATTTCAGCAAGAGGGGAAATCGCTCCTCCGGAGCGTTATGACCGGTAATTTCGATAGGAAAGGCTTGGATTAGTTTCCTGAGCGACCAGCCTCGAAAAGGTCCACTTGAGACCAAGGATTCCCCCTCGCGATGATCCACAACCTCCCAACTTTCCGCCCAAACCTCATTTTCAGGGGTTTTTTTGCCTAGTCGCGCTGCCAACCGTTGCCCTCCCCAAATGTAGGACCGAAAGATTGGATCAAATTGCAAGGGCTGATCTGGTAAAAACATGGATTGCCAAAAACCGATCGACGAACAAAGCTAGAGACACTTATTCATGTTATCGGAGAGTTGTTGAATGCTGAAAAGCACCCTAGCCCTCAAGAAATCAGACGATCTCTTCGAAAAGAGCTCGATGAGCTTTGGGGAACATCTAGAAGAATTGCGAACTGCCCTAATTCGGGCAGCGATGTGGTTGATGGGCGGACTCATCCTATCCATGCCGCTGGCAAACCGCGTCGTGGAGTACATGCAAATACCCTTGCAACGCGCTCTGGATGAATTTCAACGCTCCCAAAGCCTGGCAGAAATGACGTCGACCAGCAAATCTACGGTGAGCGACGAACTCAAAGCCTGGATGGAAAAGAACAACCAGAAGAGTCAGATAGCCTATATCGACAGCCAGGTTCTCAAGAGCCTCGTCCAATCGAACAGTCTCCCTCCCCCTCCTACCAGCACCGAGTCTGCCGAAACGACCCCGTCGGCAAACCTCTCCGCGCCCATCGAACTACCCCTTCCCTCCGGAGTCTCGACCGAGGACCCGATCCCGGCGTCAACTGCACCCGGCGTTCTTCCAAAACCATCCGATCTCGTCCCGTTGCGACTTTTTCTCCCGATCAAGTCTCAAGCGGAAACGTTCAACATGCAGGAGGGTATGTTGATCTGGTTCAAGGCAGCATTGATGGTGGCTGTGATCATCGCCAGTCCGGGGATCTTTTACCATCTGTGGGGATTCATTGCTGCAGGCCTCTATCCTCACGAGCGCAGGTACGTTTACTTCTTCCTCCCGATCAGCGTTGGGCTTTTTTGGATCGGTGCTCTCTTTTGTTTCTTCGTTGTCTTCGAACTGGTGATTTCATTTTTGCTGAAATTCAATGCGATGATGGGTGTTGGAACCTCACCCCGATTGAACGAGTACATGGGATTCGCGTTGATGCTCCCGTTGGGATTCGGGGTATCCTTTCAATTGCCACTGGTCATGCTAGTGGTCGAACGGCTCGGGATGATCACGGTCAAAACCTATCTGCAGCAATGGAGAATGGCTATTTTCGTGATCGCTGTCGTTTCCATGATTTTGACTCCTGCGGATCTCACATCGATGATTGCGATGGCTGTCCCCCTGATCGTGCTTTACTTCTTAGGAATCGCCCTCTGCCATTATTTACCGAGATCCAATTTATTTAGCGGTACGGCAACGGATCCGCGCTAGCGATGAACCGTATCGAACATCTTCCTCGACTCGATCCGAGACGGGACGACTCGCACAAAGGATTATTCGGACACGCGTTGATCGTCGGAGGTTTCCACGGAATGCTCGGAGCCGCCGTGATCGCAGGAACCGCGTGCTTGCGATGTGGAGCTGGTTTGGTCACCCTCGCCCTGCCGCAGCGCGTACAAGCGGCGGTCGCGTTAGGGAACCCCTGTTACATGACCCTCGGACTGGATGAGGACGCTCCCCTCGATCATATGGAGAAATCCCTCAAAGTCCCACGATTCCAGCAGGCCGTGTTAGCCATCGGACCAGGTTTAGGACGATCGATCCGTACGGACGCACTCGTATCGAGGCTGTACCTCGATTGGCCGAACCCCTTGATCGCCGATGCGGATGCACTGAATGTGCTCAGCGAATCGTCAACATGGCGTACTCGTCAGGCGGGTGAGCCGACGCGGATCCTCACACCCCACCCTGGCGAGTGGGAGCGTCTGAGTGGGGTCTCCTCGAAAAACAGAGAGGATCAGATCGAGCGAGCCGTCGAACTGGCTAATCAATGGAACGTAATCGTTGTACTCAAAGGTGCGAAAACCATCGTCACCAACGGTCGCGACTTCTACCAAAATCAAACCGGCAACCCCAGTCTCGCGGTCGGAGGGAGCGGCGACTGTTTGACGGGCATGATCGCATCGTTCCTTTGCCAAGGAATGGGACCGTTTGAATCGAGTATTTTGGCGGTCCATCTGCACGGATTAGCGGCGGATATCGCTCACGCAGCCCTCGGCACCCCCTCTACTCTGGCGACCGATCTATTCCACTATCTGCCCGCGGCATTCCGACAATACTCCGCGAACGAAACGTAAGGACTGAGCCGCATCGCTCGTGACCGTTGAAGACCTATCGCCACCCGCTCCTGCCGAGATCCGCAAGCGTATCTCTCATACGTACTGCGAGGGAGGCTCAGCTGAGATTCCGCAAAGGAAAGAAGCGAACGCAGATATCCAGGATGAAGTCGTTGCCATTACTTAACCATGGCGTCTGAGCATCGAGCGTCGATCTCTAAGTTCCAGGTCGGATACCCGGAGCCATTACCATCCATGAGACGCTTGTACTTTTTATTCTACTTCTTGCCGACCATGACTCCGACGCTGGTATCCCTAGGAGTGTTCCGCCCAATCTAACCGTATCGAGATTGCTCAATCCCATCACGCTGGTCAACGGAATCGAGCCAAGTTTTCCAATCGGGAAGAAAGCATTCATTGAGCTAGAAGATCCCTCGTCGATGCGGATAAGGGAATTGCCCTGGGTAGGATCATGAGATCTGGGATTATTTAACCCGACCTGATACTCTATAGGTTTTCCAATTCGAGAACTTGCGACGCACCCATTCATGGCTGATCTCGACATCCAATCGATCCTCGGACCAAACGGTCGCATCGCGCGTCGCATCACGAATTACGAGCATCGCCGTGAACAAATCCAGATGGCAGAAGCGGTCGGCATGGCTCTCAAATCCGCGAGCCACCTCGTCGTCGAGGCAGGTACTGGTGTAGGAAAGAGTTTTGGTTATCTCGTACCTGCCATTCTTTACATAACCCAAAAGGAATCCCAGCTTGAATCACGACAACGAGACGAGGATGCCGAAGAGGATGATGAATCGAACGAAACCAGGATGAAGCGGGTGATCGTGAGCACGCATACGATCAGCCTACAGGAACAATTGATCAGCAAGGATTTACCACTTCTAAAATCTGTGATCCCCAGGGAATTTACGAGTGTCTTGGTCAAGGGCCGAGGCAATTACCTTTCAAAACGGAGACTCGAATTGGCCCGATCGAGAGCACTCCATCTGCTCCAGTCTGAGAAGGAGCACGAGCAATTGGAAGCCATCGAAAAGTGGAGCCATGGAAGTCACGAAGGCTCTCTCAGTTCACTTTCGTTCCGTCCATCGATGTCGTTGTGGGATGAAGTCGCAAGCGACTCGGGGAATTGCATGGGACGAAAATGCCAACACCATGCCTCCTGTTTTTACTATGCGTCTCGCCGCCGCGTTAATCATTCGCAAATCCTCGTTGTCAATCATGCTTTGTTTTTTAGCGATTTAGCCTTGCGGGCCGCGGGGGGCGGTATCCTACCGAATTACGATGCCGTGGTTTTCGATGAATCGCATACATTAGAATCGGTTGCAGCAGAACACTTGGGCCTGCAGGTGAGCAATACTCAGATCGATTACACGCTGAGAAAACTTTTTAATCCTCGCAACGACAAGGGGATTCTCGTTGCTCTCGGATTGAAACAGCTAACGAAGGACACCTACCAGTGCATGGAGTCCGTCGACCAGCTGAGTGAGGATTTACAATCATGGCTCTCCCATTCCGACGTCAGCAATGGGAGAGTTAGACAAGTACTGGATATTCAAACGGAATTGCCGGAGCGACTGCAACGTCTGTCAGAACAACTAGAACGCTTTGGTACCGATTTAAAGGGAGCCAACGATCGGATGGAAATGATGTCGGCTAGTCGACGACTCGCCGCGCTCGCCAACAGCCTAGACCAATGGCTAAAGCAAGAGGAAAAGGATGCTGTCTACTGGATTGAATCGTCCAAGGGGAAGGGGCAGTCTAGACTCACACCCCGGATCACCATGCGAAGTAGTCCTATCGACATCTCCAAGCACCTTCGGAAAACACTCTTCGCGGCAGGTAAATCAATCATCCTCACCAGCGCGACGCTTTCGACCAGCAGCAACAAGGGTTTTGACTTCTTCATCAAGCGAGTCGGCGCAGAGGGAGCAACTTCTCTCCAAGTCGGCAGCCCCTTTGACTACAAACGACTGGCGAGACTCGATCTGGTTTCAGATCTACCCGACCCCAGCACCGATAAAAAAGAATATGAACGCCGCTTGATTCCAACCATCCAGCATTACATCGGCGAACGAGCGGGCCACACCTTTATCCTTTTCACAAGCTATGAGATGCTCAGAAAAGTTTGTGAAACAATGACACCCTGGTTGGTGAACCAGGGCCTGAAGATCTATTCCCAAGCAGATGGGCTCCCAAGGAATCAGCTGCTCGAGGAATTCAAAAAAGATCCCAAAGGGGTCTTGTTCGGAGCGGAGAGCTTTTGGCAGGGTGTCGATGTCCCCGGCGATGCGCTACAGCTCGTCATCATCAGTAAATTGCCTTTCAGCGTTCCGGATCACCCGTTGCTGGAAGCGAAGCTCGAACATATTCGAAAAAATGGAGGGAATCCTTTTCGAGATTACCAATTGCCCGAAGCCGTGATCAAGTTCAAACAAGGGTTCGGTCGATTGATCCGCACCGCCACGGATACGGGCATCGTCCTCGTGACCGATCCTCGCATTGTGACCAAAGCCTATGGAAAGCTCTTTCTCGAATCCCTACCCGATTGTCCAGTCGTCAGAGTGCGAGCCAAAACGGAGCCAATTTCAGGGTGACTAGGTTTCATTGGAATGACCGATCAGGCTTGTACACGTTTTCACATGACGTCGTAGCACGATTACAAAAGGCGGGTTTCATAGCCTATTTCGCAGGTGGTTGCGTTCGTGATGCACTGATGGGAACCCAACCGAACGACTACGACGTAGCAACCAGCGCAACGATCCAAGAAGTGATCGAACTCTTCGGCGCACGCCAGACTCTCGCAATCGGTGCCGCTTTTGGAGTCGCGTGTGTTCACAGCCGCGTGCGGGGTGAGAAATTCCAGGTCGAGGTTGCAACCTTTCGTTCTGACGGAACCTACAGTGACGGACGACGCCCGGATTGGGTCGAGTTCGCATCGCCTGAAGCCGACGCCCAACGACGTGATTTCACGATCAATGGCATGTTTTTCGATCCAGTCGCGGACAGTCTCAAGGACTATGTCGGCGGACAAGAGGATATCGTTTGCAAAACCATCCGCGCGATCGGAGTACCAGACCACCGATTCCACGAAGATAAACTCAGAATGTTGCGTGCCATTCGCTTTGGTGCAAGATTCGGATTCAGTATCGATCGAGAAACCGAACAAGCCATCGTTCGACATGCGGACGAAATCACTGTCGTTAGCGGCGAACGGATCGCTATCGAAATGGATAAACTCCTAGCAACAGAACACGCAGATTGGGGCCTGAACAAACTCGTTGAACTTCAATTGGCGAATCGAGTTATTCCTCACCTTGCAGCTGCCTGGTCCGACCCAGTCCGCTTAACTAGGGCCATGCAACTGCTCAAAACGTTACGCGATGGAGGAAGTTTCGCGAGCCGCGTCGCCGCAATCCTCGCAACCGACCTAGAACAAGATCCTCCAACCATCCTACAACAAATCGAACATCTCAAGCGATCTTGGAAACTATCGAACGCTGATGCGGAACGGATCGCATTTTCGCTGTATCACGTCGATTCCCTGCTAGATGCCGAAAACCTCCCTTGGTCTACCCTCCAACCGTTGTTGATCCATGAAGCCATCCCTGATGCCATTCAACTCGGGTATGCAATCTGCTGCGTGGATCGTTTATCCACACGTGGATTGGATCGTTGTAGCCAAGCCCTCCAGAGCTCCCGTCAGCAACTCAATCCTCCTCCCCTAATCAATGGCCAAGATTTGCAAGCGATGGGCATTCCAACAGGCCCAATCTACTCGAAGCTACTCCAACAAGTGCGACGCTTACAACTCGACAATCAACTAACTACAAAGCAGGAAGCACTCGATAGTTTCGGCCAGCTCTGGGGTAAGGAGTAGCGTTCGAAGCCATCGTCGGATGCTAGCTGCCAACACCCCCCAAGGAATGCCTCTTTGATTAATTCGCAATTCATGTATGGCCAACCTAAAAAGCATTCACCCGAAATGCAATACGCGATAGCAATCGCTACCGCGTAATCAACATCTATTCAATCCGTCGCGGATCACAACACACGATCAGGTGCGCTGCTTTATTCAGTGGTAACGGTTTCGGAAGCACGACCTTCCGGACTTCCAGCTCCTGCATCCGCCGCCTCAGGTCGACGCCCTTCTGGCCCACCAGCCCCTGGACGATCACCGCGAGGTCCACGCCCCTCTGGTCCACCGGCCTCAGGTCGACGACCTTCTGGACCACCAGCTTCTGGACGATCACCGCGAGGTCCTCGCCCTTCTGGTCCACCAGCCTCAGGTCGACGACCTTCTGGACCACCAGCCCCTGGACGATCACCACGAGGTCCACGCCCTTCTGGTCCACCGGCCTCAGGTCGACGACCTTCTGGACCACCAGCCCCTGGACGAT
>JBBAXA010000056.1:0-21753 GCA_040396935.1 Pirellula sp.
GCATCGGAACTGGCAAATACCGACGAGTCGACTCGTACACGTCGTTGGGAGGCAATCCAAGAGGAGTTCCGTTCTCCCATTGAGATCCGTCCCTTAGAGGAACTGTCGAATGCTGAAAGGTTACGACTGAGCGATCCGAAAGGACTCATCTATTCCTATCGCGACGAAATCGTCGACTACCTTGGGGTTCCCCTCGACAACAACCATTATCTGCGTCTCGGACCGATTGCTGATCAGGTCGGCGCTGCGGTCGAGGACCAGGCGGCCGATTGGCTCAGGGTTCTCGCCCGCAGAATCGAAACAACTCCTAATGTCCAAGAAGTCCTTCGGAAGATATCCCTAGAAGTTAAGGTGCCCGTAGGGTTGCACACGCGTGAATCGATTCCGCTCGAGGCGATACAACGGGTCGAACGTGGTTTCACGCCAGCTTTCTATGCACTTGCCGGTGAGTACTACATCGTGATGCCCCTGCAGGATCGTCAGGAACTGCTCCGCATGGGTCCCTCGCCTCGCGTCCGAAAGCTTGCGAGCCACGCCCTCAATACCGCGATGGGACTCTGGCTCACCTGCGTCCTGGGGGCGACAGGGTGGCTGGTCTATAACCTCGCGAGTAAATTCCAGAGGATCGAACAGGCGGCGAGGAAAATAGCCGAAGGGCGTTTTGATGCACGAGTCGATGAAACCAAAGCCGGCGAATCGATCGTTCTAGCCAATGCATTCAATCTCATGGCCGCCAAAACCGAATCCTCGATCCGTTCTAAAGAAGAACTCTTGCAGGTGGTCTCGCATGAGTTGAGGACGCCGCTGTCGAGGTTGCGTTTCGCGGTAGAGCTTTTGGATGTCTCTAAAGATGAAGAAGTCAAGCGTTCCCGAATGATGATCATCCGACAGTCGATCGACAATCTGGATGCCATCGTCGACGAAGTGCTCGAATATGTTCGAAACGAGGAAACGGAACCCTCGAAGACGCGCGAATGGATCGAAATCCAGCCCGGACTCGAGCCGATGATTTCCGTCTTGCAACTCGAGCATCCGAACCTCCGATTCGAGTGGATTGTATCTGGAACCCCTGCCCCAACCGATGTCTATGCGGATCGGATTTCGTTTCACCGCGCGATGGGCAATCTCCTATCCAATGCCGTACGCTATGCGAGGTCGATCGTGCGGATCCACGTTCATCCATCTCTTGCTTCGCGAGACTCAGATGATTCGAAGATTCCGGATCCAAAGAGTCCGGTTACCGAAATGCTCTGCATCGAAGTCGAAGATGACGGCCCTGGTATTCCCGAAGATAAACGGGAACAAATACGCGCACCCTTCGTGCGCCTCTACCACGGTGGCTCTCCGTCCCATGCGATCCACAGAGCATCGCAGCAACACGAGTCAGAGATCCCTACGCAAGATCGATACAGTGAGCTGGAGGATACCCATACAGGTCTAGGGTTGGGCTTGGCCATCGTCGACCGAGTTCTCAAACAACACGGAGGTTCGGTGCGGTTTGAACAGGGGGAGCTGGGTGGCTGTTTAGTCCGTACCTTCTGGCCAAAAGAGTGAGTCGGGACTCGCGAATCAAAACGGATCCGTCGTTTTCTTGTGACGGAGAGCTAGCATGGCTTATCGAGCTCTTTGATCGGTGACAGTTATTCGCTTTGTACAACCCTCTGATCTTGAATTCGTTTCGTAATCCTTGATTGCAGGGAACCCTCTGCTTTCGGGTTTCCAATCCCGGAGGATACGATCAAGGAGGGTCGATCGGATGAATATACGAATAACATGGCTGCTCACTGGATTGCTAGCAATGAGCGGTGGCTTCAAGGGGACTATCGCCCAAGATATTGTTGGCTCGCAGCCTTGTCAGCCTCGTTACTGGGCGACGTCGGAGTACCTCATGGGCTGGATCCAGGATGGACCGAACTCGGTTCCATTGATTGCTCGAGGGAGTCTCTCCGACCCGTTGCCATCTGCCTTGGGGCAACCCGGAACGGAGGTGCTGGCAGGAGGAAACCAGGTCGACTACGGGTTGCTGCACGGAGGTCGGGTATCCGTTGGTAAATGGATGGACCCTTGTCAGACGTTCGGTTTGGAAGCTACCGGTTTCCTGATGGGTAAGTCGAGTCCAGCGTCGAGTTTCTCCTCAGCATCATCGGATGCAAGCAGTCTTTCGGTTCCGATTCAATTACCGAATGGGACAGAAACATCCATCTTTGCTTTGGTCAATGCACCAGGGGCGAGTCTCCCAGATGAACGACTCTCGGTGGAACATTCCTCCCAGTTGTGGGGAGCCGAGGGTAATCTCATTTTCAATCAGCGACGGACCTGTACATGGAATGTCGATGGGCTGTTGGGCTTCAAACATCTGAACTTGAATGAAGCCCTAGACCTGAACGCCGATATCCGGCGCGATGTCACGGGTGGCCGCGCCGTGGTTCTCGGCGAGGATCATTTTGGTACACGTTCGGAGTTTTATGGAAGCACCGTTGGAGTGCGAGGCATTCGATCCGGAAGAAGATTGCAGTGGACTACCTCGGGTGCGATTGGACTGGGTGTCAATGCAAACGAAGTCAACATCTCGGGCAACCGATCGCAATCCAGTCCATCGAGCCCTGCTGCGACGACACCTGGATTTGTTTTTTCCGAACCGACCAATATCGGAACGTTCCAGCATCGCAGTTTCTCCGTAGTGCCCGAATGCAAACTGGGACTGTCGTACTGGCTCAGATTCCGCTTGGCATTGGACGTTAGCTATAGTGCACTCTATTGGAACAACGTCGTTCGTCCGGGAGACCAAATCGATCGAGTCGTCAATCCCACGCAAAGGGGTGGAGGAACGCTGGTCGGCGACGCACGTCCCCAGCCCCTGTTTCATCGCACCGATTTATGGTTTCACGCGGTCGGTTTCGGTGTGACTTACCGATTCTGATCCAATCGGAACGGGATCCTTTTTTGGCGGCTATGATTCGCGCATGCAGCATGGTAGCAGTCCGTTGTTGCCTTCCCCCGAGTTAAGCTCGGGGGAAGGCATAAGCGCAGATAGGCGATAGCCCATGCTTGGCAACTACCACTGATTTACATCTGGAATCAACGGCTGGCGAAGAGTCCTGCGCGGGCCCTATCGTCGTGAAACCGATGGGTAAGAATAACGCATGAAAACGAAGGACTCGTTGCTAGACCATCGTTTCTAGTTGTGACACGTGATTTCTGTTTGGCAGCCAGGATGGGCCATCGAGCCACTCCAGTACATGATCGATAGGCGAGGAGGAAGTTAGATCAGTAAGTCAATTCAAGTTCTTGCTTTGCGATCCTCAAGAGCCATCGAATCCAGTTTTAACCCTCGCCCGTCATCCACGACCTGGAAACAACCTCGGTTCCACTTTTTCGGGAATTGAGAGCCCCAACATCGAGCCTTCGTACCAAATCCGATCCGACGTATTTCCGGGGGTTGCGCCGGCTTGATGTCCTCGGTCGGAATCGAATGGAGCAGGATTTCTGGGGCAATCAGAAGATTGAAAAGCCTTCCCCGGTTATCTGGAAATATCCGCAAAATCGAACATGGCAAACTATCGATGCGGACGGTGAACGAATTCTTTTCTGGGATCTGAGATTTTTCACGCTGGGCGAACCTCCTGACCTACCGTTCCAGCAGTTCCTGTCTTTTCGCGAGTGATCTTATGAGTAGCCAACTAACCCGTGCTCTCGGTCCCCACGGTCCGTCCCCCTCGTTGGGCGTCGGAACGTCGGTCCACCCCGAGCCTCCAAAACCTGGGGTTTTCGTCGGTAATCTGGAATTGATTCGACAAATCGGGACAGGGGGGATGGGTAGCGTTTTCGAATGCCGACATCGTTCTCTACAGCGTTTGTTTGCCATCAAATTCTTAGAACCTGAACGGATCTTTGACGCGGAGCAGCAGTCGAGATTCCAACAGGAAGTAAAGGCGCTCGGGCGACTGATCCACCCGAATATTCTTCATGCGGTTGATGCAGGAATTTGGAATGGTTTTCCTTACTTGGTTACCGAGTTACTCGACGGTCGGGATCTGGGACAGCAAGTGCTGGAATCGGGACCCTTTCCATCCGAGGTCGCGGTCTCGATCGTCGTGGAAGCCGCTCTAGGTTTGCAGTTCGCGCATCAACATGGATTCATCCATCGTGACATCAAGCCATCGAATTTGTTTCTTCACAAAGGCCGCACTCTCAAAGTGATCGACTTCGGGTTGGTCCGTGAACATTCCAAGTCATCATCCCAAACCTTGACCGGAGCGTTTCTCGGGTCGGTTGATTATCTCTCTCCCGAACAGGCAAACAATCCGAGTCAGGTCGATCGTCGCAGCGATATCTACAGCCTCGGTTGCACACTGATTCACCTTCTCAGTGGTGAGCCTCCATTTCCAGATCGTCTGTACCCAAGCATCGTTTCGAAACTGAAGGGTCACATGATGGATATACCACCATGGCTTGAAAGCCATGGCAGAGAGATTCCCGACGGACTCGCCAGGGTGATCCGAAGCATGGTAGCCAAGCATCCCAATGACCGCCCATTATCTTGCGACTCGCTGATATCGATGCTGCAAGCTTATCATCGCCAGGATACCTCCATCGCTTCACTTTCAAAGACAGTCGCGAAACAGAAAACTTCGCGTAAGGTATTCCTGAGGATGGCATCCATCGCGGTGTTGGTTGGGGGCTTCATCGGTGGAGCGATTGTGATGAGCATGGATTCCACTATTGCGTCACGGGCAGCACCATCAACAGAAAACGGATCATCGTTGATGATCCAAAATGATGAAAAACCTACGACAACCGGCTTGCGAAGCCGCGTACCAAACGGGCAAGGGACGATCAATGCCCGCAATTTCGGTTTACCCACCAAAGCGTTGGTCAACCCGCTGTCTATCGATCCTGAGGATGGAAACCACCGATGAATATGCTCGCGACCAGAGCCTCCAACACATTTTGTATTCCACGACTCACTCGGGAAGAGGGCGGCTTGCTGGTAAAGATCCATCCAGCCGCTCCATTGGAACAGCCTTTTCCCTTAGCCTCCTGCGAGATCACGCTGGGGCGAGATCTTGGATGCGAATTGCGGACGGATGATGATTCGATATCACGGCGCCACGCAAGTATCGAGTGCGACAACGGCCAATATCGGATCAAAGATCTCGGAAGCACCAATGGGACGTTCGTCAACGAAGTACGAATAGGGAGCAGCCATCCGCTTTCGACGGGGGATCGAATTCGAATAGGAAATCACATCTTTAAATTCCTTTCGATAGATGGGATCGAGGGGAAGTACCATGAGGTCGTCTTCAAAATGATGACGACCGATGGACTGACGCAGATCTATAACAAGCGATTCTTTATCGAGATGCTCGAGCGGGAGTTTCGTCAATCGCTCCGGAATCGCCAGCCTTTATGTTTGTTGTTGATGGATCTCGATCACTTCAAGAGCATCAATGATACATACGGGCATCTGGCGGGGGATGCAGTCCTCGCAGCGTTCGCTCAGCGAGCGAGTTCCGTCCTTCGAGGTGGTGAACTATTCGCTCGCTACGGAGGAGAGGAATTCGTAATGCTTTGTCCCTGTTCGACGTTAAGTCAAGCGGCTGTTTCCGCGGAACGGATACGTGAAGCGATCTCCAAGCATCCCGTTTCATTCGACTCCAAAGAGATTCCCATAACCGTCAGTATCGGCATTGCAGAGATCGATGGTGATTCAAGCATCGAGGAGTTTATCGCTCGTGCGGATGCAACCATGTATCGTGCGAAACAGGATGGTCGCAATCGAGTGTGCTTTTAGACAATAGTCTGTGTTCGTTTTCCAAGTGAGATGAAAAATGCGAAATTGGTTGGTCTGTCTATTTTTTGGTTTGATCGCTGGCAATGCATCGGGTGCCGACTTCACACCCATCGCCGGTTGGGATCGGCAACTTTTCCCATCGTTTATCCTAGGAACAGCTGCAGTGAAAGCTGAACCTTTCGAGTCGGATGATACACGCCTCGGGGATGTTCATGGATTGATGGGGATCTCGATCACTGCGGCATCGAACGATATTCCTGTCGATGTATCGGTGGAGTGCGAGGAATTTCTAGAGCCGAGTCGATGGTCGGGTACGCTTCCGGAAAAAGGTACCACTTACAACATTTATCCTAAGATCAAATACAAGTTTGACCGTCTCAGTCAATGTTCCCAAGCGACTCCAGCCACGATCACCTATCGAGTGCAAGTCGGGACGTCGGATCAGGAAGAGGTAACCGAGACGGTTACTTTTCGTTCCATCAACGACTGTCCGATCAAATTCACGGACAACGATTACACAGTCGATACCAGCTTTACATTTGCGACCTTTGTCAATGAGCAGCATCCCTACGTCGACAAACTCCTCCGAGAAGCCCTCGATATCGGCGTTATCGATAGCTTTACAGGCTACCAAGCAGGTACTGACGAAGAGGTTTATCGGCAAGTCTATGCGCTATGGGACTTGCTCGTCGCACGAGATGTGCGATACAGCAGCATTACCACCACTGCGGCGGACTCCGACAACATACTCAGCCAACACGTTCGCTTGTTAGAGGATACGATCAACAACCAGCAAGCGAATTGCGTCGACGGTTCGGTATTGATGGTTTCTCTTCTGAAAAAGATCGGAATTGAATCCTATCTCGTACTGGTACCCGGTCATTGCTACATCGGTTTTTATTTGGATCCGGAGCTTACGAAAACCGTGGGTTTGGAAACAACCTTGATCGGCGTTCAGGTAGACTCACCGGATGAGACGAACGATATCCTGGAGCAAGCCGTAGCGGAGGAGCTGCGAAGCGAGCAATCCTGGGCAAGTTTTGCGGAAGCGTTATCGCTCGGTACAAATGAATTGGCAAAATGCTCCAAGAAGCTGTCGAACCCAGAACAATCGGAATACCGAATCATCGATATCACTGCAGCCAGAAAATTGGGTGTTCTTCCAATACCTTATCGCAGTTCAGAGACCTTTGTCTCGTTAGATCATTCGGCCTACATATCCGGTGACACCGATCCCCAGGATGATGAAGAGCATGACGAGGATGAAGAGGATGACGAGGATGAAGAGGATGAAGAGGAGTAGACCCTTGGTTCATCGCTCTGAACATCAACGGGTGGTTCGAATTCCGTTTCTGCGACGTGCCTTCTAGCGGTCCGGACACCGTCGGAAGCTGGTCTCCTCGCCATCGGCAAGCCGTTCAACCGCGCTGAGGTGAGAACGCCAGCTTTCCATCCGTTTGCCTTAGACTCGTTTCTCGACAATCCGATTTGCGTCGGATTGTTACACAACCACAGATCGTGTCGCAGTGACATTTGTCGTCAAGGCGTGTAGTGGATGCGTCTACGTGGAAAGTGGTGAGGGATTTGCCTAGTCCCGCGTCCTCTCTTAGCTTAGGAGCGTAAGAGGATTGACGCGGGTCTTCAGCGGTAGGCTGACAGGCCCTCCGATGCGTTGCGATTCAAACACAGAAGCGATCATCTCGACGATTCCGCGACAGTCTTCGGCGGAGCATTTCGTGGCACGGTCCTTTTGGACCGCATCGAGTAGATCCTGGATTGCGGCGACGTGGCCACCCTCATACGTTCCATCCTTGCGAGGCTCAGGGCGACCGATTCCTGCGGAGGTGATGGGCTCCCAGCTCTTGCCCGAACGACCTGGTGACCAGGCGCTATCGCGGAGGATATACGCGGTCGCCAAGAACCCGCTTTCCATCTCGATGACCCCTTTCGAACCAAAGACTTGAATCGCAAAACGTGAAGGACTGCCCCCCATACCCCTTCGCGATGCAAAATGCCCGAAAGCGCCGTTGGCAAATGTGTAGCGTGCTTGAACATTGTCTCCTGCCAACGGTCCGATCCCTTCGGCTCCCTGCACGACGTCCTGTTTGGTGATCGGGTGTCCCGCATTGCTGACGACGGAACTGCAGCTGGTCGGTTGTCCCCCTGCCAAAGATCGCATCAACCCAAATACATGCGATCCGAGTACCCACAGATCCTCTCCACCACCGCGCCGATCCTCCTTGCCTCGCGCCCTCAGCTCGAGCACCTCGCCGATCTCTCCGTTGCTGATCAGAGACTTGCAAACCTCCAGGATCGGTGAGTACTGACTGATATGCGCAATGCCTAGTTTGAGATTCTTTTTCTCCAATACCTGGATGGCAGAATCGCACTCGACCAGCGTGGGGCAGAACGGTTTTTCCATATAAACATGGCAACCGGCTTGCGCGGCAGCGAGGATCATATCATGGTGTTGATCGATCCAACGCGGGCAAATGGCGACGATATCCAACTTCTCCTTTTGCAGCATCTCACGATAGTCGGCGTACGCTTTCTTTGGGTTGGTCCGTTTTTGCGCCGCCTCTCGCCCCGTTTCGTTTGCATCGGCTAGGGCAGTGATCTCGACGTTGGGCAATTTCGTAAACGCAACGTCCACGCCATGTCCGTAGTCGCCTTTACCTGTAGCGCCGATAATTCCCACACGCACTTTGTCGCTGCCGGAGGCTGTCGCTTGGCTAGTCGATCGACTCGCTATGAAACCGGTTGCTGCAGCTATCGAACTACCGTGCAAAAATTCGCGTCGAGATCGCATTTTCCATTACCTTTTGAAATTATGTTGGGTGACAAGCTCCAGCGATAAAGATCGGGAGAGGACGATAACCAGCGCGAGCGATCGGGGCTACTCGCATTCCAAAGCGGGCTTACGCGATCCACCGCAGAATCCATTCCTGCCCTTTTCCGAGTAGGTCCGTCTTCAGGACCTCATCCTCGATCGCCAGTTTAATGAAACACCCAAGGGAATGAAACTCAGGCACACCAGATCCGAGGTCATTCCATCGATCGTGGAGGGGGCGCCCATCGACCCACCCTTCCCACCGTTGCAATTGCGAGCAGTCTTTCGTTCCTGGGGGGGGATCCCTGGGGAGGGTTTTTACCGAATCACTTTTCAGCGACAACAGGGTTCCGCAACGTGCCCACTCCCTCGAGTTCGACCTCGACAACATCGCCGGGTTGGATCGTCGAGGTCGTACCCGGTGTTCCGGTAAAGATCATATCTCCTGGGTGCAAGGTGACGTAACGGCTGATGACGCTGACGGTCGTCGGGATATCATGAATCAAATGATCGGTTCGCTCTTCTTGTTTGACCTGACCATTGAGTTTGAGCCGCAGCATCAGATTGCCGTAGTCGAGTCCTGTGGCGATGACGGGTCCGACCGGTCCGAACGTGTCAGCTCCTTTGGCACGCCACCATTGAATGTCCTTCACGTTTTCATCGTTTTGCCAAATGCGTTCGCTGACATCATTACCTGCCGTTACGCCGAAGACGTAATTCATGGCTTGTTCTTTGGAAACCTTCGAACATTTCTTGCCGATGATGATTACCAGTTCGGCTTCGTAGTGGACTGTCTTTGCATCGTTGGGAATGACGATGTTCTCGCCCTGCGCGACGAGGCACGAGGGGCTCTTGAAAAACGGTTGGACGATTTGGAATTTGGGTGGAATCACGTCGTCTTTGAGATGGCTGCGATAGTTTCCAGCCAAAGCTAAGACTTGGGTGGGGACGGTGGGTGGCAGTATCTTGATCTCGTCCATGGCATAAGTTCGGTCCGTTTTCGTAGGAGATGCGAACAGATCGCCGCTGAGTTCGCGAACGCGTGTTCCCTCCACCAGACCGTAAGCGACTTTGCCATTTTTTTCGAAGCGTAGGTAACGTGTTACCTCTGCGGTACTGTAGGGTGTCAGCAGGCAAACCAACAAAAAGGCTAACGTGACTATTCGATGGCCCATCGTATTTCTCCGGATTTCTAAGGTAGGTTTTCTTGAACCATGTGCGGTTCGATTTTGTGAGCAGGCTCGGAAGGAATTCAACAATGAAATACAGGGGCGCTGATTCGGCGGACGCTGCTTATTGTTGAGGGGCGATCCACCGATCGATTCGAGGGATATTCCCCTGAATCCCATTTCGCTTTCAATGCGAAACGAGGAACTCGTAATTGCACCATTTCCCTAACAGCCGAACAGCAGAGCAGACTGCGGAGTCATGGTCAAGCATCCTCCTGCATGCAATCGTAGGATGGATACGATTCGATTCTAAGGGGTGAATGGTAGGAGGTTGTATCGACTCGTTCGGTTTTTTTGAGTATCGACCGAAGGATCCTCTCTCGTCGAACCGCTGGGGTATCAGCCTCCGAGCGGCTTTAGTCCGTACGGACTGCGGTAGTCTTTGCCGAGGAGTTGATTAGCTTCCTCGCAGTCGACAAAGCGTTCGGTCTGGGGATCAAAGTCGAGCCGTCCGCGTGTTCGGAAGGCGATTTCGCCGAGATGGACCAGCGCGCAGCTTCGATGCGCGACCTCGGCAGCGGCTTTGGTCGGCGTGCGATGCCGCACCGCATGGAGGAACTCTGTCATGTGCTCTGCATAACCGCGTTGACCGCGCAACTCTTTACCTTCGGTTGGGCCAGGCATCCCTTTCGGACCCAGGAATACGCTGAAGGCTCCACGCCTGGAAAAGATCATGTATCCCTCGGTCCCATAGAAGACATTGCCATTGTCGAACCCGTGCATGCCATAGGCTGTGAAGGGATAATTCTCGTAGATCAAAAGTCGGCCATCTGGATATTCAAATGAGACGTTCATACTGTCGGGGTATTCGCTGGCATGGCCATCGAGCATCATGCGACCGCCGCGCGCGGTGATCTGTTTAGGGAGCGTCGTGACACCGAGTCCCCAAGCGGCCATATCGATGTCATGGATCCCATCGTCTCCGATCTCACCGTTGCCATAATCCGCAAACATCCGCCAAGTACCATGGAATCGATGCTTGTTGAATGCTCGCTTTGGAGCGGGGCCGAGCCAACGGTCGTAGTCGACGCCGCTGGGTGGTTCGCTGTCCGGGAGAGGTTTGACCACTGTGCGAGTCTCAGCGGTCCACGCACGGGCCACTTTCACGTGGCCGATGATCCCTTCTCGGAGGAGCTTCTCTGCTTTCTCGGTCACCGGGCTATTTCGCATTTGGCTCCCTTGCTGTACGACCCGGCCATACTTTCTAGCGGCAGCGATGATCAGCGGTCCTTCGTTGTAAACGTGGGAGATAGGCTTCTCGATATAGCAATCCTTCCCAGCTTGTAGAGCCTGGATCGCGATTGGGGCGTGCCAATGGTGGGGTGTCGCGATGATCACTGCATCGACATCTTTGTCTCCGAGGACCTCCTCGTGTCGAGCCGTCCGTTTGGGCGGAGAGCTCTGGAATTCACGACTCACCAATTTGTCCATCCGCTCGATTTGAGCTGGGTCGACGTCGCATAGCCAGGCGATCGATACCGCTTCGTTACGATTGACGAGCCCCTTGACGTGAGTCGTCATGATTCCGCCGCAACCAATGATCCCCAGTCGCACCGGTGCCGGTGTTTCCTCTGCGAACAGATGGACGCCTCCCATAGCGGTGACCGCCGCTGCGACCGCCGAGCGATGAGACGCTTGTTGCATAAAGCGACGGCGATCGGTAGAAGACGACATAGGTGCACCTATATGTTAAAAATAAAAACAGAAAAGGATTTCGAAATGGTGACGATTAAGACCTCGGGTTGGCTTATTCCGTACGCTGCCCGCAGGCGCGGAGCAATGTCGTCTGGACGATCAAGTCATGCTCAGGAGAGAAATCCGATGGCTTCTCACCGCGAATGACCTGTGCCATGTCGGCAGCATCTCCGATATAGCGAGTGTATTTGGGAAAAGTGATGTCGTGCGTCCCTTTCTTATACTCGCCGTGGTCTCGGGAAAGAGAGACCCGTGCGGTGGGGTTGTCCAGTGGTTGGATATGGAATGTCCCCTCGGACCCGCAGACGACCAAATGCCGTCGTCCATTGCCCTCGACCTCGATCGCTGACGACTTGATGGTCGCCGTGGCTTTTGGGTAGTCGAGTACGCAGAGCATGTTGTCGAGCAAACCATCCTCGATGGAGGCGCTGTGTCGGTTGAATCCGCTAATCGATTGCGGTTTGCCCAGAATCGCGATCACCAGATCGAGGATATGGCCACCCAACTCAAACATGATTCCGCCTGGGTATTCCGCGAGCTCCTTTCGACTAGCCGGGTCGACAACTTTACTCATCACGGTGTGGACCTCGAAGATCTCTCCGAGCCATCCCTTTTTAAGAAACTCTCGGAGCAAGACTACCGCGGGGTTGTATCGATACATGTACCCCATTTGCACGAGTAGATTTTTTTTCTGCGCCGATTCGAGAATGCGTTGAAAGTGCGGTAACGACTCGCCAGCCGGTTTGTCGATGTGGACATGTTTTCCAGCTAAGACGCATACCTCGGCATTGTCGAGAAGATCGCGAACGCGCGTCTCGACGAGCACCGCTTGCAGGCCGGGAGTTGCGAGCAATTGATCCCGCGTAAGCCAAGGGAGGTCCTTGTAGAGAGGAGTTTTCTCAGCCGACCTGCGGAGTCCCTCGTCCGGTTCCACCACACCGACGACCTCGTAGTCGGGTGAAGCTCGGTAGACCGATAACTTCGACGCATGCGCATGACCGACCCCGATCTGACCGATCTTGATCCGCGGCTTCGAATCGGATCGTGGGTTGGCAAGGACGGTCGAGACGGCAGACATCGCGATCGCAGATGGAATGAGTTGGATCATCTCACGACGCTGGCGAGAGATGGTTTGGTTTGGAGGTCTGTCGGTTGGGTTCATGATTGTACTACTCAAGGATTGGTTATTTCGATTCGGTTATTTTATGGTGGGTCGCAACTCCGCGGTTCATGCCGAGCTGTCGGCTCTTGACAATATTCTTCAAGGATCCGCGCGCGCTGACGAGCTTACCGGCCTGAATATCTTCCTCGCGAAAGCGAACAAAGAGGATTTCAGCGTCACTGGATCGATTTCGATCGTAGTGGATATAGATATCAACGCTGGGAGTTCGTGCGATGTCAGGGTAGGAGACACCGGTCCGTTGGTCGAGCGGTAAGCCTTTGGACCAGCTTCGGCCTTCGTCGGTGATGAGGAAAGCGGTGAGTTCCTGCCGCGCGGGAGTGGCCTTGGTGATCTCCTAGCAGTGGCGTATTCCCTGAACCTCAGTAAATACTTTCTCGAGTCGAAGTCAGATCATGGGAGATCTTTGATCTTTAAATTTCGATACCACACAGGAGCCTGCGCTTTCCCGTGCAGTCCTTGGAGTCCGATCGGCCCCTTTCGTGAAAAGTCTTTGAGGGCTTTTTTGAATTTATTGGGTGTACCATCCGGGTTTTTGCCCACCTCGGACCAGTTGTCGAGGTTGGCATCGATGACGGTCTCACCGTTGAAGACGACAGTGAGCTTGGGATCTTTGCATGTGATGGTGAAGTGGTTCCACTCCCCTGTAGGCTTGGCAGCTTTCTTGGTCGGGGGGATGGCGTCGTAGAGAGCTGCGACCATTCCGTACTTGCTCCCATCCGCATTTTCATGGACTTGGATTTCAAGCGCTGCGAGCGTGTTCTTAATGTCGCCAGAACGAAGGAAGATACCGCTGTTGGCTTCGGCCGCGACTTTGAACTCAAGATCGAGAATGAAGTCTCCATAGGACTCCTTGGTCCAGAGCGTATCGTGTTTCTTGGCGACGAGTTCCTTTCCTTCAAAAGTCCATCCGGCCGCATCGACTGCATTGGAGAGATCGACTGCGAAGAGATCTTTCCAACCTGTGGTGTCAGGATGCTGTGCCCGCAGAGCCAGCGGAGAGAGTAGAGTCAGAAATATCGCAAAGATTTGTTGTGGAACCGATGGACCCTGGCAACGAGTGGTTTGTCCCTTTTGTTTCGGCGATAGGGTCGTTTGGATTGATTGTATTCGGCTCATATCGCAGCATTTCCCTTTTCACTTGCTATCCCAACGGTGCAGCTGGCCGGTCGAGTCACCCGCTAACAGCGATGAACCATCATGCGAGATTGTAACGCGAAGCGGTAGGCGTTTGGTGCCCGGAGGAGTCATGCCCTGGGTCGGGGATGGGTCGACGATGGAGTATTTTTTGAGTTCGTTTCCTTCGGACGACCAGAGCTTTACCGTCCCGTCTCGACCGCATGTCGCGAGTTCTCCCCGAGGACCGAATCGGCAATCGAGGACCCCACCCTCATGGGCGTTCGGTTTAGTCGCCAAGGGCCAGCCGTCTTTCACATCCCACCAGACGACGGTCCCATCTTCGCTACAGGACGCGACGACACCCGAGTCGCTGCGCCACGATAGAGTTCGAACCGATTTTTTATGTTCCGACAGGGGGAGGATAACTCCGCCAGTCGATCCGTCCCAAAGATGGATATGTCCGATTCGATCTCCGGTTGCGAGATACTTGCCATCTGGGGAGAAAGCGACAGCGTTGACCCAATCGGTGTGCTTGTTGATGGTCGCCAGCAAACTACCATCTTCGGTGGAATAGATTTTTACCAGCCTGCTAGTGCAGCCGATGGCAATCCGTTTTTCATCCGGGGAGATATCGGCTGCGATGATTGCATCGGGCTCATCTCCGACGCTGGCTAAACGTTTACCACTCTGGACATCGAAGAGTGCGACGGTTCCACCCTGCACAGGTTTTCCGCCCGCAGCCAGGAGCAGCCTTCCGGATCGGCTAAAGGTTAGTACGAGGGGTTCTCCTTCGGGGAACGGGATTGTTCCGAGCGGATGGCGGGTGGCGGGATCGAGCAGTTCGATCGCGGAGTATCGGCTCATGGCTAGCACCGGAGCTCGCGGGCTCGAGGCGAGGGCGAGGAGTGGGTAGGGGCGTCGCGTCGCAACGGGTGCGACCGTCGGCAGGTTCATCGGGATCGCTCCGGGGGTATCCTCCGATGCGGGAGCTACCGCTTTAAACCCGAGGGTCCGCATGGCAGCGGCGGAACTGCCGGCATTCTCCCTGACTCCGGTATCGATCCACTTGGCGATCATCGACACCACCTCGGCTGGTAGCCTTTCGCCGTCGGGGGGCATTCGCTCTCCCTCCTCGGTGGACTTGAGAACCTCGATGAGTCGGCTCGCCGTGGAACGACCAGGTACGACGATTTCTCCACCGCCGCTCCCCTTCATCACTCCCGCGTAGTGGGAGAGGTTGAGTCCAGCCTCTTGCTTGCCATCTCCGTGGCACGTAGCGCAGGTTTTCTTGAAGACTGCAGAGACGTTGTCTTCGAAGGTCAGCGCTTTATCGGTCGATCCATCCTTCTCTCCGTCGCCACGTGCGATCGAGACAAAGGCGACGATCACCGCAGCCGACAGAGTGGGTAGCGAGCGTCGCCGAAGTGGAGGCTTCATGGTTTTCTCTAACGCGAGGGTAGGTGGGATGGGAGCGATGGCGGGTTTGCTGAAGCTGCATCGTCAGTGGTTGAAAAGGAACTCGCTCGAGTTCAGCAGCCCAGCGAAGATGTCTTCGTAGGCGGCTGGCGAATCGCTCTCTGCGGCGAGTTTTTTCATGGACTCCAATTCATCCTGGGTCGGTCGTCGCGCGAGGATTCGAATGAAGATCTCCTGGATGATCCCCTCGGGTGTCGATTCCGTTTCGATGATGCTTTTGAGCACGCCCTTTGTCGCGGCGGTGTGTACACGAGGGCTGGCCGTATCTCCGACGAGCAGGTGCATGACCTGCGACAGCGATGGCTCGGTTCGAGTGTCGCAGGCGCAGACGGTCTTTCTCGGTGACTGTCCGAAGGTATCGAGGACAAAATCGCCCGTCGCAGCGTAGTATTGATTCCGGTTGATGTAGTTGATGGCCTTGGTTCCGACCGGAGCGTTTGGTAGGGATCGAGGTACGCCGGTGATTGCGACGATGGAATCGAGCAGCACGTCGGCTCGAAGACGTCGAAGCCGGGCGTGCGAGAACTGGCGCGTATCGTCCTTGCCGGAGGGGGTTGGTTCCGCAGAGAGTTGGTAGACTCGCGAATTGCAGATATCGCGAACGATCGGCCGTAGCCGACGTCCCTGTTCCGCAAACCGGGCTGCGAGAGCATCGAGCAGCGGACCGTTGGCGGGAGGATTGGTGGCTCGGAAGTCATCGACGGGATCGACGATCCCTACCCCGAAGAGATGCGCCCATAGCCGGTTGACAATATTGCGATTGAATAGATCGTTCGCAGGATCTTTGATCCAAGCGGCCAATGCCCTGCGCGGATCTCCTTCACCTCCGACGGGTTCGACCGCCCCGAGCAACTTGGCGGGAACGGGACGGCCATCGACCGCGTGCATTGCAGGTGGGGCCGAAGGATCGAACACCACTCGACGATCGCGACTATCGCTACCCGCCTTGCGCTTCACACAGGTAAAGAAGCTCACAAAGCCGTAGTAGTCATCCATGGTCCAGCGATCGAACGGGTGGTTATGGCATTCGGCGCACTGCATCCTCACTCCCAGAAACAACTGCGAAAAGTCCGCTGCGAGCACCTTGGGGTTGAGTTTGTAATCCTTGATGAGCATCGTGTAGAGACCTGTCTGGCCATCGACATTGGTGCTGCCGACGGCGGTCGCCATATCGCCGACGACTTCGTCGAACGGCCGATCGGCTGCGACTTGTTCCCTGAGCCAACCCAGGAACGCGTTCGCGGGTTTGTGAGAATCCGCGCGTCCGGTGTAATCCTGGCTGTTCACACGGCATAGCTCGCCCCACAGAGCGGTGGTGTAGTCGGTGAAGTCCTCGCTATCCAAAAGCTCGTCGATCCTCCGCGCTCGTTTCCCCTCCGATCGATCTGCCATAAAGGCTTTGTACTCGTCGACTGTCGGGGGACGAGCTGCGAGATCGAGCGTGACGCGCCGCAGGAAGGTCTCGTCGTCGCATAGTTCCGAAGGTGCGATCCGAAGTTTTTTCAGCCGGTCGAAAACGAGCGTATCGATGTAGTTGTTTTCGCGCGGACTGGGCCATGCGAAACCCTCTACCGGGGGCAAAACGATTACCTCCGCCCCGACGGTGAATCGGCTGAACCGGGCGAAGACGGTCGTGTCCCCCGATCCCTTGGCCGCGACGCGACCACCTGCATCGATATCGGCAACGCTCGAATTGTTCGTACCGAAGAGCGCGAGGGATGTCACGTCGCGGGTGGAACCATCGGCATAGGTGGCGGTGACGCGCAGGCTCTCGTTCGTACCGACTCGATCGAATACCAGGGATGGTTGCGAAACGCGAATCCCTGCGACGTCAGGAATATCCCCGACATCATCGGGTGCGCCAGCCTCGATCCATGCCAGGAGTGTTTTGGCGAGATCGCTATCGAGCTCGAAACGCTTTCCTCCGGTATGCGGCACAGCCCCCGTGGCCTTGAGAAGCAAAAGGCTTTCTTCCGGCAAGGCGGTGTTGATGCGTCGACCGGGTATCTCCTCGACGGTGCGTCGGTAATCGCCGGCTGGGTCAAACCCAAAGAGGGACAGCATGAAGCCATCTTTGCCACGGGCCGAGCCGTGGCAGGTGCCGGAGTTGCAACCGGAGCGGAACAAGACAGGCATCACGTCGCGTCGGAAGCTGGGAACGCCTGCGGGATGCTCGCCTTGCGCGTTGGCAGTGGTTTTGCGATCGGGGAGATCCGAGGCATCGAGGGGCTTTGCAGCCGACAACAGTCCCGCAACCAGCACGAGGAGTATCGATCTCGCGTTCACGATAGTCATCCCTCTTTGTTCGATATTGAAATGGGTTCGTCGCATTACTGTTCCAATCTGGGATCGATTCTCAGCTTGCCCGATCCGGTTCGGAGATGGATCTCCTCGCCATGGAGAGAAAACTGAAGATCGCACTTGAGATCGCTCACCAAACCGAGGAGCGCCTCGTCGCTCGCCTCGAGTTCGACCGCCACCTCGGTGGAGTTGTCGCTGATTGTCGGTACGGGCCCCAAGGCGGCGACGCCGACCGGTAGTCCGAGCATACGAACACTCGCCTGACCCTCGAAGGGACGGAGTTGTTTCACGGACCATCGATACGCCAACCTCTTTCCTCGGCGCACGCTCTGCGGTTCACTCGAGAGAGCCACAAAAGGCTCTGCCACGTCGATCATGGCGACCTCGCTCGAGACACGTACGCGTTCGGAACCCTGGCCCGTTTCTCCTTTTACGGAACCATCGGTACGACCGCCTCGAGGCTCCGTTGTCGTCACCATGACATACAGTGGCCAGGTGCCGAGCTTGGCATTCGCGTCGGCTGAGAGAGTGAGACTCGAGGTGCTTTCACCCGATGGAATCAGCTGCGCCGGCGACATGCCAACACCCGCTGGCCCGAGCTCGCACTGCATCTCCAACGGTTCGTCGCACCCCGGCTCTCTTACAATCCTTACCGGGATCGTGATTTCCGACCCTCGCATCAGCGATTGCTTTGGTGCATCTAGTTGTACAGAAAAACCAGCGGGTTCGCTCACGGCGGTGGCAAAGCGATCGACACGGATGTTTCGCCAGGGATAATGCGAGTACGAAACGCGTTGCAGGTTTTGTTGATTGACGATCGCAAAGGGTTCGCTGCCGTCGGCCGGTCGAGCCGTGATGCGGACGAACGAAGCCGCAATCGGGGAGGCGGTGTCAGCGACGAGGGTCATTGGCCAGACCGATTGCAGGGCCGGCATTCGAGGTGAGAACATCTTCACACCAGGAGGCAGACCGTCGATCCCGAGATCGATCGGACCGGCGATGTTGGTTCCCTGTCCTGGATAGAGCGAGAGGCGGACCGTCCAGGGGCTACCTCGAGGGATCGAGAGGGATGTCTTGCGAGGTCGCTCGGGCTTGTAACCCTCGTGGGATAAGCCGATATGCAGCGTCTGGGCAGGTGGAGCGACTTCGATGCGATAGACATGCGTCGGGCCCCCAGCTCCGCGTGGATCGCCAATCTCGAGCCAGTAATCTCCGTCCTGCTTGGGGGTCCAAATGACCGATGGATCGAATGTATCCAAAAAGTCCCCTTGCGCTCCGAAAATATCTCGCTCCGGGAGTTTGGCATCGTCTGCCTCCAATTCCACATTACCCGCGATCCCTTGCTCGTTGAGCGGTCGCAGTCGGATGGAGGGGTCGACAGGCGAGCCGATCGCACTGGCCCAGACGCGAACCTGCAGCGGCACATCCTTTTTCACGGTGATACGAAATCGGTCGATCTCGTCTTGTTTCCCGAGGATTCCATTGAGCGCGATTGGAGTTGATGGAACCGGTGTCACGGTTTGATCCGCTGACTCAAGGAGGTTGGGATAGGGACTCGAACGGAGTGAGAGAGGGAGAGGTGCATCGACGAAATGCGCGAAGGTACCGGACGCTTTCGGCACCGAGACGGTTTGTGAAACGTCGCCGAGCGGGTCGCCGAGCAATCGGACGTCGAGCGGTTCACCCGAAGGACCACCCGGTGGGAAAGCGGCCAATGGCCTGGAGAAGCGACCGATGTGAATCGCGTATTCCCTATCGCGCGGGATGAACATCGATCGACGCAGGACGATGGTGTAGTCACCATCGATAGGGAGCTTTACCGAGAGGAGCGGATCCTGGCGGTTGAGGGCGGAGTCGTCATTGATCGCGATGCGCGTCCCCTTCGGATCCAAGACCGCGACGATCGAGTCATAGCCTTCAGGGACCGGGTTCCACTGGAGATCGTCTCCCAATTTGACCATGTCGACCTCGATCGAGAGTCGCTCGCCGGCCTTCCCTGCGACACGAAAGCAATCGATATCGTTGGCTTGGCTTTTGGAAAGAGTGCCACGCACGGTGGTATTCGGTTCGATGCGTAGCGCGGTCTCCATTGTGTCGTTGGAGTTGTCCTTCGTTTCGGACTCATCGATCACGGGGAAGGGACCGACAAACACTGTCCCCATCGACGAAAGTCCTAAGCGCGTAAGGATCCGGAACGGATGTTCACCGGTCCTGCAGTCGGGAGCGATCTCGAGCTTGCAGATCAACTGCTCTTTCTCTGCGATGAACTGTGTCGCAACGCAGCGAATGCCGGTCGGGTTCATGTCCGACGCGTTCCAGGGAGCGTAGGTGGCTGCGGGGTAAAACAGCATTTCGAGGGACTCATGACGCCATGGAGCGATGACGATCTCACTGGTTGTCCCCCGTCCTACCAGTCGCGGTGTTACGCTGGAAATCCAGGGGTCGGCCGATGCGCTGCCTGCGAGAAAAAGTATCGAGAAAGCGAATGAAACCATCGTCCAGCGGAACGAACGCATGTGTGTAGCTCCTGGTAAGAATTGCATCGGCGTTCAGCCGACAAGCGGCTTCACGACCTCGGCATCGCGAATGATCTCGATAGGACGCGTGCCAAACGCTACGAGCTCCTTGTTCGCATCAATCCCCAACTGGTGGTAGATCGTAGCGATCAGATTTTCCAGGGTGACCGCGTCGCGCGCGGGCTCGCCCCCGGTCGAATCGCTGGCTCCGTAGACGAGCCCTCGTTTGAAACCACCACCGGCTAGCATCATCGAGTAGCAGCGTGCCCAATGGTCGCGACCGCTTTCTTTGTTGATCTTCGGCGTTCGACCGAACTCACTCGTTAACCAAATGATGGTCGATTCCAGAAGACCGCGTCGCTCCAGATCGGTAACGAGACCTGCGATCGAGTAATCGAGTGGCCGCATTTGATCGACGCATGCCTTTCTCACATCGCCATGACAATCCCATCCACCGTATTCGAGGGTCACAAACCGTACCCCGGCTTCGACCAATCGTCGAGCGATGATCAGCCGTTCGGCGAGTCCCTTCGGATGGAGCCGACCATCAGGTCCCTTCACATCGCCGGTAACCTCACTCCCGTAGAGTTCGAACGTCTCATCGCTCTCACCTTCAAAGGAGAAGGCAGTCTGTGCGTTGGTCGAGGTCAACAGCGAGTAGGCTCTGGCGTGGAACTCATCCATCGTATCCAGGAGCACAGGATTGGCCTCCAGAGAACGGATCCTTTTCTCGACTGCGTCCCGAACCGCTCGTCGCCGTTGGAGCTGTTCGAGCGAAAGACCCGATGGGAGCGAAAAGTCTCGAACGCGGAAATTCTTCTTCTGAGTTCCCGGATCGCCACCGGTTTCGAATGGACCATGGATGCTCGGAAGAAAACCGGTCCCCCCACCCGACACGTTCTTACCCGGGAGGGCGATGTAACAGGGGAGTTCCCCCCGCGAGCCCAGCTCATGCGAGACAACCGAGCCCATTTGAGGGTAATCGATGACCGTCGACGGTGTGTAACCGGTATACAAGTGATACGTGGCCAAGCCGTGATCGGGAATCTTTCCAACCACGGAGCGGACGACCGTGAACTTATCGGAGATGCCGGCTAACTTCGGCAAATTGTCGCTGAACACATCCCCCGTTTTCGTTTTCACCACTCCGAACGAACCGCGATATTCGACGGGTGCCTCCGGTTTAGGATCGAACGACTCATGGTGGGGGAATCCACCCGGGAGATTGATCTGGATCACGCTCATGGCACGCGGTTCGATCTTCTTCCCAGAGGCGATGGTCATGGCCGACTTCTCATCGGCTTGCAGTCGGAACAGATCGGCCATGGATAGCCCGAGCGCGCCGAGCACTCCGGCTTGGAGCGCCTGACGCCGCGGCAGGTTCCGGAAACCAGAACATCCATTCGCACCGGTGTTGGAGCATCGATTCATCGTGTGGATCCTAGATTATTGGAGAGGTTCGGAGCTCTATTCTAATGCTGCATCAGTGCTCGATGTTCGCTCCACTGTTCACTGTTCTACTTCTTCTCTACTTCACTTTCACTCGATTTCACTCGATCTTCTATTTCACTCGATCTTCTATTTCACTCGATCTTCGATTTTACTCGATCTTC
>JBBAXA010000056.1:21853-31358 GCA_040396935.1 Pirellula sp.
ACTCGATCTTCGATTTTACTCGATCTTCTATCGACTGTTCGAAACGCTTTTCGCGAACGAAGTTGGCATCGAGCAACTGCAGCAAATGGGGAATCCCCGGCAGGTGGGTCATCGATCCCAATCATGCACGAACCCTCGGTTGCTACCTCCGAGAGAGAGCATGTTGGAGGCGATGCTGGAGTTCCTTTTACGACACTCCAACTCAGTAAAACTCCCAGAGTCGCCCAAATCTGACGAAAATCTCCCCAAAAGTTCACGGAATTTTGAAACGGGACCCCCTGCAGAGCGGACAAGGGAGAGATCTTGAATGCTCGGCAAGGATCCTGTTGGGGCGCATTTGAGCCGGGAGGCTGGGTTGGCGCTATGCGGTCTGTTTCGAAAGAGGGCGTTCGTCGATTTGCCGGACCAAGGTGTTTGCATCCGAAGGAAGTTTGTTTTCGCATCTGATCCGATGGCTGACGAAGCTAAGGCTAGCGACAGAGAAAAACGCACGGGACGATTTGCGCTGCCCGGTAACGTAGTTCGCGGCGGTGCGCAAGCATTCCAGGTTCCTGCTAGTTTGGTGGGCGCCTCTCATCAAAAGGGATGGAGTGACCCAATAAACGCCGAAAAAGTGTTGCGGTAGCATCTGCTATCCACTACGCTTTAAGGCTGTTCTCCCCACCATTAGACCGAGCGATTGCAACCTTCCTACCTTGTGTCAGCGATCCTTCCACCCCGAACAGTGGCATGCCGATCGCTTGCTTAGTCATCCACTGTGTTCGCATACTGGGTGTTCCTCGTAAGGGTCGGAGGTCGCAAAGCTCCCCGAGCGAGTTCCTCCCATGGGATTGGTACTGGATGCAACTAGAAGTCTTCGCTGCTCGTGGAGTTTCCTTCCTGGGGTTTCACTGAGTCTGGGAATGGTCTTCGTAGCGGCCAGTGTCCGAGCGACGGATCCAGAGGTTGCGAGGGTGGGTGAACCCAGAACCTCTGCGGCCGGAAACTCGGCGGATCGTCCTCTGAATTTTGAGAACGACATCATCCCTATCTTGACTCGCTATGGTTGCAACACCTCCGGTTGCCATGGCAAAGCCGAAGGCCAAAACGGGTTCAAATTGTCGGTGTTCGGCTTTGACCCTAAGGCAGATCATCTTGCGATTACCGCCGAAGCTCGGGGGCGAAGGATCTTTCCTACGGTTCCAGATCAAAGCCTTTTCTTACAGAAAGCGAGCGGTGGGTTACCGCATGGCGGTGGTATCCGATTGACCCCGGATCGTCCCGAGTACGAAACGCTTCGGCGTTGGATCAGCTCAGGTGCACCGATTGGTTCAGATTCGGATCCGCGCATCGTGTCGATTCGTTTGAATCCTCAAGTTGCGCAGCTCGGTATGAAGCAGACACAGCCGTTGCGGGTGATCGCGACCTTTACCGATGGTTATGAAAAGGATGTCACCGATCTGGCGACGTTTCAATCGAACAACGAGGGGCTCGCTCGGGTCGACGATGGAGGACTGGTGACGATCGGATCGGCGCCCGGCGATGTCGCCATCATGGCGAGTTATCTCGGCGCCGTCGATGTGTTTCGGGCTTTGGTGCCGGGTCAGGCGGAAAGCATTTCGGATGTCGGAATGGTGGATGCAAACGTGATCGATCAACTCGTGCATGCCAAGCTTCGGCAACTCAAGTTGCAGCCATCGAGCGCCGTGGACGATGCGACGTTTCTGCGTCGAGTTTATCTCGATATCCTCGGCACGCTGCCGACCCCCAACGAAGCCAAGCAGTTTTTGAGCAATCCCAGCCCGGATCGGCGGACCGCGTTGGTAGAACGTCTATTCGCCCGCCCGGAGTATGCGGACTACTGGGGGCTGAAGTGGTCGGACGTGTTGCGAGTGAATCGACTGCAATTGGGACGCAAACATGCTCATATGTACTATCGATGGATACGCGATAGCTTTGCTGAGAACAAACCTCTCGATCGATTCGCTGAGGAGTTGCTCACCGCGGAGGGGCCGGTCAACGAACAGCCAGCGGCCTTGTTCTACAAAGTGGTCTCGGACCCCAAACAGATGGCGAGCACGTTGTCTCAGGCGCTGCTGGGAATTCGTATCGATTGCGCACAATGCCATCACCATCCCTACGATCGCTGGGGTCAAGATGATTACTACGGCATGCAAGCCTTCTTCAATGAAGTTGCTTTCAAAACATCTTCTCAGGGTGAGGTTTTGGTAAAAACCGGCACGGGAAAGGCGATTCATCCGAGGACTCAAAAAACCGTTGCACCTCGAGCGCTCGGTGAGCCCATGGTGCCGGATTCCCAAACGCTTAGTACTCCATCCAGCGGCTGGCGAAGCGAGTTGTCCCGGTGGATCATCGACAAGCGAAATCCGTTTTTTGCACGGAACATGGCCAATCGCATCTGGGCGCACTTCATGGGTCGTGGATTAGTCGAGCCGGTGGACGATGTTCGCATGACCAATCCTCCAACCAATCCCGAACTTCTGGATGCGCTGGCCAACTATCTGATCGACAACGACTTTGATCAGCAAGCGTTGATACGACTCATCACCTCGTCGAACACCTACCAGCGGGCTTGTCAGCCAAATCCATCCAATCAAAACGACCAGCAGAACTATTCCCGCTATCCGATGACGCAGTTGGGCGCAGAGGTTCTGTTTGACGCGGTTTGTCAAACCACCGGTGTCGCAGAGAAGTTTGCGGGAGTCCCTGAAGGTTCTCGCGCGATCCAGCTTTGGGATAGCCAAGTGCCTCACTACTTCCTGCAATTGTTCGGTCGTCCGATGCGGACCACGGCATGCGAATGCGAACGGGTTGCCGAGCCGACGGTTTCGCAAGTTCTTCACATGCTCAACTCCCCGGAGATCCAGAGCAAACTGTCGCACGATGGCGGGCAGTTGGCGAGGCTTTCGGAACTCGACAACGAACCATTGATCGAGGAATTGAGCTTGATGTTTTTCTCTCGGCTCCCCAACCCAGATGAGAAACGGATGGGTATCGAATATTTGCAGAAAGTGGCGGATCGGCGGCGCGGTATCGAGGATCTTGCCTGGGGGATGATGAACAGCCTGGAGTTTTTGTTTAAACACTAGGTTGCGCCGATGTTATCGTGCCGATGTCTATCCAAGGACGTCTGCATGGGAAGAAATTGTTTTGAAACCAATCGAACAGGAGTGTGATGATGGGACGTCGCTTTTGTGATGGTGTGCAGCGGCGCGACATGTTGCGGCTGGGAGCTGCTGGGTTGTGGGGCTGGAATCTCTCGTGGCCTCAGATACTGGCAGCCCAGGAGCGGGCGGGCACTGGCAAGGGAAACACTCGCGATGTTTCGGTCATCATTCTGTTTTTACAGGGTGGTCTTTCGACCATCGATACCTGGGATATGAAGCCTGAGGCACCGTCAGAGTTCCGTGGGGAATTCAAACCGATCTCGACCAATGTGCCCGGGATCCAGCTCTGCGAACACCTCCCTCGACTGGCCGGACAAATGGACAAATTCTCGCTCGTCCGATCGTTCGGGTTGTCGAACTCCGATCACGGACCGGCAGATCATTACATCCTCACAGGGTATCGCCCGGGAGGTGGTTTCAACGGAGGCTTGAAGCCCAATAATCAACGTCCCGCGCATGGAGCGATCATCGCCAAGCATTTGGGGCCGCGAGGTGCGGTTCCGCCCTATGTCTGCTTACCCAAAATGCACAACAGCGCGGGTTCGTCGTACCTGGGATCCGCGGCAGCGCCATTCACCGTCGAGGCGGATCCCAATGCACCTGACTTCACCGTTCCGGATCTTGTGCCTCCGATGGACATCGATGCTCAACGGTTGAGCGATCGACGCGGGATCCTCCAGCAGATCGATCGATTTCAACGAGGGAACGAAGCGGCTGCGAATCGGAGCGCCAGCGCGATGAGTACCTACCAACAAAAAGCCTTTGAGCTGATGACCTCGACGGCTACCAAGAATGCATTTGATATTTCTCGCGAGCCTGACAAGTTGCGCGACGAGTATGGACGGCATTCGTTGGGGCAATCGTGTTTGATGGCCCGACGACTCGTGGAGGCAGGAGTGCGTTGTGTGTTGATCGATCACACCAACTGGGATACGCACTTCAATAACTTCCATGTGCTCAAGAACGATTTGCTTCCCCACCTCGACACGGGAATGTCGACGCTGTTCCGAGATCTTCATGATCGTGGGATGCTCGAGACGACCTTGGTCTTGGTGACCGGTGAGTTTGGTCGCACTCCCCGAATCAATAAAGATGCCGGACGAGACCACTGGGGTCCGAGTACCGCCATCGCAGTCGGAGGTGGTGGAATTCGTGGAGGTGT
Source organism: Pirellula sp. (assembly GCA_040396935.1). GTDB lineage: Bacteria > Planctomycetota > Planctomycetia > Pirellulales > Pirellulaceae > JBKCUI01. The sequence continues at coordinate 26,183 of JBBAXA010000056.1, forward strand.
TGTTGTCGGCGCATCGAACGAGCGAGCTGAAAAGCCAGCCACGACCCCCTACGGACCCGAGGATCTCGCAGCGACCTTATACCATTGCTTGGGGATCGATCCGAAGACCGAGTTTCACACGCCTGAAGGGCGCCCCATTCCGATCGTGCCAGGCTCGGGTCGTTTGATCGAGGGATTGACCTGATATGTCCACCGTGAAAGCTCGATTGCAAGGACGCTTCCTAGGAAGTGCAGGGATCGTTTTTCGAATGGACAGCGGGATACTCAGCGCGATCCTCTCGACATCATTTTCGAGATGGATCCATTCAGTGCGGATCTGGCTGATCGGCATCGGCATCCTGTCTACGTTCAGTCCATGCGCAGCCGATTCCCCCGTGGCCATCTATGTTTTTCCTGCGGGGGGACAACGTGGTTCGAATATTCCCTTTCGCATGGGCGGTTACGATCTGCACAATGGCTGCCCGCTGGAGATGGTCGGGCCCGGAATCAAGCCTTCAGCAAACGTCGATAAAGCAGAGCACACGATTTGGTTCGAGGGGCCGGTCATCCCACTTCCCGATTCCCAAGCTCAAGAGAGCTATCCTCGGGATTGCATCGGACAAGTTGCCATCGATGCCGATGCGCCGCTCGGGTGGCGCCGGCTGCGCGTCCGAAACTCGCAAGGAGTTTCTAACTGGCTCAAATTCGTCGTTGGAGATCTGCCAGAGGTGGTCGAGCACGAAATCGATGGCGCGCCCCTACCGACTGCCGTCGATACTCCGGTGACGATCAATGGTCGTATCTTTCCACGGGAAGATGTCGACGTATGGACCTTTCAGGCAAAGAAGGGTCATACCTACAACTGCGATGTGATGGCGGAGCGACTAGGTTCACCTCTCGATTCCCATTTGATCATTATCGATCCTCAGGGGGCTGTCATTGCGGAGAACGCAGACCACTTCGGCAAGGATTCTCGACTGCAGTTTACTGCGATTGAGACAGGGACGTATCAAGTTCGAATCCATGACGAGAACTTTGGTGGTTTACAACACTATGTCTATCGATTGACCATCACCGATGGTCCTTATCTCGAATCGATTTATCCGTTGGGTGGCTCGGTCGGATCGACCGTTGCGTTCGAACTTTCAGGACAGAACTTGATCGAGACGACCGTCGAGCAAAAACTTCCCGAACAGATAGAGGGTGGGGATCGGACGTTTTGGTCGACGCAACTGTCGAAGCTCAGTCGACTCTCGAATGGGGTTCCCTTGGAACTCAGTTCGTTGCCAGAGTTACTGGAGCAGGAGCCTGCGCCTGACAACAACACGATGTTGGCGGTGCAAGAACCTGTTCGATGGCCTGCAGTGCTCAATGGTCGGATCGATCGCGCGGGAGATATCGATGCCTGGCGCTTTGAAGCCCGAAAAGGGGACTCGATCGATTTCGAGGTACATGCTTCGAGCCTGGGTTCCACCATCGACTCGGTGCTGACGATCAACGACGACCAAGGTAAAGAGTTGATGGCAAATGACGACAGGGAGAAAGGACAAACCGATTCCAGGTTGGTATTCCGCGCACCGCAGGATGGTTTGTACGAGCTCCGGGTCCGAGACCAGTTCGCTAACCGTGGCGGAATCGCTTTTGGATACCGCATCTGGATGCAAGCGACCGAAACGGCTCCAGATTTTGAATTGCAGGTCGCCCAAGATTTGTTGCATGTCCCGCGAGGAGTCGATACCAAGGTTAAAGTGAAAGTCGTACGGAAAAATGGCTTGAACGGACCCATCAACCTGACGCTCTCGGGATTACCAGAGGATGTGACGGTCGCTGGAACGGCGGTCGCCGAGAAGAAGAATGAGACAGATCTGGTGTTTCATGCATCTGATACGGCCAGGATCCAAGTAACCGAGTTGCGCATCGAGGGGACTACGACACACGGAGACCAGTCGATGGTGCGTTCTGCGAGCTTCTCAGCTAAAACACCGAGCGATCGTCCTGCTGAATCGATGACCTTGGCGGTTTCGGTTCCTACGCCCTTCAAGATCTTTGGGCAGTTCGAGACCAAGTACGCAGCGCGGGGATCGACGTATATTCGACACTTCTCGATCAATCGGGGCGGTTTCACAGGTCCGATTGTTGTCGGTTTAGCCGAACGGCAGGTCCGGCACTTGCAAGGTGTTACCGGTCCAACCATTGTGATTCCTGAAAATGTGAGTGAGTTCGACTATCCGTTGCATCTCGCTCCGTGGATGGAAATCGGTCGTACGAGTCGAACCTGTTTGATGGGGGTGGGAGAAATCACCGATCAAGATGGAACGGTTCATCAAGTCAGTTTCACCTCGGGTGAACAGTTTGACCAGATCATTGTGCTGGTTGATCCAGGGCAACTCGATATTCGATTGAATCGATCATCGGTTAAGGCGATCGCGGGAGGCGAAGCCGAAATCGAGGTGCGTATTGGACGAGGTAACGGAGTCGCGGGGCCTGTTGCGATCACCTTAGTCGCACCTGAGCATATTCGGTGCGTGACAGCGGAGCCCTTGCAGATCGCGGACGATCAGTCCAGCGGAACGCTCCGAGTGCGATTTGCGAGTGGAAAGCTTGATCCGCTCAATATGCCATTGATAGTTCGCGCTACCGCGCAGGTCAATGGCTTTGCTTACACCGCCGAGGAGACTCTCTCGATTGTCGATCCCTTGGCGGCGAAAGGGATACAGCCCACCAAACGAATCACTGACTGATCGTATTGGTTTCACCCGAGTCGTCTTTTGGATCACTGTGGATCGGTGTCCCTCTGTTCTGTTTTTCGAATGCAGTTCCGTTTTGGAGTGCGGCGGCGAGCAGACGCCGCTTTGGAATGCGCGTCTGACTTGGCCCTATGGACATGCATGGGCCCCAGCGCGGACACAGCCGATGGCATCGTCAACCACTCGCAAGTGGGGATCGGTATGTGAAGAAGTTGTGCCTGTGTTTTCATCGCTGGCGGTGATGCATCGATTTATGGATACAAAACAGATCTTATTTCATCGTCAATAAACAATCGGTTACGTAGACATCGATCGAACACGAGACTGCATTCGGTAACCCCTCTTATGGAGTTTTTTGATTCTTTTTTTCCTACTTTCGGTCAGATTTGAATGCGATCGGGAGTTCTTACATATAAGCGGCTTTCACTCCTTTAAAGTCCGACAAAGGGCTTTTGAGGCACCTCGATAATCTTGTGGTTGTATCGGGCAGAGAAAGACTAGTTGGATTTCTTTCTTTTTCGGGAGATTAAGTGATGAAAAAGATGCGAGCCCCATCGCACGGTTTTACGCTCGTGGAGTTACTAGTCGTTATTGCCATCATTGGAGTTTTGGTTGGATTGCTTTTGCCAGCGGTACAATCGGCCCGCGAGGCGGCGCGGAGAATGCAATGCAGCAATAATCTCAAACAGCTCGCGTTATCGTTACACAACTATCATGATTCGCTGAAGACCTTCGCCACGGCGCGTTATTGGTTCGGTACTTGGTCCGGTGGAGTCAGTGACGACACTCACGGTGGGCTGACGGAGCTCCTTCCTTTCATTGAACAAGGGCCGCTTCACAGACAGGTCATCAGTCCCGGGACCTATGGAGGAGCTGCGTGGCCTCCGAACGGTTGGAAGCCTAGTTATGGACCAAATGCCGCTGCTGAGAGAGCATCTCCATTTGCAGCCATCGTGCCGACGTTTCTTTGTCCGAGCGATGGATTGAGTAGTCAGAAAAGCCCCTCGTTTTGGAACCTTGAATACGGTAAGACAAACTACGTTTATTGTTACGGTGATTCCGCCAACAGTGCGACGCAAACCAACTTGCCTCCGCGTGGGATTTTTGGTTACCGACACGCAAGCAAGATGGGTTCGCTCTCGGATGGCACGAGCAATACGGTTATGCTTAGCGAGTGCGTGACATATCAATCGGTTGGTTTGATCAAGGGTGGTATCATGGCGAACGTGACAATGGACAACAATACGCCACCAGCGAATTGTATGGCCTTTGTCGGCCCGAACGGCAGGTACAATCGAGCGACGGGAGAACAAGGTTGGAGAGGCCAAGGCTGGTGCCAAGGCCCGGCAGCCATGACCGGCTTTATCACGGCTATTGCCCCCAATGGACCATCCTGTGCATCTTGGCGAGGAACATCGGGTTTCTTCACCGCGCAGAGCATGCATACGGGTGGTGTGAACGTAGCGATGGCTGATGGTTCAGTTCGATTCACCAGCGACTCGATCGACACCGGGAATCTGAGCGCGAGACATACAGGGAGCGGTCCTAGTCCATACGGTGTGTGGGGAGCCTTGGGTTCAAGGGAGGCTGGTGAGGTTGTGGGAGAGTTTTAAGAAGCGTGCGTTGCGGATGGAATGAAATTGACAAGTACCAAAGGTCTCTGAGCGATACGCATGATGAAAACGACAATTAGAAGTGTGTGGGCATTTAGTCTGTTAGCCTTGGCATCTACCGGTTGTAGTTCCAACGAACTGGGAACAGTCAAGGCTAGCGCTGCGGTCACCTACAAAGGTGAACCGCTATCGGAGGCCACAGTGACCTTGGTACCACAGGAATCCGGCAAGCGTTCTGCGGTTGGTATCACAGACGAGAAAGGATTTTGTCAATTCACAACTCTTGCTGCTTCAGATGGCGCGATCCCAGGTTCCTATAAAGTTACCATCACCAAGACATCAGAGTCGGTAGCTCTCCGTCCTCCGGTCGATTTCAACGACGTCGAAGCGATGAGGAAAGCTGAGGCGGAGCGAGGCGGAGCTGGGCCTAGGGGTGGGCCTCCACCCACGGATTTGATCCCCGCGAAGTACAAGTTGGCGGAAAGCACACCTCTAAAATGCGATGTTCAATCTTCTGGTGCGAATGAATTCAAGTTCGATTTGACGAACTAAGAAACTCGGTTTGTCTGCGCGCGAGCCAATCTAAAAAGTATGGCGTGGTACTCGTGCGGACACAGCCGATGGCATCGTCAACCACTCGCAAATGGGGATCGGTTTACAATTCAGTCGTGTTGGATAGTCCCTTTGAGTAGCAAGTCTTTTTGCATAGCATGAGCCCAAGGAGAGATTGTTGCTGTGCCAACAGATTGGACTGCTCGTCGTGACCATTCGAAGCGTCATCTGATCAAGACGCTCGAAAGATCCTCTTCCGATATACCCTCTGGAGTATCCATGCTT
>JBBAXA010000057.1:0-30586 GCA_040396935.1 Pirellula sp.
TTGCATTGACCAGGAGTTGAAAACCTCCCTCCAAGAGCGACGAGTTGAACGTCCCGGATACGATCTTGAGTCGTCCATCTCGAAACACCAAATGCGACGACATGGGAGTGAGTCGTCGCTCGCCAGGTCGAGTCTTGGTGCCAACATGAGATAGGGTGTTTGTTAGTGGAACTCCATCCACGAACACGCCGTCCCCCCACGGGATTGAATTGATCGTGTTGGTACCTGTGATTGCGTTGCCGTCCTGGTCGAGCACGACGATGTGATAGCTGTGATTGCCTTTCCGATTGGGCAAATCGGTCGGCAGCTCCTGTCTGACCCGTTCCCATACCGCGCTCGCATAGGGTGCGGCCAAATGCGATTCCACCTTTACGTCGCTATCGAGATTCTCGGTTTCATAAAGCCATGCTTCATTCCACACTGTTCTGGCGGTACGTACCATCACTTCCAGACGATATGCGGATTCGGAAAAATGGGGACCGTTCGGCATATCGAACTGTTCGAGCGTTCTGAGGGCTAGCAGCGACCACGCACCCCCGTACGATCGACCCGCAGCTCCGTACACATCGCAAGTTCGATAGCGAATATGCCGCGGTGGCAGCCAATGGGATCGATAGTTCTGGAGATCTTGCATAGTCATTCGCCCACCGCGCGATCGCACCGTTTCGACGCAGCGTGCTCCCCAAGCGCCTCGGTACATAGCGTCCGAGCCACGTTGAGCCACGTCCTCCAAGAACACCGCCAGCTCCAGCTGCACGAGTTTATCTCCAGACTGCAACGGCTTGCCATTTTTGAAGAATGTTTTCGTTCCGTAGGGTGTGGATTTCAGCGCCTCTGTCCGGTACTCGATGGTTGCAGAATAGATCGGATCGATCGGAAAACCATCGCGTGCCAGCACGATCGCAGGCTGCACCAATCGGGCCCAAGGGAGCTTGCCAAACCGCTGATGAATCGATTCCAGCCCGTGCAGCGCCCCGGGCACCATGACACCTTTGCCGTCGGGCTCCCCCTCGGACCACATCCCCTCGGGATCAGCGACATGATTCAATTCCGCATCGAGATAGAGTTTCTCGTTGGTCTCTTGGCGATAGACGAGAGCGTTCAGTGGACCAGCCAAGCTCGTCACACCGGGCGCAACGACGTACTCGACGAACGTCGCAGCGACGAATGCATCGAACGCATTACCACCCTCTTCGAGGATCTGCTTGCCTGCATTTCGAGCTTCGCGGTTGTAAGATGCGATCACAGCGGTTATTTTTCTGCGTGTTTTTGTTTGCAAAAGATCGTTCGCGGAGGCAAAAGAAAGCAGAGACGCTATCGATGAGAAAATGATTGTCTTTCTAAGAAATGCACTCATCGATCATACCCTCGCCGACCATTCGTTGTCGTGCTCATGCTCCACTAAATTCGAGTACGGTCGCACTTACATAACCCATGACCATGAAAAAACTAATAGGACTAACTTCGAGTCGACCCTTCGGGTGGTGAACACCGCATCGTCGCAAGGATAGCGTGTCGACTCAAAATCAATTCATTGAGCATAAATGTCGGGCCGATGCCATTCCATGTAACCATCTGGCCGCGCCAGTGGACGAAATCCGAATTGCTCATACAGTCGACGCGCATCGCGCGTGACCAATACGAATCGCCGCAATGCCTGTAGGTCTGGGTGGCTGACGATCGCCTCCATCAACCATCGCCCCAATCCTTTCCCACGATATGCCTCGAGGACGAAAACGTCGCAAAGATAAGCGAAAGTCGCCTTGTCTGTGATGACGCGTGCAAAGCCAACTTGAGAGTCGCCGCAGTAAATTCCGAAGCATAGCGACCCCTCGATAGCGCGATGCAGGACTTGGTGTGGCAGTCCAAGTGACCAATACGATGTCGACAGAAAACCGTGGACGACTGCTAAGTCGAGTTTTCTGGTGTCACACGAAATCGAGTACTCGTCCCTAGCGCGTTCAAAATCAGAGTGCATCGAGCTGGCCCCTTTCGATCGAAACAAGAATATGTTTTTTCCTCAGTCGACGATGAACAACTTGGCACCTGTCACCGTTCTAGATCGGTGGGGTTCACCTTGATCCGATACCTGGTAACTCATGCCGGGTCGCAGCGTGTAGATGCGTCCGTCTTGTAGCTCTGTTAGCAGTTCCCCCTCGATGCACAGCAGGATGTGCCCTTTGCCGCACCAATGGTCCGCGAGATAGTTCGGCGTGTACTCGACCATCCGGACTCGAATCGGCCCAAACTGGCATGTCTGCCAGGTGGCTGTCCCCGTCTCCCCGGGATGCTCCGTCTTGGGGACGATCGACCAGTCCGTAACGCCAAAGGGGATGTCGTGAATGTTCAAAGAAGCAATCTCTTTCAAGTGTTGGAGGATGGGTTGTCGAACGACTGACGAGGATGCGGAAGCAGCGCTACTTGGAAGCTTCGTGGTCCAGAGTCCATTGCAACGCCTCGGCTGCCCGAAGATCGGTGGCCTGTCCGCGATCACGGAGCTGCTGGATGATTTTCAGGCGGGTATCACGGTCTCGGTTTTGCGCGAGTTTCCATTTCACTTTGCATTCGCGAATCGTCAGAGTCATCGCTACGATCATGTTGAGCGAGCCTTGATACATAGCGTGTTGGGCGTTCAATGCTTCGTAACCACCATCCGGCTGGTAGTGCTGCATTAGACGCTGTTGATGCTCCGCGATGATTTGCGGATCCTCGGCAATTGCGGCATCGCATTCAAAAATAACGACTCGATAGTAGGCTGTCGCAAACGCTGCATTGGATGGGTGAATCCAATACGATGGGATGGTGCCCAGCATCTCGTCCACTTCGAAGGCGCATTTCGGATTGTCCCTCAAATCGGCCAATTGCTCATCCCTTCGATGCAGGTGCATTTCGATCGTCGAGCCACGAAAAAGAAACGGATACAACCCGATATGAGGTTGGCCGCTGTCGCTGCAGGTGACCAACCTGCCAAGCTGCTGTTGCTGAACGAACGCTTGGATGGTCTCGCCAGGTACGTCAGAGTAGTATTCGTAGAAGATCATCGAATATAGACAAAATCGACAGGGGAGTGATGAATTTCAAACAAGCAGACACCAACGCCTGCAATCGGTTCGATGGATATTCTGATTTTCTATATCGATTCGTGATAAAGCCAACAGGCGACACTAGTAATGGACTCCTAGCGTACGCCGATTGTACCTGTTGTATTTCCTCTTGGGGGTCAGTCCTCACGAGTCTGGGACTTCTGTAGGAGTGCTTCGATTAACTACAAAATTGTGTACGTTTTCCATTGCGAGAGGATAATCCTCATAGAAACGGGTCTTTTGAAGAGCAATCGATCGATGGGTGGAATCGCCACGCGAGGATGGAATGGAGTCGATCGCTTCAGCAACTTTAGATTGACTCGGAATCGATGTCGAGTATTAAGCTTCTCCATTTTTAACGCTCTGTTCCATACGCCACTCGCGATGCGACTTGCGATCGACGAGCGGATCCAGCGTCCCGACACCCTCTCGATGATCCGCGTTGGGACACCCTAGTACCTCCCTTTACCAGCTGCATCAAGCTGAAGCGATGCATCGTTTCTTGAGTCCAGCCACCAGGCAACGCTTGCCTGCGCGCGCTTAGGAGATACCTTTTTCGATCTAAACATGGAACCATACGTACGGATCTGCTGTTCTTTAGTTGGGCTATGGGCCCGTCATGCGAATGGCTGCCGAAGGGAAAGACCGGCCTACCGGACTGCCAGCTAAATGCGTTTGTGGTCCTGGCGGTTGGGATTCGAACCTGCACTGCCGTGAGTCGGAACCTACGGATTTTTGAGATCGATTACTCGACGTATGACCGAACGCATTTCCCTCTCTAGCCGAGAGGTTCCGAACGCGTCATGCAGCTGATGACAAATCCAGCAAGTCCTTTGGTTTTTGGCCCATGCTCAATTCATTCCATCGAAAAGTTGCTTCGGTGTCCACGACGTAAGTTGTTTATCACTGCCGTTGGAGGATACTTCCTAGTATCCTTAACAATCTTCAGCAAACGCCGATTTTCATTTCATCAAGGTCATCGATCGATCCCCCGCCAATGAGCATGCGTTATACATCCTACCCGAGTCCGTTCCGTTGTTTTCGAACCGTTAGCATAGGCTTATACCTAGCATGGATGGTATCATCGGTCATAAAAGCGGATGGTGTGGACCGAGTGTGGAATAAAGAGACACTCCGTGCTTTGGAGCAAGCTGACCAAAACCGAGCGGAGTTGGAGCGGCTGCTCCGAACCGTACCAGAGCACCAGTTCGAATCTGCAGAGTTCCTGGTTTGTAATATGCCCGTGAGGGATTTGCAGTCAATGAAAGCCGAATTCCTGCTTACGGAAATTCGAATCGCGCACCAGACGCTTGAGGAGGTGCCATGGGGCAAACAGATTCCCAAGGAGATTTTTCTCAATAATGTTCTTCCCTATGCGAGCATCAATGAACGACGAGATGCTTGGCGTCAGGATTTCCGCGAGCGATTCGCGCCGCTTGTGGCTGGCGCGAAGACTCCTGATCAAGCAGCGGCGATGCTCAATCAGAAATTGTTCGCCATGATGAATGTCAAATACTCGACCAAGCGAGCGAAAGCGGACCAGAGCCCTTACGAGTCTCTACAATCGGGTTTGGCATCGTGCACGGGGCTGTCTGTCTTGCTGATCGATGCGTGTCGCGCGCAAGGCATACCCGCTCGATTCGTCGGAACACCTTTGTGGTCCGACAAAAGCGGAAATCATTCATGGGTAGAGGTTTGGCACAACGGTTGGCATTTTACCGGAGCGGCCGAACCGAGTGGCGACCAACTGGATCAAGCCTGGTTTATCGGCCGAGCCTCGACGGCGCTCAGGGATGAACCCAAGCATGCCATCTATGCGGTAAGCTTCCAAAAAACCCCCTTGCGTTTTCCACTCGTTTGGGATCGATCGATTGACTATATCAGTGCAGTCAACGTAACCGATCGGTACACGAACTTAGGTTTCAAGAAACCTGAGGGAACACAAATGATCTCCTTCCGTGTGATCGATCCCAAGTTGCGAGGCCGGACTCAAGCGAGAATTGTCGTCAAAGATCCATCCGGCGCGATCGTGCTAGAAGGGCTCACCAAGGATGAACGTTTTGATTCGAACGATCACTTGTTGCAGTATCTAAAGGAAGATGCGAGCTACACCGTAGATGTAGAATTAGGGAAGCAACGATGGTCGGACGTATTTCAGGTTGGCAAGGAGTCACGATTGATTTCCTGGGAGGTTCCTGCGGAGAAACTTGAGGTTTCCGACAAAAGTACTGCAGTTTCCGAGTTGGTAAAATATCTGTCCCAGGATGCGAATGCCCGAGGGGCCTTATCGCAGCAGCCCTTTGCGCTAGAGCCGCTCACCAAGGAGCAAGCGTCTGAGGCCGAACGGTTACTCGTCGAGGATTACCAGACGCGTCAGCGGGCAGCCCGCCGAGAGGAATTCGAGGCGCGGAAACTGACAATCGGCGATTTGAAAATGCCGTTTGCATACAAAGTGTTTGGCGATAAGCCGGAGGGCGGACGCAGCTTGTATATCTCCATGCATGGTGGAGGTGGGGCACCTACGAGGGTCAACGATTCTCAGTGGGAGAATCAGAAGAGTCTTTATCAACTCGAGGAAGGGGTCTATGTCGCACCCAGAGCTCCGACCGATACATGGGACCTGTGGCATCAATCCCATATCGATGCATTCTTTGATCGATTGATCCAGAATTTTGTTCTGTTTGAGGATGTGAATCCCGATCGCGTTTTCTTGATGGGTTACTCGGCGGGTGGGGATGGCGTTTACCAAGTTGCACCGCGTATGGCCGATCGTTTTGCAGCTGCATCGATGATGGCGGGACATCCCAACGAGACCTCACCTCTGGGACTACGCAATCTTCCCTTTACGATCCATATGGGTGCCAACGACGGTGCTTACAATCGGAACAAAACAGCGAACCAATGGAAGGAAGCCTTGGAGCAACTGCGAAAATCCGATCCAGAAGGCTATCTTCATTTCGTGAAGCTGCACGAGGGCAAGGGGCATTGGATGGATCGCCAGGATGCAGAGGCGATCGCTTGGATGCATCCCAATGTACGCAATCGTTTCCCGAGAAAAATTGTTTGGAAGCAGGACGATGTGGTGGAGTCTCGATTCTACTGGATTACGGTTGATCCCCAAGCCGTTCGGGATCGTGCGCTCATTACTGCTAAGGTAGATGATCAATCGATTGAAATCGAGCAATCGGATCTACCCGCGATCGGCATACTATTACGAGACGAACTGGTCGACATGGATCAACACGTGACAATTCGCATGGCGGATCGGGAATGGATCCATGCACGTGTGCCCCGGACAATCGCAGTCATGGACGAAACCTTGAATCAGCGGGGAGATCCTAAGGGAGTCTATTGGGGTAAAGTGACAGTCGATTTACCTCCGTCAAAAAAGTAAGGCCGATGGCAGAAAGACGGCGCTGGAGAAGCCCCCAAGCCGATCCCGCTAGACTCGGAGTGCCGGATTTTGAATCGCTTTACTCAGGATCGATCGCAGCCACTGCGAGTGCGTCACTGGCAAGCTCATCCCAAAATGAAACATACTTCGAATGATGCTTGACATAGTCCGGATCAAACACAGCGGAACGTAATTCCTCCCGTTGTTCTATGAGCTTACTCAGGTCCTTGGGATCGTCAGGATGGAATACTGGACAGGGGCGATCGTAAACAACCATCGCTCCTTGATCACCGTCGGTGTGGAAGCGAGATAGACCGATCACACGGTCCGCTACGTAGATTGCTTCGTTCAGTTCGTGCGTTACCAAAATGATCGTGTACGGTGGGCGTTCCCAGTTTTGCTTTGCCTTCAAATTTTCCTGATAGAACCGCAGCAGCATGATCTGCAAATCCTCTCGCGTCGCTTCATCGAGCGCACCGAAAGGTTCATCCAAAAGAACGATCTTTGGCTTCAGTATAAACGCTTGCGCGATGGCAACACGCTGCCTCATTCCCCCCGAAAGCTCCGAGGGATAAAGACCCATCGCGGCTTCCAGCCCAACTTGTTTCAAGAAATCCCTAGCCAGCTGCAAGTTCTCACGTTGCTTTCGCAGATACGATGGTAACGAGATAAATCGAGAGATCAGCGATGACTTGTCGAGTTTAAGCCCGAAAGCGACATTCTGCTCGGCGCTCAGGAATTCGTAGAGAGAATAGTTTTGATAGACGATCCCCACATCGCGATTTGGTTCTTCCACCAGCCTACCTTCGGCGAATATTTCTCCTTCGGACGGCGGGTCCGTACCTAGGATAGCTCGTAATAGTGTGCTCTTTCCACAACCGCTGGGACCTACCAAAGCGACAATTTGGCCAGCGGCAATCTGCAGGTTGATCTTGTTGAGGATGCGCTGCTCACCATACCAATGGCTCAGATTCTGAATTTCAAGTGCGTACATGAATGCGAGGCCGTCTGATTGTACTATCGGTCATACCAGGGACAAAGTTTTTTGCGCAACCAAAGCAAACACCAGTCACCGAACAAGCCGGTGAAGCCGAGAATGCAAAGATAGATGTAGGGAATGCTCATATCGAGAGCACGGGCTTCCATGCGGATCCGATAGCCCATCCCTTCGCCCCCGACCAGCATTTCCGCTGCCAGAAGAAACATCATGGCAGGACCGATTTGGAGCCGAATCGTGTCCAGGATAGGAGGAAGGATCTGTTTCCAGATGACTTCGTAAATGATTTCTGGATCCGAAGCTCCAAGCGTGTAGGCTTTATCGATCGCTTCGTCTTTGACATCGTTTACAATGGATAGATAGACAGACTGGGCCATCGTAAAAAAGATGCCCAGGGCCACCATCGTTGTGAACATGGTCTGATCGCTTCCGACCAAGACCAAATAGACTGGAAGCATGGCTGTCGGCGGTATCTTGGCTAAAAAGGAAACGATGGGAACGAGGGGAGCGGCGATCCATCGATAGGATCCCATAGCGATTCCAACCACAACCGACAGAACGACTCCGAGTCCAATCCCTAGGAAGAGTCGCCAGTAGGTCGCCCGAAGATCAGATACCAGCATCGACGGCTTCGGCGACTCTTCTGACCCTCTCGGACCAGTCATCCGCACGACACCCCCACGAAAAACGGTCAGCCCTGGGATGACCCTCTGGTTTTCATTTTTGGCAGACTCGCGATACGAAAGCCCACCATAAGCCGAGAACATACTAACCACGCCCAGAATTCCCAAAAGGATTACGAGCCATTGAGGTATCGGACGTCGAATCATAAAGAGTTAGCCATTGTATAAAATCGTTCTTACTTACTACTCGTGAGCGCTTTCAGAAAGCTCGTATCAAAGTTGACTTGAGAGTCAGCAGAATCGAATCCAACCGTCGGCTTTTTCTCTACGATTTTGTGTTCGACGCAAAAGTCGACGACCGTCGGCATGGTCTTGTTCCGAAATTCCTCGCTCGTCAGGAGTTTCAGGGCTTCCTCAGGAGATGCGTAGAACCGCGTTTGCTGCACAACCTTTTTCATATCTTCCAGTCCGAGACTGCTAAAATTGGCACCGATTGCAATCAAGGTTTTATCGGCAGTCGCCGGATCTGCTATTCGTTTATTGATAGCATAGAAAGCATCGACGATGCAGTTGGCAAACTGCTTACCTCCTTCTTTGGCCAGAGAATCCTTTCCGACGACAACCATATCGATAATTTCCTCGGGGATCTCCGATGAATCAAACAGCTTCTTGCTCTTGGGTTGATCCCTCAGCGTCTGCATGACGAAGGGGTTCCAAACCATGATCGACTGCACATTGGTATCTCCTGTTTGCATCGCGCTCGCTGCGGCCCCAGGGTCCATGTTGCTGAATGGGAAGTCCTTCGGATTCAATCCTCTCTTGATCAAAATCCGTTCGAAAGCGTATTGCGAAACGCTTCGTTCCAGGCCGCGTGTCGTTTTACCCTTCAGACCCTCAAGATCGTTCACTCCGACGGCGAGGCACGCATCCGCTCCAACACTGGTTGAAGTCGGCAGAATGACGACGCTGGCTCGACCCATCGCAGGTCCGAGGGTGTCCATATTGGTCATGCAAACTGCATCCGCGGTACTGGAGCCATACATTTGGAGGCAGGTATCGTAATCGACTCCCTTGAGCACGATATCCACATTCCACTTCTTTTCGAGTTCCCCCTGCTTTCCAGCTTCCTTATCGAGCAAGCCGATTTCGTCTGCGACACCGAACACACTCCAAGAGGGATATTCGCTCCAAGCGAGCGTGAACGTGGAGGGCTTGGCAGAACTCGCTCCGTTAGTTCCAGTCCCGCCCTTGCTTGCTGGGGAATTGTTCGACGGTTCGCAACCGAGAAGCGTGATCCCGATCACCATCAGGGGTGCTACGATCCAATTTTTTTGCATGATTCTGATCTCACTTTGTTCAAGGGGCTTTGTGTTTTCGTTATCTCGTTTAGTGCGGCTGGAGAGGAAAACTCAATGGGAGTTCCACGGAGTGTATCTTACCTGAATGACTCGACATTCTATTCCTTCAGGTAGGTTTTCTCCGTTTCTGTTCCCTCCAGTTCGCGTATTCTCTCTTCGGTTCTCTTTGCTATCCGCAGGCTCTCCTCCAGTTCGTCTCTCAAATCCCGCAATTCGTTTCCTGTGGACTTTTTCGTCAGGTTTTTGTACTGAAATAAGGAAGATTCCAACTGCCTGACGGACTCGTGAATCTCCTTGAGCAGGTGCTCGCGCTGCACGAGTAGTATTCGCTGCTCGCTCGTATTCAGTTTTCTGGCCTGTTCCAAAAGTTTGTGCGACTCCTGCAAATTGTTGACGCAAGCACCAAACAATTGTTTCGCGCGACTCAGGATGTCCTGGCTTCGGAACGCTATTTCTGAATGGCCAGCGAGTTCCTCAAACTGGGCGCGATGGAGTCTCAGCTTTCTCAATAGTTCCTGATCGCGATCGTCGTTGTCTTGACTGAGCAACTGGTCGAGTCGGTCCAATTCGGCCTGTTCCGCCTTCGAAAGCTCGGCTTGCATTTTTTGGATCACATCGCTCGTGATCTTTTCGGTCTTGAAGATAGCCCGCGTTGCCATCCATCCCAAACCACCCAAAACGCCAACCAGCCCTGCCAGGGTCAACCAGGAGACACCATTGGCCGCCCAGGACAGAAGCCATGCTGAGAATCCGGCAACCATCGGCAGCACGACGGAAGGTGCTAGAAAAATCTCTCGAAGTACTCGATTCCGAACGTCATTCAACGCCAAACCTCATCCCAATCTTCAAACGTGTGAGCGATCGTGGAGTGCAACTTTAGTAGGGTAACTCACCGAGCACGAATACAACGCGAGACTGGCCCACTTTTCCTGAGGTACTTCTCATTCTGGCTGCAGAAACTCCCATCGACTTCAAATATTCTACGGTCGCCTCCGCTCGGCGGGCAGCCAAACTCAAATTCGCCTCGGTGTTTCCGCCGCTCGAGGCATTTCCTTCCACTTTGAGATAGTAGGCTGGCCAAGATCGGAGTTTCTCAGCCAACTCATCCAAAACCGTTCTACTCACCTCCGATAGGCTCGCAGTTCCCCTCGCAAAAACCAGCTCTGGGACGCTCAAGGTGCCGACAGGGAGAAGAGAATTCCATTGGGCATCGGTCAGTTCGGCCAACTCTTTGTCTTGACGAATCAGCTCATCCGGCAGGAAGTTGCTCTCCTTAAGCTTGACCAGCACCTTATCAAAAAAAAGTCGACTGAATTGCCCACCTACGGGATCCTTCGGTATCCCGCCCGATGAAACCAACACCGAGGCAATACGCCCGAGCATATCTTCGACGTGCATGACTTTCTCAGCCCGCAATCCAAAGTGCGCATAATTTTCTTGGGTGTTTTTCCAGTGAATGCCTTGCAAGAGTCGGTCCGCCTGGAGTGCTGAGAGTTTTGTGTTGGTGAGTTTTGCATCCTCCAAGACTAGATCTTTTAACTTGGCAGGTTCTCGATACGCGTTCATCGATCGGAAATAGCTATCGAGAATTTTTTCAACAACCGGTTGCTGCTTCAATAAAAAATCACGGCTAACGACGAGGGTGTCCACAATGTAACCGGTGAACTTGGAGCTATCGACCAATACATGCAATTGTTCGTTTTCAAGCAATTGTGAAACGTATGGCTCCCAGGTGACATAGACCTCATGGGTCGATGGAGTTGATTTTTTATAGGATTGAAGAATTGCCTCTGGCGAGGCGACCCGTTGCATAGGATCCTTGACCATACGAGAAAGGTCGAAATTATACATGACCACTCTCGATAGAGTCTCACTCGGTGAGTCCCCGACGAGGACAAAGCGCGTCTCGGGCGCGTTGAGTGAATCGACATCGGGATACCGCTGCCGATAACCCAACATGGCATCTGCCCCTCGAGTCTCATCGATAATGGCAATGATCGTGGCAGGTAGGCGATTGCGTTGACTGCTTACCTTCAACAAGGCATCCATAGGGAAAGCTGCGATCTGGATCTCCCCAGACTCCAATGCTTCCATCCGTTTTGTGTAGTCGGCGCTGTCATCTTTCATGACCATCCGGATGCCGTGTTGAGCTAATTGGTCCCGAAAGACGGGCGAACGCAGAACCGCATAGCCAGAAAATGCATCAAGACCACAAGCCAGATCGTGCTGGTAACGGCTTGTGCCTTGTGTCGCATCGAGAACCTGCTTTTCTGCCTCTTTCTTTTTTTCCGTCTCTTTTGCTTGTTGCTGTGGCTGCAGAAAGAACTTCCAAATGCCGACCCCCAAACTCAGTAGAACGAGCCATACCAGGGCGACGAGAACGATTTTAGCTTTGGACACAGAATGAGAAGCGTAAAGGATTTTGTTTGGGAATCCAAACGAAAGCACGAGGGATCAGTCACCGTGCTCGTTTAGATTTCAAAAGACCACTCAACACAAAGATTATAAAGATAATGCCGCCGATAATGAACCCGAAACTAGGTCCTTTCCCGGGTTCCCCACTACCGACGGGTGGCTGCGCCGCGACGGGACCATACGAAGAGACGGGGCCAGATGCAGGAGTGTCGATGGTCGATGGAGCCGCTGCAATCGCATTGGGGCGAGCCTCGGCTATTTGGTCATTGGATACCGAGGTTAACGCTTTGAGCGATTCGGTTGCAAACTCGTCTGGCAATCCTGCGATCAGATCAAAATCCGCCAGAGCATTATCGCTACTCCCCGCGCTGTTTGATTCGGCAAAAATCTCATTGAGTGCTTTTGCAAAACTGGCTGCGTCGTTGGCTTTTCGGTAGGAATGGGCTTTGGTTGCTAGCGAGTGTTCCGATTTCATGTCCACCCCAATCACATCGACCACGACGCCCCTGGCGAGCATGTCCGGGAGATAGGTGTTCAGAACATTTCGGTCTGTCGCTTCACCATCGGTCACCACCAATAAACGGTAATCGCCGTAGGGGGTTTTGCCGCGGAGAGCTAACAATTCGTCCATGGCGGTCTTCATGGATTGACCCAGCGGCGTGCCGCCATCCGGACGTACATTTTCGATTTGAGCGAGAGCCGACGATCGATTCAGGGATCCTAGTGGAATCATCCAACCCCCTCTTTCCCGAGCGCCGTTCATCAGCAGGAGTCCGAATTGAGTCTGCTCTGGTAGCTGCTTTACGACCCGAGCGAGCGCTGTTTTCGCGACCGACATTCGGGGCTCTCGGCCTTGCTCGGACCGCATCTGCTCTCGCATCGACCCAGAATCATCGAGGAGCACTACCACGACACTATCAGAGGCATCGCTCGTTTTGGGGCGTACGATCAGGCCGAGGGATAGACCGATCGCGAGGGTGATTCGAACCCACTCGGTCAGACTCCATGGGAACGGTGTTCGATCAATCATGACTGCCTCTATCGTGGAATGGTCAATCGGAAGGATGCCCAAATGAACTCTGCCCTCTGATCAGACTTCAAGTCCACAGAGTCATTACAACGCTTCTTAGAAGTTGAAATCGGCCGGTGCGATCGCTTCGGCATCTACCCGAACGATTCGAAACTCAACCCGCATATTTTCTTTTGCTTCTTCTGGATTTCTTGGTTTTGGGATGACGGGTTCCGTAACGCCTGCACCGACCGGTACTATTTGCGACATGTCTAAATTCACCTCACCCTGTTTCGCAAATTTTGCAACCGCATCGCGAACTGCATCTGCTCGTTTCTTGCTGAGGTTAAGGGCTGCTTGCATCGTTACCATCGGATCCGATTTGCCACCGCTAAAGGCACCTGCCTTGATCAGTTCGACCAACGCCTTGGTGTTTGTCAGATCAAGAGGCTTCCCATCATAGAAGTATTTAAAATTACCTTTTACCCCGGTTTGCTTGAGGATCCCTTTCTCCATTCCTGACTGAACCAAATCGATCAGGGTTTTGGTCGGATCGGTGTGTCCGCGAATCACCACTTTCGCATTGCCGAAAGTACTTGCTGCCTTGATCGCACGTTGAAACTCTGCACCGTAACGATCGACGGAAAACTCTTCCATGTTCGGCTCGAAGTTGATGGTGAAGCTCACGATCGTGTTGGCATCCAAATTGTCTCCGAGAAACGTATCCGTCGATTCTGCATTGTTCGAGAAACGTTCTGTGTTCTTTGGCTCGACATAGGGTATGCCGCCCAATTTGGCTAACTCTTTGTAATCGAAGTTATTGGGATCGAATCCCAAACGCGAGTCGGCGTAGCCCCAGGTCGTCGCCAGATTGAGATCCTCCGACATTTTTGCATCAAAACCGCTCAAGTTGCCCTTGTCGCGGAAGAACGCAATCTGGCCGGGTAGTCCGACAAACGAGCAATCGAGCAATAGACCATGCGCATCGATATCCAAAGTTGGCAGTACCTCCGTACCGAATGTCTTTTGCGCGAGAGTGAGTATTTGCTTGTACGGGTCGGACATCTTCTTCGTGTCGGTAAACCCTTTGCGAAGTGCGACTAAATCCTCGGTGCCTTTGAGATATCCTGCTACAAACTTCTCGACCGTCGGTTTATTTGCATCGTACCAATCTCGACGCACCGCATAAACGTCGGCGATGGAGCGGCTCATTTGCTGAGTGCTGTTCACTAGATGCGCACCCTCGACGGTCCCTTCAGCACCACTCCCCACGGAGTCAAATCCACTCGTCAAACCGATCAGATCAGGGGTGATCACACAGCATGCATCAATTGTCGGATCTTTGCGGAACGCTTCGGCAGGCCCATTCGCCCCCGTGAGATCCTTCACCCAAACAATCGTGACATCGCTTTTAGTTAATTGGGCTGCAGAGAGTGAGTCGTAGAGTAAACCGACGTGAGGCCCCCCTTGCTGACAAGCAATTTTTTTACCTTTCAGATCGTTCAAGTTTTTAACAGTGCGGCGTCCAACGATATGATCCCCAGCACTCCATGAGAGTTGTAAAATCACAACAGGTTTTGTTCGAGGATCCGAGCCGATCACTTCGCTAGCCAGCCCGAGCATATGCATCGTGCCACGTAGAAATGGTGTCGTTCCCGACATGTAGTTGCGCACCTGACCAATAAAATCATCGCCTGGTACCAACTGCATGTCCAAACCTAGTTTGTCAAACGTAGAGCCTTTCGTTGTCTTCATCTCACCGTTGGCGAGGAACGTGGCAACGTCACCGCCCCATGTGAGATAGGGAACAGACAATCTTGTCGCTGGGACCTTGCCGATTTGAACCGGCCCCACCAGCGTCTTGAATTTCTCCTGCGACTGTACTTGAGCCTGAAAACAAAGGGTCGTTCCAAGCCAGACCAAGAACAATAATCCAATGCGATTCCACATAAGCACAAACTCTTTCAAAAGGATGACTCGATCCTTGGTGATTCTAGCAGGCCGAAACGGTTTTCGCATTGGGCGCGAAATCTTGTGAAGAAACATGCTCTTGGAGTTCTCTCGGGCCAAAGACCCAATTCCTTCTCCTCCACTCCCCTACCCCTCGAATAGGCCCCATGTCTCGAATGGGGATCGTGCCGCTCGCTCGATTCCGTTTGACCGATGCGTCGACCCAGGAAGAATGTCTTGCCGAATGGATATAATTCTCAGCCTGATCAAAGTTTTCGGATCGGAATGCCTCAAAAAAAAGTTCAGAATCTCACACTTTCCGTATTAGCCCAGATGAATCGAAAACAGATGATTTACCTCGGAACCCTCGCTGTCTTCGCTTTTGGCGTCTTATTCGCTTGGAATCGGATGTCTCGAGCTGCCTACGAATCGGCCGAGTATAAGGTCGTCGAGACCGAGGGGAAATTCGAGGTTCGCGAGTACCCCGACCTCATGTTGGTAGCCACGATGACCAAGCTGGACGCACAAGGTCGCGATGGTAGTTTCATGAAGCTATTTCGGTACATCAGCGGCGCGAACGAATCCGAGCAGAAGATTGCTATGACGACACCCGTCTTCATGGAGAATAAAGATGCCGGTACGAGCGTTCAAATGGGATTCGTGATGCCAAAGGAAATCGCTTCGAAGGGCGTCCCTAAGCCTACCCTCGATCAAGTCAACGTGCGAAAACGAGCCGGAGGACGCTTTGCCGTCGTTCGGTTCTCAGGCCAATTGACCTCCAAGGTCGCCAAGGAATCGGAATCGAAACTGCGAGAATGGATGCAAACCAAAGGCTTGGCCGCTGATGATTCCACGGAAGGCAGCGTAGAAACGGCTGGTTACGATCCTCCTTTCACCCCTGGCCCACTGAGACGGAACGAAGTTCTGATCCGATTGAAATAGTTCCGATCCCACGAGCACTCGATATCTCGGATGCTCATCTCCAGCCACCCTTCTCTGGCTCAGTCCCCTTCGTCTGGATTCCGACCCGGATCTCAAGAGGCACTCAGAGGAGACTTCGAGTGTGTGCTCGAACCGGTCTGCGGTTGGTTCGGTTGCTCGCCGCGACGATAGCTTCTCGTACTCGGTGATCGTTTCCGTTAGATGGTCACGGATTGCTTCCATCGAGAAAAAACTGTCCCTCGGATTCCAGCTGAGTGCGAAGGACGTTGTAGGGTAAATCCTGCAGACTGCAGCCATGTTTGATTGCCAGGGCGGCCGCTGTTCCAGCCGAATGGCCCATGACCATAAACACCGGTTCCATGCGAATTGAACCGTAAGCGGGATGGGAGCTGGAGATACATACAGGGACGAGCAAATTGGCGCACTCCGCTTCTTTGGGGACGATCGAACGATAGGAAATCGAGTAGGCTCTAGGCTTTTCCCCAAGCGAACCGTCAACGCACAGTTCACCTTGTGCATCGATGAAATAACCCACTTGATGGGAGTCAACCATATAGCTTCCGATCGCAATACCATCTGACGCGTGACGAGTGCCAGTTCGAAGTGCATCGTGTTCGGTCATGACGTAATCGCTGATCATCCGTCGAGCTTCGCGAACATACATTTCGTAAGGAAAATGATCGTTATCGACAAATTCATCACGAGGTAGGCCATACCGCGACAACTCCTCGCGAACGACTGCCGGTACGCGTGAATCGTTCACCAGGAAGTACAATTTGCCCAAGGCAAACGTTTTGTGCAACCGCATCAAGCCGGCTCGAAAAGCATAGTCCCCTTCTGGCCATCCATAGTTGACGCCCGGCATGTTGGACATGTTCACATCGACTTTCCGATTGGGTAGTGGAGCCATACTCATGAGGCTACGCAATGTGATTTCAGGATTTGCTGCGCACGTTCGGCCGAGCATCTCAAACCATAGCGGATCATAGTCTGCCGGCTTTTCGATCGGCAAGCGATTGGCAGGGTCGTCGGTGAGGGTGTATCGATAGCAGTACGCTTGTACTCGTTTGTCGGCTTGCCCATCTTTCCCGGGGGGCTGAGCAGAAATGAAAGGAAGCGGTCCTGAGGCGGGATTGCCGGGTACCAAAAACGGGTCAATCCGAATGGGACCCGCGGGCCCAGCGTTCAACTCTGCGTATCGTCGACTGCGGATTCCATTGAATTGTTCGCCGTACGTTTCGTTCGCTTCACGTCCCACGATGTAGCTCACTCCTGCCCGAGCCATCAAGTCCCCATCGTAGGTCGCATCGATGAACATTTTCGAACCATAGCGCTCGCCACTTTCCGTGCCCAACTCGCGGAGCTGGTTGCCGTCTTTGCGGACCGTGCGTTTCAGGTCCAGCCTCTCTCCTAGGCGGACCGTCACTCCAGATTCTCGCAGCATAGCGACGAATATTTGCTCGGCGACACGCGGCTCCAATGTCCATTGCATTCGCGACGGTTCATTTCTGCCGCTAAAAACACGTTTGGCGGAACGCTCAAAATATTCGTTTCTGCTCTCAACACGCCAGACAGCAGGATTCGAGTAGTACTCGTAAACCTTCTGAAAAAACTTCCGAGCTCGACCACCGATCCGGCTGTGGGAGTTCATATCCGTAGCGCATAGGCCAGAGCTCATGATTCCCCCGATGTGCTGATTGGGTACGATCAGAGTGGTCGATTGACCATTCTCTGCAGCCGATATCGCAGCCATGATTCCTGCAGGTGTTCCGCCATACACCAACACATCGCATTCATGCACCTCTGCCGCTGGCAGTCTGTTCTCGACGCTCGATATTCCTGAGAGACAAAACAAAAAACAGCCAATCCCGGCGAAACGTCTGATCATGGAAGAGGATCCTGGCGCACAGAAAAATTGGAAATTTGCGGTACGTCCGATTCACATGGCTCGTGAACCAGAAATCCCATGGGGGTTTAGTTTACACGTCCAATCGCTTATCGACGAGACGAGGCCTTAACCAGTCGAAATGGCTCGATACTTTTGAGGTGTATCCGTATCACTTTTGAAGTGTATCCGTATCCTCAGGATACATTCGGTAATTCGAACCCCAGGCGTCTCGGTCGATCTAAGTAGTCAAGCATCTGATCGCCGCCGGAAAACGATTCCGATAGAGGATTCCACTGGAGCAGCGCATTCCGTTCGCGAGCTAGGTTGGCTAAATGGCAGATGGTTGCGGTACGATGCCCGGCTTCGACAGGGGCGTGGAGTTCCACACCGAGACGTATCGCATCGAGCCAATTTTCCAGATGCGGACGCGCA
Organism: Pirellula sp.; assembly: GCA_040396935.1. Lineage (GTDB taxonomy): Bacteria > Planctomycetota > Planctomycetia > Pirellulales > Pirellulaceae > JBKCUI01. Next base: position 18,092 of record JBBAXA010000057.1, read on the forward strand.
ACGTGCCCGGACCCTTGCCATTTGTCGAGAACGTTCGCATCCGGTGCATTTGTAATCAGTCCGGGCGGATCTGTCTCGAAGTAGTTACGGCGCATTCTCAAGCGACCTTTTTCGCCATGAAAAACGGTAAAATCGGGGCCGCTCTTTTGACCGATAGGGGGCGTTCGCGGGGCAAAATGCAATTCAACACCGTCAGCGTACTTCATGGTCACCGGCCAGAAACGGCGGTCGGATGCATCGCCGACGGGCATGGGAGTCGTAGCCTTCCAAGTCTCTGCAAGTTCCGCGACCGATGGCGGAGCAGATGCGTGTGCTTCGATGGGACCGGTATCGTCGCGTCCAAGGGCGAGTTGAACCATGTCGACCGAATGCGCACCCCAGTTCGTCATCAAATGCCCTGAGTAGTCTCTAAATAGATCCCAGCCTCGCCACAACAAATTACCAACTTTGAAATCCTCTTTCATCCATAGATGTCGATGATGGGGTCGCAGCGTTGTCGGGCCACAGAATAAATCGAAATCGACTCCTCCAAATGCAGTCTCAGGCTCGAGCAAGGGCACGGGGATAGGACCCGGATAATTAGGTAATTCGACCTTGGAGATTTTTCCCAAGCCTCCGCTTCGAATGAACTCACAGGCAAATCGATTGATTTCCATGGTCCGTTGCTGACTACCCACCTGCAGGACCCGGCCGGTCCGCTTCACCATTTCGACCAACAGGCGGCCTTCGCGAATGCAAACGGAAATTGGTTTCTCGAGATACACATCCAGCCCGGATTGCAGGGCGAGCATCGCAACCGAGCAGTGGTGATGGTCCGGAGTCGCGATGATGACCGCATCGAGTTTCTCGCGATCGAGCATTCGGCGGTAATCTTGATGCGTTGTGCAGTTTGCTGCATCACGTTCCTTGAACGGTTGCAGGACCGAGGAGAACGCGCCCGTCGGTTCGAGGGTGCTCGCGATGCGCGATGGAGCGCAATCGCAGATGGCCATCACTCGGACGGATTCGGGCAAGTTTCCGATGAGATACTTTCCACGCACTCCCGTACCGATCACACCGACGCGCAGGATGTTATTGGCAGAGCGAGCAGGTTCGATATGGGTAGTCGTCAAGGATGCGGTGGCGATTCCGATCGTTCGGAGAAACTCCCGACGAGATCTTTTCATAAGAGCAGTTCCTCGCGAGCGTATTTCAGGCTTGCCGCAATGTTGGCATCCTCGAGTTCCATTTGTTTTTCGAGGGATAATGCACTGACTTGTTGTATCTCTTTCGTTTCATGTTCTCGCACAAAACGGAGCGTTCTTGCCAGATCGGAGCCAGCCACCTGCGGCATCGTGGACCAATATCGTTCGGACAGGCAGGGCACTTTCAATGCATCGCGCGTGATGAGCTCTAGAGTCATGCGTATATCCGGCTTCGCTCGCTTCAGGATTGAAACCATCCGTTTCACATCAAATCCGCCATGGCCGAGCGGGATATCCCCCAAGAGAAATCCGTCGGTATCTTCACGCAATGCTTGGTCCTTCAGATGCACTGCAAAGGCATAGGGTGCTAACGCCTCGATGACCTCGTAGGGATCGTCGAGCAAGGCAAAGCTGTTACCGGTATCGACGGTCGCGCCGATGAGCTCCGCGTCGAGGTTCTTGTAAAGGGCGATTCGTTCATCAAGTCGCTGATCTTTGTGGTTCTCGACGGCGAGTTTCACCCGATGTTTGGTGACGATAGGTGCGGCGAGTTTGAGCATCTTGACCGCGTTCGCTTCAGCCTCTCGGAACTCGGAAGTCGATTTGAATTGCTCATAGCGTCGACCCGGCATGACAACCGTACGGACAGCCTGGACCTTCACCTCTGCAGCCGTGCGGATCTCTGCCTCAAACCGAGCAATATCTCGTTCATCTTTGGGCGGATTGACGATTCCGTCAATAAACAAAGAGTGTTCGTCGGCGAATTCCCGCAGAGATTTGATCCGATCACTGTCGAGTACACCGAGAGATGCCTGCATCCCGCCCGCGCCGAGACGATGGCAGTGCTTCAGGAATGTCAACGGTTCGAACAAGTCGATATTCGGTTCGTGCTGCTGCATCCACTTACGCCGGTTCGCACAGGTGTAGGCTACCAATCCGAGTCGACTTGTGGGTAGCGTGGCCCCTGCCGCAATAACCGGAAGGGTTGTCGTCGTCGCGACCATCGCAGCGAGGACTTCGCGACGAGTGCAGTTGAAGCGATCAAGCTTGACATGATTGATCATGACTTCCACCTCGATTGGTTTTGCTTGTTCATCGGTAGTCCCTTCATGCAGCTATTTTTTCTGTCCGTCATCGACGAACGGTTTAGGCATCTGCTTTTGCCATGCGAAAAAGGTATCGTTCAATTGTCGGACCGTCTCAGGAAACTCTGAGGCGACATCATTCAGTTCCGAGGGATCGCGGCTCAAGTCGTAAAGTTCCCAGGCTCGGCTTTGATTCGTACCCTCGAAGGGCTGGTCCTGTTTGATCCCTTTCCAATTGCCTGTCCGTATCGCAAGATTGTATGCTGGCTGTGGGTAGTTAGGGCCAGGTTTCCGTTCGTTCGGGCGCGACCAGACCTGTTGTTGCCAGCAGAGAGTGGAATGCGCATCTCCAGTCTGTTGTTTATTCGCGAATGGTAACAGATCTACGCCGTCGAGGTCACTCGGCAAATCGGCACCAGCGGCTTTCGCAAAGGTTGGAAATACATCGACGCTGCTAACGATCGAATCGCACGTACCATCTGAAGGGATGCGATTTGGCCAATGCAGGATAAAAGGGACTCGCACTCCTCCCTCCCAGACATCGAATTTGTGACCTCGAAACGGACGATTGACGGCTGTGTTGCGTGTATGATCCGCCGCGTTGTTACCACCTCCTCCGTTGTCGTTTAGAAAAACAGTGAGTGTTTTCTCGGCGATTCCCAGTTCACGCAGCAGGTCCATCACCCGGCCGACATTTCGATCGACTGCCCGAAGCATCGCGGCGTATTTACGTCGATTCGGACTGAGTGGACCATCCAGGGCAGCTTGATCCTCATCCAATCCATGCAAAGGTGCGTGAGGCGCATTGAATGCCAGGTAGAGAAAGAAAGGTTTTTTCTCATGACGACGAATGAATTCGCACGCCTCATTACCGAAGAAATCGGTGAGGTAGTCGGGTGATTCAAACCGTTCGTACTTGCCATTCCTGAACCGTGCGAGACCGGTTCCTTTCCAGAAGTTATGCATTCCGCCGGTGATCCCGACGAACTCGTCGAATCCCCGTTGGTGAGGAGGCGCGAAAAAGAATCCTCCCAATTCGTCGCCTCGATCTGCGCTGCTATTGCCACTGAGGTGCCATTTGCCGATGTTCGCGGTACGGTAGCCCTGTTGCTTGACGACATCGGCAAGCGTCTTTTGTTGCAGCCAGAGCTGATTGGCTGGCAAGCTATATACGTTGTTGTAGACACCGAATCGGGCGGGAAACTTTCCACTCATCAACCCCATTCTCGAAGGTACACAAATCGGCGCGACAGTGTAGGCGTTGGTAAACCGAACACCCTCTGCTGCCAAACGATCTAGGTTCGGAGTTGGGATCTCTGAATCTCCGAAGGAACGCAAATCGGCGTATCCCATATCATCGGTAAAGAGAATCAGAAGATTTGGTGGCTCGGCAGCAATTACCGTTGTGATGGTACCTACGAGAGATATAGCGAATGCTGCTAATCTTCGAAGGAATCGAGACATAGGGAGCTACTCCTGTTGAAGTTACTATTTCGCTTCCATCCGTTTCGGTGAGGGGAGGGATTCAATCTACCAGGAGTCCGGATTGCGTGCGCACTACCACTACTATTTTAGCAGTGCAGCGCGAGCTACTCCGTACTTTTTACCGGCCCATCGCCTTAACAATCTCCTCACGTGGCACAACGCCGACACGAGTCGCCCATTGCGTGAACCATTGGCTCATCGTTTTCACTCGGCTGGGTTCGCTCGCTGCGAGGTTCGTAGTTTCACCGGGATCGGACGATGTATCGTACAGTTCCCATGCACCGGTTCGCGGACCCGTCGATTGGACATTCCCCTCCTCGTTGATAGCTCCGTAAGTACGAACGAGCTTCCAAGGTCCCTGCCGTACAGCTTCGTTCCCCATGCGTTCCCAGAAGAGTACTCGATCCGATGGAATATCGCCTGTCCCTTGGAACGCGGGGAGTAAGCTCAACCCCTCGGTCGGCAAGACGGTTTCGTAGCCGAATGAGGACGGATGCTGAACGCGAGCAGCATCGAGGCATGTTGCATAGAGATCGATCACGTGACCGACGCTATTCACAATTCGTCCTTTTCGCAATCCGGTGATCCCTCGTGGCCAATGTGCGATGAGCGGTGATGCAATTCCTCCATCGTTGACCGAAACCTTGAACCGTCGGAATGGAGTATTGCTGACCTGCCCCCACAAGGGCCCACGGATGGTGTCCGAACCGTTGTCGCTGAGGAAGAGAATCAGCGTATTGTCAAACTGCCCTAGTTCACGCAATCGCTGTGCGATCGACGCTATGTTCTGATCGATGCGGTCAATCATCGCTGCGTAAGTTTGCATCCATCGATCACGTGTTTCCTTCTTCGCTTCGATAGCTTCGGCCGTGACCGATTCGTCCAGCTGTGGCAACATTGTATTTTTGGGAACGAGCCCCAGCTGCTTCAAGCGTTCGAAACGCCGCTGGCGAATCGTAGCGGGTGGATCTGAATAGGTTGCAGCGTATTTGGCGATATCCGATTCATGCGCCTGAATCGGCCAGTGCGGAGCCGTGAATGCCAGATACCCGAACCAAGGTCTTTTGGGATCGGCGGCATGGAGAAACTTGAGGGTATAGTCGCTGAAGGTATCGGTCGAATAAAAATCGCTGGGTAGTTCCTCCACCTTTTGGCCATCCTCGACGAAGAGCGTGATCGGTCCCTGCTTTTGCCATGCGCGAAATCCGGTAAAGTGTTCGGATGCACCGCCGATCAATGCGAAACTGCGTTCGAAGCCTCGTGAATGAGGCCGACTCTCCATCGCTTTTCCTAGATGCCACTTGCCCGCCATGAAGGTCTGATATCCTGCGGCTTGGAGTGTCTCTGGCAGTGTCACAATCCCTCGGCTTTTAAACCCTAGATAAGCAGCCGAGCCAACCCGTTTCCAGAGTTCATTGTTCGCACCGTCTTCATTCATATCCCCTACCCCCGCCTGATGTGGGTAAAGACCGGTCATCAAGGCAGCACGCGTTGGACAGCATTGAGCGCAATTGAAGAATCTCGCGAGCCGTACACCGTTTTCCGAGAGGGCATCGAGCGTCGGCGTACGGATTTCACCGCCGTAGCAGCCAATATCGGAGTAGCCCATGTCGTCGACCATGATGAGTAGAATATTGGGTCGCTCGTCTGCATACGTATCGGGAGTATCCAGATACATTCCGAGTAGGCAGATCCATGAGTATCCCAAAAAATAGTAGCGATTCATCATTTGAACCCTTATCTGGCACAAAGCCGAAGCGAGATAAGAAAACAAGCTAGGAGTACGCTCCTGATTTCCGTAACGCACAGATCAGCGAAAACTCGAGGCCGTAGTGGACTGGATCGGAACCGTGCTTAGGGAAAAAACTAGAACTGCGGCGCTTGAGTACATCGCGCATGACGACGGGCGTCCAGAGCATTGCGAGGAGAAAAAGAACGTATCTCATAGTCTCATCGCGCGTAGCAGCAGGGGTTCTCAACAAACTCTGACTCAAGAAAAACGAAGTGGATAATAAAAGGTATTGGATTCGATGCAGACATGATTTCCCTCCGCGGATAACGTTAAATAAGCAGATTAGTCGACGGGTAGCAAGCAATCTATTAACGCACCGGAGTGCCTGCGCACTACCGCTACTTGCTTTAGTGGTGCAGAGTGAGCTGTACCGTATGTCATTACCTGCTGTTCGTCTCATCAAGTGAATTGCGACAACCAATCCTGGTAATCTTCGGTCATGGACCGAGCGACTCGTGGAGCGCTGCTGCTAGTTCGGCAGGAACCTGCTTTGCTAGATTCGCAGCAATAAACCTGTGACGCTTGACGATTTCGGCTGGAGGGATTGTTAGGATCTTTGCCTGCGGATGATCCGACTGCAATCGATCCAGATCCGGCTTCGATGCGAGACTCATCGTCAGGTCGATCTCCACAAGTTGCCCCTTGAGTGGCTCGAGCAGTGCAAAGCCATCGGTATACGTGACGTAGCATTCCTTGAATCCCAAATGGGTTAATCGAGGGATCTTTGCGATCGTTCCCAAAGCCTTCTCGGTGACTCGGTTGCTTGCCATCTCGGCGATTGAGAAGTGCGTTAGGTTTGGATGTCCAACGAAGTGATCGATACCGGCTTCGGTTACTCGGGAATGTGCGACGCTGAGGGATCGAAGCGACCGGATCTTTGCACATTGCTCCATTCCGCGATCACTAAAGCTCAAACCGATCTTGATCTCCAGCAGCTTCGAATGGGCGAGCTCATCCAATCCACTCCCATCGAACTCCAGAGTACGAGGATCGTTTCCAGCGAAGCCATTATGATCGATGCGGATCAAACGAAGCTCGGGCAACTTTGTCAGTGCTCGTAAACTACGATTCCTCAGCCATGGTCCATTACCACTGAGCGCGAGCACATGCCCTTTCGCGTCGTAAATAATCCCGAGCACGATGTTCGTTTTGGCTTTGGAGACGATACTGCATGCTTTCAGGAGAGTCGTTTCGATACCATAATGGCCCAGCGATTTGATCGCTCCGTTTTTCGCCCACAATGGCATTTCGGCGACCTCGACATCGATTTCCTCGGTTGCGATGATCTGCTCGATGACCGCAGCTTCGCTCGGTCCTAACGGGAGATCTACGGCAAACGTTCGCTGAAGTGAAAGAACGGCGATCATGATAGCCCAAACCGATTTGCTCATCGCGTATCTCTCTTTCTGGCAGGATTCCCAAAGTCGTTTACGGTCCTGGAACGCGGGGTAGGCGGAACTCCATAAATGGTTTTCATGGTCCTTAGTGATTGCACCTTTGATTTTAGTCGGTACTGATAGGTGCAGTCGGTTTCGACACTTCTGAGCGACCCGCGATGCCCCATCGAGTTCCCTGTTGATCGGTTGGGCCTAGCGAGACCTAGCTCGGTCCGAATGATTTAGATCGGCTCCATCGGGAACACCTTCGATGGATACTCAGCCCAGGACACTCGCATTCTGCGGGAAGGATCAAGGCACTCGGACCGACGACATCGTAGCGTGGCTAAGCCACGTGTCAAGCTGGGGTTGGAAGTTGATCGCGTATCACAACTGATAAGACCGTAGATTTCTGCGGGCGAAGTCATGACTCCTACGAGTTTGAGAGTCAGCGCAGTTTGCCTCTGGCTGGAGTTGCGGATTGAATTCCACCCAGTCGGCTATGAAATTCATATTGGTCGCCGCGATACAATGTCCGTTCCCACCATAAGGGTATTTCGCTATCGAGGAACCCCACCGAAACGACTTCGAGCGCGGGGGAGCGGGAGGCTGTCTGCAGGTGCTGTGCTTCCGCTGCGGTCAAAAGCACGGCTCGAATGATATTGTTGGCTCCCCCAATCTTCAGACCGTGGGTTTCGGTCCACGTGCGATAGAGAGATCCGGCTGCTTGGGATCGGGTGAGTTTCGGGCACAACTTATGCACGATGTAACGATGCTCCAGAATAACTGGAACACCGTCGGCCAAACGAATGCGGTCCATCTCCCACAGCGAATCGCTAGGAGCCACTTGAAGCGCTACCTGGACCTGCTTCGCGGTCTCGGAACCAGTCAGCTTGCCAAACGTCAAGAGCTCGGTACTCGGTTTCTTTCCAGCGGCCCGGGCCTTTTCCGTGAAGCTCACCAACGACCGTACGTCGTAGTCGATCATATCACGACGGACAAAAGTCCCCAATCCTTTTCGGAATTCGAGCAAGCCCTCCGATACCAGACTCGCGAGTGACTTGTTCGCAGTCGCGCGACTCACTTCGAACTTATCAGCGATCTCTCTCTCGGTGAGGAATTGGTCTCCCGCTCGATACTCGGTCGCCAAGGTTTGGCGCAGCAATCGATTGAGCTGTTGATAGACTGGACTTCGAATCAAATCCGTTTTCATTGTAACTTTCATTTCGTCGATTCGGAACGAACGCTAGGTGCCGAGGTCGCTCTGCCAGAAACGGTTCAAAGCAAAACTCTTCTTGTTGACATCGTGGCCTAGCCACTATAGTGTGTCAAGGCATTTCCTGTCGCACCTCGGTTACCCCAACCGCACTCGGAATGTCTTTGCAATCGACACTACCAAAAGCCGCCCAAATCTTTCATGGAAAGATCGATTCGGTGCCTAAAGTGAAGCGAATGCGATTCCCCAAAACTCAAAGCCTAGAATGACAAAAGAAGACTGGATGAAAAGAACCGATCGACGCATCCTTCCAAATCGTTCGTTCGAAACGAATCCCACCATGTCAAACAGCCAACTGCAACGATCGCCAATGATCTATCGAATGAGGATCTACATGGAGCAGCTAACTCGTTGGGATAGGGCCAGGAGACGATGAGCATCGACGCAGCCCTCTCTCGCTTCGTTTTGTTGTGCGTACTCCTATCTACCGTTTTAGGGACTGTACAGGCAGAGGAATCGCTGGAGGTTATGCCTGGTCAAGTGAAGCAGTTTTTTTCGTCGTTCTGCATCCGTTGCCACGGACCCGACAAGCAGGAAGGGGACGTTCGCTTGGACATGCTTCCGGTGAGCCGCACCGCGGCTGATGCGGAAAACTGGCAAATGGTCCTGGATAATTTGTTGCTCGGTAAAATGCCGCCTGAGTCGGAAAAGCAACCGAGCGAACCAGAGGTTGAGCAAATCACGGATTGGATTCGTCAGGAGTTGTCTCGCGCCGCGGTGAGCTTCCGAGGTACTGGCGGCGAAGTGTTGCTGCGCCGATTGAATCGTACGGAGTATAGAAATACGATCGCAGATCTGTTCGATGTGCATGGGGATTTTACCTCGGGATTCCCCGAAGACTCGCGCGAACATGGTTTCGATACCAACGCCGGTGCTTTGATGCTCTCGGCCACGCAGTTGCAGGAGTATATGAAGGCTGCGGAGTTCGTGCTCGCGAGGGCGATCGCTCCGGAAAAAAGACCGGAGACCAAGAGGGTCGTCTTCACTCTGCACGACTTCAATCGTGAGGCTATCGAAATCGCTCGCAAGAACCTGAAGAATCGTCAGGATAAATTTGGTAATCTCACTCCCTCCGAACAACAAAACACGCTGAAGATGGAGGCGAAAGCCAAAGCCAATCCAGAGAGTTTTGGCTACCGCTTTCCTGTTTTGGAACAGGGGCACTACCGTCCACCGAAGTCTGACGACAGCGGCGATCTCGATGCCGTCATGACAGTCCAGCAATACTTCATTGGCGAACCCAATACCAGCAAAAGATTCGCCATCCGACAACCTGGTTGGTATCGCGTGCGTGCTGTCGCCTATGCATTGAAAAATGATAGTAAGCCTGTGAGACTCCAGTTCACAGCGGGTAATCCAGCCAAGGGACTGCTCCCCAAAGCTCATTCAATATTCGCTCTCCCAGATGATCAGCCGCGCGAGTATGCGGCAAGTTACTATTTGGAACCCGGCGACCGAGTAACCTTTACCATGCTCGACGGCGCACCCCATACGCAGGGGCGAGAGTTCATCGATCAGCCTGGTCCGTTCATTGCCATTCGATCGTTCAGCATCGAAGGACCGATTTACGAAACATGGCCGCCCAAGGGGCACCAAACCCTTTTCGGTGCAATCGATCCTACCAATCTGAATCTAGAGAACGTCAACGCTATTGTTTCTCGAATCGCACCGACGCTATTCCGTCGACCCGTCGATACGGACACCCTCTCCAAGTATCAAAACCGCTATGAGGAATTTCTAAGGACGATGACGCCCGAGAATGCTCTTCGGAGCGTGTTAGCGACGATGCTGATTTCGCCACGATTTCTCTATCATGAGGTCCCTCCGAATGAACCGGATGCGTTTTCCATTGCGTCTCGAATGTCCTATCTGCTTTGGCGATCGACACCTGACGAGGAGCTTCTCAACGCTGCAGCCAGCGGCAGTTTGCTCCGGGCCGACGCTCGCCGTGCTCAAGCCGAACGGATGATCGCGGACGAGCGAGTAAATCGATTCATGACCGACTTCACAGGGCAGTGGTTGCGCGTGCAAGAGGTAGGAATGATGCGGGCCAACCCGGAATTGTATCCCGAATATGATTCCGAACTGGAGTCGGCCATGCGCGGTGAGACAGAACAATTCCTGTCGCAAATGTTTCATCGCGATCTCCCACTCAATCAGTTGATTGATTCCGATTGGGCGATGCTCAATGAGCGATTGGCAAAACATTACGGCATTGACGGGGTCACGGGATCGGACTTTCGCCGAGTCGATTTGGACAAATCCAAGTCGGTGCGAGGAGGATTGCTAACTCATGCGAGTATTCATGCGGTCACATCAAATGGCAGTACGACTTCGCCCGTCGCTCGCGGTGTTTGGGTTCTGGAAAAACTGCTCGGTACCCCACCTCCACCGCCTCCACCGGACGTGCCAGCGATCGAGCCCGATATCCGTGGAGCCACAACGATCCGCGAGCAACTCGCTAAACATCGCGAAATCGCTACGTGCAATTCATGCCACAAAAAAATCGATCCGCTCGGTTTCGCGTTGGAAAATTTTGATGTGATCGGAAGTTGGCGAGAGAACTATCGCTCGTTATCCAATGCGACAAACAAGTCGCGTGCAAAAATCATCCACGGTCCACCGGTGCAAGCCGAGGGGGAGTGGCTCGGAGTCGGAAGCTTTTCAGGTTTTCTGCAATTTCGTGAGTTACTTAAAAAACAAGAGCCTGTCGTTATTGAAAATGTAACGCGGCAATTAGCGACCTTTGCACTGGGGCGAGCGCCTGGATTCGCTGACAGGCAAACCCTGAGAGAGATCGCTGCTCGCGTAGGCCAAGAGAAAGCCGGTATGAAGACACTCGTACTCGATTTCATTTCCAGTAACCTTTTTGCAAACCCCTGACGAGAAGATTCGTATGCTCCACCCAGCCGCACTCTCCAATCGCCGTCATTTGTTGCGCAGCGCGGGGATCTCGTTAAGTCTTCCTTGGCTCGAGTCCCTGGGAGGAATCACCCATGCGGCAGAAGCAGGCAAGGAGCCGCGTCGACTCATGCTCATCTGCTTACCGCTCGGTATTTACCGCGAAGCCTTCGTGCCGCAGCAAGCCGGCCACGATTACGAACCCACCGAATATCTCGAACCGCTTCAGGATTTGCGTGATCATTTCACGATTCTGTCGGGGCTCGATCATCCCGGGGTCGGGGGCGGACATGCAGCGCAGACCAGGATCTTTACAGGAGTCCCATCGGCTGAGAGAAATCGGCGTTCGCTCGATCAGCACGCTGCTGCCACGCTCGGCCGATATACCCGCTTTGATTCCTTGACGCTCAGCGCGGGTGCGAACGATTTCAGTTGGACCGAGAGCGGTAGTATGGTACCTGCTGAGAAGAATGCCGCCGATGCGTTTACCAAGCTCTTTGTCGAGGAGGGATCCGCCAATAAAGAAAAAGTCCTGCGAGACATTGGACGTGGCAAGAGCATCCTCGATCATGTTTTCGATGAAGCTCGCGATATGCAAAGTCGTATCTCGAAACGGGATCAAGAAAAGCTGGAGGAGTACTTTGAGTCTGTTCGAGCTACCGAGAAACGGCTCGTAAAGTCCGAGGAGTGGATGCATACACCAAAACCTGCCGTCGATGCCAAGCCACCTGAGTCCTTCGCGCCCGAGGAAATCATCACCAATCTTCGTACGGTCTGTGACCTCAGTCACCTCGCCTTGAAAACCGATAGCACCCGTGTCATCACCTTCGGCTATTTTCGCCAAGATACGGTCGCGGTTCCCGGCGTGAATATCGGCTATCACAATCTTTCTCACCACGGACAAGACGCTGGGAATATTGCGCAATTAAAACGAATCGAGAAGGCCTTTTTTAGCGAGTTGAAAACACTCCTTACGAATCTCAGAAATACCCGTGAAGGGGAGGCCACGCTACTCGATCGAACCACCATCCTGGTAACTTCGAATCTCGGAAATGCATCCAGTCACAGCAATAAAGACCTACCGGTTTTGCTCGCAGGCGGTCGTTTCCAACACGGTCAACATCTAGCATACGAGCCGAGCCAGGTACCGCTCTGCAATCTTTTTGTCAGCGTGTTACAACAGCTCGGGATCGAGGACCAAAGTTTCGGTTCATCCACCGGTGCACTCCGTGGACTCGAAATAGGATAATCCTTTTTGAGTAAAGTACCTGTGTTTGTTTCCCCCATGTCTCCATGCAGCTTGCCAATCAAGGCTCCCGAGCGTTCAATGCTCGGCACAAATGTAGGCATGCAGGTGTAGGCATGCAGGTGTAGGCATGCAGGTGTAGGCATGCAG
>JBBAXA010000058.1:0-28234 GCA_040396935.1 Pirellula sp.
CGCTTGGTGCTAAGTCGCTTCGCTTGGGGGCAGGCACTTGCCTACTTTTCGCAGCTTTGCGTTTTGGGACTTGGGTCTCTGGCTGCTGAGGCCCGTAGGGCCGATACAATGATTGCCGTGGCTCCCAGAGCCACGGTCTGCGGGCACTCCATTCTGAAAAGCCCGGCGGGCTGACACAATAACCAGCTCCCAAATGAGCAGTGCGTGGCTCAAACCATTACACTGTCGGCCCATTCGGGCCTGAGCGGTCGCTTTGCTTGGTGCTAAGTCGCTTCACTTGGTGCCAGGCACGAATGGTGCCAGGCACGAATGGTCGCTTGCATCCTCTTCTGCGAGAAAAATGGTTGTCGTCGATTTGTCGTACATGGTTGTTCCGTTGCTTGGTTTCGTAATGAGAAAACAAACATGAAACACTGCAACGGCTTCTGAAAACACTACCCGTTTTGCAAAAAGGATAGCTAGTATTCGGTTTCGTTTACCACCTCATCTGGGTTCGAACTTCCCACTTGTGGCACTCGCCTGCGAACAGTACCGATCGTCCCTACGAACCATCATCGATCTGAAGAGACGCTGGCATGGTGACGGGTATCATTTCCCCGAGCAACAGTATCGCTGAACGATCTTTGGCATCGATCGTCCAAAAAAACATGGTGTCGCAGGGAGGAGCTGGTTGACGTGGAAATTCGAGGACTCCGAACTCCACTGGAGTTCCTTATCCCGAGCGGAGTCTTTACGAAATAGGGCCGTCGCTCCATCGTTGCGCATGCGAAAGAGGCCGCGCAATCCTGGGAGTTCGATCTCAACGCTTTGCGGAAATATCAAAGCATTGGAGATGGTCTTGATCCCGGATAAAAAGCTTTCCATTCCAGATGACAGGATGGGGCCAGCTTTCCCCCTCATGCGTTGGAAGTTTGAATGAACTGAGCAATTCGTATTTCTTTGGATCGGTTCCGATCAACGCCATCGTGCTGTCCTGATAACGGAAGTAGAGTTTATTGTCTGCAGCCACGATCGCTGCGGAACCGCTTCCCGGTCCTCGCGTCTTGCCCCACGTGTTCTCTCCTGTTCTCCATTGGATGCAAACTGGAAATCCGTTGTTATGTCCATGTCCCATATACACGAAGTCGCCCATCATGATCATTCCGCCATGATGATTCTGAAGTTCCTTGTTGGTTTTGTAATAAATCTCCTCAACTTCTAATCCGGAACCTTTTTTCTTGAGCTGCAATAAGGCTGTTCCACCATCGTCATAGCCAGTCGAGCAAAAAACAAAGTCATCCTTTACAATCGGTGTGGGAATATTGGCTGTTCGATTCGCGATACGGTCGTAACTCCATAACAGTTCGCCGCTATTGGCGTCGTAACTTACAACACCATGCCCAACGAGTTGTACGTATTGCTTTCGGGCAGCTGCATACGAGATGACTACGGACGAATAGCCAGCGCCATCGTTGCCTCGTAATTTTCCGCCTGGGGCTTTGCCTTTCCACAGAACCTTGCCTGTGTGTTTGTCCAGAGCGACCACCATGGCATCTTTGGAGCCTGGGGTGCAGATCAAAGCGTCTCCGTCGAGCAAGGGTGATTCGCTGTATCCCCAGCCTGATTCCATTTTTCCACCAAAGTCTTTGGTGAAGCTCTTTGTCCAGATGACTTTTCCGGTCTCGCCGTCGCAGCAGGCCAGCATCCCATCGAACGAAATAGCGTAGACTCGATTGGTTTTCGCATCGACACTCGGTGTTCCATTAGGAGGTTTGGGAGTGGTTGCGATGGGTGTCTTCCAGAGCAGTTCGCCACTTTCCGCATTGCGACAGATCATCTGCACCTTCCCTTCAAGCTCCCCCGTTGAGAAAATCTTTCCATTGAAGATAGCGATGCTTGACATCCCCTTGCCCATGCCCCGTACATCGTACGAAAGCTCTGGACCTGAATCCTTCCATTGGTCCAGTAGACCTGTTTCCGAGGAAATCCCGTCACGATTCGGACCTCGCCATTGAGCCCAGTCTCGAGCGGGCTCGGTGGAGAGCAGTGCTTGACACGATGACGCGCTCAAAAAGGCGAACGCGGCGATTCTTTGCAGGTTGAAGTCAAGAGTTGCAATTCGCATTGGGAGTTCCGAAGGATGAAAGGGAATATCTACTGAGAGATTTGGCTCAGTACTTTGAATAGATATCTGACAGGAAGCATGAATGGGTTGAGATCCTGTGCGAGGGGAATGCGTGTTCCGGAAATCGAATGATTCCAAAAATCGCATCATGCCATCGCATGGCCACTGCGAACCGGATAGGCCAGAACCAGTGATTGGAGTAGCGATACGAGGAGTGTCACCATTGCATCAAACCATCCGCGTAAACACTCGCAATGCCGCTCTATTCTAGCGAACGATTGCCGTTGATGGGGATCGAGCCCTTTGCAGGTCGCTCGCGATCTTAAAAAAGGTCGGAGGAGGGTTTTCCACGCTTCCTTGCAGGATGGATTGGTCCGCTAGGGTTGCTGCATGAATAGCCTAATGCGTCGTACGAGCTTGATCATCCACTCTTTTGTTTTGCGAGAATATCGGCACCGATCGTCAACATTTCCTCGCAATCCAGGTATCGGTGGTTTTTTTCGAAAAGGGCAGCGATGGAAGCCTTGTGGATTTTCATTTTAAGGGCTCCTACGCCTAGGGCACCGTAGTCGAATCTCTCCCCGCGTTGGATACCTTTGTCCATGATGTGGATACTCTCTAACCCCGACGGAGATACAGCATTGAGATCGATCGCTACCTTTAAACGGGGTGCACTTGCTAACTCCGCCGCGGAAAGGAGTTGGATCCCAGCGGCTCCACACCCATAAACGGCTTGGGATTGATGGAGAGCTTCCGCGAGCGCCCTCTTGTGTTCTGATTCGAGGGGAATGAGTCGAGACGTATCCACATTCGAACGAGCTAGAGTCGCGATCGTTTCTTCCGAGCGTTTCATGCTGCGGGAGCCGACGAAGACCTTCCCTCCGAGATTAGCCAGGATGCGACATACTCTCTGCCCGACCGGCCCTGTTGCTGCCAACACGGTCGACACGGAATCTGGGAAATGCATATGTTGGCCTGCCGATAGTACCGCTGCTGCTGCCGTGCTATTGGAGCCATTACTGTCGAGCATGATCGATACAGAGAAGGGTTGCGAGAGAGTTTCTCGCGCTGCCTGAGCAATGGCTTCCCCGTGAGGGACGCTGCTCCCGCCTATGAAAATGGCGGTATGGTGCAAGTCCTGCGGACCGCGAGTGAACATGGCGCCATGAACCAATCCCCTGACTTCTTCTGGTGTGACGGCGCTATATTGGAGCAGATGATCCACCCCCGCATCGATTGCAACCATGGCGTCGAAAACACTGGGCTTCGTATCGGTATCAAACTGGATCAAAACGTTGCGTTTAGACATGTGAAAAAAAGGGGGCTGGTTGGAGGGGGACGCGAAAACGCTCCGAGGGTACTGCCAAGCCAATAGTTTGGCAAGTTTTGCAGCGACTGGGGGGCCCGGTTCCGGCAAGAGTCCTCGATTCAGGAGCTACTACCTTTGGGGAATTACTCCAAGGGCAGAACGAACTCTTGGGGAAAGCCGAAACAATTCAGACAAACGAGTGTTTTTAGGTTGGCCTGTTGGACGATTGCTCTTTGGTTACGGTACCGAGGACCGCTGGTTGCCGGGCGGGGATACTACGCTAGAGAGAAGGTTCCAGTGGAATTTTTGGCAGAAGCGACCCCCATCGAGCTTCGAATTGTGACCGAATCAAGGTATCATTAGTTCGTTCGATCCTGCCGCCGATTCCCGCCACAAGATTTTGTTTCCACAATCTGCCAACGACGTGCCAGCCCAACGGGCTTTCCTACCGAGAACAAATAATGAAATCCCCCCAGAAGAGTTTATTCATGCAGCGGTTCAAGAAAACGAGACGTCGTGGTTCCTCCAAAACCCTGTTGATGGTTTTAGCGGCGGCATGTGTCGCAGGTGCCGGCGGGGTCTATTGGTGGCGAAGCAGGCAGTCGGGAATTTATGCAAATGCCGGGGACAAACCCATCTTAGAAGAAATCAAAAGGGGGCCCTTTGACCATGTGGTTCTGGAACAGGGCGAAATCGAGAGCTCCAGCAACAACGAGGTGAAGTGTGAAGTCAAGGGACGTGGAGGTAGCGGAACTCCCATCCTGAGCGTTGTTGCGGAAGGGACTCTCGTCAAGAAAGGAGACCGCCTCTGTCAATTGGATTCCTCCGCTTTGGACCAGGACGCCAAAAATCAGCGTATCGTTGTTGCTGCAGCTGAGTCGACAGTCATTTCGAGTGAAGCTGCACTCAGCAAAGCAGAGATCGCCCGTCAGGAGTATTTGGAAGGTACTTACTTGACTGAGCGAAAGGCGATCCTCAGTGAGATATCCGTCGCGCAGCAAAACCTGCGTAAGGCGGAATTGTCTTTGCAAAGCGCCGAGCGTCTAGCAGCGAAGGGAACTCTCAAACCTCTGCAAATCGAAGCGGAGGAATTCGCGGTTCAGAACGCTCAAAGTACTTTGGAGTCTGCTGAAGGCCGTTTGCGAGTGCTCGACGAGTTGACCAAAGCGAAAATGCTCGTCGAATTGAATAGCGGTATCGCTACTGCCAAGGCAAAACTCGACTCGGATCGGAGCACCCTCGGTGAAGAGAAAGAAAAGCTCGAGGAGATCCAGAATCAAATTCGTTCGTGCGAGGTAAAGGCACCTGCCGACGGTCAGGTGGTCTATGCGAACAAATTCGGCAGCCGAGGCGGCTCTGATTTCGTCGTGGAGCCCGGCGCTCTCGTGCGGGAACAGCAAACGATCTTCTTGCTTCCAGATCCCTCGAGGATGCAGGTCAAGGCAAAGGTTAATGAATCTCGAATCACTCTCATCCGAGAGGGGATGCCCGTCAAAATTTCGCTCAATGCGGTAGAAAATGAATTGCTCGGCCGGGTGACCAAGGTCAACAAGTATGCTGAGCCGGGCAACTGGTTTGGTTCGAACGTCAAGGAGTACGCGGTCTTCATTCAGATTTTTGAACCGCCCGAAACCATCCGTACCGGTATGACGGCGGAGGTCAGAATTTTCGTAGAGCAGATCCCTGATGCGACTCAGATTCCGGTTCTCGCCGTTCACGAGGTAAAAAGGCATCACTTCGTTCTCGTCAGGAAAGGTGACGAGTGGGAAACGCGTGAAATCAAGATCGGTGCGGCGAACGAGAAGTTTGTTACGTCCGATGTGGGTGTCACTGCAGGTGAAGAGGTCGTGCTCAACCCCCGCAACCATCTGAACAAAATGAAGATTCCAGAAATCCAGGAGGTCGATAACCGGAATGAGCTCGCCAAGATCGCAGCCCAACCCTTGCCGAAACCGCAGGGTGGTGGAGAGCGTCCGAAGGGAAGTGGTGGAGGATCTCCAAACATCGATGCCATCGTGACGGCGATTATGGGCAGGGTTGACACAAACACGGACGGCAAGATCAGCAAGGAGGAAGCTGCTGCGGACGACAACATGAAGAACCGATTCGACGACAGTGATTTGAATAAAGACGGGTCGATCGACAAGGCTGAGTTAACAGCAGGCATGCGAAAAATGATCTCCTCAGGGATGGGACGACCTGGCGGTGGTGGACCCGGCGGTGGTGGACCTGGAGCTGGCGGGCCTCCAGGCGCCCGTGGGGGTCAGTAATAGGCTGATGATGCCGATGATTAAAATGATCCCTCCTGATTTCACAACAGAAGGCTACGCCTGTCGTGTTGTGGATCTAAAAAAAGAGTATGTCCTCAAGAGCGAAACCGTGCGTGCACTTCGCGGCGTGACCTTCGACGTGCCAGCCGGTGATTACGTAGCGATCATGGGGCCGTCTGGTTCAGGAAAAAGTACGCTGCTCAACATGCTCGGCTGTTTGGACAAGCCCACGTCGGGTAGTCTGTGGCTGGGGAATGATGACGTGGCAACCATGAACGATGATCAATTGGCTGATATCCGTTCCCAACGGATTGGGTTTGTCTTTCAAGCGTATAACCTGATTCAGCAATTGACTGTCGTGGAAAACATTCAGGTGCCCTTGTTTTACCAGGGGAGAACACTTTCGAAGGAACAACAAACTCGTTCCATCGAGTTAGCAAAAATGGTCGGGCTCGGAGAGAGACTGGATCACCGACCCACTCAACTGAGCGGTGGTCAACAGCAACGTGTGGCAATCGCTCGATCTCTCGTGAATGATCCTTACTTCATTCTCGCTGACGAGCCAACCGGTAATTTGGATTCTAGAACGACAGAAGAGATTCTGCAGCTTTTCGAAAAATTGAATGATGAGGGGCGAACGGTTATCCTTGTCACTCACGAAGATGAAGTATCGAAGCGAGCAAAACGCGTCGTGCGTCTCAAGGATGGCAGGTTGCAATGGGACAGAACTAATTCGCAGGAAGTAAGGGATGCTGCTGCGAAATACGCCATCGAGAATATGCCTGTAGAAGTATGAATATTTGGCTTGGCACAATCCAGCTTGGTGTAAAAAGTTTGTGGTTGCATCCGCTGCGATCGCTTCTGACCGTCCTCGGTATTTTTATTGGGGTCGCGAGCGTTATCTGGTTGCTTGCGATCAGCAAAGGCATCGGGGATGAGGCGAGGAGGCAGATTGAAAGCCTAGGTGCAGACACCATCATGATTCGAACGGTGAAGCCGCCGAGCGAGAAGATGTCTGCACAAGGCTTAACGCCCTACGGTTTGACACGTGAGGAATTTGACCGGCTCTCAACAAGCATCCCTACGATCAAAAGCGCGTTGCCCATTCGAGAAGTTCGACGGCAATTTCAATACAAGGATCGGAAAATAGATGGGCGTCTCGTCGGGTGTACTCCCGAATACTATGACGTCAATCGTTTGGAAATGCAGGATGGGCACTTCATCACCGACGCTGAAAATTTCTCTCAGGACACGCACTGTGTTTTGTCCTCCAAAATGGCAGAGAGACTTTTCCTGCACGAAGATCCCGTCGGTAAACGTGTCTATATGCCCGAAAACTCCGATTTCTTTATGGTGGTTGGGGTTCTCAAGCCGAAAGGGGCTACTGCGGCCGTGGGTGGATCGATGGCTGCCCAGGATTTTACAAACGACGTTTACATCCCGATCCGAACCCTCCACCAGCGAATCGGCGATACGGTGATGAGTATTCGATCGAGTTCACGCGAAGGCGAAATCGTTGAGCTCAATCAGATCACTTTGAGGGTCGATAGCGTCGCGGATGTCAAGCGAACAGCTGAGGTGGTCGAAGCCGCACTCTCCAGCCATGAACGAATGGAAGATGTCGCCGTGGTCGTGCCGTTGGAACTGCTCGAACAGGCTCGCACAACCCAAGCGATGTTCATGATGTTTATGGGAATGATAGCCGCGATTTCCTTGTTGGTAGGCGGGATCGGGATCATGAATATCATGCTCGCAACCGTCACCGAAAGAACCCGCGAAATCGGTATTCGCCGGGCCTTGGGTGCGAAAAGGTCCGACATCATTCGTCAGTTCTTGGTGGAAACCAGCGTGCTCAGCTTAGCCGGGGGAATTACCGGGATCTTGTTCGGTTTGCTCTGTGGGCCTGCCGTTGATGCTGCTCGCAAATTGGCAAATATCTTCTTCGCTGAGCAGATGGCTGGCTTGCCCGAAGTGGTTAGGACAGTCCAGCCCGCGATCGTGCCGGCGAGCATTCCAGGTGCATTCCTCATTTCGCTCGCTGTCGGGATCATTTTTGGAATTTACCCTGCAACACGGGCGGCCAAGATGAATCCGATCGAAGCTCTGCGGCACGAGTAGTTCATGCAGCCGGACGACGAGTTGTGCCTCTGTTTTCATGTTTCCTGGCGGAAAGTCATTAACTACATCCGCGTCCATCGGATCGCAAAGCCCAGTCTTCTATCCGATTGTGGAGGGGCTGGAACGGGTTGTGGATGGTGTAGGAAACAGTTGGCGAAATTAACGGAACAGGTAACGATTTGCCCGCCGCCAGCCGAGGATGTCGAAAATTGGCTAGCGGATCGGAGTCCAAACAAAGAGGTCTATGCCCGGGGGCGGGAGACCTACCGTGCCGAGAAGAATCTCTAAATCGATCTTGGACCGATGGATCCGAGCTCAGCCGTACATCCCCTCGCAAGGTAGTCGACGGATGCATCTTTTTTGAAAAATGGACGGGACAGTCTTTTTCGATTGCCACTCCGACACAGCCGACAAAAGGTCAAAGTAGTAGGCACATTCAATGTGCCGTTCACGCGAAATGCGGTTGAACCCTTGGATTTTGGCGGAACGTGGGAGCGTTCGAGCGAGTTTCGTCGGTTGTGTCCAATCCGCCTCGAGACAAACGACGAAAAAAGTTCGAGATCGACCCGGTTTCGAAGCCTCGAGCCGAACCTAAATAGGTAATAGACCCGTTAAAAGCACACTGGCTCAAAAATAGATGCTCAAGCCGTTCGGAGCTCAAGCGTTGCGGCAGGTAAACGGGATGAAATTAAAGTTCATCGTGAGATTCCGACTCGGGCTTCTTCCTTTTGTCTAGACCGGCTCGTTCCATCAAGGTCGCGCGAAGGGAGAAATCGAGTTGATCGTCATCACCGGGAGGAGGGCCCATCGCTCCTAAATCCTCTGGATTGTAGCGAATCTCATATTGATGCTTCGCAATAGTAAGAATGACTCCAGGATCGAGCCGCTTGCGAGAAACTCGGTAACCATTGACCTTGGTACCGTTTCGACTTTCCAGATCCTTGACGAACCAATATCCTTGTTCGAGGGTGAGCTTGCAATGCTGCCCCGAAACGTTTGGAAACCTTAGAACGATGTCGCAATTGTCTCGTCGACCGATCAGAATACGCTCTTTTTTGAGGGGGATATCCTCTCCGCCGCCAGTAGGTACGAGAAATCCAAAATTCGCCATGGGTAAATACTTGAAAGAGGAGAACAATTCGGCGAACAAACAGTTGCGACTCATTCCACTTTACGATGCCGAAATACGTGAGTCAACGATTGTGGCATTACGATGTTCAAATCTCTAACGGAAGAATCACTCCATGCCGCTTTTAACCGTCTTTTTCGGATTCCTGTTATGCGGGTTGTCCCTGTTTACCCTAATCGTTAGCCAAAAGTTCGAGATAGGGACTTGGTTGATCCCGGCCGGATTCGGAATCGCACTAGTGGTGCTGGGATTGGTCGCGATGAAAGGGGATCATGTGAGAAAACACGCCATGCATTTCGCAGCCCTCCTGGGCACCCTAGGCGGTTTACTTTGCCTAGGGCGAGGCATTCCTCAGATCCTCAAAATTTCGCAGGAGCAAGAGGTCAATATGCTCGCCTTCGGCATGGTTTGGACCATGGCGGTTATTTGTCTGACCTACGTTGGCATCTGCGTGCAGTCATTTATCACAGCCCGAAAAAATAGGCTGGCTGCAAGCGCTCAGGAACCAACTCAAACCGACAGGTGATAAGAGTTATCCATGTTGATCCAGGATGTTTTCTACCAGCATCGTACGATGCTCCCGAAGGAATTCTGAATATTGATCCGCCTCGATCGCCTGTCGTGCTGAACGCATCAAGCGTTGGTAGAACGTTAGGTTGTGAATCGAAAGCAAGGTCGGACCGAGCATCTCATCTGCCATGAACAGATGGCGTATGTAAGCGCGGGAGTGCCTGCATGCGAAACACGGGCAGTCGATTTCGATCGGTTGGGGGTCTCGCGTGTGGCAGGCATTCCGCATCCGGAGCGGACCGTTCTTGGTGAATGCCAAAGCGTTTCGGCCGTTGCGTGTTGGCATCACGCAATCAAACATGTCGACTCCTCTTGCCACTCCCTCCAGTAAATCAATAGGGGTCCCTACCCCCATCAGATAGCGTGGCTGAGCAGCAGGCAAAACGGGACATGTTCCCGAAAGGATTCGGTACATCTCAGCGGGTGGTTCTCCTACGCTCAGACCTCCGATCGCATAGCCATCAAAGCCAATCTCCATCAGTGCGTTAGCGCAGCGGCGTCGGAAATCGAGATGGAGACCACCTTGTACAATCGCGAACAGCGCCTGGTCGGGTCGAGAGGCGTAATCCTTGCAACGTTGGGCCCAGCGGACACTACGATCCATGGCGTCCACGACTGCGTCCTCCGAGGCCGGCAATGCTACCACGTGATCGAGTACCATCGCGATATCACTGCCGAGTTCCTCCTGGATGCGAATCGAGTCCTCGGGACGCAAGTGAACGGTAGAGCCATCGAGATGCGACTTGAAGGTCGCACCATCCTCGGAGACCTTGTTGAGCGACCCTAGGGAGAAAATTTGAAAGCCCCCGCTGTCGGTCAAGATAGGTCGATCCCAACCCATAAAGCGATGCAGCCCGCCTAGCTCTGCAATCAGCTCGCTCGATGGTCGAAGCGCCAGATGGTAGGTGTTTCCAAGCAGGATTTCCGCTCCCGTCGAGCGAACTTGGTCAACGGTAAGGCCTTTCACTGTCCCCTGCGTACCGACCGGCATAAACGCGGGGGTTTCGACGGTTCCGTGGCTGAGATGCAATCGTCCTCGTCGGGCGCCCGTGGAGCGATCGACGTGCAGCAATTCGAATGCAAAATGCTCGGTATGGGGCATGGGGCTAGCGACGCGCCATGATTTCTTTCGCGACGTCGGATGTGGAGCCTGTTGCCTGGAGGCGTCCGATCCAGTAGGAAAGTTCCTGCTGGCTAGGAGTGCGGTTGGTCAGTTCGCGAATCAGATTCTGCAAATAGACTCCATCATCGCCGCGAAAGCGTTCGCGATACTTATTGCTGCTCAGCAACGCGAATCGCAGTTCATCGATGGATCGGCCTTGGTTGAGGTAGCTTTGCCAGCCTAGGAGCTCAGCTGTTGTTGGAGGCTTTCCGATGGTCTGCAGAAAAAGCTGAGTGATCTGGTCCGTACCACCCATGTTGGGATAAGCGGCGCTCACCGACGATCCCGAGGAGACAACGCCGCTGAATCTTTCCAGAGTCATGCTCAACGGTTGGTTCATGTTTCCGGCATTCAGTCTCACAGGCTGAGTTAGCGAGTAGAGTTGTTGATTTCCCAGGAAGATCGCAGCCATCAATTCGTATTGATCGGTCGGGGAGATGTAGCGAGGGTCGACATTCAGTTCGAAAGGATAGGGACCGATACCTTGGATCTGAGTTGAGGACTTTCCACCAGCAACTTCGAAGATGGGCTGTGTTGCGTTTCGAAGCTCCAAAATCAAGGTACTGCCTGTCGGCAGGATCTGCCCGTCTCGCAAAGCAATCACCCCTGTTATCGAGCTAGCGTTGGAGGAGAGGGTCGCATTCGCGTTTCGGAGCGTTCTCGATCTCGAATCAAAAAGAAGAACGCTAATACGCCCGTAATTGTCAGCGAATTTTCTCAACTCGTCTGCCAGCTCTACGATACGACCATCCACGATACCCAGCCGAGATGCTCCGACAGCGACGATGACATCGCCAGGGGAAATATTCGCTTGCTGTGCTGGGCTGTTGGGTGCTACTGCAGTGACCAGGGCTCCAGACTCTGTGTTCTGGATGTTCACACCGAGCTTCCAGTCCCGACGGCCCGACCCAAAGGACGCCGGCGTCGAAGTGCTCGAATAGGGAGTCCCCATCGAACTTGGACTGCTCGGGGCACCGAAGCCGGGGACACTCGGTAGAGCGCTGCGGAACGAATCCGCCCAACTGGACTGCCCATAAAGATCAGCCGAAAGGCTCGCTACAGTTGCTAAGCAAACGACTGTGCGCAGGGTGCACATCAAAGATTTAACGTTCATTCGTGATCTCCGGGGGGGCTTACGGGGCTCGTCAACTAACGCAATCGAGGTCCGCAAATTTCGTCTAATTCCTGGTGGATGAAGGATGGATTCATTGGAAAAAAACCAGCCCGAATGGCTTCCATCTGTCCGTCTCGGCTGAGGATATATCGGAGCATGGATTCCCTGAGACCACCATCGGTCTTGAGTTGGCTCTTGTCAAAGACCAAAACCAGTGGACGAACTAGGGGGTATGAACCCGAAAGAAAACTCTGTTCTGTGGCAGGTACGATATTCCCATTTATGATCAACGACACAGGCCTCGACCCGGGCCTCAGATCTCCAAATCCAGCCATCCCAACGCCTGCGATGTCCTTGCCGATCGCTTCGCATACAGCTTCGTTGGATTCATGCGATTCAGCTTCCTTGGTAACTTCCGATCCTTGGAGGATGAATTGCTTGATGAACGTCTTAGTACCGCTAATGTCACTTCTCGAGTGAAGACGGATTGGCTTGTTGGCTAGTTCGCCAGTCACTCCCAACTCTCCCCAAGTCTCGACGTGTTTCCCTTTTTGGCCAGCCGCTCTTAGGATGGATTCCAATTGCTCGGGTGTCACGGCAGAGAGTGGATTTTTTTCATGAACGTACAATGCCAAGGGATCGAGGGCCACGATCAGGCTGATCGGTTCCTTGCATTTTCCCGCTTTGAGCTTTGCTATTTCATCAGGAGTAATTGGGCGGCTTGAGCCGACGATCAAGGTGGGGTCTTCCGCGAGGGCCTTGAGGCCGGCGTCTGTGCCATCGGGGCCTCGCGTCAAAACAACCTCTTTGTGGAAATTACGAAAACGATCGGCCCACGCTTTACCGAGAGCCATCATCGTTGTCGAACCGCTCAAAACAGCGGAACCCTTGATATCCTTCGCCGGGTGGTAAAGTTCAATCGCCTCTAGTAAATGCATAAGAGCAGCATGTTCGGCATTGATGGCAGCCGTCGCAGATGCTGTCGAGGCTGTCTTAATCGATGTCGTATTGCTCGCGGGTGTGACCTCGGTTTGAGCATTCAGGGCGGGTGCAAGTGCGACCAGAAAAAACGCCAAATAACAATTACAAAGTAGCCTCATCATGGACTCGCCTCCCTGGAATCTTTTTTATCGTCCTAAGGTGATTTGTCATCCACCTTTACCGAATCGCATAACATACAAGATTACAAGGATCGCGCACAGACTAGAATGCGCAATCGAGCGATGCTCAATCGACGCTGCCAGCGATCATGAAATCGTTTTTTACCCACGAAATCTTATCTGTCTGAAACAGGAGATGCTATGCACACGAAGTTCTTCCTAATCGTTTTCCTGCTGCTCCTCGGAATGGCCCCTCTCGGTTGCGATCGTACGGACAATCCTGCGTTGTGGCCCCGCGAAAAAATTGAGCAAAAACTCCTGAATAGCTACAAAAATGAAATCGCCGAATTGAGTCTGACTCCCGATGGAGAGGGGAAATACAAAGGTGTCGCAAAATCAAAAGAGGGTGAAACACTGCAGATTACCGTCCAGCAAGACTCGCAATCGCAGCGTTTAAACTACTCCTTCAAAGGAGATCGCGGCTGGCACGAGGATGGTAACTACAACGTTCATTGAGACCTAGGATGGAGCCTCGGCGAGGCCTCGAGGTTCCCGAGAGAGTGCCGTCAGGGTGGATGCCGTACGTGCCCTCGTTTCGGCTCATCCCAAGGGTGCATTCGGACTGAGTGGCCTTCGAGCGCGAGGCCAGCTGGAGCTTCGATACTGCAAGGGCCCCATCGGCAGCCCTTTTACTCCCTTCGCAGTCGGCACATTGCACCGTGGTCGAGACATCTCGCCGTGGTTGAGAAATCTCGCCGTGGTCTATACATATCGTTGTTCTAGCACGATAGGATCCATGGGGTCGCGCTAGCCAGAACACGGTGGTGAGGACGTTACGGACGGACCGAACAACATGGAATGTGGCGACACCTTCTGTTTAGGGGAGAGTCGCCTTGATAGGGAGTGAATAACTCGCCGGTCCTCTCGAGCTCGTCGAAGGAGCGTGTTCAACGGGCCTCTTTAGAGTTGAAACTCACGACGCTGTATCGCATCGAAGAAATCAGGGAGCGATCCGAGTAAGTCATCCCTGGCTTTCATTTCTTCAATACTCAGCCATAGGACCTCAGATACCTCCTCTGGGTTGGGAACTGGTTGGGATTCTGTGGATCGATGGCAAAGCAACCATTCCAGCTTGGTCCCCCATCGAGTCACGGAACTCCACAAATGCTTTTCGATGGAAACCTGCAGATTTAGCTCCTCCATCAATTCTCGATGCATCGCCTCTTCGATGTTTTCTCCCTGTTCGATACCTCCGCCTGGTAAGCAGAGGAGATTGGGGGCTCGAACAAATGGAGAACGGCGAATCACTAAGAGTTTACTTTGTTCCTGAATGACAGCGACGACCCCATGGCGTCCGCGATCGCGATCTCTCGACTCATTCATAGCGTCAATCCTCGCGACTGATTTGCGAATGAGACACATCGACCGATCGACGCAGCAACAATCGCGATAAAACAAACGATCAAAAAGACGATGGCAAACATGCAGCACCCACCCTGGAGGACATCCGCGTAGACTCCGTTCTTCAAGCCGTTTGAAAAAGATGGCCAAAAACGAGTCCGAATCATACTTTCGCTGGCGGTGAGTGTTGTCGCAGCGATGAAACACAATGGGAGGATGGTCACAAAGCTCCATTTGCCTCTCCCAGACTGGAAGATCCAGGTTGTCACCACGCATAAAGCGATGCCAGCCAGCAGTTGATTTGCGATCCCAAACATCGGCCAAATCGTGTCGATCGAGCTGCTCCAGATCAATGCCCCCCAAGCGAAGGTGACCATGGCCGTGCTCAGGAGAACACCGGGTATCCAATCCATCTTCGCAAACGAGGGATTGACCTTCCCCAGGATTTCTTGCAGTAAAAATCTAGCAATCCTCGTACCTGTGTCGATTGTGGTAAGGATGAATAATGCCTCGAACATGATTGCAAAGTGAAACCAATATTTGATGACTCCATCGATCGAAATAGAGCTTGTGATCTTCTGCATGGAGTCGGTCATGATCTTTGCCATGCCGACTGCCAGCGTCACAGCGCCACCCGTGCGACCGCGTAGCGTTTCTCCTCCTACCTGCCTTTCCAGCTCCTGCAAATGGTCTGTATCCGCATTCATCTTCTGAAGGGTTTCGGCATGCTTTTCGATCTTGCTTAAGTCGATATTGATGGCCCAGTAATCTCCTACCGGTAGCGAAGCGGCTGCTATAAGAGCACAGACCGCTACCAATCCCTCCATCAACATGGCTCCATAACCGATCATGCGAATATCTTTTTCACTGGTGACCATCTTGGGGGTAGTGCCAGAGGAAACTAAGGAATGGAAGCCAGAAATCGCACCACACATGATGCAAATGAATACGAAAGGAAAAACAGCCCCAGGGAAATAGGGGCCTCCACCCGACGCGTAATAGGTGTTGAACGCCGGAGCCTCGAGTGAGGGATTGGCGATCAAGATGCCTCCGATCAACACGATGATCGTTCCAATCTTCAAAAAGCTCGAGAGGTAGTCTCTGGGGCATAGCAGCAACCAAACCGGCAACACGGAAGCGATGAAGCCATAAAGACAAATCGCCAGGGTCACACCCTCTCTCGAAAGCGAAAAGTAGGGCTCCAGCCAGGAGCCGGGTATCCAGTTTCCGGCAACTGTTGCCAGGAGTACACCGATTGCACCCAGCAAAGAGGCTTCAACAATCCTGCCCTTTCGAAATCGGTACATGTACAAACCGACCAGCAACGCAATCGGGATCGTGCAAAAAATGGTAAAGGTTCCCCACGAACTGCCACGAATCAATTCCACGGTTTTCGTAGGGACCACGACCGTTCCATTTTGCGCGGTTGATTCGGCTACCGAATCGGAGGGCATTCGGATCGTGAATTGCTCGCTCCGTGTGTAGGAACCTCGTGTGTACTCAATACGCGAACCCTCAGGAATCACCATGGTGGTTCCGCCAGGAACCGTGTTGGTTTCGAGTCGCCCCACGTATTGGATCTTAGTCCCTGCGAGCAATCCGACTTGCTCGCCACCCAAAGCCTTGACGACAACGACTCCCAAGCCGGACAACGCGATAATCACAATAAATAGGATGGCGATCGAAGCTAACCATCCAACGGTTGGCCCCAGGAGGGATCTGGCAATTTCTGCAAGACTCTTGCCGTCATGCCGCACGCTGGCGGCCAATATTAGGAAGTCCTGGACTGCACCTGCCAAACAAACCCCGATCACCAGCCAAATCAAACCGGGCATATAACCGAATTGAATGGCTAAGACGGGACCGATTAAGGGGCCGGCTCCCGAGATAGCAGCGAAGTGATGGCCGAAAAGAATCCATCGATTGGTGGGATGGTAGTTTTGCCCATCGTCGAGTCGGCATGCCGGGGTGACGCGTGACTCATCCAGAGCTGCAACGTTCGCCGACAAAAAGGCGCTGTAAAAACGATAGGCGACCGCCATTGCCGCCAGAACACCGATCATGATTGGCATTGCATGAGTCATAAGATGCGCTGATTTACGATTGTGAGGATTAAAGAAACTCTAAGGATCGCTTGCTGAGCGTACTCGACATAGTTAAGGTATTGGCTCGGTTGAGCCCTACCAGCTTAACACTTCGTGAATCGCTTTGGCGGCCGGTTCGAAACAGTCATGTAAGTCTGTGGCGTTCCGAACGATCACTCCAGATCTTTGTAATGGGTAGAGCGAAGATGTGGTGGAATCGTACAGCAATGCTCGTCGGGCTCTCAGGTCCGAGTTGTAGCATACACGAGGATGCGAAGCAGGTGGATGATTTCTTAACGCGTGTTTAGATTTCATTGGCAGTCATGGAGGGTAAAAGAAGTCACTCGACCTTCTTGTTCGATTTGTTCCTTTCTGAAAGAGATGTAGCTGAATGTCTTCTGAAAAGAAATTTAAGCTCGAGTATGTGTGGTTAGACGGTTATCTGCCGGAGCCGAACCTCCGAAGCAAGACGAAGATTGTCGATACAGCACCGACGAGCGTTGCAGATCTTCCTATGTGGGGATTTGACGGCAGTTCTACCCAACAAGCTGAAGGTAAAAGCTCCGATTGCCTGTTAAAACCTGTTGCCCTTTACCCGGACAGTACCCGAGTGAATGGTTTCCTGGTCATGTGTGAGGTTTTGCTCCCCAATGGCGAACCGCACCCTTCGAATTTTCGAACCACTGTGGAGGATGTGGCCGATCTATGGATCGGTTTCGAGCAAGAGTACTTCTTTTATGAGAATGGCCGACCTCTCGGTTTCCCAGAGAGCGGATACCCGGGGCCACAAGGCCCCTACTACACGGGGATCGGTTACAAGAATGTCGGTGACATCGCTCGACAAATCGTCGAGGAACACATCAACATCACGTTGGATGCTGGTATCAACCTCGAAGGCATCAATGCTGAAGTTGCCAAGGGACAATGGGAATTTCAAATCTTCGCCAAGGGCTCCAAGAAAGTCTGCGACGACATGTGGATTTCGCGCTACCTGCTCGTTCGGCTGGCTGAAAAGTACGGTATCGATATCGAGTTTTATTGCAAACCCATCAAGGGCGATTGGAATGGGTCAGGGATGCACACCAATTTCTCAACGAAGAAGTTGCGGGAAGAAGGTGGCAAGGAGTACTTTGAAAAGCTTATGGCTGGATTCGAAAAATACCGAGACGAGCATATCGCTGCCTACGGTCCGGATAACCATCTGCGACTCACAGGACTGCACGAAACGCAGTCGATTGACAAGTTCAGCTACGGACTGGCGGATCGCGGTGCCTCGATCCGAATTCCTCACAGCTTTATGAACAGCGGCTACAAGGGATACCTCGAGGATCGACGTCCGAATTCGCAAGCCGATCCATACAAGATCGTTTCTCGGATCCTCAAAACTATCAAGGCTGTCGGCTGAGAGAGTTTCTGGTCTTCAAACTGAGTATGCATAAGAGGTGCCGACGGTACCTCTTTTTTTATTGGATGCTATTAGCCGGTTTGCTGGGGGTTGCAGTATGGGAAAAATCGCAATCCCTGATTTCGTGGTCGTCGATTTCTCGCAAGCACCATTCGTAGGAATACTCATTTTAGAAGCTGACCACTGCAGTCTGGTGGAACCCTCATGTTCCACCACCGTTAAGACTAATCGTCCTACTTTCGTTGATGAAAAAAAGATAGCTTACAACTCGGGATCTTCTGTCGAATCGGATGCATCGATCGGTGGGATTGTTTCCACTTTCTGGGGATTTGCGCCCAGGACCGCGCTGTGCCAGTAAAGGTAGAGCCCGGAGATGAGGAATGGTAGCACAGACCAAAGCCAGGATGAGTGCAAGCGATCTGTGAATTCATTCTCGACCACGTCGACGGTACCGGTCGACAGGAGTTGGACTCCGTTGTTGATCCCAAGGAAAAAAGTCATGGATGCAGCCGCAATCAAGATCAGCCTTTTGGGAGCGATCAGCCAGGGGACAAGAAATATCAGGGGGTTCAGGCACGAGATCAAGCCAATCCATCCGAAGCGTGGCATCGTGATCGCTCGAATGGATGGATCGAATTGTGCCAACGCCCCAACGATCACCGCTAGTAGTAGTACGGCTGCAATCCACATCGGTCCCAAACGTCGATAGATCGTTCTTTCGAGAGCTATCTTGGATGAAGGCGTGTTGGAGTTCTCGTAGGGATTCATATGATAGCTCAGGAAGCGTTTCTCGCAGTCCGGTGAAGATGCATACGATAGCGATTGGACTGAGTGGGCAGGCAGTAATCCATTTCGGTTTCTACACAGGACTTTCTCGCGAACGTTCCGTCAAGCTCATTTTGACCTCGGAAGAATTGGACACTCAAGTTGAATTTCCTTCAAAAGCCCTGGGCGTTCTCTGTTGCGAGAAAATTCCGGGAGCAGGGACGACATCGTCTCTCGGAGGGAACGGTGTCAATTGCTGCAAACAGCTCGGGCTCCGCAACACTCTCCTAGAGTCTTAGGTCGAAGATGCAGGCACGAATGGAATATCCACAGCTACCGGGCACGCAACCCTGTCGGATTCGAGTCAAAAACGAGTTGGAGGTTCGACGCGTATCACGATGGGGCGGGTCGTTGGATTGCCATCCACATTCGCTTTGATGTGAAATTCTCTAGTCTGAACTTTTGCCACTGGGGATGCCGTGATGAATACTTCTCGAGTCGATTGACCTGCTGGGATCAGCAAACCGTTCAGCCCAATATTGTCAACAAACACACCGTGTGGCAGGTTTCTTCCACTATCGTCTCTTCCGAAAGAGATATCTCCCTTCAGGTCGCCTCGGTCGATCACAAGCTTTAGCGAGATCGTTGTTCCTGGAACGATGGATATCTGGTGCACTTGCTCTGAATCGTTCGACTCATTGGAGGCAACTAGTTTGAACTGCATCGCTGGCTTGTCAGATATCTTGGCCTTAATCTCTACCGCAGAGCTCTCAATCACTTGGCCGTTTGCAAGGGAAGCACGTGGCTTAACGATGAAGGTGAACTCTTTGGGTAGTGAATCCGGTATCGAAGAGGGCAAAAGCACTGTTCCAACGGCTCGAATTTGTCCCGGCTCAATACTGAGCTCTTTCGTGCACTCCACGCCTGCCGGTAGTCCCTCGAGTTGCAAATCGATCTTCCCGTCCAATCCATCCCAACGTTCTGTTGTGATCGTAAATTCCGTCCCCGAGCCGGGGCGGAGAGTCATGTCCTTGGTTTCTGTCGCAATCGAGAAACGGGGATTGCGAGCCGCGATCGAAAGCTTGTATGTATACGAATCGCCGGAAAGTCCCCGGCTATCTCGCACTCGAATCAGATAGCGACCCTCTTTTGGAGCCGTAAATGTCAATTGGCTGTCACGCCCAAGCTTCCGAGTGGACTCATCATCGTTGCTGTAAAAAATATCAAATACGGGCAAACCGTTCGGGATGGACTCTTCGTAAGAAGCTAATTCCCGGACGATCCAAGCGGGTTCATTCAACGCGTGTGTCGTCGCAGTTGTATCAAAAAATGTATAACGACTCTTTTCGCCCGGATAAACCTTGAAACCCGAATCAGGCCCCCGAGGGTACAACCACAGCTTCACAACCTCACCTGCCGCGTAAAGATACTCATTGAGTTCCATATCCTCCCAGCGGTGAAGACGGAAATCGTCTGAAGTACTCGAGTCCTTGCCTCGGAATGTAAAGTAGGATTCTCGAATCGCCTGCAAGCGAGTCCTCAGAATCGGATTGCCCTGTTCATCTAAAACATCGATCAAGCTATCCAGCGGCGATTTCGATCGAGCAGCATCGATGGAAACAATGCGGGTTTCACCTTTTTTGAGCTCAATCGAATACCAGTCCCCCGGAGTGCTCGATAATGCATCTGATTCCGTGATCTTTCCAGAGACGTTCCCCAGGTTGGGAATCATCTGCGGCGAGGTGGGTGACCTCGAGGACGTGGATTCCTCGATTTCGGCGACCGCTCCGACTGTTTTCGGATCCCAATTCTCAAACGGGATCGAACCTTCTTCGGGTTGGGATCGGTTGCTCAAGGCTTTCGATAGGTCTAGGGTATACCATCTGCCATCGATAGCAGTCACCGCGAGGGTTTCCGAATCGATCCATTCCAAGCCTGTCGGAGTATCCGTGGTTTTGCCTAGTTCACCAACCGGCCGTAGAGAGGGAAAGCTCCATAATTTAATTGCCATATCCTCACCTGCTGTCGCGACAAAGTTTCCATCCGGTGAAAACGCAAATCCAACGACAGGCGATTCGTGGGCAAATGTTGCGGACAGTAGCGGGCTCACGCTCGGTCGATCCAATGATTTCAAGTTCCAAATGCGGATTCGTTTGTCCCCTCCTGCCGCGACAACAAGATTCTGCGACGAGGCGAATCGGACGGCGTACTGTTCCGCTTCGCATTGACCCAAGGTGTCGAGTCTTTGCCCGCTGGGAACATGCCAAATTTTGATCGTTTCGTCGGCGCTGGCGCTCGCTAAAACCGTACCGCTGCCATCGAAATCCAGGTCGTAGATGGCGCCGTTGTGCCCGGTGAATTCCCGTATGAGTTTCCCGCTTTCGATGCTCCAAAGTCGGACGATTCGATCGTATCCTCCTGTTGCCACGGTTTGATTGTCTGGACTGACTACCGCGGTATAGAGAGTGTCCCGGTGGCCCTCGATGACACGCAGGAGTTCTACTCCCCCGGGCGTTACCGACAGGAGGGTTACTTGACCACCGACTCCTGGGATACCCGATGCCACGGAGACAATCGATCGGTCTTTGGATGGCCGAATCTGGGCAACTTTACCTGAGACTGCGATCGGAAGAGTGGTGGTCCACTGTGACTGCTTGACTGCGACACCCCCTGGCATTCCGAGCAGCCATCGATACTCGGAAATCCTTCCAAGGCTTAAAATCGGTTGGCTGCCACGATACTTCGAGGGAATTGCGGGAACATTCAGCAACCGAAGCGGATTGGATGTCGATTGCTCATAGGAAGCGCCTTCATCAATCCATCTCTTGATGACTTCGATTTCGTCCTTGCTAGGTTGCGGCTCGTCATCGGGTGGCATTTTCGGCTCGACATCTCCACTGATCACCTGATAGAGCAGCGACGCTTTCGCGTTTCTGGAAACATACAGAGCTCCCTTGGGACTACCTTTGGAAAAGGCATCCCAATGATGGAGTTGAACATCTGCTTCCTGATCATCTTCGTTGTGGCAGCCAGCGCAGTACTTGGTCAAAAGGGGCTGGATATCCCTTTGAAAGACCAACGCTTCCGAGCTAATCGCTCGATCCAGGGATGCAGAAACGATAAGCAATCCAGCGGTAAAGATTTTGAGGAAATAGCTCATAGGTTCATTTGAAATATCCATGATTCTTTATCATCAGCCTTTGATTGTAGTTCCGGATGGCTCGCAATCCGCGGTGCTTGACGGGTTTTGGGCTACAGGTCCATAAAAACAAGAAACCATGAGTCGGTCCGAGTTCTTCGATATCCGCTCCCAATAATAATAAGTGGAGATCCTGAGGTCCCAATACGCGCTGATTAGCCGCTCAATTACGAGGCGGCGCAGCTGGCCTCACCGTCACGCCAGGCAATCGTCGGCGAACCGACGCAAAAACGTGCTGCGCGGAGTAGGCGATCTCTGAAATCAACTCATCAATCTTGTTGCGGAAAATTGCGAAGGCACCGAGCGCGGGAATCGCGATCACGAGACCCGCCACGGTGGTAACCAACGCCGAATAGATCCCGCTCGCCAATTCTCCCGCACCGGCAGAACCTGACGATACTGCGACCTCACGGAAAGCTAGGATCATTCCGGTCACTGTACCGAGAAGTCCTAACATCGGTGCGAGGTTTCCTATGACAGATAGATACTCCAATTTCCGGTAGAGTCGTGCGGCTTGCTCTGCCGTCGCGTCCTCGAGAGCTTTCTCGACCGCAGGCCAACCGAATTCAATTTCCGCCATCCCGCTCACCAAAACAAAACTCAGAGGACAGGGCCGTTCCCTGCAGAGTTGATCGGCTTCCTTGAGTTTCCCTTGAGCGAGCAATTGCCGGACGTTCTCGATGAGATCGTTCGGCAGCAAATCCTTTCTGCGCAGCCCCATCGCTTGGTCAAAGATGAGATACACGGCGACTACGGATAGCACGATCAAAACGATCATGATCACTATCCCCATGATTCCACCGCTAAAAATAATCTCAAAGAGCGAATCTTGGGAAGCGTTCTTGGGCGCGGACGGAGGGGTGGTCGGTAGAACCGCCGTGCTCGAAGGCGCATTGCTCTGTCCGTAGGCGGTGGCTCCCAAGACCAGCGAGCTCATTAGGCTCACGGAAAACTCCCGTCTCCAGTTGCCCCCAAGCCTATTTGGAAACAAAACAGTCGTGAGAGTACGATTAAGGAACTCGAGCAATACGAGTGTTGCCCGATAGATCGACTTGAATAGGGCGATAGTGATTGGTATGCAGTCGAGGAGGCGAGAGGCCGGAGAAAATCGACGAGGACATCGGACTGCTTGGGGGCTGCCGCTACTGTTTTTAGGGGTGTAGGGTACGCCATCCGGTACGTTTTTACATCCTGCTTGAATTAGGACGAAATGGTCTACTGACTCCTTCCTCTCGATTCTTGCGCTCACACGCGTCCACGATGGAAGATCGAGCGATCTCAGATTCGATCTCTGCAACTCCATGCCTCGTGCAGGCTGTGGCGTTGGATGAGAGGTCGTCATGTTGGCCGTAGACTCTCGGTATCGTTCACGCCCCAGGGGGGCGGGCATTGGTTTTCTCATGAGCATCCTTTCGATTGCGAGAACGGTGCAGCACCCTATCGCCATTGCTAGTTCTTCCTAAAAAGCGTCTCAACAGATTTGGCTTCCGCCTCGCGATTGTTTTGTCGTAGTGCATTGGCAGCCGCTTTCCGCGCGGCTTGAGACAGGAATTCATGATCGGAATGCAAAACGATCACACGGAGCCATTCTTCGAGGGCTAGATCGGTCGCGTTTGCCTGATTCAGCCGTTCTCCTAGGAGGAAAGTAGGACCTGCGAGCCAGGGGAGCGGAGCGGAGGATTGTAGCTTCTTGGCGTACGAATAACGACTCGATAAAAACTCCTGGGGAGGGATCGTTCGCCATCGTTGGGCCTCTGCAAACAATCCGATCAGAGGGTTCGGGGATTTTGATAATCGCTCGAGCGTTCGGAGGGATTCCGCTCGCAGGCTCCCATCGAGTCCCCAACTGGCTCCGAGCAGTACGATCCATTCATTCTCGTCTTGTAACCAGGAGGCGGCTGCTTCGACCAGTTTGGGTCGATCTCGAATCGCCGCCGTCGAATCCATCCAGGGGATCGGAACGATTGTGGCGAGTAAAGAAGGGGGCTGATCTTTAGCCAGGAACTGCTCGAAGAGCTTTGCACCTCGTTCCCAACGTTCGACGGCAATCAGGCTCGAGATCAGCTCTGCCATCAAAACCTTTCTCTGCCAGTTCGGAACCGTACTTTCTTTATCACTCAGCAATTTGGACGCCAGCTCAATGAATTCCTTATGTTTGCCTTGTTCGAAAAAAGTATGGGCACTTCGGAACGAGTCCGCTTGCCATCCGACGACGATTCGGATGACGCTGTCTGTTACGATCTTTGTCTCACGCGAGGCATCCGGTCGAACGAGTACAACGTTCTTGTCGTTCCATTGGATGACAACTCCAAAATCCTCTGCGATTTTCTCTGTCGACCAGTCCTTGCCACTTGCTGATTCATTTGGCAGGTAGAAAACGCGCGAGGGTCCACCTAGCTTTTCAACCGCTTGCTTGTAGAGTTCGGAGGATGGTGGAGCTGAATTTTTTTCTTGCCCTCGAGCGACGTTGGATGAGTCCCAGGGGACGTCCATCATCAGCAGAGCCCAAAGGAAGTAGGGAAAGAAAACCAAAACGCGGTACATCTCAGGTTTACGGCGACGCCAATCTCGAAAACAATCATGTTTGAGGAGGGGTCCGATTCATTCGATGGTTTCAAACAACAACCGCGAATGGAGTGATCTCTCGCTCACCAACTGTTTAAGACTACCTGATACTGCACGGTTCTGAAACTCCCCATGCCAAAACTCCAATTGGTCAGTTTTCCCCATCCTGTTCTGCGACATCGCTCGAAGCCGATCGCTCGTGTTGACTCTCAATTGAGAGATATCGTCTCTCAAATGTTCGAGATTATGTATGAGTTTCGAGGTGTAGGATTGGCTGCTAACCAAGTCAATTTGCCCATAAGATTATTTGTAGCCAATCCGTCGGGCGAAAAGAGCGAACAGGAACAGGAGATGGTGTTTATCAACCCTGTGATCAATAAGCCGAAAGGGACAGTTGAATCCGAAGAGGGGTGCCTGTCGATTCCGGGCGTGAACGCACCGGTGAAACGAAGCAAATCGCTCAACGTCAATGCTTACGATTTGTCCGGGAACGAGATCTCCGGTGAGGTGGATGGCTTCCTGGCGCGAATTATTCAGCATGAAACGGACCATCTTGATGGAATGTTGTTTATCGACCGACTGACGGAAGAAATCGCTCGGCCGTTGTTACCTGATCTGGAAAAAATGGCGAGACGGTTCGTAGAAAGCCAGCAGAGTGGACTGATTCCCGACGACGAGAAACTGGCGATGGAGATCAAAGATTGGGAAGCTAGATATTGCTGACGCGCGCTCCCGAGTCGCGAGAAGGATGGGGGCGACGAGCAACTCGAAGTGCATGCTCCTTCATGGTGACGCAGTCGAATCGTTTTTGCATCCAAGTCAACAAATCTTTGCCTAAATCCATCTTTTCTTTCGAAGAGAGAGTCATCGCAGGGAAGAAGGATAAATCGGGCTCGTCATCAGCGCCCATAAAATCGAGTGGATGGAGTAGCAGGGATGGTTCGATGCCGTTAAGCTGGCACAGCCGCAGCGCGAAATAAAAGTACGTCTTTGCTAGAAGACGCGAGAACGACGACAAGTACATGACATAGCTGAGGTGGATCGGGACCTTTAGCCAGGGCATCGTCGTGACGGGAATCTCGACAAGAGAGTGTTTAGCTCCACGGTTTCGAACCAAGCGGTGCTGGTCGTCGAATCTCCAAAGGAAGGGCCTCATCGGTTTGAAGCCGGCATCCCATGTGCCGAATAGATGATCTCGCTGCTCCCGTTCCTGCTTGCCGAGGTTGCTGTGCATGAAGTAGTAGCAACGTGCAATCGGACCTAAAAATGTCGGAAACGTGGAGCAATCGTATAAATAGCCTCGCTCGCTAAGAATGCTGAGAACGGAATCTGAGGAGCTGAAGCCAGGACCACGGAATCCAACCGTTTTGGACCCGGTCGAGGATTCGATGGCTGACTCGCTACGTTCGAACTCCTCGATGAGCTTGTCTCGAGAATAAAGGTGCAGCCAGGGTTCATGATGAAACGAATGATTCCCGATTTCATGTCCATCTTCTACGATTTGCTTTAGTAGGCTCGTATTGCTTGCGGTCGCTGCATCTTTTCCTACGACAAAAAACGTAATGTGGAGATTGAGCTCTCGGAGCAAGTGCAGAATGCGAGGTACAAAAACACTTAGGTAGGAAGGGTAGTCTTCCCAACGGGCATCGCCGTGGGTTTTCATATAAGACCACTTGTCATCCAGATCGAGCGAAATACTCCCGATCATGATGCGATCTCAGTGATGCTTTGCCCACAGCGGTGGTAGCGACGGTAGCATGACCGGCAGCTATAAATCTCGTCCTCCGTCGAAGAATCTGCGAACATAGCGAGCAGTTGTCCGCAGCGGCATACCGCCCCAACGCTTTTCGCTGGCATACCGAATGCCAAATGAAAATCGGGTATGCTCTTGGTCACAACAGATCCCATACCGATCATAGACCATCTGCCGATGGTGAGATCCGTTCCGATGATGGCACCCGCGCCAATGGTTGCTCCGCAACAGACTAATGTTTTTCCCGTGGTCGCATCGGGCTCACTGGATCGTAGTTCCGAAAGATCGGGAGTAGCAGCTCGTGGGAATCGATCATTTGTGAAAACGACATGTGCAGAAATCATCACGCCATCTTCGATCGTCACACCATTGCAAATATAGACAGCCGAATTGATTTTGCATCGGTTTCCAATGATCACCTCGTACGCGATGGTCGACTTACCTCCGATGATACACTGTTCCCCAATACGCGTATCGTGCCTCACATGGACATGATCCCAAATGGACGTGCCATCACCTATCGAGCATCGGTCTTCAATGATTGCCGTCGGATGGATACGGATACTCATGACGCGATCCGGTCCACCGACGTCTCACGCATGCTCACAGCAATCCAATCATCTTTTCGAAGTGACTCGTAGGCGCGGTCCATCGTGTAGGCGGATGCGATCGCGTCGTCGGATGTAATGAGCAGCGGTTCTTGTCCATAGATCGCGTTACAAAAGTTGTTTAATTGGCTCGCAAATGCTTGGGATTTGTCATACCCGGCTCCGAAGACGGTCCATTCCTGATCCGTGGAGCGTTTGTACTTGGATTCCTTCCAGCCGATGAGAACGGTTCCCTGTGTGCCATAGATACTTACATACCACGGAGTTTGTTTGTTGATACTCCAGGATAGGTCGATCGCCGCGAGCGTCCCCCCTACTGTTTTGGCATGGATTCTCACCGTATCTTCGACAGCGATCGCCTGGGAACGTTTCCCTTCGATTACTTGGATCGATTCGAGAGGACCCAGGAGGTAGCGAACGATATCGATGGAGTGAGTGCCGTTGTCGATCAATACTCCTCCACCGCTGATCGCTGGATTGCTGTTCCAGCGTCTCGTCATATCGATATGGCCTGCAAAGGTATTCTCAAATAGGAGAATGTCTCCCAGAATGCCAGAAGTAACCAATTGTTTGGCAACGATCATGTCATTCACGTACCGGAATTTCGATGCCATCGTCAAAAGTACGTTTTGACTTTTCGCGTATTGAATCATCTCCAAGGCAGACTGATAATCCAACGCGATTGGCTTTTCACAAAGGACGTGGACTCCAGCATCTGCTAATTCTCTGCACAGAGAGGGATGTGTGTTCGGCGGAGTGCAGACGATGGCTGCGTCGATGCTGGCATGATTCAACATGCTATGTATGGAAGTGAATGCATGGCAATGATTGACTGCCGCGACTCCTTCAGCCGCGTCCTGTCGTACGTCGACGACTGCGACGAGATTCGCGTGGTGGACCCGAGGAAAAGCCTGCAAATGGGTCTGGGCGATTCCTCCAGCGCCTACTAACGCAAACTTGAGAGTGGGGGCGTTCATGATTGCGTAAGATGGGCTATGCCAGAAGTGATGATCTCGGCGATGTAGTCCACGTGGCTCGATTCATAGGATTCGCTCCAAGGCAAAACCAGAATTCGGGATAGTGCCTCGTGGGTTCCAGGGAACAATGCATCGGAATAATCGAGAGCCTCCTGCGCTGCGAGATTGAAAGGAAAACCTGAGTTGCCAAAGGTGCGTTTCTCCCGAATTACCTGGCATTGGAAGGCGGGTTTTTGGATGTAGCGTGGTGCGCAAAAAACACCGTTCTCTTTCAGGTACCTACCCAGAGCGACCGTTCCTCCGGGAATCACCTCCGGATCGACGTCGAGGCAATACTTCCAATAGGTGTGTTTGTTTCCTTCGCTTATCGTCGGAGTGTGGACGCCGTTGATCCCTTGGAGCCTGTCCGTCAGCATTTTGGCTGTTCGGATTCTAGCGTGCACGCTGAAGTCCAATTTATCCAATTGGGCGAGAGCGACCGCCCCCGTCAGTTCATTCATACGATAGTTTGGTGCCAAGAAGTAATGATCCGGATTCGGATCTCCATAGCCCCATGCCTTGTTCACAAAAAGGTAGGCCCGTCTCGCCAGATTTTTATCAT